>JAMCTH010000012.1 GCA_023379025.1 Patescibacteria group bacterium | reverse complement strand
TTTGAACGTAAGTAACCCGGCGGGTTGATGGGGCGCAGAATTGTGCGTAGCGACCGCATCGGGGATCACACCGGCCGTACGTGATGTTTAGCTGACAAGCTTCGCTGCATGCCCCATGGTGCCGCGGTCCAGGGCGGCTGCAAACGTATAGGAGAGGAACAGAAACAGGAGAAGAGACACGGCGTAGTGCCCGGATATGAATGGTATCGCCTGTGGAATGAGGGTCACGACCGAGAGGATAATAAGATAGTGGGTAAGGTATACGCCGAATGTATACTTGCCGAGGAAAAGAAATGCTGCCGAGACGCGGTTGGGAAGCTTCATATCCGAGAGGAAGAGGAAAACCGAAAAAATTGCTGACGCACCGAAAGCAACCGGCAGGCCGCCGAAATGGAACCCGGAAGTGCCCGGCAGGATGATAGCTGCAAGAGCGGAGAGTATGAGAAACGCGAGCGGGACGAGCATGAGCCAGAGCCGGGATAAGCTCCGCCCGGCAAGCCAGGAAAAGGCAAGCCCGGCCGGAACAAACACGATAAGCTCGGCAAAGCGTCCGTAAGTCCTGGCAACAGCGGGCAGCTTGGGAGAGAACACACGGGCATTGAGGCCGCTGTACTCGAGGGTAAAGGCACCAAGCACGATGCCGGCGTACAGCAAAACCGTGAGGAGCCGGGGCAGCATATCCATGAATTTTGCGATGAGGGTAAAGGAAGCAAGGATGAGGAGATAATAGAGCGGTGTGTCGACGATCTGCCCGGTGGTCAGCTGGAGTATGCCGTTTCTCACCGAGACGAGCCGGGGAGAGATGAGGAAGCCAACGGCTGACCAGAAGAGAAACGGTATGATAAGGCGCTGTAGACGTACGGCGAGCGGTTTTTTCCGGCGGAAATAGAAGGAGAGGATGATAAATACGGGTACGGTGTACCAGGCGACCGGCTCAAGGGGATTGCCGGATGAAGCGCCCATGATGATCCGCATATGAAGGCTGACGATCGGGATGATCAGCAGGAACCGGAGAACGTCGAATACCGGATTTCTCATAGATGGCTTGACATACTAGAATAGTGTAGAGGAAACGAAGCGTACATGAAACGACTAATTGTGTTCGGACTCATCGGAAGCTTGTTTTTGTTCCTCGCGTGGAGCGATGTAGCACTTGCGGGGCACCCGGTAACGGACAATGACGAAGGCATATATCTGACGTCGTTTCTTCTGATCCGGAAAGGTTTTCCCGCGTATGCCGAAACGTTTTTTTCCCAGCCGCCGGGATTTCTTCTGTCGCTTTATCCCCTGGTCTCTCTGTCCGGTAACCACCTTGAGACCTTCCGCCTGGGGGTTGCCGCATGGTCGCTTGTGGGGATAGGTGCGCTGTTCTGGATCGGCAAAGAGCTCGGGAAACGATGGTTTGCCCCGCTTGCCAGCGCACTTCTCTACCTTATCCCCCACTATTACGGGCAAACGCTTGTACTCCAGTCCGATGCGATAGTGACGACGTTTACGCTCCTGTCTCTCGGCGCTCTTTTCCGATTCCTCCGCACCGGACAGCTTCTGTGGTTTGCTGCTACAGCGGTTGCCTATGCGGTAGCATTCTGGACAAAATTTGATGTGACGTTTCTGCCACCGCTCCTCCTCGGTATCTATCTCGCCGGAGGCGCCGGTACGGGCAATATGGCTCACCGGCGAGAGCGGCTCGGCCGAGCTTATCGTGTTTGTTCCGGCGTGGTTGCCGCAGTGTCCGGTGTTTTGGCCATCCCCTTTGGCGTCGGCAATGTGTTTTCCAATACGGTATGGTATCGGATGCAGTCCGAAGGCGTCGCTGCGGGGGCGGCAAGCCTGGTATCCCTTTTGAGCACCGAACGGATGCTTTCCGTGGTACTTCTTATCGGTGCAGTTCTGGTTTGGTCCGTGAGAAACCGGCTGAAGGATATGGGACAGGTGCTCATATTTTGGGCAGGGTCATCACTCCTGTTTTTTTCGCTGTACCGTCCGTTTTTCCCCCATCACCTCGCTATTCTGGCCGTACCGGTCGTCGTGGCGACGGCATATGTTATCGTGCTTTCTATGGAACGCCGCCGTGAATTGATTGCGCCATTCACGATCCTTCTTCTCGTCGCCGCAATCGGCGTACGGATGCAGTTGGTCAGAACTTCAGCAGGGTCGGCGCTTCTGGATCCGGAGCGTCAGGAAGGGGTCGCGTTTATCCTGCGGTCGACAAAGCCGGGAGACGGTGTCGTGAGTGATGAAGCGATTTTTTCTGCCCTGTCCGGGCGGCTTCCTCCGCCGGAACTTTCCGACCTGTCCTATGTACGTATAGCATCCGGCAACATGACCTCCCAAAGGTTTGCCGGGATCATACAATCGGAAAAACCTGCACTGATCGTTGCCTGGAACGGAAGACTGAAAACCATGAATGGATTTCCTGAGGTGCTATCCGGCTACCGGAAGATTTCTGATCCGTCCATACATAATCCCGGTGCAGCTTTTTACCGGTTGCAGGGCTAAACAATCTCTTCCTTTTTGAGGCGGACGAAGCGGATCCATTCCTCGATGACTTCGAAGATGACTTTAAGCGGCGCCTCGAGAATAAAATCAAAGACAAAAAGAAATACATTCAGCCGCGCGATTTCCGCGGACAGAAAGTTACCGGCGCGGAGAATCGGGAGAAACAAATAATCGACGACCGGTTCGAGGACCCCCTGGTGTTCGACAATTTCATACTCACGCGCGGACTGCCTGATGCGGTAGGCAAAAAACGTGACAAGCGCGACGAAAAAGAAGAAGATAATCTGGCTTGCGATATTGAACTGAAGCGCTGTGAGACCAAGATGGATCAGATAAAACGTCGCGCCGAAGGTGAGGATGTAGATCGCCGTGAATACCGCCATGAGGATGGGCCGGCGTTCCGTCTTTTTGCCGGTGTAGAGATCCGTTTCATCCTTCAGCGTATCGAAGCGGTAGAGGATTTTCTGTATCCGTTCGGTCAGACGTTTGGTATTGTCGCCGGCCGGGACTCTGATAAACCCGGCAACGAGGATAAGGAGTATCGGCGGGAAGAGCATATTGATCGTCAGCGGTATGGGAAGAAGTTTTTTGGCGATGTAGAGGTCGTACGGCGCTTCAAGGGCGAACGCAAAGACCATTTTGGTGAGGAATATGTATATGAAGCTCCGGATGACGGCACGGCGGACCTTGGTACCGATTTCCTGATATTTTTTCGCGGCAAGCCCGGCGAGCTTCTGTTCGAGGACGACCGGATCTTCGATGGTTTTACGGACTTCGGCGCCCTGGTCATAGAATAGGTCACGGATCAGAAGAAATGCAGGCGTCAGGCGCCGGGCAAAGCGGTAGATCCCCTCCCCAACCGGATCATGAAGCGCCTGGTGAACCCCGGTATACGCATGCATAAATGCCGAAACGGCTGTGGCGTCGACCGGCGGCCCTGCTGTAAACCATCCGGGATCGACCAGTTTCATGAGATGGTAAGAAATAAGTGCGTCATCGGACTGCGCAAAACTCCTTTCGACGGCAACATACGTCTGGACGTTCACGAATGTTTCGTCCCGGCCGGCAATCGTGACTTTCGGCCGGATCGCCTGGTAAAACAGGGAGTTGAGCGCATCACGTTTGTTCGGAGAAACCAATGTTTCTTCTATCTCCGAGGAAGCAACGCCTAATACGTCATCCCACGTGACGGATTTGGGTTTGGATCCCCGGTCAAATACCGCATGTTTGACGGCGAGGTACCGCTCAATGATTTTTTGGATATCGCGGATCTTCAGGTCATCAATGAGAGAGCTGTCGATATAGCGCGCCCAGAGAAGCTCGATGACCAGGTTTTCCGCGATGGTCGTCGAGCCGCCGTTGAGGAGGATGCGCCGTTTGAGGATCCGTTCGATCGCCGCGCGGCGTATGAGGTGTTCTGCCCGGAACTCGACGGCGTTCCTGACCTTCTCGTAGAGAACGGCCAGAACCGATATAGTGCGGCTGACGGTAAGGTGGGCGCCGTCTTTGGGAAGCGGACGTTTGCCTTCAAATTCCCGGATTACTGAATTGACTACATTCGGCAATTCCATAATTTCGTACCTTTAATGGTACTACAGCTGGCGCCAATAGCAAGCACGGGTGCGCACTTTTAGTGCGTCGTGGTCCCTATAGTGGTCCGGAGATGTGGAACTGCATCGCCCTGAAACAGGATGTTCATGGGTGGGGCTTCCCGTGCATGTCCGGGGCACGGGAATAGCGCATACATCTGACAGAAGGTAGAAACGAGCGAACTTGTGTCGAAATAGTTGGCGCTGGAGTACCCTCTTCCCTTGGATAAGAACGAAAGCAGGATAAGACCAATGGGATTTCCGCTGTCCGTGCCGTCCTCGTCCCAGGTCAGAAACACCGCACCGTTGTTTTGGTACACTCCCGAGGAAAGAAGCGGCGGGAGGAAGCGGGAAAGCCACCGGTCGCCGTTTGCAATACGGTCACCGGATTCGCATCCGATCGTATCGTGCATGTCGTGGCAGGTATTGGGGATGACCACCGAATAATCCGCTATCGTGCGGTGTGCGATATCCGGCAGGAATTCCGTGAGCGGCCGTATGTGACGTATACATGCGGGGAAACCCGACGCATTGTCACCGGTCACGTCCTGAAAGAAAAGCTGCGGCACATGCTTGGGGGCATAGCGGGTAAACGGATCCGCCGTAAGCGGGCAGTCCGTTCCGGATATGCCTTCCGCGTAGACTTTCCAGGTGTATCCGTTTGCCGAAAGAATCGTCGAGAGGTGGATCCGGGTAGAGGTAGAATTGCCCGGGCTGGGGACCGCATCGGAGGTAAAGCTTACACCCGCTTTCCCGTTCGGAAGTGACTCCGACATACCGGCTTCCAGCCAGACATAGTTCGGTTCACTCGGATGGATGCCGGCAGGCGAATGGTAATTTGTAAGATATGCCGCGTCGCGGCGCCTGAGAAGACTGTTGATGTACGGTGCGTTCGGGTTGCCGGCTATCCCGTCCCAGGACGTATTTTCCATCATGATGAGGATAACAGGACGGGTTGCAGGCGACGATTCCCGAACCGTTTGCACCCTGAGACGGACATAGGAAAAAATAAGAGCCCCAAGCAGTATAAACACAAGTGCTCCTGACGGTGTGTTTCGTTTATCCATCATATTACAGGGGGAGAACCGCGTTTCGCGGAAAGTAACCAATCGATGACGAATTTGGATACAGAGCGAAACACCGTTGTACCGCTGACTGAATGTACTTTCACGCCCCTTTATTTAGGCGGGCAGTATTTGAGAATTTCGCTGTTTCTGAACAAAATAGTCTTGTTACAGGTGAATGTTAATCCTTTATTCGGTGATAATTCAAAGCCTACATATACGATTTTTACTCCGCGTCGCTTTAATTCTGTAATTGCAGGCTGCAGATCGGAATCTGAACTGCAAAGAATGGCCGTATCTATTTTTTTATCGCAACAGGCTGTTATAAGATCGACGGCGATTCTCACATCAAGCCTTTTTCTTTAAAAACATATGTAGTTTTTCCGTTTGCCGTTACTTGTTGAGGACGAACATTGCCGGCGATAAGGAATTCAAACCCCTGTTTTTCTAGGTTTTGTTTAAGTATTCGCTGTTTATTGATAAGCACTCGTGACTTTTCTTTCGTTTCTTCAAAGAATCGGAGTTTTGCTGAGTAGAAAGTTTTCTTTGCGATTGTATATCCGGTAAGCGCCTGCGAGATAAGTCCGGCAAGCTTGATGTGAGTTGTATCAATTTTACGTTTCGGAATGCCTGATTCTCGGAGCGCATCCTCAACTTTGTATAAGAAGTTTTCTCCATCTATGAATAAGTACGTATCCATGGCTTTAGTATAGCACTAAAAAACCTCGTCGAGCTTACGCTAAGACGAGGCGTTTATACTTTTATATTACACGAGTGACTCTTTTATGTCAATAATTTAGACTGTTCTAACAAGTTATCTATGCTATTGACAAGCCTTGGGGTGACGTACGGGAGTCGGACCCGCTAAAACTGCCTCCACAGGGCAGCGCCTAAGCCGTTCGGCACACGTCACCAATACCGCGTATTATAGCGTACCCGGCGAATCACAGAAAGTCTTAGGGAGAAAAAATGTACGGAAGGATATCCTTCGGGCTTTTTCGGAGAAGCGCCATGATGTCCCGGAGCGTAAATGCGCCGTCACGGTCGAAATCAAGCGGCAGCATGCGGCGCATGGTGACGACCGTACTGCTTGGTTGCAACGCGATGATTGCCTGTCTCGGCAGATAGTACGGCACAAGAATAACGACACGGTACGGTTCGCGGGGAATGATACCGGTGATACCGGACACGGTAACCCTGCCATCCCGGAGCGTGAGGCCGGTGAATTTCTGGAGGAGTTTCGTATCTTTATAAAGAAGCACGGTGACGCCGCGGGCAGTACTGGTTTTTCTCCACCCGAGCCGGGCGCTCACGGTGAGCGATGGTGGCGGTACGATACGGACCGTCTCCTCCGTAACCGGAATATGGTATCCGTGGTGGGTGAGCGACGCACCGACACGGTAGACACCGGAAGTTTTCGGCGTTTTAACCGAAAGCGTGAGCGTACCGCTCTCCTCTGGTTCAAGATACGGCAAGGCTTCTGAGGTGGCCTGAAACGAGCCGTCAGGGTCGGTGAGGGAGAATGAATATCCGTCTTTTTCGTCGAGAATACTCTGGCCGGTATTGGCGATCGTTCTCGTCACGGTGTAGACGGAATCCGCGATGAGGACCGGGGGGAGAATCGGTTCGCGGAGGTCAAAACGTTCGTGCTGCAGCGGCTCTCCGCTCACCTTCGGGATACTCCGGTACGCGTAATACTGGGGATAGAATGCATCTCCCCCCACTTCCTTAAAAGAAAAATGATCGAACGGCTCGCCCTGGTAACTGAACACAAACGGCGTCACGGCGACGACGGACGGGTCATTCCAGACTGCTCCCGCGGCATACAGAAGGTAGCGGCCTATCTGGTCTGAAGTGAGGTAGCGCAGGTTTTCCTGTATCCCGGCGTCGTGAACCCAGCCCGTTTCCGTGATAAAAACAGGAAGCTGCCGCGTAAGACCGAGCGAATGAAGATATTGCTCCTCCCAGCGGTAGGTCGTCAGCGTACCACGGCCCTCGGCATACGGAGAACCGGAAAATTCCGGATTGGGGTATGCGTGGGACGTCCAGCCGTCGATACTCGAGAATATATCCGGAATGGCAGTAACCATACGCCGGAGAAACGCAGCTTCGTCCATGGATTCCCCGCCCGACGGTGCGGAAGCATCAAGTCCCGCGGGCAGGATAAAATAGTCCGGGGAAGAAGCTTTAAGTTCCTTGGAAATAATACTGAGAATGTCCGCATAGCCCTCCGGATCGATCTGCCCTCCCCATTCGTTCGCGTGGTTCGGCTCGTTATAGACCACGACGTAGCGGTTTGCGGTCGGCCAGTTGAGACTTCCGAGAAAGCTGACCCAGTCAAGAAGAGTCGCATCGGATGGCTTGATCCATACCGGGCCGTCGCTGTGGGTTGCAAGACGAACAATCGGAATAAGGTGTGAACGTCGTAGAATATTGAAGATTTTTTGCCATTTTTCCGTATTCCTGTCCGAATCAGGAATGACGAGTGTTACGTAACCCCAGTCTCCGCCAGTTGAATTAACGAGCGCGGGAACTTCGGGGATGTTATTGGTATCGGCGATGTGGATACCGAACCGGTTGTTCGGAACGCTTGTCGGGTCATACACCGCAAAGACCTCCGACGGCAAAACGAGAGCCGCGAGGATAACTAAAAAGAACCCCCGTTTCATATGCATGAGACTCATTGTATAATGAAGGCTGTTGCGGCGGTAGTTCAGCGGTAGAATGTCTCCCTTCCAAGGAGAAGGTCGCCGGTTCAAATCCGGTCCGCCGCTCCAGACGGGATAGCCTGGTTATTAAAGTGGTGAATGAATTGATATAACGGGCTAATCATCATAAATTAGTTCAATAGAATCAGATAAAACTGTTAGGCTTAACTTTGTGTTTTACTGAGATGAGAATTGAACAAATTGATTGCTTTTGTAATAAGTAAATCATGTACGCCTAACAGCACCGAATAGTTTGTTTGATATACTCGAAATTAATGATAGATGAATTTAAGACATTTCTTATCAATCAAACGGAAAAAGACCTATTTTCAGGGAATGTATTAATCGTAAAAAATAGAAAAATACTTCTCCAACATTCCTGCGGATACGCGGATAAAGAAAAGTATATTCCGAATACTATAGATACCATTTTTAATATCGGGTCGATGGATAAAATGTTTACCGCAGTGGCGATTGGACAGCTACGGGAGCAAGGAAAATTGGATTTTAATGATCTTATTGCTAAATATCTATCCGATTATCCCAAGGAAGTAGCAAACAAAATGACTATCCATCATTTGTTAACTCACACTGATGGATTACCCAGTTATATGGAGGATAAACAATTTATTGATAAAAGACTGGAAATCGATTCGATAAATGAATATGTTGATTTGTTTAAAAAGAAACCTCTCCTTTTTAACCCAGGCGAAAAAAACCAGTACAGTAATTGTGGCTATATAATCCTGGGTGCTATCGTCGAAGCCATATCCGGGATATCGTATTATGATTACGTAAAAAAACATATATTCGATATTGCCAATATGTCCGATAGCGGTTGTTTCAACCCTCATGAGAATAATCCGAGAATCGCCAACGGCTATACGTATCGCCAGCCTTTTTCGCACGAATTAATTGATGGTCCTCGCCGAAACAATACTCTTGACCTACCAAAAAAAGGCAATTCGGCTGGTGGAGGGTACTCAACTTGCCGGGATTTATATAAATTTTCACAAGCGTTACTGCAAAACAAGCTGTTCACCCCGGAGACAACAAAATTAATGCTTTCCCCTAGGGTCAAAATAGGAACGAAGAATAATGAATCACTGTACTACGGTTATGGTTTTCAAATTCTGGAAGCGGCTGGGAAATTCCAACGTTACGGTCATGCAGGCGCATATGCCGGAGCAAATACGCGTTTAGATATGTATCCTTTGCTAGATTACACTACAGTTGTTTTATCAAACTATGACCAACCAGCAGCTTTTACCGTGGCTAATGAATTTTGCACAATGATACTTCGGTATCAAAATTAATTTTTGAAATAATTTTTCCCCAAGTGTTTAATAAGCTTCCATCAACTTGCTAAAATCTATTAGTATCTCGTCGAACAGGAGATCAAAAAAATCCGCGTCTCCTGCCCAGAATATTCTCAGACGCCTCGGTGTGTCACAACCGTCCTCCTCTCATGTAGTTTCGTTCTGTCAGTCACCCATAGTTTCATCGGATAGAGCATGCCCCTCCCGCCTGCCGTAGCGCTTTTCGTAGAGTGGGGGTAAAATATGCATTGGGCCCTCATAGCTCAACGGATAGAGCATCTCCCTTCTAAGGAGCAGATGGTAGTTCGATTCTACCTGAGGGCGCAGACGATATTCCGCTTGACTACCACATAACACCCTGCTACGGGGAAGCTTGCCGGTACAATTCCCGCGGAGAGCGCAGCGTTGACTACAGCCTCGATTAAAATGTATAGATGACTGTATCGCCGACGGCGATATGGAGTCTTGCTACAGAACCCGCGTTGAGCTCGAGCACCTGATCGACGGGAACCGACGGCTGATAGACGGGAAGCGGCCCGCTGCCGGCCGGAGGCGGGACGTTTTGGGTGATATCCGCTACTTTTTTATCCGCGATCCAGACAAAATCCAAAGGAAACCGCATGCCTTTCATCCAGAATTGGTACCGCGCTTTTCGGTCAAACGGAAACAGCATCCCGGTGTCGGGAGGCAGACTGTCACGGTGCCCGAGCCCCCGGTCTTTTTCCGACGGCGTGACCGCCAGGAGTAGTGCAATGCGATGACTCCGTATGACGGCAGCGGCTCCCAGCGGATGCGTTTTATAGTGATAAATGGTATAGCCCCCAAGAAGCACTACGATGCAGACTGCGGCAATCAACCAGACAGGAATTTGCTTTTTCATATATGTTCAGGAGGCCGAGTAAACAAACCCGGAACCTCACCTTTCGATACTTCCGGACAAACTTCCATTATACTCGGAATTTACCCGGGGATGGAGGACTCGAGCCTCTGACCTCACGGTCCCGGGATATTCAAAGCGCGACATCCCGAGTAAACCTTCATACTGGAAACTGGTCGGGGTGGAGAGACTCGAACTCTCAGCCTCATCGTCCCAAACGATGCGCGCTAGCCAATTGCGCCACACCCCGACCAGATTTCGGTACAAACCGTGCGTTCTACCAACTGAACTACTCTCCGACCAAATTCGAAGTGTAAAGTGCGTAGTCTGCCAATTGAGTTACCTCGCGGAACCGGCTTCTTTGCAGAAAATTTTCGGATAAACCCGATGCAATTGTACTCGTGTGTTTAGACAAAAACTTTCTTTTAGAAATTGTTCAGTGGGCGGGGTGGGAGTCGAACCCACACGGTGATTTCTCACCACAACATTTTAAGTGTTGCCTGTCTGCCAGTTCCAGCACTCGCCCTGCAGTATCACAGTCGTTTCTGTCTGTTTTTTCCTCTATGAGTTGGTTGTAAACTATGGCAGTTTGGACAAAGTACCCGAAGATTTATTAAGGTATTATCCGTCCGATCACCATTTATATGATCCAATTCAAGAGGAATTCTCCCGTCAGATGATTTTTTTGACCAGCCGCATATTTCGCACTTTTGTTGTTTAATTCCGGCATGAAACAGGCGTTTTTTAAGCTTATAACTTTGAAATGTGCTTTTTGTAACAAGTATTGATTGTAATGGGATGTGCGGCATTCCAATTCCCTTCAAACCCTTATTCCAGCCTCTTCCTTTCAGGTGACCCGTATCAATTTTATAATATTGAAGATATTTTTGCACTTGTGCGTAGTTCCCCCCGGCTTCAACCAGATGTAATTCATGAAGAATTTGTCGTATGCTTCTTGCATGTGCTGTGGCACGACGTAAATCTTCTTCTGTCCATTTTTTCTTCGCGCCATAGTCCCATGATACTAAATGGTAGTATTGAAATCCAAACTTCATTAGGTATATTAGGCGATGGAAAGCCATGAAAAAGGCTGTTACAATACGGATGTATCGCCGCAGTGCTGAAATTGGTATACAGGCACGCTTCAGGAGCGTGTGCCGGTAACGGCGTGGAGGTTCGAGTCCTCTCTGCGGCACAGAACGTGTGTATAAAATATTACGTGAAGATACAGAACAATACGAGTTGCTGAATTTGGTTATTGATAAAATTACATCTCTTTTTCAAACAATACCTCAATAGTGCTCCAATCAGAACTTATCGATATTTGGTCCCGTGAGTTGACGGTAAATCCAAAACGATTATAAAGCATACCCGATGGTGTAGAACGTGCGATAGATACAATATCACTGGTATTTATGAGACCACGACGGAAGGCAGCATAGTTTGATTGTGTTCCGAAATGTCCGGATCCCCAGGCGTCCCACCGGGAATGTATACGAGAGACAGGATATCCCTGACATTCAAAATACAGCAGTACTATTCCAACAAATGATTCTGCATGAAAATCAGGGTGATACTTCGGGATATCGTGTACAGAATCTGCCGGTGAACGTGTATACAAATGAAATTGAGCAACACCGCTTTCTGGTTCAATGTCCCCTTCCATCAGATAGTCACTGCTTTCGGCATCCGTCAGTCTTACAGAGTATGGAGCTACGTCAAAAGAAAGTGTGTGCCCGGATTTGGTTATGACTTCTCCCTGCGTGAATCCAGTAGATACCAGTCTATCTAATTCATCCCACGGTATTCCATCGGATACCGATCCTTCTTGAATAGAATAACCCCTAAATGCTTCACTAAGTTGCATTGATGGTTTTGTGCGGGCAGGGGATTTCAAACGGGATAAACAGTACTACCCTACTCACTCCGCCATCAGCTGTCAAGCCAGGAATTTCGGAGTTTTATGAACGAATTGTTTCTGATGGCACGGCGGATATCTCCGACCAGCGTATTGAGAAACGAGACATTATGATACGTTGCGAGCCTGTATCCCAGAAGTTCTCGGGTCCGAAACAGGTGATGCATGTATGCGCGGCTATACGTTTGACAGACCCAGCACAAACACGCTTCATCCAATGGTTTACTATCCTTACTGAAGACTTTTTTCGTGATATCGTATGTAAACGATATTGTTGATCTTTGATCTTTGATTTTTGATTTGTGCAGTATATGTCCCATCCTGCCGAGCCGCGACGGCATGACACAGTCGAAACTGTCCGCGCCGTTTTCGACAATACGGAAGATGTCGTCTATCTCGCCTATACCCAGAATATGACGCGGTTTATCCCGGGGAATACTGTTCATAACCAGCGCCGTTATCCGGACCATTTCGCGCTTACTTCTCCCGAAATCGCCGCCCACGGCAAATCCGTCAAACGGGAGTGAGCCGATCGTACGGCACGCTTTCTCCCGGAGGTCCCGGTAATGCCCGCCCTGGATGATGCCGAAGAGGAGCTGACGTTTACTTTTGTGGGCCTCGAGCGAACGCCCGGCCCAGCGTGTCGTACGAAGGAGCGCTTCCCGTACGTAGGATTTCGGAGAGAGCGGCGAGGTGCACTCGTCCAGGGCAAGCGCGATATCCGTTCCGAGCGCTTCCTGTATGCGGATGGATGACTCGGGGGTAAGCCTGAGCTTCCTGCCGTCCACATGTGAGCGGAACGTGACGCCGTCGGGGTCGACATGCACCAGTGATTTTGCGGTTTTGGCAAAATTTATGGTCCGTTTCTCTTCATCCGGAAAGATATCGGCGATTTTCCCGACTCCGTGCTCGAGACCAAGTCCCAGCGAAAATGCCTGAAATCCCCCGCTGTCACTGATGAGCGGACCGTCGTGGTGCATGAAGGTGTGGACGCCCCCGAGCGCCTTAATGGTCTCTTCACCGGGCCGAAGATGGAGGTGGTAGGTGTTGACAAACAGAAGCTGGGTCCCGGAAGCCCTGATTTCTTCTGACGAGAGCGATTTAAGGCTGGCCTGTGTCCCGACCGGGACGAAACAGGGTGTTTCTATACTGCCGTGTGCCGTGCGGAGAACTCCTGTCCGCGCACTGCATTCCCGGGAAGTAGACGAGAGTTCAAACGTCGGTTGCATCGCGGGTTATCTGTCGGTTTCCGACGGAGCATCGTTTTTCCCGCCGAACGGGAGCGACAGTTCTTTTTTAAACAGGAGAAGCCAGAGCCGGCCGACCACACCGGTAAGCAGGGCGATAAGTCCGACAACGATACCGAGAAAGAGTATAATAAGAGCCTGAACAATCATAGCTGCATTATACTAAACGTTCCCGATTTTTGATACACTCGTGAGATGCACATGAAGAAAATATTTCTGCTAGTTCTTCTTTTTGTCCTCTGTATCGGTGTGCCGTATTTCTGGCTCAGAAACGTAACGCAGCGCATTTTCATACCGGTATCGGGTGTCAGCGAACCCAGTCTGACACGTGTTGCCGACTACCTCATGAACAAAAAGCCCCTGAATATCCTGCTCCTCGGTTATGGCGGCGGAAATCACGACGGCGCGTATCTGACCGATTCGATACTTGTGGCCCATATCGATTCCAACCTCAAAGTCGTGTCCCTTCTGTCCGTTCCGAGGGACATATGGATAAAACTGCCGAGTAACGGAAACGGCGGCAAATACTGGAAACTGAACGCGGCTTATGCCATAGGTCTTGATGACGCCGATTATCCCGACAAACCGAAAGAATATACCGGGACCGGAGCAGCCGGAAGACTGGCGCGCTGGGCGGTGGGCCAGGTCATAGGCGAACCGATCCAGTACTACGTGGCGCTTGATTTTTCCGGATTCGAACAGACCATCAATACCCTGGGAGGCGTGGACATCAACGTAGAAAAAACATTTGATGATTACGAATACCCCGTCGCCGGCAAGGAAGATGACCTCTGCGGCCATACCCAGGAGGAATTGCCGTCACTTGTGGCCGAAGAAGCGACCACGGCGGCAGAGCTCGTATTCCCCTGCCGCTATGAGCACCTGCATTTTGACGCGGGTCTCCAGCATATGGACGGAGCCACAGCTCTGGCGTATGTACGGTCCCGACATTCAGTACAGGACGGCACGGATTTCGGACGCGCAAAGCGGCAGAGAAACCTCATCCTTGCGGTACGCGAGAAGATTTTTTCGATCGGGTTTATACCGAAAATCATCCCTTTTGTTGATTCTCTTTCCCGCGACTTCAGTACCGATATGACGGCCGGGGATCTTCAGACCCTCATACAGAAGTCCGCGGAGCTAAATACCTATGCCGTACACACCATGGCTTTAACGGACGGCAATTTCCTGGCCGACCGGACGGCTTCGGACGGACAGGCGGTGCTTATCCCCGAAAACGGAACCGATGCATGGACCCCTGTCCATACCTGGATTGCTGATAGCTTCGGGGCCCTCCCCGGTAAAGCACCCCTCATCCGTGTACGAAACGGGACGCCCGTACAGGGCCTGGCTCAGGAAGCACTCGGAAAACTTACGGATGCGGGATATACCTCGGTAACCACGGGAAATGCACCGGCGACATCGACCACGAAGACGTCGATCACGGTCTACGACAGATCCATCGGAAAAGCGGATATCGATATGCTGCAGTCGATGTTCGGCGTCGGCATCGTCACCTATGGAGAGAACATTTCGGGGCAGCAGTATACGGTTGACATCCTCCTCGGGACAGACTACGAGAAACTCCTGAGCGAGAGAAGCCGCTACCAGCCGCTATAGAAGCCCGATTACATGAAACAAAATATTTATGACTTTTCGATATTCAGAGGTTGGAATGGAGACCAGGTGGACTAGATACAAGTTAGTTTAGGAAATAGTACTGCGAAAATATAAAGTTGAAAGTATTGTAAGAAGTGTCATAAGGGCAGCTAATCCATTACTTCCCATAATAAATTTATCTCTAGTAAAGAATCCGTGTGTCGAAAACCCCGTTTGAACGAATAAAAGAATAAAAAGAAAAGCCAACGAGAGGCCTGCCGTTTCATGAGTTTGCCATACCTGCAGAAACTGAGGCAATGTCATCAACGGATTTATAATACTTACTATCCAAATTATTTTTGTCCAGTATATTTTTTTGGCTAACTGTTCTCTTGACATAAAATTATTTTAGATAAATATTACCATTCATTTGTATGGTTAGATATGCTGCGGGACTAGGATTCGAACCTAGATACCAGGATCCAAAGTCCTGTGTCCTACCATTGGACGATCCCGCATACAAAAAATCATAGCCTTACGGCTACACATCGTATACTACGTACCTTCTCCTGTGCTGCCTGCCAGGGCTATGATCAACACCTGTCGGTTCTCTGTTTACGAGCGGGAGGCGGACAAATATTTAGACCGCTCCTGCCCGAACTCCTATCTCATTTTAACAGCTTGATGGAGGCTTAATCAAGGCGATGAGTATAAAAGTGAGTCTTGCGACGTTATTTTTCCAAACTTCGGAGATATTGAAGAAAAAGTGCGGGAGTAATGACCTGAATATTGAGATCGTCTTTAATTTTCGCAATTTTATAATGTTTTAAATTATATGTCAGAAGAAAACTAACTTTCTCCTTTTGGGCTCCTGCCACAATATGTCCGTCATTAACATCGAACACGTACGGAGAGTATTTCGTTTTCAAAGACGCGATACGCTGTTTTAACTCCACGAGTTTCAGATGTTTTTTAGTCAGCTCCAGGAGCCTGTTCTGATCTATATTCAGGCGTGAGATTACATTCTTCAGTTCTTGAACTGAAAGAGAGGAAATTACGGGAGTTATCGAACTCTTGTTGAGAAGGTAATATGCTGCTCCTGTTCCGGAAAATAAGGATGAAATTACAACATCAGAATCAACATACACGTTCATACGTCTATTTTATTTCAGAACGTACCTCGTTCAGCGTCTTCTCGATCTGAGGAAGATATTTTCGGTCTTCTTGATCCATCTGATAGAGGTCATAATCAAGGCCGGTAAAGATAAAGGCGATGGAAGCTGCCGGTATCCGATACACTTTGCCGATTTTTTTGGCCACAATTTCTCCCCGGTTAATGAGTTCATAAACTGTGTTTTTAGAGAGTTGCAGCATTTGAGCAACCTGATCGGGAGTATATGCTCTTGTGGGCTCTAAAGATGTGTTTAACATGACTATATGTTATCAAAGATGATCAAACTTGTCAATACCATATGAAATATACTTATTTAGTGGATATTTCAACAAAAGAACAATTTCAAGCCCGGTTAAAAAGTTTATTTTTCCCTTGGATTCAATTCCCGTCTTCCTGAAATCTCAATTGAGGCTAAATCCGTTTGTAATATGTTACTTAGGTCAAATTGGAAGATTAGCCCGTTATATCAATTCATTCACCACTTTGATAACCAGGCTATCCCGTCTGGAGCGGCGGACGGGAATTGAACCCGCTACATTCTCCTTGGCAAGGAGACATTCTACCGGTGAACTACCGCCGCAGGAACAGTTTGTATTGTAACCAATTTACGTATGCTTGACAACATAATTCATTGAGTTACCCGTGGATTTCATTTAAAATACGGATGACGGGCACGTAGCTCAGCCGGTTAGAGCGCTTCTTTTACACAGAAGAGGTCAGGAGTCCGAGTCTCTTCGTGCCCACAGAAGAAATATACGTTATAATAGGATGTTTGTATTGCTATTTGAGTAATATCTGTCTGCCGAGATGGCCGAGGTAGTCAAGGCGCGTGTCTGAAAAACACGTTATCTGGGTGCAATTCCTAGTCTCGGCACAGAATAATTTCTAAGAAGAAATTTTTATTGTCAAATTTTACATGCGGACGTGGCGGAATTGGTATACGCGCAGTCTTGAGGAGGCTGTGCCGCAAGGCATGGAGGTTCAAGTCCTCTCGTCCGCACAAGATAACAGCCCCCTCTGTTTTAGAAGGGTAGCGAATGGTTCTTTAGCTTGATAGGACAATACTTTCTCGTTATCAACAGTAAGGTTCAAAAAGATTTTTCGGCAAATTAGATCTTTTACGACCGCATTCGCCGATTGGACTATTACAGAAGCATTTTTTGAAAGGTTCAAGAAATCCTCAAGATTTAGCTGCTCCGCTTCCGGATTGCTATTTTTTTCCTTTAACTTGTCTATTTGAGTTTGCAGACCTATTTTTTGGTTGCTTAGTTTATTTATTTTCCGTTCGTTGATATTCCACGTCTCTGAGCCCTTCTTCAATTTTACGATTCCTAAAGCTCTTTCATTCAGGTCTGCATCTACTTTTTTAAGTATAGCCTGCTTGCTGTGGAGCTCAATGGTAAGTTCTTGTCTTTTTTTATCAGTTAGCATTGACAGGCTATCATAGTATTTGTCGTATTCTTTCTCAGTAAAGTTTAATCCTTTAGCAAATAATTTATATATAAAGTCAAATACAATCTTCATTCGTATAGATTTGTCCTTGCGACGGCAAGATGCATTTCCGCACCTTGCATTCAAGTATCGCTGATACCTTCCCGTTGAAGCTCCGACGTACATATTACTGCCACAAAACGAACATATTATCATCTTTTTTAGCGGATAAAATGCAGCAGTAGGCTTTTTAGAGGAATATATTTTCCTGTATGAGAGCTGTTGCACTTTATTATATAGCTCTTCCGTAATTGCAGGTTGAAAGTTGTAAAGAGATCGTAAGTCTACTTTTTGATCCTTTTGAACTAAAATACCGTAATAAAATGGATCCTTAAAGAGATCAGTAAGCATTTGTCCAGTAATTGCAATTCTTCTGCCGCGTTTAGTAGTTCTCGCATAGTTGTTGTCGTTTAGATACTTTACAAGGTTTTCATACGAAGTTCCTTCTGCTCTTAATTCCCAAATATTACATATTAGTTCAAAGTTTTTACCATCTGGTCGGTAAAGTCTTTCGGAGTCCTTTATGTATCCATGTTTCGGCGTCGGCGATTTACCCTCTGACAGTCTCCTAGTGACCCCACGTTTGACGTTTTGGGAAAGGTTATCCGAGTATTGCTTTGATAAAACAAAC
This sequence comes from Patescibacteria group bacterium, assembly GCA_023379025.1. Classification (GTDB taxonomy): domain Bacteria; phylum Patescibacteriota; class Microgenomatia; order UBA10105; family UBA927; genus JAMCTH01. The sequence goes on along the minus strand of JAMCTH010000012.1, from coordinate 37,385 downwards.
GCTAACCCCAATAGCATTTTCCCGTTTGCATCTTTTGAAAAATGATGGGTGACGAACTTTAAATCCTTAATCTGTCCTTCGTCAATCATGTCAATGATTTCTCCGCCCTCTCTCATATTCCTAGCCAACCGATCCGGGTTCCATGAGAGTATTCCGTCATAGATGCCCTTTTTGAGATCTTTAATCATTTGTGTGAACACGGGTCGTTGATTGGGTCTTTTTGCAGATTTTGTTTCTGTGAGGGGATCACCGACAATATGAAGTCCTTCTCTCGCTGCGAGTTCCTTGCATTCGGCAATTTGATCACCTATGGATTTTGGTTGCCTTCCTACATCATCTGTGGATTTCCGAGCATAGAGGACATACTTCAATTTTGTAAAATCAAATTCTTCTTCCATCACGGATATTATAGGAGGATTCTTCCACCCTTGCCATCGCTTATGGTAGTTGCATTTAATTTGGCGTCGGGGTCATCCAAGTCAACCATACGCATTATTTCTACCAATTTTTGTATAGCTGCGTCGTCAGGAGGCGTAGTCTTCTGAGTCGGTTGTGGTTCCTCATTTTGTTTGATGGTTTCCATGGGTATTTTCACAACAAAAAAGCAGCCCCCAAAGGCTGCAAATAAAAAGCTCAAGATGAATTAGTTGCCTTCAGGTTATCCTGCATTGGTCAACCGGTTCATTTTGAGCTTTTCCTGGACTCTATTAGTTACTGTTAATCTGTGAGTGACACTCTTTTGGTTGAAAAGCGTACTTATTCCCAGACAGATAACTAATTTCAGTGTCCGCGGCTTGTTCAAAATAGAACATACCGATTATTTAATTGTACGTTCACACTAGCATTTTTCATGCATCCTTGTCAACCTATTTTAGGTTGCGTATTTTATCTTACTGATTTAGAATACTTATACAAGTTAATAGGCCTAAACCCTTTGGTCATTCCGGGGGCATGGCTGAAAAACCTTCGCAGGAGTAAGCTCTCCGTTCAGAGCACCTGCGAAGGTCATGATCCGAAAGGGTTATGGGTAGCGTAAGCTACCACTGGCGGGGAGCTTTTTTGTTGGCTTGACTCAGTGAGCTTGAAATGGAGGTAAAATGTTTGATTTTATCAAAGACTATTTTGGAGGTAGAAAAATTGAGAAAGAAATTTTTGAAGGCTACAAACTGATAAGTATAACGATTTTTGACGAACTCTTTCTAAAGTTTAAAAGCGAAAGAGAGGAGTGGACTGCTCAAGTGCTCGCGGCTCAAACCATGAATTATCTAATGGGTACGTCCGTAGAAAAGGTAATGGCTGAATCAGCAAGTCCGTTAAAGGAAAAGATCGCAGAAATTATTAAAGAAATTCCGGCGGAAGCTAATTCGCTTATGGATAATAATCCAGAGATTCGCAACCTGGTCGTCCAGAGTTTAAGATTCAAACAAATTATTGATAGGGCACATTATGGTAAAAGCGTAGATGCCATACCGGAAACTCAACAAATTAATCAGGTCTTAGAAAAATATGGAAGTTCTGTAACTTACAAACTTGATGTTAACGAATATTTAACACAAGCACGTCAGCTTTATTCTAAAAATGTTCCAGTCGGAAAGAAACCAGCAGGGAGCTTTTTAAGTCCCGCAGAAATGGAGACAAAAAAAATGAATACAAGAGAACCCTTTGCTTTTAGATTGTCCTACCCCTGTAATTTTTGTAATAAATCAACCACCCACGTTTATTTTGATTTCAAAAGCATCAATGAAAATTTAGAGTTGGATACTAATAACTTTCCAGCGTTTTGTACCAGATGTAATTTATTAGTTAACATTCCGGCCAAAGTAATAGAGGGTTTACAAGGTGAATCCGTTGGTAGTTTTGAGGCTAAGATTTTATTGGGTCGGTATCTCAAACAAGTTGAGGCGGCAAATGACAATACATATACGTCAGATATTTCTATACAGACTTCCACAATTATTGCTAAGCGCGTTTTAGTTCTTACATTTTTGTTAGGTATAGTCTCGTTTTTTATCTTTCTAAGAAAAACAAATGTACTCCTCGCCTTGTTTGGTAGTTGGCTCTTCTTTGCCATATCAACAATGGTTTTATTAATTTTGGGAGCACTAATTATTAAAATGGGGAGATTATTTACTAAATCTAAACAAAAGCTAACTGAGTAGACATGAAACGGATTTTAAAAGGCTCACTTACCACCTTAGGTATCATCGTTATATTTATTCTGTTTTTATATTATGAAGCTTCAAAGGCCAGATGTGACAAAGACGCATACGATTATGGCGTACCTTATCACGAAATACACTATAGATCCTGTATGCGTCAAGCGGGGTTTTAACGTTTTTACTTCTTAAGTTGCTGCTGTCCCTTTAACCACTTCGCCCTGTTGAATTGTTGGAGGCGGGTTAATAATTACCCTAACAGGCAGTTCCACTCTCTTAATACTTTCCGTTGGGCGATATCCAGCGCGGTCTAACAAACTATTGGCGGCCGTGAGACGGGTTTGGGCCGCTACCTTCGTGTCTTCCATAATCTCCGTGACAATTTGCGCGGCCTGAGGCGCAAGCAGTTTGAAAAACCAGGAAATATCCTCCAATGGCTGTTGGTAGTTAAACGTCCCAATAGAAGCTTGAACATGTTCCCTCGCGAGCTTCTCAAGCGCAGCAAGACTCCCGGGCTCAAGCTGTTTGAGGTCGCTTAATGCCCGTAGAGCGCCGGTTTTTATCATAGTGCCGGTAGTCGTCGTGACCACCGGAACCACGTGAGCGAGTTCTTCCATCCGACCGGCAAGAAGGAGCGTTTCTAGCTCACTGTAACCCTTTACAAGGTAGGCAAATAGAGTGCGCTGGTGTTCTGTCATCTTCGCCATAAGCACCCGCAAATCCATCACCTTCCCCGAAATTTCCGAGGCGGTTTCCAGGGCAAGTGCGAGTTTGTGTCCGGTATTGGCCATACCATTATTATACGCCGTTTCCAAAAGCGCCCACACCCTCCGCGCGCGAGGAGAAGACATGATCAAACGAGCCCGCCCTTCCCCCCAACGCCGGGGGGAGCGGGCGGGAGCGGTGGTTACAAGCAGGCAGGGTACAGGGGCGTTCCTAGCTATAAATAGTAAAAATTGTAATAGTTTGATATACTTAAAAATACATACATATAATTTTGCCAAATCAATAATGGGAGTATTTAGCAGTCGCACAATCAACGAGGTGCGACGTCTTTGTTTCTACTTAGCTTCAACAAATATAATGTCTCTGTCCTGTAATACGCACTTTCGTTACAATATGGGCTAGAAATATAAATTCTAGACAAATTTAGCTATTGGGGGCAATGAAGGTCGTGAGGTAATTTTTATAAATCTATGCCAATACTCAACCCTGCCGGATTCGGAAGGCAAGACTGGTTCTAAAATTAAAACTGTAGATATTAACTTGCGCGCATCTTTAACCCGTAACGTATTTTGTATAGTCGTGCTGCCCCCGGCCATTGCCGAGATCGCAAGCATCGTGATAATTTGTTGATACATATCCGGAGTAATGACGAGAAGGTTATTGTCGCCTGACATAAATTTAGGAAGGGCGTTTTTTATTGAATCCTCCGCCGCGTACTGTATTTCTTCCTCAGACGAAAAAGATCCTCCTTGACCGTTAATGAACTTTGGCAGAGAGGTGCGCGCCTTCTTCATTTCATCAGTCAAACTTGGATCTTTCCATATTTGCCCTTTCCACGACGGTGCTTTTACCTCAACTTTCCACAAAACTCCACCTAAATCCTGAATAGACAGATCAAGCAACGTATTTCCTTTTCCGTTAGGCTCCAGTGCAACAGTCTCTAATCCCAGTATTTTACCGAGAAAATACAGAGTTTTTATTTCTCCTAGAAACTCATCACGCTGTTTGTCCTTAAGCACTCGTTTCTTATTTAGTTCATAATGAGCGGGGTTAATTGTATATAAATACTCTAGCCATATATTTACTTCAGAATTACATTCTGAAGACCAGCCGAAGTCGTCTTGAGGCACGTGTTGAAAGTAATCTAAATAGTATTTCACTATTATATTTTACCAGATGACCTAAATTGAGGCTGAGAGCACCGTTTATACATACATGGTTCAATAGTCTGCCTCTTATCAGTACAGATAGGAAAAACCAGCCTCACTGAATCCGGTCGTCATATTTGTCTCTTCAAAGACAATATTTTTATAGTCTAGGTTAAGAGGTTTCCAATGTGATAAAATGGAGTCTAGAAGTGGTTCGTATTTGATCGCTTCATCTGCACAAGAGAAAGCGGTTGCCCACAGTTGATAGCGTTCCCACCTAGCCCGCTTGCAGAGCGTGAAAAACGGTGACACAATTGGCCAAGCGTGTCCGGCATGAGGCACTCTTCATAAGAAATTCACCGGAGCGTGATATATTCTGCATAAGACGCCAAAGATACCGATGGCAACACACCAACCGAAACAACGTGGTACGGAGCGATCCGCTTCATCCCCACACATAAAAGCGCTTTCTTCCCGGACCGGAACCTGGAGGAACCTCCTCTGTCTGTCGATAGCTTTGTTTATCGGCTATTTCCTATTCCTCTCCTTTGCCCGGCATGAAAACATCCATTCGCTCCGGATTGATCTCGGGAATATGGATCAGACGGTGTGGAACGTGGCGCATGGGAACGGCTTTACGCTGACGGATCCTATGGGTACGGCCCAGGAATCACGGCTTGCCATACATGCGGACTTTCTCCTCATACTTATGGCGCCACTCTATTTCCTGTGGTCCGATCCCCGGATGCTTCTCATCGTTCAGGCGATCGCACTCGCCTCCGGCGCCATACCGCTTTTTTGGCTTGCCCAAAAAGTACTCAAGAAGGAATGGGTTGCTTACCTCCTGAGCGTATCCTACCTTCTCTACCCGACCGTCGGCCTCAATGCCCTTCATGATTTCCACGCTACTTCCATCTCGACGCCCTTTCTCCTGTTTGCTTTCTGGTATCTTGTCGATGACAGGCCATGGCTTTTTGCCGTATTTGCGGGACTGGCCGCCATGGGAAAGGAACAGTTCTGGGCCGTAACGGCGCTCCTCGGTATTCTATGGATCGCAAAGAAACAGTACCGCGCTTTCGGTCTTGCCGTGACGGCCGTAAGCAGTGTGATTTTTTACCTTCTCTTTTGGAAATTTATCCCTTCGGTGACGCCTTCGGGTCAGCATTGGGCGCTTATCTACCTTTCGGATTACGGAGGAAATATCAGCGATATCGTCAAAAGCCTTTTGCTTCACCCGGTTGCCGCCATCGGTACGGCCATAGCACCCGACCGCCTCTATTATTATTTCCAGCTGCTGTTTCCCGTAGGGTTTTTCAGTCTTTTCGCTCCCCAGCTGCTCCTTCTGACGCTTCCAAACCTTGCAATCAATGTATTAAGCAGCGATACGCTGATGCGGATGATCGATTACCAGTATACGAGCGGCATAACACCGTGGGTGTTCGTCTCGGCTGTTTACGGATGGAAAACCTTTGAGAAATTCCTGTCACGGGTTATTTCCGCGCGGTGGGCTACCGCGTTCATAGCGCTCGTTTTTTTCCTATGCACGGCGTGGTCTTCTTACCTCTGGGGAGAGTATCCGTACGGCGCAAAAAGCCGGTTCCGGTATTTTCAGACACGACCTCCGGAAGCATCGGCAATCCTTTCTGCAGCTATGTCCATACCGTCGCGGTATTCCGTCTCGGCAACCAATAACATCGGGGCGCATTTTTCCGACCGCGAGCACCTTTATACGTTTCCCGTGAATGCAGAGCACGCCGATTACGTGGTAGCGCTTCTCGGGGACCAGTATGCATGGCCGAGCAGGAAGGCGCAAAGCCAGGCGGTCGCTCGGTTGCTCGGGGATCCTGCCTATACCCTTCTCGTCCACACCGGGTCGTTTTATGCATTCCGCAAAACGGGCCTTCGCACCCATTAATCGTACACCTGCTGCGCTCTCATATCCGTAATGGTTCAGGCATAACGGTGAGCGACGGCAGGTTTCTGAGTTTCATACCGGGCAACGAGCAGAGAAAGGAAGGCAGTCACCGTTTTGGGTGAGCGGATGCGGTAACGCGCGAAGGTCCGTTTCCCCCGTCCGACCCGGACCGTCATGGCGGACGGAAATGCCGAAAAAACATCCTCATCGGTGGCGTCGTCCCCGATATAGATGAGCCGGCCGGTTGCCGCCGGTAAGCGCTCATGCCGGAGGAGAAGCCGGATAAAGTCTGCTTTGGTCCAGGGGAAGGCCGGCCGGACGTCAAAGACCATTTTCCCGCGGATGATCCGTATGCGGGATGCCAGGCGCGGGTCACGAAGGGTACCGGAAAGCGCTCTCAGGAGACGGCTCCGCATCCGCGGCCGGACACCGCGGTAATGAAGGGCAACCGTCATGCCTTTATCCTCGACGGTACATCCGGGAAAACGCGACTCGAACGGTTTTAATGTTCGTGTGCAGGAACGGACAGCCCGGCTTTCGCCGGCGGGTACGGGCGCGTTCGCCGTTATGCCATCGAGACTCCATTCGAGTCCGTGGTTTCCTGCATAGGTAATGCCGCTGACTCCGACCTTCGTTCTTATATCATTGAGACTTCTTCCGGATATGACGGCAAGCCGGACCGCCGTGAGTGATACAAGCCGACGGAGAACCGCACGTGGAGCCGCTCCGATCGTTGCCTGCCGGGAGGACCGGGCAATCGGCGCCAGCGTGCCGTCAAAATCAAGCGCTACAACGAGAGCGGCCCGTGAATTATCCGCCTCCTCAGTTCGAGCAGCAGCATGGGTCATAACCGTTATTCGATCTCAACCAGCGTTTTGAGAAGGTCTGCCGACCAGCGGTAAATATTGTTCCGGCCGACCGTATCGCGCATCTCCTTCATCCGCGATTTCTGCTCGAGAATGCTCATCTGGAGGGATGTATTGATGGCTTCGGAAAGCTCGCGGATGTCATAGGGATTGATAATGAGCGCTTCCTTCAGTTCCCGCGAGGCTCCGGCAAACTTCGAAAGGATGAGGACGCCTTTTTCATCGCTTCTCGCGGCGACGAATTCCTTGGCAACGAGATTCATGCCGTCATGAAGCGAGGTGACAAGACACACGTTGGCTATTTTGAAAAACCGGTTGATTTCCCCGTGCGTATGGTGTTTTTTGAGGAGTATGATGGGCTGCCAGCTGCCGGACCGGAACCGGGCATTGATGCGTTTCGTTTCTTCTTCGACCTGTGTCTCGAGCGCGTGATACGCGGCGATCTGACTCCTGCTCGGTGGTGCAATTTGGATAAAGGTGAAGGTTTTCCGGTACGCCGGCTTTTCCTCAAGGAGGAGCTCGATAGCCTTAAGGCGCTCTATGATGCCTTTCGTATAGTCGAGGCGGTCTACGCCGACCCCGATATATTTTACCGGGGTGAGATTGAGTTCCTTGACGAGTGCGCCCTCATCGCCTTTTTTCTCCTCAGGACGACCTGAAAACGCAATGCTGATCGGGAATGCACGGACATAGCTTGTATGGCTGTTTTTTTTGACGGAAAACTGTTCCCAGTCGATCAGCGACTCGAGTTCCCTTCCTATGGTTTCGATAAAATTATTGCAGTGAAGCTGGGTATGGAACCCGATGAGGTCCGCGCCGAGCATGCCGTCCAGGATGTCCGCGCGGTAGGGGCAGATGCCAAACGCTTCCGCGTTGGGCCAGGGAATATGCCAGAACATACCGATCTGCGCGTCTGGACGGGCATTTTTTATCATGCGTGGAAGCGCTGCGAAATGGTAATCCTGTATGAGAATAAGCGGGTGGCCGGTGTTTTTCATTTCTTTGAGTATGACTTCGGCGAATTTGCCGTTGACCGCCTTGTAGGTGTGCCAGTCTTCTTCCCGGAATACCGGACGGGTGTGAGCCATATGGCAAAGCGGCCACAGGCCTTCGTTGGCAAATCCGTAGTAATAGCGCTTTTCCTCTTCCTGGGTAAGCCATACCCGCCGGAGGGTATAACCCGGCTCATCCGGAGGGACTCTGATCGCGTCATGCTTATCGACAACCAGGCGGTCGGCCGAGCCGCTTCCGTGGGCAATCCACGTGCCGTTACAGGCACGAACCATAGGCTCAATAGCCGTTACCATGCCGCTCGCCGGTACGTAATAGGTAATGTCATTTCCCCTTTTTACATGGATATACGGCTCCCGGTTGGAGACGACAAAAATCGTCCGGTCTTTCAGGATTTGCTTGATGTATTCGTGGAGGCGCTGTTCGGTCCACGGCGAGTCGAGTTTTTCGATGCGCATCTTTGCTTCTTCGCTTGCCGCCATACGGGCTTCGATGAGGCTTTGATTGACGTGGGAGATCTCCCGGATGAGCGGCCGCAACATGAAATTATCCGGGAGACGGCGGGCTTTCGAGTCACCGGGATTGGTGCGGAGTGCCTGGACGGACTCTACAAGATCGTGGATCGGTGTGTAGATGATAAACCGGAGGGTAAGGAATATGGCGAGAAATACGATCGTGGCCTGGACACCGAGACGGATGATGTTTGTCCGCCAGATCTCGGTGATCCGGTCATCGATGAATCCGGCGTTCTGGGTAAGGACAAGCGAACCCACGACATTCGTATCCTGATGAAGCGGAAGCGCAAACACATAGACTTTTTTCTTTGCAAGCGTCAGCGTGTCCGCGCTGACTTTATCCTCGTCCATGGAGTTGGCGATGAGCGTCGTCATCTCTGCGGAAACGGTAGAATCGGCGGATGAGGAAGCGATAAGATTGTCCTTGTTGTCAAACAGCATGACCCCCATGATCCGCTTGTCGTCAACGAACGTCGTAATGATCCGCGTGAGTACGGGTTTGTTTTCATAAACCACGTACGGCTCTACTTTATCTTTGAGGCTGTCCGCAAGGAGCGTTGTCCTGTATTGAAGGTCGGTCGTGAGACGCTGCGACTCGCGGTTTGCCTGCCGGAAGGTAAAAAAGGCAGTGGTCAGGCATACGAGAATGAAGAAAATGATGACGGTGAAAAACGTTTGTTTCATACGGTGGGATTATCCGTCGCCGTACCTCGTCGGCCTCTCAGGATAGGATTGTACTGCCCGGGGGACGACCGCAACTGAGGGTTAAATCGTACCGCCTTAGTATACCGCAATTTTGCCTGATGTAAAGTTTTCCGGGCGGGAAGCAGTCTAGCGGTGAACGCGGGTGATCGTATACCGCTTGGGGTAGTAGAGGAATGTGACCGGATCGTCGTCAACGAGACGCCTGGCAAAATCCGCATAGATAGCCTTTCTGGTGCTGACGTTTGTTGAGACTCTCCCGTCTTCAAGCAGCTTGTCTATTTTGACGTTGGTATAGCCCGTGATGTTTGTTTCCTTCTGGGTCGAATGCCAGAACGGATACTGGTCCGGATCCGGCGGGATGAACTGGGCTGTCAGGAGTACTTCAAAGCCGTCGGACAGGTCGTTGATGACCCGGACACCCGTGGGTATTCCCAATGCCGTCCAGTTATTGGCGATGCTCTGGGCAAGGTCAATATACGGCGCAAACGTCGAGATGGTGAGGGATGCGGATGCGGAGGCAAGCGCCGATTTGGCAAAAAGCGGTTTGGCGGTATCGGGCTCGTAGGTGTAATGCTTGCCCGGATCCTCGTATGCCCACGACTTGACCGATATGGGGGACCAGGCGCGTTCGGCGGCAATATCCGGTATATCGTAGGAAAGCGCCTGGCGCAGGGATTTTTCGGTAAGTTTCGGGTTTTTCGTGTTGTAAAAGAGCGAAACGATTTCCTGGTAATCCGTTTTGACCGTGACCGCCGTATTTTTCCAGCCGGTGAGGTCCGCCGGAGACGTGAGATCCTGAAGGATATCGACGTCTCCCCTCTTGTACGCGACGATGGCCATGCTTTCCGTCGGGTAAAAGCGGTATTCGGCGGATGGGCCGTGGGTCCCGGGAGCGGGCAGGATGCGGAGGTACGATATCCTGTCCCCCTCAAGCCGTATTGAATCGACGCGATAGGCTCCGAATCCCACAAGTCCGCTTCGGAATATGGGTTTGGAGACGAGCGTCGGAAAGGGGCTGTAGGATTCCGAAAGCCGGGCTTCAAGCGTGCGGTCCGAAAGCGCACGGAACGTAACGTCGCGGATATTGTAATTGACGTCCCGTGCGGTCACTTCCATGCCTGAGGGCCAAAATACGTTTTTTTTCAGGTGAAACAGGTATACTTTGCCGCTTGCGGTCGCTTCCCATGACCCGGCGAGTGCGGCGGAAGCGGATCCGTCCGCTGCGATACGCGTAAGACCGAAGCTCAATTTGGACTGAATATCATAGGGAAGGGTCGTCGGCGTGAAATCCCCGACCATGCCGATGTGTTCCGTCGGCGTCAAGAATTCGCGGTCAACGACCGGAGAAATCTTGAGGAAAACAATCGAACCGAGCAGTCCCAGCAAAAAACCCAGCAGGAGTGCTGCGCGATACTTGCGGGACAGTTCCGCCATGAGCCGGTAGAGGTACCGTCCGCGTTTGAAAAGTTTCATGAGTGTATCAGCAAATTCACCATTGAGGAAAGGAGAAAGAGTACGGAGACGACGACGGTAGCCAGAAACACGATACGCTCAGCCCCCCGGCGCGTCCGGTAGACTTCCCCGCCGCCGAATGCGCTGCCGAGCCCACCTTTGGTTGACTGCATGAGGATAAGTCCGACCAGAGCTACCGAGACAATGAGATGAATGACGAGCGCAACAGCTTTCATAGAGTTTCGTTCATTTGGCCAGTATTCCCATGACTGCTGCGGCAAGCTTCCCGCTGTCATGCCTGATAAGGCTCCGCACCAATACGTCGCTTTTGGTCTTGTGCACGATCCGGCGGCTCACGAGTTTAGCCCTCACGATCGTATAATACTCCTTTTTCCCGAGATCATCAGCTACCGGCTCTTCGTGCAGTTTACCGTAAATCGCAAGCGCCTCTTCTGACAGCGGTTCGGTGTTCATGAGGCAGTAGTCGAGCGATCGGCCGATGAATTGCTCGAGGGCGCGGACATGATCGCGGGCGGTAAACCGGTACGTTTGTCCGTATTTGGTCATAAGGTTCACCGTATAGATGACTTTCGCGTGGGTTTTGATGAGCGCCCGGGCTATTCCGGTGACAAGAAGGTTCGGTATGACGGAGGTGTAGAGATCGCCGGGGCCGAGAAGTACGGCATCTGCCTCCATAATCGCGGTTACGGCTTCCGGGTTGACCCGCGCTTTGGGTTTGAGGGAGATATCGGTGATCCGGAGGGTTCCGTCGTGCGGCGGTTCGTCTATGAGGTGTTCTTCCGACAGGACATGGCCGTCTTCGTAGCGCGCAAAGAGGTTTGTTTTCGTAAACGATACCGGTATGACTGACCCGTGGATACGGAGCACTTTGCCCGTCTGACGGATCGCTTCCTTCTGCGAACCGAGGATATCGGCAAGGGCTGCCATAAAGAGGTTGCCGAACGTCATGCCGGATATCCCTTCCCCTTTCTCGAACCGGTACATGAACAGTTTCCTGAGGAGCCCCGCCCCGCCGTTTTCGTCCGAAAGGGCGACCAGGCACTGGCGGATGTCCGATGTCGGAAGGAGCCCGAATTCGTCCCGTATCCGTTTGTTGCTTCCGCCGGAGTCGCTCATGGCAACGATAGCGGAAACGTTTTCGGTATATTTTTTGAGACCTCTCAGCGCAACAAACGTTCCGGTTCCTCCGCCGATACAGACGATATGTGCCTGAGTTTTCATACGATCAGCCTTCACTTACGTCGTGCAGGATATTGGATATGAAGGTGATGGATAATGACGAAAGGATGAGAGCAAGAGGGTAGGAGAACGATATGGCCGGAATGACAAATCCGCCGACACTATACCCCGGGAACTGCCACGGCCGCACCTCGACTGCCGGGACAAAAACCGTGAGAAGCCACAATACGATGACGTTGATAAGCCACGAGAGAAGGCCGAAGGTGATGATATTGATGGGAATAAAGAGAATCTTGAGCATCGGATGCACAAAGAGCATAAGGAGGGCAAATATTGCCCCGGCAACGAGGAGCGTCTGCCAGCTTCCCGCGATGACAATCGTCGGAAATATCTGACTCGTCAGCCAGAGGGCGAACATCGCAAACAAAAACACGCGGACGATGTGTTTCATGTGTTCCAATGGTAGCAAATATCGCCCGGATCGGCAATCCTAGTGCGCGGCACGGGGAATATGCTGCCGGCGGAGGAAATGATGATAGACGCGCGCAAAACGGTGTGCTTCGTCGCGGATCCGCTCGAGAAGGTGGAGTGCCGGCGAGGAAAGCGGAAGGATAACGTTCCTGTACTGATCCCCCGTCATGCATATGATTTCCTCCCGGCGTTTGGCAAGACCTATGACCGGAACCGTCATAATCCCCTTTTCCCTCAGTGCCGTCCGGGCAGCATCAACCTGTCCTTTTCCGCCGTCGATAACAAGAAGGTCCGGAAACGGCCATTCCGGGTGGGCAAACCTCCGGGTTACGACTTCCGCGATGCGTTTCGTATCGTCCGTGGCGAGGCCGTTTTTCATACGGAACCGGCGGTACCAGGAGTGATCCGGTATGCCGTCGATAAGAACAACGAGCGAGCCGGTCGTATCCGCTCCGCCGATGGTCGCGATATCGACGCACTCGACGCGCCTGAGCGGCTGAAGATCCGGCAGATACGGCAGAAGGTGACGGCGGAGGTCGTCCCCTTCATGGCTTCGCTCCATGGGGGCAAGCGAGTCGTTGGTCGTGTAGAGTGACGGATCAAACCGGTGTCCTATGAGTTCGTAGAGGCTAGTGAGCTGCCGGTGTATGTCGGCTGCCTCCTCGAACCGGCGCGTGTCCGAAAGCCGGTTCATCGTGCGCTCGAGCGATCTCCTGACTGCCGCATGCCTGCCGGACAGTATGGATGCGATGGCGGAAATATTCCTGCGGTACCGGCGGACAAGCCGGGATCTTTCCGGGGACTGGGGCAGCGCGGCGATGACGGACGGACAGGGGTCGCATAACCCGAGATGCGTATAAAAACAGGGCGTGCCGTTTCTCTGTTTCTCGGTACAGTAGGGAATGCTTCTTCTGATGGTGCGGAGGAGCATACGTGCAACGCGCGAGGACTGAAACGGCCCGAATACGCGTCTGCCTCTCGGAACCGGGTCAGGAAGCGATGATTTCCGGCAAAGGATGACCGCCGGAAGGAGATGATCCATCGTGAGGACAATATAGACCGGGCTTTTGTCGTCGCGGCTTATGACGTTATACCGGGGCAGGTACCGCCTGATGAGTTTCGCCTCGAGAAGGAGCGCATCAAATTCGGAGACGGTTTCTATAGTCCGTAGGGAGCGGATCTGCGAAACAAGGAGCGCCGTTTTTTCGCCGACCGCGCCGCTGCCCGTAAAGTACTGCGACACCCGCCGTTTGAGATTGACGGCCTTACCGACATAGATAATCCTGCCGTTTTTGCCGGCGTAGAGATAGACACCGGGGCGCTCCGGCAGGGTCCGGGCAGTTTTTTTGAGGCGGTCTAGGTTTTTTTCCTGAAGAGAATCCATACGGCAATGATAGCCATCGAAACGGCAAATCCGATGGGAATAAGAAGGATTACTACCGGTTCTACCGTATAATATGCGTTGACCTCCCCGCCCGATACCGAAACCGATATCCTTCCCCGCCCGATCGTAAGGATCTGCGGCGCGCGAATCGTTATGGGGACGGAAAGTTCGGAAAGCGGCGGAACCCGCGTGATCGTATCGGATGCCGAAAACACGTGCGGCTCGGTCTGGATTGAATAGGCGATATTCCCGGCGGCAAGGCCGGATACGTTTTGTATGGTGACGAGTCCCTCCGCCACTGTACCGGAAAGGACCCAGGACGGGAAGGAAACGGCAGCGGAGAGGTTTCCCGGAGAGAAAACGGGCAGATCGCGGTCCGTGAATGAGACATCGAGGTCTTTGCCGCTTGACCCCGGCTTCCGGTAAAACCCCGCCGGATACGGAAGCGTACTGGAAACGCCGTGGACTGCAAGCGCGATATGGTCAAAATCCATCTTGTCGAAATAGTCGACGCCTCCGGTGGTTTTCCCCCAGGTCGGATCGACGGCGATCCAGCGTGAAGCCCCGGTATCGTAATACTCCGGCCACGAATGCAGAACATCAGCAACAAGCGACAGCGGGCGCAGCTTGGTATTGGTCGTATACGCATAGCCGACGACTTCCCGTGCCGGTATGCCCGCCGCGCGGGACAGGGCAACAAAGAGATCCGTAAATTCCATGCAGACCGACTGATCCGGGGTCTTCAGCGCCTCGGCAGCACCTTTCCTGATCGGTTGCCCGTTGACCCGCGCATAGTCGTAGGAGAGCGTTTTAACGACATAATCGTATATCGCCCTCGGGGTATGCAGGGAGCGGGCAGCCGCGGCGATTTCCTGATCGCCGGATTCCCAGTATTCGTCCGGCCCGGTATAGAGGGAGGGATCTCCGCGTTTTTGATGATATCCCGCCCGGGGCGTCGGAGATACGGCAACCAGGGCGGATACGGATACGTTCAGTTTCTGCCCGCCGCTTAAGTCGTAACGCGCAAGCCAGTTTCCATCCCGGTCTTCGCGGACGTTTGAGGGTTTGGGGTTGATGGCGGAGATAAAAACATGCTGATATTCGGTATCGGGGGGAAGGGCTATTTCCGTATAGCCGGGAGTGACATTGCTGTTGGCAAGATAATACGAAAGACCGACCGAAAACACCTGGCTCGTGCCGTATGCCGCGCTGATGCCGCCCGTGAGCATCTGCGCTTTGTCCCAGTGGGTGCCGTCCGCGGGAAGCGGTGACACGTATGCCGCATCGCCGAAGGCCGGCGGCACGGTTAAACCCACCCGGTAATCGCCGAGGTCCGGGTCGGGCGAGACCCCCGGTATGTTCACTTCCCAGATCCGCCCGTTTTTTTGGGCGATAAGAAGATCTTCGTAGCGCAATGTAAAACTCAGAGTTTTCCCAAGTCCTACCACCTGCGTGCCGAAGGTCAGAAGGATATGGGTTTTTCCGTCGGACTGGGTGATCTGCGGCGTGATCTGCCCGGACGGATCACGCGCAACAACGTTCCTGATCTGATCCGTATCGATGTCTATCGAATACTGTTTGGGATAGAGATTGGTTTCCTTGTTGGTGAGCTGGACCGTCTGGGTGACGATGGTTTTGCCGCCCGGAGCAACGTCATACTGCACGTCGTAATCGGCACGGAAATACCCGCCGGCGGCTTCGACGCGGAACAACGGAATAAAAAAAAAGGTGAATACGAATGCTGCAATCTGTATGATCCGGGACATGCTTCCTCCAGTGTAACGCATATGACGGGTGCTCTCTACATTATCCGCGGCCAAGAAGTTCCTTTAAAAATCTGCCGGTATATGAGGCGGGGTTTTGCGCGATATCACGCGGAGTGCCGGTTGCGACGACCTTCCCCCCGTTTTCCCCGCCTTCCGGTCCGAGATCAATAATCCAGTCCGCGTTTTTGATGATATCCAGATTGTGTTCGATGACGATAACCGTATTGCCGAGCGCGGTAAGGCGGGAAAGAACGTCGAGAAGTTTTTCGAGATCGGCAAAATGAAGGCCGGTCGTCGGTTCGTCCAGGATATACACCGTTTTTCCCGTCGTTTTTCTCGAGAGTTCGGTGGCAAGCTTGACCCGCTGTGCTTCCCCGCCGGACAGTGTCGGAGCGGGCTGACCCAGGTGAATATATCCGAGCCCGACGTCATGGATGGTCGAGAGTTTTTCGGAAAGCCCCGGGTAATGGCGGAAAAACTCAAGCGCCTCATCGACCGTCATATCGAGGACATCCGCTATGGATTTGCCGTGATAGAGCACATCGAGGGTTTCCGTGTTATACCGCTTGCCGTGGCAGACCTCACAGGTAACATAAATATCCGAAAGAAACTGCATTTCTATTTTCCGCTGTCCCTCGCCTTCACACGCCTCGCACCGTCCGCCTTTGACATTGAACGAAAATCGTCCGGCTTTGTATCCCCGAAGACGCGATTCCGGAAGTTCTGCATAGATTTCCCTCATCGGCGAAAAAATGCCCGTATAGGTAGCGGGATTACTCCTCGGGGTCCTGCCTATCGGGGACTGGTCAATGAGTATGACGTTATCGAGAGCATCCGTACCGGTTAACCCCGTATAGGCGCCGGGGGTGCGTTTACTCATCGGGGAAAACGCTGCAGCAAGAGCGGGGTACAGCGTCTCGACGACGAGTGAGGACTTGCCCGACCCGGAAAG
Organism: Patescibacteria group bacterium; assembly: GCA_023379025.1. Classification (GTDB taxonomy): domain Bacteria; phylum Patescibacteriota; class Microgenomatia; order UBA10105; family UBA927; genus JAMCTH01. Next base: position 21,118 of record JAMCTH010000012.1, on the reverse strand, counting down.
CCCGGTGACGCAGATAAAGGTACCGATGGGAAAGGAAACCCGTATGGATTGCAGGTTATGTTCCGAGGCCCCGGTTAGAGTAAGAAGCTCCGGCGCTTTCGTATGCCGCTCTTCGTTTGCTTCGAAAAGCTGACGGCCGGATGCCGGAAGCTCTGCGGCACGGACCGGCTTGCGGCGTATGCGGCGCTCATCCCGAAGATAGGCCCCGGTAAGCGAGAGCGGGTTGGATTTCACCTCCCGTACCGTTCCCGCAGCAACAACCGCGCCTCCGTTTTCTCCGGCCCCCGGACCGAAATCCACGAGATAGTCCGCGTGCTCCATCATTTCCCGGTCGTGCTCAACGACAATAACCGTATTGCCGAGATCGCGGAGTTTCACGAGCGTATCGATAAGTTTTCTGTTGTCCCGCTGATGAAGACCGATCGACGGTTCGTCTAAAACGTAGAGTACCCCGGACAGACCCGATCCGATCTGGGAGGCAAGCCGGATGCGCTGTGCTTCCCCGCCGGCCAGTGTCGTCGCCGAACGCGCCAGGGTGAGGTATTCGAGTCCGACCGCGGTAAGAAATCCGAGACGCGCGGAGACTTCTTTGACAATCGGCGCGGCAATCGTGCGCTCCGAAGGAGAACTGAGCCGTTCGGGAAGCGAAGAAATAAACGCCCGGGCGTCAGCAATCGAAAGATCCGTCACCGCAGCGATGTTTTTGCCTTCCACGGTCACCGTCAGCGCTTCCGGTTTAAGCCGCCGCCCGCCGCACGCCGTACAGGTTTCCGTCCGCATGTATTTTTCTATTTCCGTCCGGACGAAATCCGATTCGGATTGGCTGTAGCGCCGTTTGAGTTCGGGCACAATGCCGGGGTAGCGCTCCTCTATCCGGGTCGTGTCGCCGAAGCGGTTTTTCCCGATAACGGTATAGAGGCGTTCTCCTGTGCCGTAGAGAAGCGCCTTAAGTCCGTCTCGACCCGCGTGTTTCAAAGCTTTCCTGGGATCTATGCCGTTTGCATCGCACATGGTCGTGATGACCCGGGAAAACCAGGTGTCATGGAAAAACATCCTGGCAAACGGCAAAATACCTCCCTCGGTGATGGAGAGCTCCGGATTGATGACCCGCGACGGGTCTACGGTGAGTATCTCCCCCAATCCGCTGCAGTCGGGACAGGCCCCGTGGGGTGTATTGAACGAAAACGTCCGCGGCTCTATCTCCGGGATCGAAATATTGCAGACCGGGCAGGAAAACTTTTCCGAAAACAGGTGATCAACCGTTTGCTTGGGGGTTTTGTCCAGGTCAAACGCGGCGCCCGTAAGTTCGGTGACGATAACCAGGCCGTCGGAGAGGTTTGCCGCCTGCTCGACCGCATCGCCGATCCGCGACCGTATGGCGATGCCGGGAGGTATGCCTCTGCCCTGAGCGCCTTCGGAGCGCGCGTAGTCATCCAGAAATTTCACGGTTTTCCGGTCGATGCTCACGCGGTCTATGACGACGTCGATCGTATGTTTGTTGGTCTTGATGAGCGCCATGTCACTGTCAGTCTCAAGATATCTGCCGTCGACGCGGATTGTGCGGTACCCTTTGGTTTTGAGGTTGGCAAAAAGCCCGCTGAATTCGCCTTTCCGGTCCCGCACCACGGGCGCGAGAATAAAGAAGCGCAGCTGCGCCAGTCTGCGTTCGGAAAGCTTCTCCCGGGCGAGGTCCAGGATCTGTTCCGTCATCTGCTGGCGCGAGAGGCGCGCAATTTCGCGTCCGCATGACGGGCAGTGCGGGTGTCCTATCCGTGCATAGAGCAGTCTGAGGTAGTCGTAGATTTCCGTGACCGTGCCGACGGTTGAACGCGGGTTATGCGAAGTCGATTTCTGGTCTATGGATATGGCCGGCGACAGGCCCTCGATCGCGTCGACATCGGGTTTGTCCATGACGCCCAGAAACTGCCGCGCGTAGGAGGAGAGCGACTCGACATAACGCCTCTGCCCTTCGGCATAGATCGTGTCAAACGCAAGCGATGACTTGCCGGAACCGGACACGCCGGTGAAGACGATCAGGCTGTTTTTCGGCAGCGCCAACGTAATGTTTTTTAGGTTGTGCTGACGTGCTCCTCTGATAACCAGTTGTTCCATATGAACGTCAAATGACCGCGGATTGCCCCGCGGCAGTTTCCAAGTATACGATCAGCGGAGTGTCTCGATCAAGTCCCGGAGCCTTGCGGCGGATTCAAAATCCAGGTCCCGTGCCGCCCGTCTCATGGCCCGGGTGAGTTCGGCAGCGCGCTGTTTGCGGTCTCCGGGCGTAAGCGTCTCGACGGCTCCGGGCTCGGAAAGCATATGACCGATATCCTCCTGTTCTTTTGTTTCGTACTCGACGAGCTTTTTCCGAATCGGTTTGACGATCGAGTGCGGCTCGAGTCCGTGTTCCCTGTTGAACGTTTCCTGTACGAGACGCCTGCGTTTTCCCTCATCGATAGCATCCTGCATGGACCGCGTGACGTGATCTGCATACATGATGACCCTGCCGTTCCTGTGGCGCGCCGCACGGCCCATGGTCTGGATAAGGCTGGTTCTACTCCTGAGGAACCCTTCCTTATCCGCGTCGAGGATGGCGACGAGTGACACCTCGGGAAGATCGAGGCCTTCCCGGAGAAGATTGATCCCCACGATAACGTCATAGGTGCCGCTTCGCAGGTCCGCGAGAATATCCGTACGCATAAGCGTCTCGACATCCGAATGAAGGTAGTGCACCCGTATGCCTTTTTCTTCAAGATATGCAGCGAGATCCTCTGCCATGCGCTTCGTGAGCGTCGTAACCAGCACGCGTTCGTGCCTGCCGGCGTGCGTTTCAATTTCCGCCGTAAGATCGTCGATCTGCCCCTTTGACGGCCGAAGCTCCACGATAGGATCAAGAAGCCCCGTGGGCCGGACGAGCTGCTCCGTGATGCCGCCGCCCCCGCCGTCCGGGGATATCCGGGAGGCGGACTCCCTGGCCCTCCCTATTTCCCACTCGTCCGGGGTTGCTGATACGTAGACCGTCTGTGGGATCCTCCGGAGAAACTCCTCAAACCGGAGCGGCCGGTTATCAAGAGCCGCCGGAAGCCGGAAACCATAGTCTATGAGCGTCTGTTTCCTTGCGCGGTCTCCGTTGTACATGCCGCGGATCTGCGGAACCGTCATGTGCGACTCATCGATAAACAGAAGCCAGTCCCTGCCGGCAGCTTCGGAAAAATAGTCGAGAAGCGTATACGGCGGATCTCCGGGGGTACGGCCGTCAAAGTAGCGGGAGTAGTTTTCGATGCCGTTGACATAGCCCATCTCGCGGATCATCTCAAGATCAAAATTAACGCGTTCCCCGATCCGCTGCGCTTCGATGTATTTGCCGTTTTCCTGAAAACGGCGGACCGAAGCCTCAAGATCGGACCGGATCAGGGCAAAGACGTCCGTATACGTTTTGGGGTCGGTCATGTAGTGCTTGGCCGGGTAGATGACGGTGGCGGGAAGAATATCGATCCGATTCCCGGTCAAGGGGTCCATCCGTTCTATTGACCGGAGGTACTCTCCGTTGAGAGTCAGCCGTAGTGCGCTATCTTCGTATGCCGGGAAAAGATCCACGGTTTCCCCGCGGACGCGGAACGTCCCGCGCGTAAAGCCGTACTCCGTGCGTTCGTACTGGAGATCGACGAGCCGCTTGAATACCGATGTACGGTCAACCTTCATGCCGGGTTTAAGTTCCAGGACGAAATGTCCGTATTCCTTGGGAGAGCCGATGTTGTAGATACAGGATACGGACGCAACAACGATGGTGTCGGGCCGCGTGAGAAGGTTCGTAGTCGCCGCAAGGCGGAGTTTATCTATTTCCTCGTTGATTTCGGTTTCCTTTTCTATATAGGTATCCGACTGCGGGATGTACGCTTCCGGCTGGTAATAATCGTAATAGGAGACGAAATACGATACGGCGTTTTTCGGGAAAAAGTCGCGGAATTCCTGGTACAGCTGTGCGGCAAGCGTTTTGTTGTGCGAAATGATAAGCGTCGGACGGTTGAGCGCAGCAATGACCTCAGCCATGGTGTACGTCTTCCCGCTTCCGGTAACACCAAGAAGGACCTGTTCCTCCATGCCTTTACTGATATTTGCCAACAGCCGGGCAATAGCCTCCGGCTGGTCGCCGGCCGGCTGAAACGGGGCATTGAGCGTAAAGCGGTTCATATTCGGGTAGCGTACGAAATTGATCCGGTATATATGCGTGTGAAGCAGTTGACAGTTCGGTTTTTCTTCGGTATAACCACTATACAATTCCGTTATACACCATATGCCGGTAACTTTGTACCCCCGCGAACGACAGCTTCTTGACTTTATCGCCCAGTTTATCCAGCGGTATGGATATGCGCCCACCCTCAAGGAGATCGGCACGTCCATGGGCATATCCTCACCCGCAACCGTCCACGAGCATATTGACCGCCTCCGGCTGAAAGGCTTTATCCGCAAACTGGACGGTACCGCGAGGGGACTCGAGATCGTGACGGAAAAATTCCGCTACGGCGCTTCCGAAGCGTCCGTCGAGCTTCCCGTCCTCGGCTTTATCGCAGCCGGAGCGCCGCTTGAGCCGTATACCGATCCCAACTACTACCTATCGGTGGCGCCAGGTATGGTGGCGTCTTCCAAAGCCGCCTATGTCCTCCAGGTCAAGGGAACGTCGATGATCGATGACGGCATCCTGGACGGCGATTTTGTGGTCGTACAGCACCAGCAGGAAGCCAAAAACGGCGATATCGTCGTGGCACTCCTCCCCAACGGCTTTGCGACGTTGAAACGCATCTATTTCGAAAAAGACCGGATTAAACTCATGCCGGCCAATGCAACCATGTCCCCTATTTTTGCAACGCACGTAAAAATACAGGGAAAAGTCGTCGGGCTTATCCGCAAATTTTCTTCCTGAAGCTTGAGGACATACTCACTCTGTAGCGGGTTGTTTGAGGTGCTTTAGCTTACGGCGGACGTACCAGACCAGAAACAAAATGCCGGCGATTACGATACCCGCATCGAACTTGTGGAAATACACCTGAAGGGACTTCCAGTTGCTTCCGAGGACAACGCCGATAGAGGTGAGAAGGATGGACCAGAGAATCGATCCGATAAGCGTATAGACGACGAATTTGGACATTTTCATTTCGGCAACTCCTGCCGGAAGGGATATGAAGGTTCTGGCGACCGGCAGGATCCTCGACACAAAGACAATGATTTCCCCGTGTTTCCTGAACCAGCGTTCCGACTGGTCATACTCACGTTCGCTGAGAAGAAGATACTTGCCGTAGCGGACGATGACTTTCCGGACAACCGTTTCCTGCCCCCAATAGCCCAGCCAGTAGGCCAGAAGCGATCCGAACAGGTTTCCGAAAGCGCCCGCCGCAACAACCAGCCAGAAGTTAAACCGGCCGAGGGCGACGAGTGACCCGGAAAACGGCATGGTAACTTCGGAAGGGATGGGGATAAGTGCCGACTCAAGGGTCATGAGGAGAAAAATGCCGACATACCCCAAGGACGATATGAAATGGACGATAGCGCCGCCAATAACTTCCAGCATTGGTTTATTTTACCGGAGATTTCACTAAGAAGCCAGTAGCTGTTGCATCAGTATTCTTCTAAGGTGCTCGTATCGCCGATCGGAAGTCCCATTTCCCGGGCTTTGAGAATGCGGCGCATGATTTTGCCTGAGCGGGTTTTGGGGAGTTTGTCGATAAATTCTATTTCCCGCGGGTAGGCATGGCCGGCAAGATGTTTCTTTACATGACTTGCAAGCTCCTCCTTAAGTTTTTCCGCATAGGCTTTCACTTTTACCTTATCGCTTTCTTCCTTCGTAAGAACGACGAATGCTTTGATGATCTCCCCCCGCAGGGAATCGGGTTTGCCGATGACGCCGGCCTCGATAACCGCCGGATGGGCAACAAGCGCGGATTCGACCTCAAACGGTCCGACACGCTCTCCGGATGTCTTGATGACGTCGTCCGCCCTTCCGATAAACCAGAAGTAGCCGTCCCGGTCCATAAGACCGCGGTCGCCGCTTATGTAATACCCGCCGGAAAAATAGCTTTCGTATTTATGCGGCCGTTTCCAGATCGTCTTCATCATGGAGGGCCAACCGGGTTTGAGCGCGATGTTGCCCTCGGTGCCCGGCGGCAGTACATGGCCGCTGTCATCGACAATTGCCGCATCAAGCCCGGGGATAGGTTTGCCCATGGAGCCGATTTTAATATCCATCGCAGGATAGTTTGCGATACAGATGGCGCCGGTTTCCGTCTGCCACCAGGTATCATGGAACGGCCTGCCGAAGGTCCGGACTGCCCAGACAATCGCCTCCGGGTTGAGCGGTTCACCGACTGAGCACATATGACGAAGGTGCGAAAGGTCATACCCGCGGACGAGAGCCCCTCCTGCCGCCATAAGCATGCGCACCGCCGTCGGCGCCGTGTACCAGACGCTGATCTTATAGTCCTCAAGGAGTTTGTACCAGCGCTTCGGGTCAAACCGGCCCGCATAGACGAGCGCCGACACCCCGGCAGTCCAGCTCCCCAGTATCTCATACGCGATGCCGGTGACCCACCCGGGGTCGGCGGTACACCAGTAGGTATCCTCATCCCGAAGATCAAGGACCCATCGAGCCGTCTCATATTCCTGTACGACCGCGCGGTGCGTATGCATGACGCCCTTGGGTTTGCCCGTGGTCCCTGAGGTATAGAGCATAAACGCATAGTCGCCGGGGTCCATATGGACAATATGAAGCTCTTCGTCTTTTTTGGAGAGCTCTTTCGCGAACGCTTCGTGGTCAACGACCAGGACATGATGGAGCTCCGGCAGTTTATGACGAACTTTTTCTATCCGCGGGAGGAGTGACGAGTGCGTCACGACAACCGAAGCGCCGCTGTTGCCGAGGCGGTCGGAAAGTGCCTGTTCCTGGAACGCACTGAAAAGCGTACCCGCTATGGCGCCGATTTTGAGGATGCCGAGGAATGCAATATAGAGTTCCGGAATACGCGGCAGAAACAGAAACACGCGGTCTCCGCGAGCAACACCCAGGTCTTTGAGGTAATTGCCGAACTGATTGGAACGCCGGGCCAGCTCCTCGAACGTATACTGTTGTTTGCGGCCCTCCTCATCTTCCCAGTAAAGCGCGACTTTGTTCTTCCTCCATGTCTCAACGTGACGGTCGACGGCGTTGTACGCGGCATTGATCTTCCCTTCGAACCAGGCAAGTTCCTTTTCCGCAGTTTTCCAGCTGAAGGATTTCCTTAGCTCCTCATAATCCCCGAGATTCGGCGGAACCGGCAGGTCTTTCTTTGTTTTGCGGTACAGGTCGCTTTTCATTTATTTCTTTTCCCTCAGGGTAAACTTCTCATCGAGGCGTTTGAGGTTTTCAACGACTCCGGTGTACTCGAGCTCATCCATACCGGCCATGGCAGGACCGTAAAAACCCTGCGCGCGGATATCGAGCGTTTTTTCCGACGCTTTCGTACGGATCGTATCCCAGAAGGGCTGGTCGAAAAGATCGACCGCATCGGTGAGTTTCCCCTCGTGGACGCAGTATCCTGCGGCTGAGATGATGGTCGGTCCGTCGAAAAACGAGATGATAGAATTCTGCTTGACCGGCATAACCGCAACATGGTGCGAACCCCGGTTGTCCCCGAGCGTGTAGTGCGCAAGCGCCCACGGGGAAAGGATTTCACCCGTTGAAGGAAACTGCTTCTGGCTCCGGACGATGGCGACCGGATCGTCTTTGCCGACATATTTGCCGGCGATATTATGAAGCCGTGCGGTCGATGCAACTGCTGCGGTGAGCCCGGTCGCGTTTTCGACGACCGACTCGATGACATAATGATTGGGATCCCGGAGCAGCGTACAGATATCGTAGTAGTCTGCCGGGGCTTTCAGCATAATGACCCGGTCCGCTTCCGTGTAGTTCACGTCCATGATGTGGAACGTAAAGCCTGCTTTCATATCCGGTGCAAGCAGGAGTCCCGCATTGTGGTACGGGTTGGCAAAGCCTTCAAACAGCGGGTAGTTAAAGACGCCCGGACCGCATTTGTCTCCCGCAAACACGATAAACGGCTCGGCCGTGCGCTCCTCAAACGCTATTTCCGCAGACCCCGGCCCCATGCCGCGGACGTTACCGGAAAAGGCATTCTTGAGAAGGTCCTGCCCCGCGCCATAGAGCCCCTCTGACTTGGCAATTGCCGTGGTTTCGACAAACGTATCCCAGGCGAACTTATGGATATCCGGGCTATCCGTACCTTTGGTGTGGGTCATGAGAAGGGCAATATCATCTCCGGTAAACGTCACCCGTCCGTCCAGGAGAAGTCCGTCGCTTATGCCTTTCCGTACGCGTTCCCTGGCTTTTTCGACCATGGCTTCGCTCGGGCGGTTATGCCCGCCGACACTTCCGGTATCGGCTTTGATGACAGAGATCGTTGTTTTCATACATTGCCTCCTTTCACGGCAACATCAGCAAGCAGATTTCGTCCGGTCATTTCGTCGGGAACGGCGATATGCATATAGGAAAGGATCGTGGGGGCGATGTCTGCAAGCTTACCGAAGGGAAGAACGTAGGGATATCCTTCAAACATAGACGCGATAAAAAGAAACGGAACCGGAAATGTAGAATGCTCGGTGTCCATTTCCCCTCCGGGACCGAGCATCTCTTCTACGTTACCATGGTCGCCGGTTATAACGCAAGCCCCGCCGCGCGCGAGCACCGATGAGACAAGGAGCCCAACACAGCGGTCCGTTTCCTGACAGGCACGGACGGCTGCGGGGATATTACCGGTGTGCCCGACCATGTCAGGATTGGCGTAATTGATGACGGCAAACGCATAGACGCCCGTCGAGAGCCGGTCGATAAGCCGCGCGGTCGTTTCGGCGGCGGACATTTCCGGCTTGAGGTCATAGGTCGCGACGGAGGGAGACGGGATGATGAGCCGCTCCTCCCCGCTGTAAGGGTCTTCCCGCATGCCGTTGAAGTAATACGTGACGAAGCGTTCCTTTTCCGTCTCGGCAACCCGAAGCTGGCGGAGATTGCGGTCGGCGATGACGCGGCCGATATTCATGTATACCGGATTGGGCGGAAATGCGACCGCGCAGGGAAGGTCACGCTCGTATTCGGTCATGGTGACGAAAAAAAGGTTTTTCAGGATGACGTGCCGTGCAAAGGGTTTTTTAGCGGCACCCAAATCCGGCACGTGCTTATGGAAGTATTTGACCGCATAGGGGTCAAACGCAATGGGTTTATTGTGCGATTCGAAATCCGGCAGGACAAACGCACGCGTGAGCTGCCGCGGGCGGTCGATCCGGTAGTTATAGAAAATCACGGCATCGGAATCCGCGATGCGCGGGTAGGGCTTGCCGTCCGCGTCCGTCAAAATGGTCGGCTCGACGAATTCATCCGTCTGGCCGCGTTTATACGATGCCTCAACCGCGGCAACCGCATCCTTTTCTTGATAGGGTGCATGTTCCGTAAGCGCCTCGTAGGCTTTCCGGGTGCGGTCCCAGCGCTGATCCCGGTCCATAGCATAATACCGCCCCATAATGGTGGCAATCGTCCCGATGCCCGTGAGCCTGCATCTGGCCTCGATTTCCCGGAGGTAACGGGGCGCGGCATTGGGAAAGGAATCGCGGCCGTCCGTAAACAGATGGAGGAACAGCCGTCCGTTCAGAGTATGCCGTTTGGCGAGGGTCAGAAGCGCATACAGGTGCTCAAGGCTCGCGTGAACGCCCGCATCCGTTGCAAGGCCCAGCAGGTGAAGATTGGAATGGTGCTCCGTCACATACTGTACGGCGCCGAGGAACGCGTCGTTTTTGAAAAAGTTGCCGTCTGCTATCGCCATGTTGATCCGCGGCAGATCCTGGTAAACCACGCGTCCGGCACCGATATTGATATGCCCGGTTTCCGTGTTCCCGTCTTCTCCCGGGGGCAGTCCGACGGCTTCGCCGGAAGCGGCAAGCTCCGTATGCGGATACCTGTGCCAGTATGACGGGATATGTTTGAGTGCTGAGAGGGAAATGGCATTCCCGGGCCCCGGAGGCGCAAGTCCCCAGCCGTCCATAATAATGAGTACCACGGGTTTGGTCATAGGATTCGTGTGCCGCACCGGAAACGGTTACCGTTTCCCCGCAATAAGATCCGTTTCTATCTGGAGAAGACGGTTGTACTTTGCGACGCGTTCCCCGCGGGCAGGGGCGCCGAATTTCACGTATTCGGACTGAACGGCAACGCCCAGGTCCGCGATAAAACTGTCATTGGTCTCCCCGCTTCTGTGGGAAACGATACAATGGATATTATTTTTTTTCGCAAGAGCGACAACCTTGAAGTAGGAGGAAAGCGTACCGATCTGGTTGGGCTTGAGGAGTATGGCAGTACAGGCTTTTTCCCGTACCGCACGCGTCAGACGCTCCTCATTGGTCGCCAAAAAATCATCGCCGACGATAAGCGTTTCCGCGCCGAAGGACTGGGTGAGCTCTTTCCATCCGTCCCAGTCATCCTGGTCCAGGGCATCTTCGAGGAGAAGGAAATGGTATTTCTTGTGGAGGTCTTTCAAAAAATCGATGAACGCTTTCTCGGGGAGTTCGGACGGCTTATCAATAATCTTATACCCGCCGGGCGTCTTAAAAACGCTTGCGGCAAGGTCAAGACCGATAAAGACATCGACCCCGTAGTGGTAGGAAGCCGTTCTGATCGCCTCAAGAAGGATTTCTATAGCGTCTGCGTTCGTATAGAGGTTCGGGGCAAATCCGCCTTCGTCGCCGACCGAATGAATGGCATTTCTGTAGATAAGTATTTCCTTTACCTGCTGGTATACCTCGACACCGAGACGGAGCGCCTCCGAGTAGCTTTTGTTTGTCGCGGGGATGACATGAAATTCCTGAAAATTGAGGTTGCCGGCCCCGTGTTTGCCGCCGTTTATGATATTCATGACCGGTGCCGGAATACGCTTGATCTCCGTCGGCACGAGACCGGAAAAGAGTTTATTGAGATACCGGTATAGAGGAACGCGGGAAACGTTTGCGGCGGTGACCGCGACCGCGAGCGAAACACTGAGGACGGCATTGGCACCGAGTTTTGAAAGATTCGGCGTACCGTCGAGCTCCCGCAGGACATCGTCGATATGCCACTGGTCAAACGGGCTCATGCCGCGGAGTTTGGGCGCGATGACCGTATTTACGTTGGCAACGGCTTTCAGGACACCCATGCCTTTGTACCGTTTGTCGTCGCCATCCCTGAGTTCGACTGCTTCGTATTTGCTGACCGAGGCGCCTGCGGGTACGGAAGACAGACCCCAGTATCCGTCGGTCAGCGTCACGAGCGTCTCGACCGTCGGATTGGCGCGGGAGTCCAGAATTTCATGAGCGAAGACGCCGGCGATGGCGGGTCCAGTGTCGGTCATAGGGCAGGGGTGCTCTTGCCGGTGACAAGCGCTGCTTCGGCATGGGCAATGGTCTCCCGGACCTGGTCAACGGCATCCGGATTGACGGAAACGCCGGTGATGCCCCAGGAAACGAGCTTTTCCACAAGCTCCGGGTAGTCAGAAGGGGCCTGGCCGCATATCGAACTCGTAACCCCGCGTTTGGCTGCCGCCCGGATGACGTGTTCGAGTGCCCAAAGGACCGCAGGATCGCGCTCGTCGTAGTCCCCGCGCACCTCGCTGTTGTCGCGGTCGGTCCCCAGAATAAGCATGGTCAGGTCGTTTGAGCCGATCGATATGCCGTCTATACCGACATCGAGAAATTCTTCGATCCGTATGACGTTCGTCGGAATTTCAACCATCATAGAGAGCTTAAACTGCGCCGAACGGGCAAGACCCGAAGCGGTCACGAGTTTTTTGACTTCAAGAAGTTCCCCCGGGGAACGCACGAACGGGATCATGAGATTGAGGTTTTTGAGGCCGATTTTATTGCGGACGTACTTTAGCGCTTCAAGCTCAAGGTTAAAGACGGATGCATCGGCGATATAGCGCGCGGCGCCGCGGAAGCCGAGCATGGGGTTGTCTTCCTTGGGCTCGTACGCATCGCCCCCTTTCAAATCGCGGTATTCATTGGTACGGAAATCCGTCGCCCGGTAGATAACGGGCCGGGGCCGGAAAGCGTTAGCGATCTGTTCAAGCCCGCTTGCGAGCGCACGGACGAAGACATCTTCTTTTTTATCCGCGATGAATTTCCTGGGATGGGTACCGATCTGGGCGATCATAAACTCTGCCCGGAGAAGTCCGACGCCGTCCACGTTGAGCGCCGCGTTTTTTGCGGCGCGGTCGGGCTCGGCCATGTTTACATACACTTTGGTCGCGGTTTTGATATGCTCCGCGGCATGGCGGGGCGCGGCTTTCATCGCGGCGCCGTGTGAGACTGCTCCTTTGTAGATACTTCCGGTTGTCCCGTCTACCGACACAACCAGCCCGTCTTTCACGTTTTTGAGGATCCCTTCGGCACCCACGACCGCAGGGATACCGAGTTCACGGGAAACGATAGCGGCATGGGAGGTCCGGCCCCCGCGTTCGGTAATAATAGCTACGGCTTTTTTCATGGCCGGGACATAATCCGGATTGGTCATTTCCGCAACCAGTACGTCTCCGGATACGATTTTACCGATTTCCGAAGGTGAGGAAAGCACCTTCACCGGGCCGCTCGCGATACCGGGACTTGCCGGGTCGCCTTTGACGATAACTTCGTGGCCGGCAAACGGAGAGCCGGTTTCCGCCTCATGCTTTTTGCCGACGGTCGTGACCGGGCGGGTCTGAACGAGGAAAACTTCCCCGCGCTCGATGGCCCATTCGCTGTCCTGGGGGAAATAATAGTGCTCTTCGAGTTTTTTACCGAGACGCGCCAGGGCAAGTACCTGATCATCCGTCAGCTTCCTCCGGCCGCCATCCTCCTTCGAAAGCGGTACGATACCCGTTTTACCGTCTTTCTGGCGCATCATTTTTTCCTGCGTCCTGACGACAACTCCCGTAACGGTCAGGCTCTGCTTGTCCACTTCATAATGGTCGGGCGTGACCGCTCCCTGCACGATCATCTCGCCGAGACCGAAAATTGCCTCGATGATGATCTTTTTCTTGTCATTGGTCACGGGGTCGATCGTAAACATGATCCCGGACATATCGGACTCGACCATTTTCTGGACCGGTATCGCGATACCGACTTTGAAATGGTCGTAGTGATTGGTCGCACGGTAAAAGATGGCACGCCCGGTAAACAGCGATGCCCAGGCTTCTTTGATCTTTTCTATAAGATTTGCCTCGCCGTACACATTGAGGTACGTATCCTGCTGGCCGGCAAAGGAAGCACCCGGCAGGTCTTCTGCCGTTGCCGAGGAACGCACGGCAACGGTGGCGTGCCGGAGCATCCCCCGGTCCAGGGAAAAATATGCGTCAAGAACCGGCTTGGCGATCTCCCGGGGAAACGCGGTCCTGACAATTCGTTCCCGGATGGCACGGGAGGATTTCTCAAGCGCTGCAGAATCGGAAACATCCAGGTTTTTGAGTTCGTCATGGATGAACGTGCGAAGACCGGAAACATCGAGGAAGTGGTTATACGCCGCAACACTTACAATAAAACCCGGGGGCACGGGGAATTGCGCACGGGTCATTTCCCCGAGGTTAGCGCCTTTTCCTCCGACTCTACCGACATCATCTTTTCCGACTTCCTTAAACCAAAGGACATACTGTTCGGGCATACTACCAGTATGGACACTTTTGCCGGCGATGGCAAGGGAGGTAATCGTGCAAACGTCGAAAACATATCCGAAAAGCCCGGAAACGTTTATTCTTTTGCAAGCTCCGTTTTGAAATAATCGACCCAGGGAATTTTGCTCGGGTTGATGCCGTAGAGCATGGACATATAATAGTTGACGTATGCCCCAAACTGCACGCACTCGAATGCCTGAGTGATTTTGGTCGATGATGTGGGGACGAATTCCTCAACGTGCATACCCTGCCGCTTCACGACATCTTTGGTGATCCCGACGCGCTTTTTAATGCGGGGCGAGTAGAGAGGCGAGTCGAGAAACAGGAAACTGAGAAGCGATTTGTTTCCCTCCGGATAGGTGAGCGCTTCCATAAGGTGGTGGTTAAGCTCCGGAATATCGTGGTATGCGGCAAACGACTTGGCGCATTCATGGAACTGGTTCCTGATGATGCGGCCGACCTGCTTCAAAAATTCCGCAGATACGATAATGGGGATTTTTTCAAACCAGGTGTGTGCCAGGGCTTTGGCGGGATTGCCGGAAGTAGGAACGGAAAGGCCGTATGCCTTATTCCCTTCTTCCGCTACCCGGACGACGTCATCCGTGTCCCGGTCCGTAACCGAAACAAGACCCAACGCGGTAAGGATGGCAAACTGGCTGTAAGCGGTGTACCCGGTCCCAAGCCGCGGCTGGTTGGAAGGATTGTACGTCGGGGTGAATAGATATGCCGGAGTATCCGATGATCGGAAAAGCTCCCCGAGCGTTTTCCCTTCGGTAATACCGGTCAGCATGGCGTGCTTCCCGATGGCTTCCCGGGCGCAGGAGATCGCTTCTTCCGTGGTACCGGAGTAGCTGCAGACGATAACGAGCGTCTTTTCGTTTACGTACGGCGGCAGATGATAATCGTTGACGATCTCAAACGGAACCGGAATCGTGTCAAAAAACAAAGAACGGATCATGTATGCACCAAGCGCAGACCCGCCCATACCGGCGAATACGATTGAAGAAGGGGTCCGGTAAGCCGCGGGAAAGGCGATACCCCGGACATCGTCCCATGCCTGACGGCACTGTTTCCCGACCAGCTCTATCGACCCCCGGACGTTTTCGGCGTCAAGCGTTTGTATGGCACTAAGATCATCGAGATTTGTCATACTCCCTCACTTTCTTTTCCCGCCAAGGGATTCTATTTTTTGGATAAGCATATCGGTCTTTTCTTTGAGAAGCTCCGCGGTATCCGCTTCCACGTTCAGCCGGAGAAGCGGCTCGGTTTTGGACGCCCTCACATTAAACCAATAGTCCTTGTACCAGATGCTGACTCCGTCAAGCTCGTCAACCGCTGATGCGTCGGGGAAAGCGTCGCGCATGGCCTTTTGCGTCCCGTCGCGGTCGGCAACCACGAAGTTGATCTCCCCGCTTGCCGGATAGACGTCAAGCGCGTCAACCATCTCCGAGAGTTTCCTGCCTTCGCGGCCGAGGAACGACAGGACAAGAAGCGCCGTCAGGACGCCGCTTTCTGCCGCAAAAAAGTCGCGGTAGTAGTAGTGGCCCGAGTGTTCCCCCGCAAATATCGCCCCGGTCTCCCGCATGTATGTTTTGATATAGCTATGCCCCACGCGGACGCGTTTGGATTTGCCTCCCATACGCTTGACCGTTTCCGGAACAATCCTGCCGCATATCGCGTTATAGAGGATAAGTTCCCCGGGGTGATTTTTCAAAAAATGCTGGGCAAGAAGGGCGGTCGTAATCGTACCCGATACGATCCGTCCCCGGTCGTCTACCAGAAATATCCGGTCCGCGTCGCCGTCGAAGGTAAGGCCGATATCCGCGTGCGTTTCCGTGATGGTTTTGACGAGCACCTTGTTATTGCTGTCAATCAGCGGATTGGGCACGTGATTGGGAAAGCGGCCGTCCAACGCAAAAAAAAGCGGCGTCACGTTCATGGGAAGCCCCTCAAATGCCGCAGGGACAAGCTTACCGGCCATGCCGTTACCGGCATCAACGACGACGGAAAGCGGCTTGAGCGAGGAAACGTCGACCAGCGAGTAGATTTTCTTTTTCCATTCCCCGATGACGTCGATCATGGTAACGGATCCTTTGTCCGGGGCATCCGGGAGCGGTCCGGCGCCAAGAAGGTCCCGTACCTCATAAAGCCCGCTGTCGCTGGTAACCGCGATAGGACCCTTTTTCACGAGTTTGATGCCGTTATATTCCGGCGGATTGTGCGAGGCGGATATCATGAGGACCAGGTCATAGGGCCTCGTGCCGGCGATGTAATACTGCATTTCCGTGCCGACCAGTCCGGCGTCGAAGACCTCTATCCCAAGCGCCGTAAACACACGGACAAATGCGTCACGCAGTTCCGTACCGGAGAGCCGCATATCCCGGCAAATCCCGACCGACCGCGGCTGAAATTTACGGACTATTGCATAGGCGATTGCCTCGGCGACATTCCCGTTTATCTTGTCGGGGTAGGTGCCGCGGATATCGTAATCTTTAAAAATGGAGAGGTCGTATGCCATATGCCTCCTTTTCAGGTATGACGGATAAGAAATTGTTCGATGAGTTCCCGTGATGTAAATGGGGTGGTTCCGGACTTGACCGAGCGGTCTATCTCATAAAGATTTTGGTACATAGCGACAAGTTTTTCCATGGTAAATGAGTCCGCCTGTCTTGTCAAACGGGCGATTTGCCATGACTGAAGGGCAGAAGGCTTCTTCCCGTCGCGGAGAAGAAGAAGGTCCCGGACGCGGCGCACGAGCATAACAAACACGAGTTCGGCCGGTGTATGTCCGAGAAGTTTTTCGAGTGAGGCGACGGACTCCTTTACCCCTCCCTGACGGATCCCATCAAGGAATGAAAAGAGAAGAACCGGCAGTTTGAAGAGCGATACCCTGACGCCGGATCCAAGAAGCCGTACGAGCCCCGCCGAAAGCTCCTTCGCTTCCCAGAGAAACACGGACTCATCGGCAGATACGCGCGAAAGATGCGCGGCAAAGCGTTTCGCGAGCGTTTCCTTCCTGCCGAGTGCGGTAAACAGATTTTCTATAAGGATAAGACGCTCCGTGCCGAACAGTGACTCCGAAGTAAGGGCCTGGACAAGATCCGTTTCCGTCATGGACTGGCCGTTGAGCGGGCGTATGTCGGGCTCGGAGCGGCCGGCTCTGGCAGCAAGATAGGCCGCGCGCGACGCGCCGGTATCATCTCCGTGAAAAAGGTAGAGCATAGTTGTGTGAATACCCGTGGCAGAGCGTTATCCGCCGTATGCCTGGAACTGCTTGAACAGCGTTTCCACGCTCCTCATGTCTATCCTCCGGTGGCGGCCGCGGTGCGGGACAAGCGCCCCGGAGAAATTTTTCGGGATATGCATGAATTCATGGATAATCACGCGAATCTTATCGTCCTGACTCATCCGGTCGAAATGCTCGGAGAGGACTTCTATGACGTAATGCGGCGGATGCACGAGAGCAAGCTGCCAGATTTTCGGAAAACTCCAGATACGCGCACGCGCACGGCTGGTAGCATGATAACTTCTCATAAAGGTAAGTTTCGCGGGATCGATGTAGTCAAACGGAACCCGCCGCAGTATGACGCGGCCTATCTCTTCAACGTCCGGTGCGGGAACAAGGTCCATAGGACTATGTACTCTCCTGATTTCGGTTCACGTACGCGGCGGCTTTTTCCAGTAACGGCAGGTTGGTGTCGGGATAACCGACGACGCCTACAGCCCGTCCGAGCGTGACCCACCGGGCGGCGCGGATACCTTCTTCGCGCTGAAGCTTGAACGGTTCAGCACCCGTAAGCGAGAATAAAAAATACGCAACCGTCTTCCGGATAAGGCCGTTTCGCCTGTACTGATAGTCGATGGACCCGAGATCCCGGCAGTAGCGGATCTGCGTGAGTCCCGTTTCTTCCCGGATTTCGCGGATAGCAGCATCCCGTGCCTTTTCGCCCGGTTCGATCAGGCCTTTCGGGAAGGTCCAGGAGTCATTCATATCCCGGATGACGAGGACTTCCCATGTTTTTTTCTTGCGGAGAATCATGCCTCCTGCCGAATGTTCCTGTTTCATAGCATAAAGATACTCCGCCAACGTCATTTTTACCAAACATAAATGATAACAGGCTTCCCTGCCTACAAATACCTGGTCCGGCCTGAAGCACTAACTGTGCCCGATCAGAAATATCCGGTCCCCTTCTTTGACGGGCTGGTCTACCTTAAGCCCGCAACTGTCTCCTGCCGCTACCTCAGGGACTTTGGCGTGTTCGACCTGCAACGACGTGATGTCCTGGGTGAATTCGCTGTCATGACCGGAAATTTTGACCGTATCCCCGACCTTCAGCGGCTGGTTCATGACCGACACGACGGCAACACCGATTTTATCATAGTAGTGCGTGATCCGGCCGATCTGAATATCCATGAATACTCACCTCCTTTCCATAAAAAAGACGGTTCAGGTATTCACAAACGCTCACAACATGCACTGTCCATGTCCTCTGTATGTCAGTAGTATTTCTTCCCTTTGACGGCATCGGGTAAAAGAGACGCTTTCGTATACCGGTCGTAGCCTTTTCCGTAACCCAGATCCTTCATAAGTTTGGTCGGGGTATTCCTGATGACCAGGGGGATAGGCAGGTTTCCGAACCGGTTCACGTCATCAAGCGCCCGGAAATACGCGTCATAGGCATGCCGGTCTTTTTTGGCAAGAGCAAGATACACGACACCGTGGGCAAGATTTTCCTGGCATTCGGGATAGCCGATTTTGTTGCAGGCGTCAAAGACCGCATTTGCGACAACAAGCGCCGTGGGTTGGGCCATACCGATGTCTTCCGAAGCAAAGACAACCATACGGCGCGCGATAAAAAGAGGATCTTCTCCGGCCGCTACCATACGGGCAAGATAGTAAAGTGCAGCATCGACATCGCTTGCCCTCATGCTTTTGATGAAGGCGCTGATCGTATTGTAGTGCTCCTCCGCGGCCCGGTCGTACTGGAGCATTTTTGTCTGAGCCGCCTCTTCGATATCGGAAAGCCGTATGACCCTGCCGCGTGACGTGCGTTTATCGCGCGCCCGGGTCAGGCGGTCTGCTATTTCAAGCACCGTAAGGAGACTCCTTGCATCGCCGTTGGCAAAGGCAAGAAGCGTCTTTCTCGCGTCGTCATCGATGTTGCGCTTAAGGTAAGCTACACCCCGGCTGATGATACCGTTAAGCTCCGCGTCTTCGAGCCGTTTAAGAACAAAGACGCGGCAGCGCGAAAGAAGCGGGGCGATGACTTCAAACGAGGGATTTTCCGTGGTTGCACCCATGAAGATGATGGTGCCGTGCTCGACATGCGGGAGGAACGCATCCTGCTGGGCTTTCGTAAACCGGTGAATTTCGTCAATAAAGAGGATCGTCCGCTGTCCGCCGGTATCGAGCCGTTTCCTCGCATCGGCAACGACCGCGCGTACATCCGAAAGCGTCGTCGTGACTGCTGATTTTGACTCGAAATGCGCGTTGGTCTGGCGGGCCAGGAGTTCTGCGAGCGTGGTTTTTCCGCTACCCGGCGGTCCCCAAAATACGATGGAGGGGAGAAATCCTGAGGAAACGAGTTTGCGGAGAATCCCGGTTTTGCCCACCAGATGGCCTTGCCCGATGACGTCGTCAAACGTCCGGGGGCGGAGAATGTCTGCAAGCGGCCGGTACTCTGCCATCGTGGCTATTGTACTACCGCTTCCCAGGGAAATCCATTTCGGCCGAAATGCCCGTAGCGCGCGCTTTCGCGGTAAATCGGACGCTTCAGGTTCAGGCCCTGTATGATCCCTTTGACCGACAGGTCAAGAAGCCCCCATGCATAGGCTTCTATCTCCTTCTGAGGCTTTTTGCCGGTACCGAAAAGTTCGAGCGTCTTCATGATCGGTTCCCGCTGGCCGATAACATAGGCAACCCGCACTTCGCAGCGCTGCGCTAATCCTTTGGCCACAACATTTTTGGCGATATACCGCGCGGCATATGCGGCGCTCCTGTCTACTTTAGTCGGATCCTTGCCGCTGAACGCCCCGCCGCCGTGACGGGCAAACGCGCCGTACGTGTCGACGATAATCTTCCGGCCCGTAACGCCGGTATCGGACGACGGCCCGCCGATATCCCACCGACCCGTGCCGTTCAGCGTGATAAAACGATCCTCCGGGACCGCCATATGATAGTGCCTGAGGACCGGCCGGACGACCCAGCGGATAAGGTCCTTTTTCACCCGGTCCGGCGACACCTTCGGGTCGTGCGGGACGGCCAGGACGACATGTTCAACGCGTACCGGTTTGCCGTCGCGGTAGCTCACCTTTACCTCGCTTTTCCCGTCGGGACGAAGATACGGCAGCGTCTTCTTCTCCCGCGCTTCATCCATGTTCTCGACCAGCCGGTGGGCAAGAATGATGGGAAGCGGCATAAGCTCCGGCGTCTCGTTTGTGGCATAGCCGAACATCATCCCCTGGTCCCCGGCTCCTTCGTTATCCACCCCGACCGCTATATCCTGGGATTGCTCATGGATATATACGGATACCGGCGAAGTGTGGGAAAAGTGATAGATGCCGTTGGTGTACCCAAGCGACTTGATGACGCCGCGGGCGATTTTTTCGTAATCAAGCTTTTTGCGGCAGCGGACTTCGCCTGCTAAAACCACACGGTCCGTCGTCACGAGCGTCTCAACGGCAACATGCGCATCGGGGTCGGCGGCAAGAGCCGCATCCAGTATCGCATCCGACACCTGATCGCAGATCTTATCCGGGTGCCCCGCTGCAACTGATTCGGAAGTAAATGACGTGATCATGCTTCCTCCTTCTCTACTCCTTGAGTATCACCTTCCGCCGTAAATTGTTCCCAAGCCGCTTCGTTCCAACCGGTGTTCCAGCCATAAGCTGTTTCAACCGGAACAAATTCAGTATGCCCTTCTTCGTCAATAACCCTAAATGGCATCGCATTCCCTTCGGCATCTCTCGGATGAGCAGATCCATCAAATCTCAGTTCTTCCATATACCCTCCTTTTTATTATTAATAATAAAAAACTCTCCGTAAAAAGGAGAGTTCTAAGCGTTTTCCGGATTCGGCTTATCACTCCCCGTTTCCGGGGCTAGTATTGGCACCCTGAGCTTGTCGAAGGGTTGCCGGGCGGATCACCGTGCTAGGTCACTCCCCGCCACTCTTGATATATTTAATTAGTGTTAAGCGTAACGGGAAACGCTTCTCCTGTCAAGAGTGAAATTGATGCAATCAGTGCTATAGGTTATAATTACCCTTCTATGACGGTAGAATTTGATTTTGCGGGAGCGGAGGATATCGATCAGCGCTATCTGAGAACGCTTGAACGAAATCTGGCTATTGCGGGTCTCGGCGATTGTACGCTCGGCTTTCTCCGCAAGTCAAACGGAGATCCGGTTTCCTTTAA
>JAMCTH010000011.1 GCA_023379025.1 Patescibacteria group bacterium | reverse complement strand
GAAGTCTCGGGGTAAACTTCGCGAGAGTGGATTTCTTCAACGAGATTACTGGGATGAAGATTACTTGGGACTTATTGCTATCGTCGAACGGATCAGGTAAGGAACTGTAAACATTTTTATTTCTTCTAGCCGGATATCCGGCGTTTAAGAAGCGATACAATAGGAAAGCGGGCGCGCGGGAAGCGCGTTTATTTGTAGCTAGCGGATGAGATATAATTGTATTTATTCTTCGAACGCAGTGAGAAGTAAATTGTATGAGTTCTCGCTAGCGTTCGAACAATATTCTTCGAGCCTCTCGGCGAGAAGTCTCGGGGTAAACTTCGCGAGAAGTAAAGTAGATAGTTCTCACTCCGTTCGAACAATATGATGAAACCATGGAAATGGTTTGTCTATATTATTGAATGTTTGGATGGGTTTTATTATACGGGCTTAACTTGGAATCCAGACGAGAGAATGGAACAACACAAGAGCGGACAAGGAAGTAAATTTACCGGAAAGCACGGTTTTAAAAAATTAGTTTATTTAGAGGAATTTTCCGATTTAATTGAGGCTAGAAATAGGGAAAAACAAATCAAAGATTTCAGTAGAAAAAAGAAAGAGTTGTTATTTAAAAGTGAATAAGATAGTTCTCACTAGCGTTCGAACAATATTCATTGGACTGTGTAAACAACATTCTTCGAGCGAAGCGAGAAGTATATTGTAGGAGTTCTCGCTAGCGCTCGAACGATATATGGCAACAACGCGCGACTACTATGAAATATTAGGCGTTTCCAAAAACGCTACATCGGATGAGCTGAAAAAGGCTTACCGGAAACTCGCGCTCGAGTGGCACCCGGACCGGAATAAGAAGCCGGAAGCCAACGAAAAGTTCAAAGAGATAAATGAGGCATACGCCGTCCTTTCCGATCAGAACAAACGGAGCCAGTACGACCAGTTCGGACACGCTCCGTTCCAGCCCGGTGCAGGAAACGGCGCCGCAGGCCAGGGGCCGTTTACCTACTATTATAGTAGCGGCGGAAACCAGGGCGGGATGCCGTTCGGTGGCGGCGGTGACTATATCGACCCGTTTGAGATCTTCGAGCAATTTTTCGGCGGCGGATTTTCCGGGAGGAGTGCTGGAGGGCGGAGGCCGCGGGAAGCGTATGAGCTGACGATTGAGTTCATGGATGCGGTGAAGGGGACGACGAAGGAAATCCACCTGCCGCGCGGCCGGGCGGGGGAAGGCTCGGTCAAAAAAACCATCAAGATCCCGGCCGGCGTCACGACCGGTTCCCGCATACGGTTCGACGAGTTTGACATCGTTATTGATGTCCGTCCGGACAAGAAATACCGCCGGGAAGGGGATGACCTTATCATCGATCATGCAATCACCTTCACCCAGGCGGCGCTTGGTGCCGTTGTCAGCGTCCCGACGGTAGACGGCGGGATCAACATCCGTATCCAGCCCGGGACACAGCCGGGCACCTTTATCCGCCTCCGGGGGAAAGGCGTCCCGCACCTCCGGGGCGGCGGCCGGGGAGATGAATATGTGAGAATTACCCTCTCTATCCCGACGCACCTTTCCCGCCGGCAGAAGGAGCTCTTGGAAGAGCTCGGAAAAGGAATTTGAATCTTTATAGAGCCATTTACCTTATGGTACGAGAGATATTACAGCCGATTGATCGAATTACTGCTCAACAATTTTTGGAAGCTAAACATCCTCTGGAAATGGGAATACTGCGGATGCTCGGGACTCTGCCTAGTGCAGAATTTTACCGGTATGAAAATCCTTTTACCCATGAACCCGAGACGGAAGATTTTACGAATATCGGGGGTCATATGATTTCAGTAGCCAAATCTTCGGGTGTGCTCGGACGAGCAATATTCGGAGAAGAGAGTTTTCAAGCTAACCTGATTGAGGCAGGTGCTTTACTTCATGATATGGGTAAACCGGCAGAAATTATGGCCAGAAAAGCGTGGAAAAGGGGAATGCTGACTGAGCCATATTCTCTTTCTGCGTATGAGGAGTGTTATGCACGCATTATCAGGCCCACGCTTGAGCGGCAGGGTGTCGCGCCGGATATAATTGTCGATATGAAAATTGCAGGAGCGGAAACCGGGCATGTAAGTTTTGCCCACTTCGTACGTTTGACAAGCGGCCGGCCGACTTTAGTTACAGATGACGTTGGTCAAGAAATTGTTCATTTAGCAGATGACAGAACCCATTCGCCACTTCCCGGATCAGGTGAACGAGACACACTGTTTGTCGATGTCAAAACAAGAATGCAACTATCTAAATTTTTGGAGAGGTATCATTTTCTTTATTTTCAGGGTTTCGGTTTTCAGAAAGATGGGGGTGTAGTTTTTGTCGATTTCATGAATCAATATCCGGAATTTAAGAAACTAATAGCGCCTGAAGACCGGAATGAGTGGTTTGGGAAATTGAAGAGGAAAGACTCAAGTCTTGCCAAGTTTGAAGATTGGCAGTCATGGTCAACAAAGGGGATAGTGACCGTGAATCCGGATTTGGTAGATGTCAAAACGTACGCGCAGTGGCAGGTTTGGATAGATAGACAAATTTCGGCTCATCTTGTAGCTCTTATGGGGGTGAAGGGGGTCAGAAACCCTCAGAGATATATCACCCGTTTTGTCAACGAAGTGTTACGGCGAGAAGCAGAAGTGTTGGGGAACTGTCCATAAATTCAAAACCCTCTTCAGCAGCGAATTTCGATCAAGCTTCGCGTCCGGGATGTATCTTATGTCTGGGATGCTGGCCGGGGAGATGAATATGTGAGAATTACCCTCTCTATCCCGACGCACCTTTCCCGCCGGCAGCGGGAACTCCTCTCGGAGCTTGAAAAATCCTCCTGATGCTATATAATAGGTAGGAAGTTGTGGAGAAGAGGTGGGAGATACCCACCTTTTTTAATAAACTAAAGAAAGTACCCGCCGCATCTTACTTTGCGCCTTATCTACTATTCGTAGCGCGGCGCAAAGAGCGATTGCCGGCGGGTCTAGAGGCCGCTATGCCGCTCCTTCGAGAAAACTCAGGACCGGCATGCGGACACTACGATGCCGGCAATAGTACGAAGCGAATTTTCATTAGCACTCAACCAGGTCGCCACCGAGCGGGGGATCGACCCCTCCGTCGTGGTTGAGACGATCAAGGCGGCCATCCTTGCCGCGTACCGGAAAGACTATGGCGCCGACGAGCTCGAGACGCTGACCGTCGACCTCAATCCCGATACCGGGGAAGCAAAAATATTCCGGGACACTAAGGATATTACCCCGCCGGGATTCGGCAGAATCGCTGCCCAGACGGCAAAGCAGGTCATTCTCCAGCGCATCCGCGAAGCGGAAAAACAGGCGGTTCTCACTGACTTTCAGGCAAAAGTAGGCACCATCGTGTCCGGCATGGTCTTACGGTTTGACGGTCCCAACGTCATCGTCGATATCGGCAGAACCCAGGCGATCATGCCGCCCCAGGAACAGAGCCAGGGTGAACGCTATCACCTGAATCAGCGGCTGACGTTTTATATAGAAGGGATCCGGGAAACGGCGCGGGGCAACGAAATTATCGTCTCGCGTGCACATAAAGGGCTGGTCGAGGGGCTGTTCAGGCGGGAGGTGCCGGAAGTTGCCCAGGGGTCGGTAGAGCTTCGGGTGATTGCCCGGGAAGCGGGCGGACGCACAAAGATCGCCGTCTACTCCAACCAGTCCGGCGTTGACCCGGTCGGCTCCTGTGTCGGGCAAAAAGGCGTGCGGGTCCAGGCGGTCATCAGCGAACTCGGCGGGAGCGAAAAGGTCGACATCATCCAGTGGACGGAAGACCCGCGCCAGTTCATCATTGCGGCCCTTGCGCCTGCAAAGGACCTCGATGTATCGCTTGACGAAAAGAAAAAGGCAGCTACCGTATTGGTCCCTGACGACCAGCTTTCCCTGGCAATCGGCCGCGACGGCCAGAATGTACGGCTTGCGGCAAAACTGACCGGCTGGAAGATCGATATCCGCGGGAAAGGCACGCCGAAAGAAGGGGGTACGCCGGAAGCCGGCGAACCGCCGGCGGAGGGAAAGAAACCCAAAACGTCAAAGCCTTCTGACGCAACACCCGAGTAACCTATGCCAGTGCGTCCGGAGGAGTACGATTTTTATGAACGATACAGAGAAGTCAGCAGCGCGTCCTTCTTCCCGTCCGCCGATCGTTGCGGTCCTCGGTCACGTTGACCACGGAAAAACCACGCTTCTTGATGCGATCAGGAAAACCGATATTGCAGGGCGCGAACACGGCGGGATCACCCAAAAGATCGGAGCATATCAAGTAAAAATCCCAAATCCCACATCCCAAATCCCAAGCCCTAAAAAAGCTCAAAGTCCAAAACTTCAAGTATCAAAACAAGAGCGTGCGATCACCTTTATCGATACCCCCGGGCATGAGGCGTTTGCAAAGATGCGTTCCCGCGGTGCCAGTGCCGCCGATATTGCGATCCTTGTGGTTGCCGCCGATGACAGCGTCAAGCCGCAAACCAAGGAATCCATTGACGAGATACAGAAAGCGGGCATTCCCATGATTGTCGCTCTGAGTAAGATCGATGTGCCTGCAGCAAATGCGGACAAGGTGAAATCGGACCTGGCACGGGCGGGCGTGCAGGTTGCCGGATTCGGCGGGGACGTACCGATCGTACCGGTTTCCGCCAAAAACGGCACGGGGATCGACACACTCCTTTCAGCCATAGGGGATGTTGCCGCAACATGCCGTCTGCCGGATGACCGCGAAGCCGGATGCGAGGCTGTGGTCATAGAGACAAAGGTAGATAAGGGAAAGGGGCCGACAGTCTCCGTCATCGTCAAACACGGCCGTCTCACCCGCGCGGACACCCTGTATGAGGGGGCTACCGAAGTGGGAAAAGTCCGGGCCATGTTTGACGAATACGGCACGGCGCTTTCCGATGTACCTCCGGGAAAGCCCGCGGAGGTGCTCGGATTCCGCACACTTCCTGCGGTCGGATCCCTCATCCGCACGAAGGCGGAAACCCCGAAAGCCGGTGAGCGTCATCACCCGGCTGCGGCCTCTCCCGCGCCTCCGGCCATGCCGGATTTTCTCAAACCGGTTGACGAACAGGAGCGGCAAAAACTCAACATCATTCTGAAAGCGGATACGGCGGGATCGATCGAGGCGATCGAACTATCCCTTGACGAACGGGTACGGGTGGTCAGAAGCGGCATCGGGGAGATCACGGAGGCGGATATCCTGGAGGGAAAGGCAAATAAGGCTGTGGTTGTCGGGTTTTCCGTCCCGGTCAGACCGGCAGCCGGGAAGCTTGCCGAAACCGAACGCGTCGTCTACCGGAGCTACAGGCTCATTTATGAACTTCTGGAAGAACTCGCCGAAGTAGTCGCAGGCCTCAAAGAGGTAACCCGGAAAGAGCGGGAGCTCGGGAAAGGGCAGATTATCGCGGAATTTCCGTTTGACAAAGACAGAATTGCAGGCACAAAAGTCCTTTCCGGCAGACTCGCGCGCGGGGACACGGTAAAGATCATGCGTCAGGACGCGGAGGTCGGACGCGCAAAAATCAAATCCCTCAAGCAGGGGAAAAATGATGTAACCAAAGTCGAAATACCGGCGGAATGCGGCATCCTGTTTGACAGAAAAGTTGATTTTATGCTCCAAGATGCTATAATAGCCGTCACTTTATAGGATATTTCGTTTATACGCAGAAATCGTTACTTCGATAAGTAATATGCAATTGTTTTACGAACTGACGAACTAACGAATACCCTATATCATATGATTGACCAAGCTGACATAGCCCGCGCAAAAGAACTCCTGGATAAGGCTACAGAAGTGCTTATCCTGACGCACGAACACCCGTCGCCCGACAGTATCGGCAGCGCCCTGTCGCTTGCGCTGGGGCTTATCGGACTCGGGAAAAAGGTAACCGTCGTTTGTCCGAGTCCTGTCACCGTGGAGCTGTCAAATTTTGTCGGTGCCGATAAAGTCGTCACGCAACTCGGAAAGAAAAACTTCATCATTTCCCTCGATTACGTGGACGGATCGATCGAGAAAGTCAGCTACAATATCGAGGGCGCGAAATTCAATCTCGTTATCGAGCCCCGTCCCGGCTTCGAACTGTTTTCTCCGGACAAGGTGCACTACAGCTACGGCGGCAACAGTGCACAGGTGATCTGTACCGTCGATACCGTACATCTCGGCGGCCTCGGGAAACTGTACGAAGACAATAAGGATATCTTTGCAAGCCGTCCGATCATAAACATCGACCGGCACGGTAATAACGCCGGCTACGGACAGGTAAACGTCCTTGATGTCGGAGCATCAGCAACCGCCGAAGGCATGGCACATCTCCTGTCGGGGATCGGCGTGAAACTGACGACGGACATAGCAACCAACCTCCTCAATGCCGTATACGGCGCAACCAATAATTTCGTGACACAGAATGTTTCCGCAGGCGCATTTGAAGTCGCTGCCGTCTGTATAAAAGCCGGCGGCAAGCGGTTTTCCGATATGAAAGAGCCGGTATCGCCGGCAGTTCCGCCGCAGCCTATCCCTCCGGCGGAACCGGAGGTGAAGCCCTCTGAAAAGCCGCCGGTAAAATCTGCAGGCGAGAAGGGGCAGGGAAAACAGCCGCATTATCAGGCGCCGTATCAGCCGCAGTCCACGGTGCAACCGCCAAAGGCAGACGTATCACCGGTGCCCCAAAAAAGTCCCGGAGCGCCGCCGGAAGACTGGCTCAAACCAAAAATTTTCAAATCCAGCACCCCTTCATGAGCGATTTTGAGACGGCGGTGAACGATTCGGCCATACCCGCGTATGTATTCGGCCCCCGACACGAAGTCACCCTTTTTAATCCGGAAGCACTCCGGGGAGGTCTTACGGGAATTGCATTTGACTTCAATCTGACGCTCACGGTTATCGATTATTCGGGCGGTCCGGCCCGGGAAGTTATCCGGCCGGCAATGGCAGCGATGGTGAGAGAGCTCCGCGACCAGGGCATCCGGCTCCGGATTTTGACCGGTGCAGAGAGTAAGGCGGTGTATGACCTGCTCTGTTCCCTCGGCTATCCTGATCTCTTTTCCAGAGAGGAAATTGCCTCGATGCGCGACACGGCCTATCGTGACGCCGTACCGCATGATCTTCTCTGGAGACATACAAAACTTCCGACGCTGATCGGATGCAATCTTCTGATTGATGACAGTCTCCAATTAACCAGACAGAACGAACCGGCACAATACGGGTACACTGCCATAGAAATGTTCGGGCTTCAGGCAGGTCAGGAAGGGTATGTCCGGGACGCGTTCGTTGCTTTGGGCATCTTGTAAACGGCCGGAAAATACGGTAAAATACCAATAAGAGAGCAGGAGAATGCCCTTTTTTCAGAACCTATGCCAAAGGCAGCATCCAGGAAAAAAACCGTAAAAACCAAACCCCAGGCAGCTAAACCAGCGGCGAAAGCAGCCCCGAAAAAGACAAAGCAGGTGAAAGGGGGCGCTAAACCTCCGGAGCAGGCAGCGACGCAGCCGGCACCGAGCGAAGAAAAGAAAGAGATCATCGAACAGTTCCGGGTAAAAGAAGGGGATACCGGCAGTCCGGAGGTACAGGTTGCACTCCTGACCAAGCGGATAGAAAAGCTTGTGGGACACCTCAAGAGCAATCCGTCGGACAACCACTCAAGAAGAGGCCTGTTGGGTATCGTCAGTAAGCGGCGGCGGCTTCTCAATTACCTTGAGAAGCGCGACAGTAAACGGTATAAAGAGATCAGCCAGAAATTAGGGCTTGGTAAATAAGCGGATATAGGGTATACTAGGTGCAGTTGGGACAAGAGAGAGGAGACGGGAAGAAGTGAGATCACATGAATATTTGAACGGTTCAAAGATTCGTGCAATCCCACTTCATATCCTCTTTCGATTGACCCCCAATTCATGAAGATCGTAAAAAAATCCATAGACGTAAACGGACGGACGCTTTCGCTTGAAGTCGGCAGATTTGCCGAACAGGCGAGCGCCGCCGTGCTCGCGCGTTACGGCGACACCATGGTGCTTTCGACCGTGACGGCATCAGGCCGTGAGACGACGCTCGATTATTTCCCGCTAAGCGTTGAGTACGTGGAACGGCTGTATGCCGGAGGCAGGATCAAAGGGTCCCGATGGGTCAAACGGGAAGGAAGGCCCTCCGATGACGCGGTCCTGGCCGGACGCGTGATCGACCGATCGATCCGGCCGCTTTTCCCAAAGGCATATAAGCACGATGTCCAGGTGGTCGTAACCGTACTTTCCGTGGACGGCGAAAACGATCCCGATATCCTCGGCTTGGTTGCGACGTCGGCAGCCATCGCCATATCCCCCATACCGTGGAAGGGGCCGGTGTCAGGGGTCCGGATGGGGTATATCAAGGAAGACGGGAGCGGCACGTTTCTGGTCAATCCGCGCATCATAGAACAGGATACGTCGGAGTTTGACTTCATCGTCGCAAGCTCCAAGGAAAAAACCGTTATGCTTGAGGGAGGCTTCTGTGAAACTCCGGAAGCTATGGTTTTTGAAGCGGTAAAGCTTGCCAAAGAAGCCAACGGCAACATTATCGGTCTTATTGAAGAACTGGTGAGTGCCGTCGGAAAACAGAAAGTCTCCGTCCCTGAGGTGAGTTCAAAGGACGAACTTATGGCAAAGATCGTAAAAGACTTCAAAAAAGAAACGACTGACGCATTTGCCAAAAAGGCGGAGAAGGAAAACGGCGGTGAGGAACTTATAGAACTGGCCAAGACAATCGTTGAAACGTACGAAGCGGAGTACAGCCAGAAAGCGGCGGAAGATGCGCTTGATACACTGTTTAAGAAGCAGGTGCGGGAAAACGTGCTTGCCCACGGCAAGCGGTTTGACGGCAGGAAGCTTGACGAGATACGTCCGCTTGAGGTGGAGGTCGGGCTTCTCCCGAGAACACACGGAAGTGCCATGTTCAAACGCGGGCAAACGCAGGCATTGACGGTAGCCACGCTCGGAACGCCGAGTCTTGAGCAGCTTATCGAAAGCCCGACCGGAGAAGAATCCAAGCGCTATATCCATCACTACAGCATGCCGCCGTACTCCGTCGGAGAAACGGGCCGGATCGGAACGCCGTCGCGCAGGGAGATCGGCCACGGCGCGCTGGCCGAACGGGCCCTCCTTCCCGTCATACCTCCCGAGTCTGATTTTCCGTATACGATACGGCTCGTGTCGGAGATTATGTCGAGTAACGGCTCAACGTCCATGGCCTCGACCTGCGGCTCGACGCTTGCCCTCATGGATGCGGGCGTGCCGATCAGGGAGCCGGTTGCGGGCATTTCCGTCGGACTCATGTCGGACGCCAAAAAGTTTACGCTCCTGACCGATATCATGGGGATCGAGGATTTTGCAGGGGATATGGATTTTAAGGTTGCCGGCACCAAAAACGGCGTGACCGCGATACAGCTTGACATCAAAATAGACGGCCTGACGGACGAGATCGTGGAAGGGACGCTTGACGCAGCCCGGAAGGCCCGGATGAAAATCCTCGAGAAAATGCTCTCGGTCATCGGCGCACCCAGGACGAGCCTGTCCCAGTACGCGCCGAAGGTGCAGGTCGTCACGATCCCGCAGGAAAAAATCGGTGAAGTGATCGGTCCGGGCGGGAAAATGATCCGCCAGATCATCGCGACCACGGGGGCAACGGTTGACGTCAATGATGACGGATCGGTCGTCATTTCGGGTACCAAGGACGCGGTGGACCAGGCGATAACCTGGGTGGAAGGGCTGACGCGCGAAGTAAAGGTCGGTGAGGAATTTGAGGGAGAGGTAAAACGGATACTGCCGTTCGGCGCGTTCGTCGAGATACTTCCGGGCAAGGAAGGCATGGTCCATGTGTCGCAGATGTCGACCAATTACGTAAATGACCCAAGTGATGTGGTCTCGCTCGGCCAGAAGGTCAAAGTACGGGTGATGGAGATTGACGATCAGCACAGAATAAACCTCTCTATGCTGTTTGGTGAGGATGCCAAAAAAGCCCCGGTGCGGGAACGCCGCGGCGACCACCGCGGGCCCCGGTCATTCGGAAGAGGAAGAAGACGATTTTAAGACACAAAGTTCTGTATTGTTACCTTGTTACATTGTTTAAATCAAAAAACAGCGTACGTAGCTCCGAAATAATCAAGATAATACCTCTCGGGTCTATAACAATTTATCAGGTATCTCAGAACAATAATCTTCGTGCGTTGCTTCCCCCTGTTTTACAGTGTCTAGGTTTGAGATAAGATATACATATGTCAGAGTTGACCGATGAAGTTAGTGCCCTCCGCAAAAAAATAGCGGATGCCCATGTCCCGAAAGAGTTAGAGGTACGGGTCCTCGGGAATCTTGAGGAAATCGTGCGCCTGGAAAACGACATAACGGCCCGCGTCCATATTGAGCAAATCCTCCGGTATACCGACTGGGTAGTCCATCTGCCGTGGAATATGAGAACGCCGGACATGCTCGACCTTACCAAAGCACGGGATATTCTCAACCGGCATCATTACGGACTCCAGCCGGTAAAAGACCGCATTATGGAATACCTGGCGGTCCTCAAACTTAACATGGACCGCTGGCAGAACGATTCGACCACCACGGTGAAAAGTACATCCGGGGAGATATCCAATGAGGCGAAATTATCTCATGCGATGCTTGCCAAGCGCGCGCCGATTCTCTGCCTGGTCGGCCTTGTCGGTACCGGGAAAACGACGCTTGCCAAGTCGATTGCCCTTGCGATGGGAAGAAAATTTGTCCGTATTCCGTTCGGCGGCATGAGCGATGCGCTGGATCTCCGGGGCCAGTCCCGTGTCCGGCCGGATGCCGAAATAGGGTTGGTCCTGAAAGGCCTCCGTTTTGCCGGGAGCAAGAACCCCGTGATGCTTCTGGATGAGATAGACCGGGTCGCGGAACACGCACGCGGGGACATCATGGGAGTGCTGGTCGAACTTCTGGATCCGGAACAGAATGCGGCGTTTACCGATCATTATCTCGATTATCCCTTTGATCTGTCCGAGGTGCTGTTTGTCGCTACCGCGAACAATACGACCAATATCGCTACAGCCGTCCTTGACCGTCTCGAACCCATACAGATGCCTTCATACTCGGATGAGGAAAAGACCGTCATCGCAAAGGACTACGTGCTTCCCCAGCTTATGCGCGAGTCCGGCCTCACGTCGGAGAATCTGTCCATAGACCCGGCGATCTGGCCGAAACTGGTGCGTCCGCTCGGGTATGACGCAGGGATCAGGAGCCTTGAACGCACGATGAACAGTCTCTGCAGGAAGGTGGCGAGAATGATTGTTGAAGGAAAAGGAACGAAATTCCGGGTGACGCCGGAGAATATAAAAGAATACATTGATGTATATTAACGGAGGTAAAACCCGCGCTCCCCGGATCCGGAAGATCCGGTAATCGGATTTTTTGTGATTTTCACTGATATGGGTTTTTTTCGAAAGAAGCAGCATGCACGGAAAGTATTTCTCGGATCCTCCGCTTCCGGCAAGGATTCCGTCCGCGTTTTCCCCTTGGGCGGGATCGGCAACGTGACCAAAAACATGTTTGTCTATGAGTACCGGTACGACGGAACGCTCCGCGACATCCTCCTCGTTGACTGCGGGGTCGGGTTTCCGGAGCCTGACATGTACGGCGTTGACCTCGTCATTCCGGACGTCCGGTATCTGGAAGGGAAGAAGGATAAAATCCGGGGACTCGTGTTTACGCACGGGCATGACGATCATATCGGCGGTATCCCGTATCTTCTTCCGAACATAGGCAATGTCCCCATGTGGGGCACCAATCTTGCCGCTGCGTTTGCAAACATCAAGCTCCGGGAGATACGGAGCCAGGCAAAGGTGCAGCCGGTCGATTTTGACCGGATTCTCCGCATCGGTCCGTTTACGGTGTCCTTCATCCGGATGACGCACTCCGTTCCGGATACGGCAAACCTCGTGATCAGATCGCCCATCGAACGTTTTACCACGGAAGCGATTTTAAGTTTGACTTCCATCCGCTTGACGGAAAGGTATCCGAACTCGGGAAAATCAATGATGCCGGACGAAACGGGGTGCTCTGCCTTCTGACGGATTGCCTGGGGAGCGAACGGCCCGGATTTACCCCCTCGGAGCAGGTCGTCGGAGAAACGATCGAGAAAGAGCTGTCCCTGTGCCAGGGGCGCTTCTTTTTTACGACACAGTCGAGTAACATATCAAGAATTCAGCTGGCGATAGAGATTGCCCTCCGGTATCACCGGCAGATTACGTTTCTCGGCAGAAGTGTGGATCAGAATACGGAAGAAGCGCTGAAGCTCCGCTATATGCATTTCAGCCGTGAGGCAGTTGTGAGAGACCGGGATCTTAAGCGCGTACCGAGAACGAAGCAGTTCCTGATCGTCGCCGGAAGCCAGGGGCAGCCGGAATCTGCCCTGGCAAGAATCGCCAATGACAACCACCGGTTTGTCCGGGTGGATGAAGGGGATACCGTGGTTTTTTCTGCGGATCCCATACCGGGAAACGAATACAACGTAAACGTACTTATTGAGCAGCTCTATCGGAAAGGAGCGCGGGTGTCTTACTCCGACATTATGCAGGATCTCCATGTGTCCGGACACGGCAGCCAGGGAGATCTCATGCTTCTTCTTTCGGCGCTTGGACCGAGGTACATCATGCCGATCGGAGGCACATACCGGCACATCATGCAGTACCGGAGGCTTGCCCAGGATCTTGGGTACAGAAAACAGGATGTGCTCATTCCCGAGGAAGGAGAGATTCTTGAATTCCGGAAGAACGCGCAGCCGAAAGTGATACAGAAAGTGGAGCTTGAGAATGTCATGGTGGACGGACTGGGCGTCGGCGATGTCGGCAACGTCGTCCTCCGGGACCGGCAGACGATTGCCACAGAAGGCATCGTCGTCGTCGTGGTGCCGTTTGAGCGCTCAAGCGGCCGGGTGGTTGCCCAGCCGGATATCATATCCCGCGGGTTTATCTACATGAAAGAGTCCGGCGATCTCATAGAAAAATCCCGTCAGGTCGTGAACCGGGCGCTCAGGCTGAAAAAGGGACGGATACTTGAGTGGCAGTTTGCGAGAAAGCTCATCGAAGAAGATTTGAGCCGGTTTCTTTCCGAAGAGACCGGGAGACACCCCCTGATCGTGCCGGTGGTTGTGGAAGTCTAGGGGAACAGAGGGTTCAGGTTGAACACACAGGCAATTCCTTCTATACTAACCTGGTACCATACCTGTCCTATGTTTCACTCAAAAAAACGTAAGTATAAGAAGCGCAGTAAACTGGGCATCAGGCTTAAGAAACAGACGGTCTATACGGTCGGAGCCATCTGGCTTTGGATCATCGCAGGGGTCATCGCGCTTTCGTTTTTCGGAGAGGGGACCGTGCTCTCTGAACTCCGGAGCCAGTTAACCGTGCATTTCGGTTGGGTCATGTATACGCTTCCGATCTTTCTTCTGTCCCTCAGCCTTTTGTTTTTCAAAATAAAATCCGGCATCGCCCGGCCCAACGTACCCCTGGGGCTCGGGCTTATGATTGCCGCAAGCCTCGGCATGACACAGTCCGGGTCGGTAGGGATGGGGCTATGGACGCTCGTTGCAGACGGCCTTTCTGCGGAAGTCGCCGTCCTCGTGTCTCTCTCCGTGTTCATCATCGGGCTGATCGTCCTCTTTAACACGTCGCTTGACCGGTTTATCGGTTTTCTTCTTCTGGGGTTTCAGGCGCTCGGAGAGTGGTGCACGGGATTCGTCAGCAGGCTGCAAGAAAGGCGTGAGGCTCCGCTGTTTGAGAACAGCCACCGGGGTCTTACGATTAAAGGATCGGGTGATGAGAAGCCGTCCGGCAAAGCACCGATCGTACCCCCTCCGGTACCCGCCAAACCCGCTCCCGCCGCTCCCGGTGCCTCTTTTTCCGGTTCCAAAGGCGAACTCAGGATCGCAAGCCCCACGACTACCTCAAGCGGTGAAAGCGACCTCGCCATATGGGAGTACCCCCCGCTTTCGCTCCTTTCCGACGGCCCGGGGCAGAAAGCGGACAGAGGAGATGTACGCAGGAACGCAACAACGATAGAAAAAACACTCGACGGTTTCGGCATCCGTGCCAAGGTGGTAGAAGTGAATTCAGGTCCTGCAGTTACCCAATATGCGCTGGAACTATCCTTCGGCACCAAGGTATCGAAAATTACCTCGCTCTCCAGTGATCTGGCACTTGCCCTTGCCGCTCCGACGGGACAGGTGCGGATTGAAGCGCCGATTCCGGGGAGGAGTCTCGTGGGCATAGAAATTCCCAACCGGGGGCTCGAGTTCGTGACACTCAAGAAAATGCTTTCCTCCGATACCATGCGTAAAGCCAAAAGCAAGCTTGCCGTCGCCCTGGGCCTTGACGTATCCGGAAGTCCGCTTATTGCCGACATCGGGAAAATGCCGCACGTCCTGGTGGCCGGTACGACCGGTTCGGGGAAATCGGTGCTCATAAACGCCTGGATCTGCTCTCTCCTGTTCCGGACGAGCCCCAAGGAAGTGCGGCTTATCATGGTTGATCCCAAGCGCGTCGAACTTATCGGTTATAACGGCATTCCGCATCTTCTCACGCCCGTGATTGTCGAACCGGATAAGATCCTCTCGGCGCTTCGGTGGGCGATGACGGAGATGGAAGACCGGTACAAGAAGTTTGCGGAAGTCGGAGTGCGCAACATCGACGGCTTCAACGAGCTTTCCGGATTTCAGGCAATGCCCTATATCGTCATCCTTATCGATGAGCTTGCAGATCTCATGGCGTATGCGCCGGTGGAAGTCGAGGATTCGATTTGCAGGCTTGCGCAGATGGCGAGAGCGACCGGAATACATTTGGTACTTGCGACTCAGCGGCCAAGCGTTGACGTCATCACCGGACTTATCAAGGCAAATGTCCCGTCCCGCATAGCGTTTAACGTTTCCTCCATGATCGACTCCCGTGTCATTATCGACATGCCGGGCGCGGAGAAACTCCTGGGGCGCGGAGACATGCTGTATGTGCCGCCGGATCAATCCAAACCGAGCAGAATCCAGGGCACGTTCGTGTCCGAACATGAAGTAAACAAAGTGGTTGATTTCCTCAAGAGCAAAAATACGCCGGTTGCCTATACCGAGGAAGTGGTGAATCAGCCGCTTTCGGGATGGAAGAAAGGCACCGGAGGGGGTACGACAGCGCCGGATGGGAAAGATGCGCTGTTTGAAGATGCCCTCCGGCTCATCTGCCAGCACGATAAAGCATCGGCCTCGCTTCTCCAGCGGCGGCTTTCCGTCGGCTACGCGCGGGCCGCACGTATCCTGGACCAACTGGAGGAAGCAGGCATTATCGGTCCCGGCGAAGGATCCAAACCACGCGATGTTCTGGTACAAAACGCCGACGAATATCTGGCACAGCAGAGCGGACAATAGTGTCCGTCAACCGCCTGACTGCAGGATACCGGCGCGGATGCGTTTCCCCGAATACCGGCCGGAGCCATTCGTTACAATGGGGGTGCATACGGTCTATGAAAACTGCAGGTTCCATGGTCCTTGAAGCGCGCCGTAGGAAAGGGCTGTCAGTCACGGACGTGGAGCGCGCAACCAAAATACGCGCCAGGTTTATCGAGGCCATAGAATCAGACCGGTACGACAGTCTGCCGTCAGAGTCGTACGCGAAAGGGTTTCTCAAGAATTACAGCGAATTTCTGGGGCTGAACAGCACTGTCGTCCTCGCATTTTTCCGGAGGCAGACACGGGAAGCTCCGCGCTCAACGCTTTTACCCAAAGGCGTTACGGAACCGCTGAACCGGTCTTTCTTTCAGCTGACTCCCGGGAAATTCCTCGCCATGCTTTTGGCCGGTATGTTTTTCCTTCTTCTGGGATACTTTGTATTTCAGTACCGCGCGCTCAATGCGCCTCCCGTGCTCACGGTAGATTCACCGGCCGAAAATTATACTGCAACGGAGCGGCGTATAGACGTCCTCGGCGAGACCGATTCGGATGCGACCGTGACCATAAACGGTGTGTCGACGCTGGTCCGGAGTGACGGAAAATTTTTCGATCAGGTTACGCTTGAGCCGGGCGTCAACCATGTGGTGATTGTGGCAACCAGCAGATACGGAAAATCGGCAAGCATCACGCGGGATGTGTCGTTTGGGCCATGAGCCGGTCAGAGCGGGATAAACGCGATATTTGCCGGTTGACACGGCAGCCGGCATCGGCGATACTAGAAACATCGCCGGTAAAGACGAAGCGTGAAATCGGAGATAGTAAAAATGAGAGATTAACCATTGGAAATTTCAGCTCATCCTGCCTATGGATGCCGTACAACTGACCATCATTGCCGTCACGTTTATCCTGACGATCCTCATTGTTTTCCTCGGTGTCCAGGTCTGGCTGATCCTCAAAGAAGTCCGTATTTCCCTCCAGAAGATGAATAAGATGCTTGATGATTTCGGCAAGGTTACGGGCGCCGTCGGGGAGACGGCAAGCGGCATGTCCGGGATAGTCAGCGGCATAAAGGCAGGGCTGTCCGTATTTACTGCGCTCAGAAAGCAGAAGGAAGGGAACGATGAGTGAAGAATCCCGTCATGACGGTCGGTTTTGGGTAGGCTTTTTTATCGGGGGACTTCTCGGAGCGATCACACTCTTTTTTTTGGGCACCAAGGAGGGGAAGAAAACCGGTAAACTTCTTGAGAAAAAGAGTGAGGATTTTATTGACGGACTCGAGAGCCGGCTGGATGAACTCGAGAAAAAGGGAAAGGAGCTGGCAAAACAGGGAGAAGAGATCAAAACACAGGTCATCGATACGATTGAGGATAAAAAGGAAGAGTTAACCGACGGGGCAACGGAAAGCCTCGATACGGCGCTGGCAAACATAGAAGCCATCCAGGAACGGGGGAGAAAGACGACCGCGGAGATCAGAAAACGCCTCTTCAAAAACCTGCCGAAGAAGCAGTCTTCCTAATTCCCATAATGTAGCCATGTCCGGTTGTGTTCTGCCGCGGCAGATTATTGGTTTTATATCCAACAAGTTACAGCGGTCGCTGTAACGCGTTGTGCGTAAAGTGTTACTCCGTTGCGTTTATGCAAAGGTGATCGTGTTTTCGGACTGGCGGAAGGTGACCGTAAAGCGGTCAAATATATCCGTTCTTCCGAGAAGGGCGGGCACATCTTCCGTGAGT
Source organism: Patescibacteria group bacterium (assembly GCA_023379025.1). Classification (GTDB taxonomy): domain Bacteria; phylum Patescibacteriota; class Microgenomatia; order UBA10105; family UBA927; genus JAMCTH01. The sequence continues at coordinate 16,934 of JAMCTH010000011.1, read as the reverse complement.
GCCCAGGTGACGGTTACCGGAAAGCCTGCTGAACCTATCTTCATCTGCACTGATTTGTAGACGACCGGAATGCTTCCGGAGACTCCCGCAATATCCGATGTGACAGTCTGTCCGGTCGTCAGTCCAATGAGGCGACCGAGCGAAAGGGGGATGACGGAAACATCAGCTCCGGAATCGATGTAGGGGTGGTATTCGATCCATGCGCCGGAGGTCGTTTTCAGAAAAACATCTGCAACCGGGCGCATGATCGACTGTCCGTTTTCGCCGAGAGGCTCTTCTTTATACCGGAAGGTGATCATGGGAAAACGGAGAAGACGACGTGCCGTTTGTCCGGAATTTTTGCAAGCGATACCCGCGCACGGTTGGCTTTCCGTTTTCCCTGTTCGTAAACTTTTTTGGCATCCGGTCCGTGAGCGAGGATTTTTTTCCGCGCTATCGCGATCCACTCACCGGTAAACCGGGACGTGTCGGTTTCTACGAAAAAGTTATAGTTTGTTTTACCTGATTGACCGGATGACATAGGTTAGACCATACCGCGCGTTTTCCGATATCGAAAAACACCAAAAATCCGTTCGGTCAGTTTATCACGTTTGTTGGAGCGCCCTTTATGAAGTGTTCGATATTGCCCACGAAGGTTTCCCATCTGTTGATATCCGCTTCGATCGTACGAAAGGCAACAGGCGGATAGACAATACAATTGCCGATCTGTAGGAAACGTTTGACTAAAGATGGGTCCATATCGTCAGAATGGTCAAAAATATATGTTAGGTCGCCGCTTGCAGCTTTTTTCAGAACCGCTTCCTGGTCCAGTAATGGTGGCGGCGCGAGGTTAATAAGTACAGCGCCCTTTTTTATTAGCGCGACTTTATCCTTGGATACCAGTTCTTTTGTTTCGGCATTGAGTGCCAGATTAACTGAAATAAAATCGCTGTTTTTTACAATATCTTCAAGAGGATATTTAACCGCCCCCAGCGTTTCTATCGCAGGCTTATTTTTTCTGGAAAAATAGATTACCTTCATTCCAATGCCAATCCCGATAGTGGCTATTCTGGATCCAATAGTTCCTGCTCCTATGACGCCGAGTGTTTTATTCTGGAGTTCTCGACCCATAAATGATGCAAATGAATAGTCTTCCTTTCTGGCCTGATTTTTAGCACGTTCGAGATCTCTGATTGTTTCAAAAAGCGACGCGAAGAAAAATTCTGCAACGGCTTCTGTGCTATACCCGCCCAAGTTACAGACGCTTACTCCTTTGGATCGAGCATATTTTGTATCGACGGCATCGAATGCTGTGGAGCAGACCCCAATGTATTTTAGTGCCGGTGCAGCATCAATGAGTTCCTTATCTACAGTAGTGGAAATTTTTACAAAAAATGCATCTGCATCTTTTACTTTCATTAACACATCTGAATCACTTCGCTGACAGAAGTCCACGGTTTCAAAATTTATCTTTAGTCGGGTAAATATGTTACTTGCAATTTCCCCGTTCTTATAATCTATAAAGACGGCTTTTCTCACAGGTCCTCCTTTTCTTGTATCTATTGTTACGCTTTTTATCACTCTGATGCAAGTTTTAGGCTTCAGATTTTTTTGTACTCTCGAGAATGGTATTGTCGTTTGGACGAGTTTCCATGAGTTACGTAATAATGGAGTTGGATCGTTTGAGGACTGAGGCGTTTTACCTCAAGAAGCCTGAGAGGAACCTCCAAGGGTAACTCTGGGTGAAACAGGGGGATACCCCGGAGGTACACAAACGGTTCGATATCAAGAATGATATCCGTGACCACGCCGGCGGCAAGAAATGAGGTGTTCGTTCCTGCTCCACCCATGATCGTGATGGAGTTAAACCCTGCGCGTCCGACACTCCTCACAATCCTTTCCGGTGTATCTGAGGAAACAGTGACATTGGGAGGAAGAGGGGCTGCAATATCCGAAGCGTGCCGTGTCACGATCCAATACCGGCAGTCCTGCCAGAAAAACTCCGCATCATTTCGGATGATTTCAAACGTCCGTCTTCCGACGATCACGGCTTTCGTCTTCCGGCACTGGGCCCGGAATGCGCGATAATCGGCTTTTGAGGTAAACGGCGTTTCACCCGTTTCCCGTGCGATCATGCCGTTTGCGGTCACGGCCATGTAGATCGTTACCTTCATTGATGCAAGTATATCATATTGACAATATATAGAATAAGTATATACTTTGTATATATATGAATACGGCGGTAATTACTATTAAAACCGATCCCGCAGTGAAATTGAAGGCCCGAAAAGTTGCCCGTGAGTTAGGGTTCAGTTTAAGCGGGGTAATCAATAGTTATTTACGGAATTTGATCAGGACGAAAAGCGTGCACCTTTCGCTTCATGAAGAACCGACTCCGTATCTTCTCAAAACTCTCCGGGAATCGGAGGAAGACAGAAAAGCCGGACGGTACATGCATTTTGATACATCTGGTGAAGAGCTTGCGTTTCTTGATAAAATGATAGCTAATGGCCGAAAACAAAAATCCGCCAAGCATTGATTATTCAAAACGGTTTCTTAAACAATTAAGAAAATCTCCACTATCTATTCAAGAAGCATTTCGGGAAAGACGTGAAATTTATCTTGCCAATCCTTTTCATCCAACGTTACATAATCATCAGTTGACCGGCCAACTTGAGCGCTACCGGAGTATAAACATAACCGGTGATTGGCGGGCGTTGTTTAGGATGATTGAGACATCAGACGGAACGGTTATCTATTTTGATGCCATCGGGACTCATAGCCAGCTCTACAGAATATAGTCTATAATCGGCCGTATGAATTCGTCTGAAATCAGGAAAAAGTTTATCGGCTTTTATACCGCCCGCGGGCATGTGGAAATCCCCTCCGCACCCCTGGTTCCGGCAAACGACCCGACGACGCTTTTCGTGTCTGCGGGCATGCAGCCGCTTATCCGCAATATTCTGGGAGAGCCGCATCCGCTCGGGAAACGGCTGGTAAACAGCCAGAAGGCGGTGAGACTGCAGGACATCGAAGAGGTAGGAGACAACCGCCACACGACCTTTTTCGAGATGCTCGGCAACTGGTCGTTCGGGGACTACTTCAAAAAAGAACAGCTTCCCTGGGTGTTTGCCTACCTGACGGGCGAACTCGGTTTAGATCCCCATAAACTCTTTGTTTCCGTGTTTGCAGGGAACGGCGCCGTCCCCAAGGATACGGAATCCATCAGGATATGGAAGGATATATTTGCCCGTGCCGGGATTGACGCCGGAGAAGGGGAACGGGTTTTCGCATACCCGGCAAAGAACAACTGGTGGAGCCGTGCAGGAGAACCGGACAGGATGCCGGCGGGAGAGCCGGGAGGGCCGGACAGCGAGGTGTTCTATGATTTCGGACAAGAACTCCGTCTGCACGAACGGTCCCCATACAACGGCCAACCCTGCCACCCGAATTGCGACTGCGGCCGATACCTTGAGATTGCCAATTCCGTATTCATGCAGTACCAGAAACAGGCCGACGGAAGCCTTTCGGAATTGTCCCAGAAGAATGTGGATTTCGGCGGAGGCCTCGAGCGGCAGGTGGCTGCCGCCAACGGAACCCCGGATGTCTTTGATACGGATCTCTTCCGGCCGGTGATCCGGGTGCTTGAACGGGCGGCAAAACGGACGTACGGCCGGGAAGAGCACGACACCCGGGCCATGCGCATCATAGCCGATCATGTCCGGGGCGCGGTGATGATGCTGTCCGACGGCGTCGGGCCGTCGAACAAACAGCAGGGATACATCCTCCGGAGGCTTATACGCCGTGCGCTTCTTTACGGCAGGGAGCTGGGCCTGTCCGGCGACTGGCGCTACGTCGGTACCCTTGCCGAACCGGTAGCGGAAATATATGATGCCGTTTACCCCGAGGTCCGCGCCCGCATGAGGGATACGAAAGCGATCCTCGAAGAGGAGGCGGTACGGTTCGGCAGATCACTGGAAAAGGGACTGCATGAGATAGAAAAACTCTCAGAGATAAACGGGCAGACGGCTTTTACGCTCTATGAGACCTACGGATTCCCCTGGGAGATGACGGTAGAGATCGCGGAAGGGAAAGGCCAGCATCCTGACCGGAGAAGGTTTGAAGAAGAGTTCGAGAAGCATAAAGCCCTGTCCCGTACCGCGGCGGCGGGCATGTTCAGAGGCGGGCTTGCGGATCAGGGCGAAGAGACGACCAAACTGCATACCGCCCATCATCTCCTTCTTGCGGCGCTCCAGCAGGCGATCGATCCGTCCATACGCCAGCGGGGAAGTAACATCACGGCCGAGCGGCTCCGGATGGATTTTAATTTCGGCAGGAAGCTGACGCCGGACGAGCTCAGCCGGGTGGAAAACCTGGTCAACGATACCATCCGGGAGAACCTGCCCGTGACGCGCGTGGAGATGGACCGCGCCGAGGCCGAAACAATCGGCGCCCAGATGGAATTCGGCCACAAATATCCGGACCGGGTAAGCGTGTATTATGTGGGGAGTCCGGAACACTTTTTTTCCGCCGAGTTCTGCGGCGGGCCGCACGTTGCCTTTACAGGCAGGCTCGGCCACTTTACAATACAAAAAGAGGAGTCTGCGGGCGCCGGCATCCGGAGAATGTATGCCAGGTTGACCCCCGCGGCTTCCGGGAATTAGTGGAGCGTAACGCGGTATGATACGATTCCGTCTGTTTGAGGTATGAACCTGCCCGGCGCCATAGACCAGCTATTTCATAAAGACAGGAAAGAGGCGCATGGGTACCTGTCGCTTCTTCTGGATCCGGGTTTTTGTGCCGTGGCGGTCTGGTCGGTTGGTTCGAGCGGCAGACCTGATATTGTGACTGCCGCCGGAGAGCGCGTCGCCGGGGACACCTGGGAGGAACGCACCGAGGCGACGGACCGGGCGCTGGGGAAAATAGATGCGGCGGGAGGCGGACGGGAGCTCAAAAAAGTGGTTCTCGGATTGGCGGCACCATACCTTACGTCTGAAGGGGATATATCGTCCGAGATAAAACCGCACATCAAAAAACTCACCAAAACGCTGGATCTTGAGCCGATCGGCTACGTTTCCCTTGAGCAGAGCATCATCCACAAACTGAAGGCGGATGAAGGAGTTCCGCCGAGCGTGATCCTCCTTTACCTCGCAGGTGACACCCTTACCGTTTCCGTCTATAAAGTCGGCATGGCTCTCGGCCAGCGGATTCTCCAGATGGACGACGGCGTTGCGGGCCGTCTGGAACAGACGCTGAAAAGCTATACCGAGGCGGAGGTGCTGCCGTCTCGTATCGAACTGTTCGGGCAGAACAAAACCCGCCTTGAGGAACTGCAGTCCCAGCTCCTCAAACACCCCTGGCCGACCAGGGCAAATTTTCTCCATTTTCCGAAGATCGAGATCATCGGCATGAAAGATATCATCACCTCGGTGTGTTTTGCCGGGTCCGCGGAGCTTGCCAAAGCGATGGGAACGGAGACGGCAGACGAGAGTCCTGCGGCGGGAGGTACGGAAGGGCACGGAGCGGTCCGGGCGGTTGCGCAGCATGAGGCAGAAGCGTACGCGGTTTCAAAGGACGGAGAGGAACAGGAACCCCCGGATTCCGAAACGGAGGCGTGTGGGCATGAAACGCGCGGGCCGGACGGGAAAGCCGGCGGGGAGGCGTCCAATGTCGTTATGGTTGAGCCGGAATCCCTGGGATTCCGGAAAAAAGAGGATATCCTGGACGAGCGGGCACGAACCGGAACCGTGGACCTGCCGCCCGGGGAGGAAGCATATGCCGATGAGCGCATCCGGCCCCCTGGTCATCAGGCGGGCCCGCCGGGTTTGGGCGTTTCCCGGTTTGCCTCTCTGTTGACTTCGCTGCGCATGCCAAACCTCAGGACCATCTTTTCCGACGCAAGGCTTCCCGGAGGAGTGGACCGATGGAAAGCGGGCGCCGGCATCCTTATCCTCCTCACGTCCGCCGCTGCCGGTTTGTGGTTTTTACCGGGCGCTTCGGTCACGATTGTTGCCGCAACAAAGACCGTATCGGATTCCGTACCCGTCACTGTCGACCCTTCCGCATCATCACCGTCGGCGGCATCGGATACGATTCCCGGAAAGACGGAAGAAGCGACCATGAGCGGGGAGAAAACCATTGCCGTCACCGGAACAAAGCAGATCGGAAACCCCGCGAAAGGTACGGTAACCATCTACAATAAATCACTGACCGAGCAGGTGTTTCCGAAAGGGACGGTTCTGACGAACGGTTCACTCAAATTCACGCTGGATTCAGATGTTTCCGTAGCCAGCGCAAGCGAAAACATCGGTTCCAGAATATACGGAACCGGAACCGCCGATGTGACGGCGGTATCCATCGGCCCCGGCGGAAATCTTCCTTCCGGAACGGAGTTTTCCTTTGTTAGTACCCCTTCAAGCACCGTAACCGCCCGGAACGACCAGGCGCTTGCCGGCGGTTCAAGCAAAACCGTTACCGTCGTGAGTCGGGCGGATTATGATACGCTGGTCAAAAGCGTATCCGACGAGTTAGTCGCGAAGTCCACGCAGGAGCTGGGCGGCGCAGTGGGTTCCGGAGACAAGCTCATCGAAGGGACGGTACAAACGACGGTATCCTCCAAAAAATTCGACCAGGAACTCGACCAGCAGGCATCCTCGCTCCACGGCACCGTAACCCTGACGGTATCGGGAACCGCATACAACAGCAGGGATCTTCTGTCACTGCTCCGGGCCATCGCAGCAGATAAGATCCCGGCCGGGTATACCGTGCCGGAGGATCACCTGACGGTAGCATTGGGTACTCCCAAAGTACAGAAGGACAAGACCGTGAACCTGCCGGTTACCTATACGGCAACCGCCGTGCCGGTTCTTGATACTACCGCCATACGCAATGCGATTGCCGGAAAAAGTAATGCCGCGGTGCAGTCCTATGCAGGAGGTATAACCGGTGTCGGCGAGATCAGCGTGGTATTTCATCTGTGGCCGTTCAGCGGTTTCATGCCGTTGAACCCAAACAACATCTCCGTCACGATTTCGGAGAACAAGCAATAACTTATGCCTCTGTATCGGTACGTAAAAGCAAGTCTGCCGGGTGCGAAGGCAGGACGGGTGAGACACGAACTCTATTCCTATCTGCTGATGGGCGTGGGGATGCTCATACTTTTGTGGGTCGTCTGGCCTATCGTGTCATTTTCTGTCTTCAGTGCACCGTTTCTTTCCGGTATTGTAGCACCGATTCCGGAAACGGGCCTGACGGAGAAACCGGCCGGCACGGCGCTTCCTGTTGCGTACGGCGCAACCATACCGGACATCATCCAGTCGGAAGGCGGTGATTCGTCCAATCCCAATACCTGGTTTCCGACCCAGCCCCAGAAGCATGTCGTGACTGCCGTCAACACATATTATCTATCCATTCCCAAGCTCAACATCGATCATGCCGTGGTGTCGATCGGCGGAAATGACCTGGATACGTCGCTTGTGCATTACGGCGGCACCGGCATACCGGGGGATTACGGGACTGCCGTCGTATTCGGCCATTCGGTGCTGCCGCAGTTTTTTGACCCGCACAATTACCGGACGATATTTTCCACCCTTCCGACGCTTAAACCCGGCGATGATATCTACGTCTCGTATGACGGCGTAGAGTATCAGTATAAAGTCTATCAGCTTGTCGTAACGGACCCGACTGACCTTTCGAGTCTTGAGCAGGATTTTGACGATTCATACCTGACGCTCGTCACCTGTGTCCCACCGGGGACCACCTGGAAACGCCTCAATGTCCGGGCGCAACTGGTTCACCCTCCGGCAACATGAAAGACAGAAAACAGCTCGCCGTCAACGCGATCAAAAAGAAGCTCGTCGGAAAATCCCTGTCGTATAACGAGATTTTTGCCATCATGGACGAGATTGCCAAGGAGAAACTCGGCCCGGTCCTGACGACATACTTTGCCGCGGCGGGCTTTAAGGAAGGGTTTAATGATGAAGAGCTCTATCATCTGACGAAAGCCATGGTGGCCACAGGCCCGCGGCTCCATTTCCAAGGGATTGTCGCGGACAAACACTCGACCGGTGGGGTTGCCGGCACCCGTACCACCATGATACTCGTGCCGATCGTTGCCGCCGCAGGGATCCGGATACCGAAAAATTCTTCCCGCGCCATAACGTCCCCGGCAGGTACGGCGGACACGATGGAGGTAGTAGCACCGGTTACGTTCACGCCGAAGCAGATTGAACACCTGGTCGGGAAAACCGGCGGATGTATCGTCTGGGGTGGGCATCTGGGTCTGGCCCCTGCAGATGACGTCATTATAGAGGTGGAAGAGCCGCTTGCTTTTGAGTCGTTTGACAAAATACTCGTTTCCATCATGGCCAAAAAAGTTGCTTCCGGGTCCAATCACGTGGTGCTTGATATCCCGGTCGGGCCCACCATGAAAATTCAGCACTACCACGATGCTGAAGTCATCGCCAAAAAATTTACCTATCTGGCCAAACGCTTTCACGTGCATGTCGTGACTGATATCAATGAGATGCGCCAGAGCGCCGGCCGGGGCATCGGACCGGTGCTTGAAGCCCGTGATGTCTTTCAGGTTCTCGAGCAGCACCGGGACCGGCCGCTTGCGCTTGAAGCCAAAGCGCTCCGCCTTGCCTCAAAGCTCCTGGACCTTTGTTTTATAGATATGCACGGGAAAAAAGACGTGACCGGGGAACAGGTTGCCCGTGATATGCTGACGAGCGGTAAGGCCCTTCGGAAAATGCGGGAGATTATCAAGGCGCAGGGAGGCGATCCCGATGTGGGAAGCGCCGCGCTTCGTCCCGGCGTCCATAAGTTTGAACTGCAGGCGGCAAAACGGGGCAGGGTTTCGGCGATCAACAACCAGCAGATTACCGTAATCTGCCGGATTTTAGGGTGCCCGACCGATAAACGCGCCGGGATGTACCTGAACCGGAAGATTGAGGAAACCGTAGACAAGGATGATATACTATGTACGCTCTATAGCAGCGACCGGTGGCGGCTTGAGGAGGCAGCCGATTCCCTCCGGAATATACCCGTGTACAGCGTGACGTAGCATGAAATCATCTACTGCATTGGGACTGAGGCTCGGATTATTTTTCTTCGTTGTGCTGGTGGCTGCCGGAGCCCTCGGCCTCTGGTGGCATGATGCGCTTTCTCCGGTGGATGCATACGCGACGATCCCGAAAACGTTCATCATCAACCCGGGAGAAGGGGTGCGGGTCATTGCATCACGCCTTGCCCAACAGGGGCTGGTCCGAAGTCCGACGGGATTTTTTCTGCTCGTGAAGCTCATGGGTATCGACGGGAAACTGCAGGCGGGAGATTATCGCATAAGCCCGAGCATGGACACGGCATCCATTGCCCGGGAGCTCACGCACGGCATCCTTGATGTCTGGATCACGACGCTTGAAGGGTGGAGGGATACGGAGATAGCAACAGAGCTTGCCCGCGACATGGACATACCGGAAAGTGAGTTTCTGAAGTATGCCGCCGAAGGCTATATGTTTCCGGATACCTATCTCGTACCGAGAAACGCGACCGCCGCGGCAATCGTCCAGATGTTTACCGATAATTTCAATAAAAAAGTGACTCCGCGGATGCATCAGGATGCGCAAAAGCTCGGGATGCCCTTTCCGGATGTCATAACGCTCGCCTCGATTGTCGAGCGGGAGGGCAGAACGGAAGCGGATCGGCCGGTGATCGCGGGTATCCTTATGAGACGGCTGAAAGCAGACTGGCCGCTTCAGGCGGATGCAACCCTGCAGTACGCCCTGGGCTATCAGCCGGAGGAAAAGACCTGGTGGAAAAAATCGCTGACGGATGAGGATAAAAAAATAGATTCCCCCTATAATACCTACCTGCACACGGGACTGCCGCCGGGACCGATCGCCAACCCGGGGCTTTCTTCGATACAAGCGGTGATTTACTATCAGCCGTCGGACTACTGGTATTACCTCCATGACGCATCGGGGGCTGTGCATTACGCAAAAACTATCGAAGAACATAACGCCAATATCGCCAAATACCTGCAATAATGTCCTGAGGGAGGGCTCTGCCGGACGGCTCTTCCGTTTCTGTCGCCGGAGTACGCGCGACGGAAGGGCACCGCTTCCTCCCGCGTTTCGGGGAACAATGAGGTTCGGTGCAGATTGGGTACACTACCGGTATGCTGAAAGATAAATTCAATGCCGTCTGGATTTCGCACTCCTCCATCAGTGATTATCTGAAATGCCCGAGGGCATACTTGCTCAAGCATGTCTATCGGGATCCCAAAACGCATCACAAACTTATGCTTATGCAGCCGGCACTGGCTCTCGGTCAGGCGGTACACCGGGTGATCGAGGACGTTTCGCGCCTTCCGGTTGAGGAGCGTCTCCGTACCCCGCTCGGTACAAGACTGAACGCCGTTTGGGAGACGGTCGCCGGCAAAAAGGGAGGGTTCATATCCCAAGAGGAAGAGATGCGGTTCAGATCACGGGCGGAAGACATGCTTTCCAGAATATCCTCCCATCCGGGCCCGCTCACCAAAAAAGCAATTAAAATCCGGCGCGACCTGCCCTACTACTGGCTTTCCGAGGAAGATAACATTATGCTCTGCGGGAAAGTAGATTGGCTTGAATATAATGATGTAACGGACAGCGTGAAGATCATCGATTTTAAAACCGGAAAGTATGATGAAGATCCGGATTCCCTCCAGCTTCCGATCTACTATCTTCTGGTTACTCACTGTCAGACGAAAGCAGTCAGCGGTGCGGCGTATTGGTACCTGGACCGCGACGATGCGCCCATAGATATGCCGCTTCCGGACGCTGCGGCAGCAGGGAAAGATATTCTGGATGCAGGGAAGCGGATCGCCCTGGCCAGGAGGCTGGAACGGTTTCCCTGTCCGAAAAAAGACGGATGCAGCGCATGCAGGCCCTATGAAAGTATTGTTGCGGGCAGGGCGGAATTTGTCGGAGTCAGTGACTATCAGGATATTTATATCCTGGCCCTGGAAAGCTCTGCGGAAACCGAATAGACAAACGCGTCCTTTGCTCCGAGCTCATATTTGTACCGTTCATTTCCCTGAAGAAAATTAAAGGTCAGAAAGTGCTGTTCTATGGCCCAGGAGATGAGGCGTGCCTTAAGATAATACCCAGCGCCTGAATACCGTTCCCGGTCATAACCCGAGTTATAGGTGAAAAAATCCGTGCCGGACTGGAAAGCCATGACGCCAGCGATTTTTTCATTTTCCATAGTTAGCCAAAACAGGGAACATTGGTCCGGAAAGGCAGCCGGGAGCCTTTGAAAAAATTTTCGCATAGCCGGAGTAAGAAATGTCTTTTTTTTCTCATCCAGTTCCATGAGTTTAAGGAGCGCATGGACATCCTCGGAAGGAGATGTGCTCCGAATAAACAAGACATTGCCGGTTTCATGTTCAAAACGCCGGAGCTTTCTTTTCAGTTCATGACGGTTGCGCCGGTCGAGCAGGCTGAGGTATGCATCCCGGGACTGCGGCAGAGGTATGGTAGGAGTCGTATCTTCCCGGGATAGTGTAATTCCTGAGGTGGTTTCCGACAAATGCCGGAAAAAGGAGAGTGTCGGAGAATCGGGTATGTTGTGGAGTCTGAGGGATAGTATACCCCGGGATTTCAGGTATCTGAGAAGCATTGGCCATATGCCTGATTTAACGGCATCAGGTCCGATGATATCCAGGTAATCCGCGATTTCCCGGCCTCCGGAAAACACCGCGCTATTCCCCTGCCGTATAAAGGGGGCGATCACTGCATCGGTCGGAGAAACGAGAAAAGGGATTCCGTTACTCTGAAATGTATTCCACCATACATGATGCCATTCATAGAGATAAAACGGTATCGTGATACGGTTTGCCCCCGTAATGGTGTCCCAGAGATGCTTCGCGGCAGAAAAATCATCAAATACGCGTATCATACGAGTGTAGTATACGACGCGGTTCAGGCCGAAACAAAGGGGGCTCTTGACATAAGAGAGTTACACTATATAATGAAGAGTACTTTAAGCCTGATGGAGGCGGACGTTCATTGTTCGCTTCTTTTTGTCGTTTTTCCGAGGATTTATTTTCAATGATCAAGGACGGCACGACCACCCAGCGCCAATATTGGGGCAAGCATTTTCCTAGTCTTCCCACACTCGATCTCACGCTCGTGCAGCGGGAATCGTATCAGTGGTTTCTGGAAGACGGCATCCGCGAACTCCTTTCAGAGGTTTCTCCTATTGTGGATTTTACCGGAAAGAACTGGGAACTGACATTCGGCGATTACTATTTTGGCAAGCCGCGTCTTACTCCCGCACAGGCCCGGGTCAAAGGGCTTACGTTTGATATGCCTCTTAAGGTGACAGCGACGCTCACCAATAAGCAGACCGGGACCCATGTGACACAGGAAGTATTTTTGGGGGATATTCCGGCAATGACTGAAAGCGGTACGTTTATCGTCAACGGAATTGACCGATGTGTGGTAAATCAGCTTGTCCGTTCTCCGGGCATATACTTCATCGGACAGGTGGATCCGGTAACCGGGAGAATGCTGTACGTAGCGGAGATCCGGCCGTTGCACGGGAGCTGGCTCGAGTTTACCGTGACCCGGAATGACGTTCTCATGGTCAGGATTGACCGGCGACGCAAGTTCATTGCCACAACGTTTCTCCGGGCTATCGGTTTGTCCGAAGATAAGCAGATAATCGATACGTTCGCGGACGTTGATACCAATAAAGACCGGCGGTATATCGAAGCGACCCTCGCAAAGGACATAACCAAGTCGCAGGCAGAAGCGACCCTCGAACTGTATAAAAAACTCCGTCCGGGAGAGCCTATAGTTCTTGATAATGCCCAGGAGCTGCTCCGCACGATGTTTTTTGATCCGCGGCGATATTCTCTCGAACGCGTCGGCCGGTACAAAATGAACAAAAAATTGGGCGTATCCGTTCCGAATGTAAAAGAAAATTGGGTATTAACCCGGGACGATATTATCGGCAGCATCAAATACCTGATAACGCTCTGCAACGGTCAGGGTGATACGGATGATATCGATCATCTCGGCAACCGGCGGGTCCGGAGGGTAGGAGAACTCGTCGCAACGAATGCATTCCGGGTCGGTCTCCTGCGTCTCGAGCGGTCCGTCCGGGAGAAAATGAGTCTTGCGGGGCCGGCTGCAGCTGATCTGACCCCCATGCAGCTTGTCAACGCACGTCCGATTATTGCCTCGATTAACGACTTTTTCCGAACGAGCCAGCTCTCGACGATTCTCGATCAGACAAACCCGTTAGCCGAGGTCGATAATCTCCGCCGTCTTACGGTCATGGGGGTCGGCGGGATATCCCGCGAGCGCGCATCATTTTCCATTCGGGATATCAACGCGAGCCAATACGGCAGGATCTGCCCTGTGCGGAGCCCCGAAGGTCCAAACATCGGATTGGTTACCTATATGTCGCTCTATGCGCGGGTGAATGAATACGGCTTTCTGGAAACGCCCTACCGCAAGGTGGAAAAAATAGAGAAAGGCGGGAAAACGGATATGCATATTACCAATGACGTTGTGTATCTTGCCGCGGATGATGAGCAATACCACTACATTACCCATGCAGGTATCCGCATGAACGAATCAGGCGTCATCTCAGACGAGCGGGTGCCGGTCCGGTATAAGGGGGAATTCCTGGAAGCCGACAGCGAAGTCGTCGAATATATAGACATGGTGCCGCGTCAGGTGGTTGGCGCACCGGCATCGCTTATTCCGTTCCTTGCACACGATGAGGCAAACCGTGCCCTGATGGGAACCCACATGCAATGCCAGGCGGTACCGCTGTTTTCACCACAATCTCCCGTCGTCGGAACCGGGATGGAGGATTCCATTGCCGGCGCGCTCGGAAGGGTCATTCTGGCGAAACATGACGGTGTGATTGACTACGCGGATGCATCCATGGTGGTGTTGAAAGGGGTAAACGGAGAGACGGTGACGTACCAGGTGGAGAAATTTACCCGTTCAGCGCAATCTACCAGCTATAATCAACGGGTTCTTGTAAAAACCGGCGAAAGGGTGAAAAAAGGGCAGGTACTCATAGACGGCCCTTCAAGCGACGCAGGCGAGCTTGCACTCGGAACCAACGTAACGGTTGCGTATATGAGTTTTGACGGGCTGGGCTATGAAGACGCGATTGTCATATCCGACCGGTTAGTACGGGAAGATATGCTCACGTCGATAAACATCGAAGAATATGAGGCAAGTGTTGTCAACACCAAACTCGGTGTTGAAGAAACGACCCGTGACATCCCCAATGTGAGTGAAGAAGCGCTGAGGAATCTGGATGAGAAGGGCATTGTGGTGGTCGGTGCCGACGTCGGGCCGAATGATATCCTGGTCGGGAAAATAGCGCCGAAGGGAGAAACCGAGCTTACCGCAGAAGAACGGCTGTTGCGCGCCATCTTCGGGGAGAAAGCGCGGGAAGTACGCGATACCAGCCTCAGGATGCCTCATGGCGAACGCGGGACAGTTATCGAAGTACGAATACTTGATAAAGAGAAAGGGGATGAGCTGGAACCGGGGACAAACAGAAAAATAGTCGTAAAGGTTGCACAAATCCGGCGTGTCGTTGTGGGAGATAAACTTGCGGGGCGTCACGGGAATAAAGGAGTAATTTCAAAAATAGTTCCCCAGGCGGATATGCCGTACCTGGATGACGGTACTACCGTTGACCTGATCATCTCTCCGCTTTCCGTGCTGTCACGCATGAATCTCGGACAGCTCCTGGAAGCGCATTTAGGTCTTGCCGCCGCCAAACAAAACATGAAGGTTGCCCTTCCCGTGTTTGAATCCGTCGCGGAAAGCCGGATTATTGAGCATTTGCAACAGGCGGGATATCCGACGGACGGAAAAACAAAACTCTACGACGGGAGAACCGGCGAAGCGTATTCGGAACGGGTAGTTGTAGGAATCGGATATATTATGAAGCTCATTCACATGGTTGAAGATAAGACGCATGCGCGTTCGACCGGGCCCTATTCCCTGGTTACCCAGCAACCTCTCGGAGGTAAGGCCCAAATGGGCGGGCAGCGGCTCGGAGAGATGGAAGTTTGGGCTCTGGAAGCGCATCGCGCCGCGCATATTCTGCAGGAGATGCTGACCATTAAATCTGATGACGTAGTCGGCCGGGCAAAGGCATTTGAAGCGATCGTGAAGGGGATAGATATTCCGGCCTCTACGGTTCCGGAGTCGTTTAAGGTACTGGTAAAGGAGCTTCAGGCGCTGGCGCTCAACGTGGTGCCTACGTTTGCGGTAGCCGGAAACCAGGCCCAGACACAGCCGCAGGGACAGCAAAACAGCTCATCGTCAGGCCAGACCGATGATGCCGCTCGGAAGAAACGGTGAAAAAAGAGGCAGAAGAGATAGCAAAAGCAAGCGGCGAAGTCGTGGTTGATGAGAGCGCGCAGTAGTGCAGGGGAGGTATATGGATAAAAAAAATCAGTTTACCAATATCGTGGATTTTTCAGGACTACAGGTTTTCCTGGCGTCGCCGGATGAGATAAAAGCCTGGTCGTACGGAGAGGTAACAAAACCGGAAACGATCAATTACCGCACGCTCAAACCCGAGAAAGACGGGTTGTTTGATGAACGGATTTTCGGACCTACGAAAGACTGGGAGTGTTACTGCGGGAAGTATAAGCGCATACGCTACCGGGGCATCATCTGCGATAAGTGCGGAGTCGAAGTAACCCAGAGTAAAGTGCGGCGCGAACGGATGGGCCATATCACTCTCGCTGTTCCGACGGCGCACGTTTGGTTTTTTAAGGGAGCCCCCTCAAAGTTATCCCTCGTATTAGACGTAAGCCCCAGGGCGCTGGAAGGGGTGATCTATTTTGCACAGTACCTTGTGACATCCGTGGATAAGGAACAGCAGAAGTCCGTGTTAAGAGACCTCACCAAAGCAGGAGAGGAACGTGCCGAGACAGTGAAAAAAACAATCGATGAGGAAAAGCAAAAGCTGAAAGACCGCTATGATGCAGAACGACGTGCGCTCAAGTCAAAAGTCGGCGGCAAAGAATCCTATGAAATGGCGGTTTCGGAGATGGAGTTAAAAGAACGACAGGAACTCGCGATGCTCGATGACCGTGAGAAGCAGGAAACGGATAAAATCAAGGAGATTATCGATTCGCTTACGGCGATTGTCAGAAATGTAAGGCCGTTACATACCCTGACGGAAGACGAGTATTTGCGGCTCCTGGAATATGATGCCGCTACATGCTTTACCGTCGGCATGGGTGCGGAAGCCATCCTTGATGCTATCAGACATCTGGATTTGGATAAAGCCGCGGCCGATCTTCGTGATGAAATCAGTAAAACCACCGGCCAACGGCATATCAAAGCTACCAAACGGCTGCGCGTTATTGACAGCTTTCGGAAATCAGGCATCCTTCCGGCATGGATGATTCTCCATGTCCTTCCGGTCATCCCGCCGGATCTGCGGCCTATGGTGCAGTTGACAGGCGGACGATTTGCGACCAGCGACCTCAACGACCTCTACCGCCGCGTCATCAACCGCAACAACCGGCTGAAACACCTGATGGATCTCGGGGCGCCGGAGATTATTCTGCGTAACGAAAAACGGATGCTGCAGGAAGCGGTGGACAGCCTTATCGACGCAACGCAGCGGCCGTCTTCCCGTGCGGTTATTCAGCCGCTCCGGTCCCTTTCAGATATGCTCCGGGGAAAACAGGGGCGGTTCCGGCAGAACCTTCTCGGCAAGCGGGTCGATTATTCCGGCCGGTCGGTGATCGTCGTCGGTCCCGAGTTAAACCTGACCCAGTGCGGCATTCCGAAAGAAATGGCGCTGGAAATGTTTAAGCCCTTTGTTCTGAGGGAACTTATTGTCCGCGGTATCGCCCCGAACGTAAAAAATGCCAAAAATGTCCTCGATATTGGTAAACTGATTTTTTT
>JAMCTH010000010.1 GCA_023379025.1 Patescibacteria group bacterium | reverse complement strand
ATTGTGCTGCGATATCCTTTTGCATCACGCCTTGCTCATGCAGCTCCCAAGCAAGGGTGATTTTCGTGATGTTTTGCATGTCCATAGTCTACTCTGGTCATGCCGGATATTTACGGAGAATTATGCGACCATTTGATCCGGCTATCCGAACGGTATATAGTACGGCCGATATGACACGTGAATTCAGAGAAAAGCTTGCAGCGGTAATCCCGGATACGGGTAATGGTAATTCAGTGGCAAACCGGGTATACGCAGAATTGTGGCGGGAACTTGAGGCAAGTTGTTTATACCTAACCCTGAACAATCCGTAGCGGAAATGCTCCAGTCCAATTGCGGACTGCCACGTTGGGGCGGTCTGGGTGAGCGTGGTGTCGAATACGTTGTTGCGGCTTTGCATGCATACGGGGCGGCGGAATCTCCAGCAGATGTGAACTCGGAAGAATAAGACGCGGCTCTTATTCACTTTCTTTATTGCAGAGCGCTAGAAAAGTCAAAATATACAAGAAGAACATCCGCCTGCTTCAGGGATAAATTTCCCCTCGTGTTCAGTATGTTTATCGTAAGTTATAATACAGAAAAAGAAGCGGTTATACGATAAACTATAAACAGAGGAGGTTTCACTATGAATGGGAACAGTATCGTGACGGACGTCACAAGGCAGGCACTTGAGAATACGTATTTCCGGCAGGTTTTGGCAAGCGGGAAGCATACGCAGGTCGTGATCATGAGTATCCCGCCGGGTGGCGAGATCGGGTCGGAAACGCATCCGGATAACGACCAGATGCTGTACCTCATTGCCGGCGAGGGCAAAGTGATACTCAACGGTGAAGAAGCGGAGTACAAGACCGGAGATATCGTGCTCGTCCCGGCCGGTACGGAGCATAACTTCGTCAATACCGGGTCAACTGACCTGAAAATCATCACAACCTACTCGCCGCCGCATCATCCGGCCGGCACGGTACATAAGACCAAGGCTGACGCTGATGCAGCCGGGTATTAAGTCCTTTCTTGCTTCACTATCGTAGTTTGGCTTATACTACGGCTCTATGTATGATGAGCTGGAGCCGATAGTCAGAGGGGAGGAGACTCTACCCCTCGCAGCGGAAGCGGGTGTCATCGCCGAATTCAGTGCACGGGGCGGAGATGCTTTCGGAAGGCAGGACGGGCTGAAGCGCGTTATGCTCCGTGAGCTCGGTACGGCGCTACCCGAGACGGTTGCAGTCCGCCCGGATAGTATCGAAAGCCTTCTGGATTTTTTGTGCTACGGCCAGATCCCGAAGGGTTCGTGGTACAGAGTGTTTCCGCTTCCCGGACTTCGGCCGTACGCGGATGGGCTCGAGACTATGCCGTTTCCCGGTTTCTACGACCAATGCATGACGCTCACGGATATAGCCAAATTCAAGGCGTTTCAAGCCGCATTCCGCCATTCAGTCGTACCATATCTTAGGGCTTCATGGCTTCATGATGCCGCTTCCCTTGTTACAAGGGGATTGAGGAGTAAATCGCATTCGCTGGTGTCAGCCGGATACGTGGAATACGAAGTATTGGATTCGCTTCTTGGTGATTTTCTGCGGCTTGAGGCGGATGAAATATCCCTAAAGAAAGCATTGGAACACTACCGCGCACGGTACCCGACTCTTTCCCGCATAAGCGATCTTATGACGGTTTCAGAGTATAGAGTACCCGTTTTAACCTCCCTGCAGAAATCACGAGAAGACCGCTGGGGAGTGCTTTTCGGATTGGCAGGCGGAATCCTGCCGTATGTGGGTATCCACGGTTCGTTCGATGCGCCGGATGGTGTGCCGTCCGGCGCCGACAATGAACTTGCGTTGCACATCGTTGACAGACCGCTTCCTATAACCGCCGAGGATATAAGCGGCATTGCCCTGCTTGGTCCGTATGAAGAACGGATCGTTTCCGGGATAGTTGCAAACTTACGCTGACCGCCGGGCATAGGGATTGTTCCGTTAGTTCCGGATGGTTTTGCCCGTCTGCACCTGTCCCTCGACCAGTTTAAGCTGGTCGCCCAAAACTTTATAGAGCTTTTTGGCGTGGTCGCGGCTCATGCCGATACGCGCCACAATCCTGAGCTGGTTGGTCGGCCCTAATTTCTGCATGAAATCCATGACCAGTCCGTCCTGGTTAATAGTGAGGGAAACATTGTCGGTGTAGAGGACCGGGGTCGTATCCAGGTTCACATTGACGTTCATCCCTTCTGGATTTGGTGTGTTGTCTGCCATAGTCCTCCTTCCATCCAGCGCATAGCTGGATTGTTTTTCTATTATATACCGTTTAGGTTGCGTGTAAGTTATAAAAGACCTATAATATTTATACATGTCTGAAGAATTGTGGTGTGATTGGATCCTTGCAGATTGAACGACTCGAACGGGATCCGGAAAAGCTTTCGCTTTTTTGTACAGCACGTACTCATTGCAATCGAAAATCAGCCCGCACGGAGCGGGTGAAATTCGGGTAAGTTGCCGTCTATGTCTGAGTATTTTGAACGATCTATCATCCCGTATGAACTCGCTATGCCGCAGGAACACGGCTTGTATGAGTTCGTGCTCGGAGGAGCTCACGGACTTGCTATTTCCGTCCGTACGTTTGACGAGTTTGTGGACGGTATGCGTTTCGTCCGGCCCGATGACCGCTTCGTGGTCAGCCCGGAGCTTATTACGATCGCCGATATCCCGTGGGAAGATGTCCCGGGAGCAATCGATGTCATTTACGAGCGGATTGCTAGGGTGGCAGATCGTTCCCTCGATACACCGGGCACGGTGTATGTATTCGGTACCCCGACCGTGACGTCGGAGGGACGGCTTCGAAATAGTGCAGTATTTATCCGAAACGGTGAGATCATCGGGCAGACGAATAAACGGTTGGGTGCCGTAGTCGGTGAATATGAAACATTTGAGTTTCCCGCCGATGAGCCTGCGGTGCGCATTCCCGGAACGGATGTAAGCGTCCTTATTTGCGCAGATATTATTGCAGCGACGTTACTCAGAACAAAGTATTCAGATAGGCATCTTGGAGCCCGGGAACGGCAGTTTAACAGACTTGTTGATGCACATAATGAGTTCGTCGCGCATGATGCAAAACAATTATTGATCGTGAGCTGTTGGGGCATCGGTGCAAATCCGAATTTCTTGGATGTCGATGATGTCGACGGTACCTATGCCATGAATTTACGTAGTGCCTTTCTTCGTCTTTTCCATCAATACCCCCATCTCGAAGAGATAGTAATGGTTGACCGGGCGCCGAATGGAGGCGGAGAAGAACTGTTATTCGCCTCATCCCACCCGTTTAACATCTATGCGCGGCGCGAAATGTATCCGTTTCCGCGCTGAGGGTAGGCAGATCGTCTATAGTTGGGCTTTTCTATTAACCATTCATTCGTCTTGGCGGGAGTAATCCATCTTACTGTTTTTATTTTTGAAATGATGTTTACTGTAAATGAATCGATTCATTTACACCAGCTATGCCGCAGGTTTCAAAGTATCCGCTTGATCGATATCTGAAAAATCAGATATTCCGGCAGTTTTGGGTATCCATTTCCCAACTTCATACCGCAGACGACGTATCCAGTTTTCTTTCGGACCTCCTGTCGGATACGGAAGAGATCATGCTTGCAAAACGTTTCACCATCGCTGTATTAATCCTCCGAGGAAAGCGCCCAGTCGAAATTTCTGGCATACTTCATGTTTCCTATTCTACGATCCGTTCTGTTGCATCATGGTTAAAAAACGCAAAGCCACGCACCCGGACGATGCTTTTGAAGATTACAAAGACGGACAGCTGGCAGAAAGTTATGGATGTTCTCGATGCAGTTTTGGATGAACTCCCTCCGCGGTACGGCACAAACTGGTCGCGCGCCGGAAAAGAAAAATGGCAAAGAGCGCTTGAGCGAGCGTCGCGGCAATCCCTCCGGTAATCTAGTGTAAATGAATCGATTCATTTACACTAAAGAGCGGTTGATGGGTTTTGTAAGATTTTTCCTTATGAGTCAAGAGAACGGAAAACATAGGGCAGTCCGGGTTATGACGCTACCCGGCGGGCGCAGGCTTGGGTTTGCCGAGTACGGCGACCCGAAGGGAAAACCGCTTTTTTATTTTCACGGGTGGCCGTCGTCCAGGCTCTCCGGAGAAAAGTATGATGTCTTGGGAAAGAAACTCCGCCTCCGGATAGTTTCTCCGGACCGGCCGGGATTTGGACTGTCGGATTATCAGGAAGGACGGACGCTTATGTCTTGGCCGGAGGATATTTCTGTCCTTGCCGACGTTCTCAAAATACAAAAATTTTCCGTCCTCGGCGTCTCGGGCGGCGGGCCGTATGCCGCAGCGACTGCGTATAAACTACCCAAGAGAGTTGTCAAAGCCGGCATTGTTGTGGGCCTTGCGCCCACATGGCTGCCGCATATCCTGGACGGTATGTTCCCGGCTTTTATATTTGGATGGATTCTGTATCGCACGGTTCCCTGGACCAGTCTACCGGCATCAATAGGCGCCAAACTCCAAACTCAATTCGGGTCCGTTTTGAATATGCATCATCTCTTATTCGGGGCGAAATCCGATAAAAAACTTCTTGATGATCCAAGGGTTCAGGCAGTGCTCAGACGGGATACGCTTGAAGCATTCCGCTCCGGCTTCCGTGGTCCGGCTCGTGATCTTGTGCTCTATACCCATGATTGGGGATTTGATCCCAACGACATCCGTGTGCCGACCAACCTTTGGTATGGTGATGATGATAAAAATGTATCGATTCTCATGGGGAAATATTACGCAAAAAAGATCCAAGGTAGTAAACTTACCGTATATCCGGGGGAAGGTCACCTTATTTCCCGTACTCATGCAAACGACATTCTCAAAACATTCGTCTCATGGTATGAGCGTCCAGACTGATCTTAAGAAAGTAGCCCGGAAAGATAAAGTAGCCTTTCTTCCGAGGTTATTTAAAACCGGACCCGGTGAATACGGAGAAGGGGATATATTTTGGGGCGTATCCGTGCCGGTACAGAGGAAGACAGCCAAACGCTATGCTCACCTTTCTCTGATCGAGCTCGGAGAACTTCTTGCGGGTCCGGTGCATGAGTGCCGGCAAACGGCGCTTTTCATCCTCGGGTATCAGTTTCAGAAGGCGGATCCGGCGGAGAAAAAAATGTTGTACCGGTTTTACCTTTCCCGCACTTCAGCCGTAAATAACTGGGATCTCGTCGACTGCTCCGCACATATTATCGTCGGCGGATACCTTACGGAACACCCCAAGGAACGGTTCATCCTCACCCGCCTTGCCCGGTCTCAAAGCCTCTGGGAACGGCGGATCGCGATCGTAGCGACGTATGCCTTTATCCGGAACGGCGACGTACGGGAGACCTACCGGATTGCTACACTTCTTCTTCATGACGACCATGACTTGATCCGTAAAGCCGTGGGCTGGATGCTCAGGGAGGCCGGAAAGTGCGATGAACCTGCGCTTACCTCGTTTCTTGACAAACACTGCCATTCGATGCCGCGGACGATGCTCAGGTATGCCATAGAGCGGCTCCCGAAACTCACGCGCAAACGGTATCCCGGACAAAAATAATTCTTGCCGACCGGCACGTGATACGGTAAGGTATTTATACGAATTATTACAAAGACTATGCGGTATGAGGCCTACGAACTCCTGTATCGTGAAGCCGTTCAAATTTACGAAACGCTTCCCCGGCATCCGGCCATACCACCGCTTCTGTTAAAAGGCCGGTCCGTCAACGGTGCTCCGTACCGGGGGCTTCCGTTTCTCCGGGGAATTGAGGATATGGTGCGGACGGTTGACCGCCCGATTGCAAAAACCGTTTTTAATAGTTTGGGTCAGGTGGTATTCCCGGATCCGGACGGAGGGGACGTGTATGTCTGGATGCAGCGGCGCTTCGGCATGGTGTTTACGGACCTAAACGACGCGTGCCAGATCCGGCAGCGGCCCGACGGCGTATCGGTCGTCATTTATGATGAGGCAGATCCGTATAACGGCTGGCTTACGGACCAGCAAAAGGAACTGCTTCCCGAAGAACTTCTCTTTCTGGTTCACGGCATTCTTGAGGTAATAGACCGGGAAGCATCGGTTGTGTATGAGCGTCCGGTGGACGACATCCTTCCGGCATGGGTTTAATACGTATGGTCATGATGCTCTTTCGGAATACGGAGGAATGAGCGGCTACGTGTTGAGCTACGTGTTGGGTATTGACAAAAGGAATACGGCATATATAAGCTTGAGATAATGCCTAAGAAAAAATATCATCCTTCCGGTAAAAAGAGCGCACCCGCGCGCGCCAAGCGGCCGGCAAAAACCGGCCTGTGGCCGAAGCTTATGGCTGCCGTCGGGATTACCGTCCTCGCCCTTCTTCTTTCTTCCCAGATTCCGGTAACGGAAAACCTGCAAACCGGCGGCGTCGTACTCGGAGACGAGCGCGATGCGGGAGAATCGGGGATGCAGCAGAGCATATCCCAGCCGCCGCAACTGCCTCCGTCTCAGAAAGTGGGGGGTCAGGCTGTGACCGGCGTCATGCCACAGGCCCAGCAGGCACAGACGGTTTCCGCGAGGGGGGAGTCCCGGCCGAATGAAACGGAAACGCAAGGCCAGGGCGGCACTACGCTCCAAACCAATGTGGAAGATAATGGCGGCGTGCAGTTTCATTTCCAGGCGCAGAACGGTGAAGTCCAGCTTGAAGCGCAGGACGCCGGCGGTAATACCCTGAAGACCCGGACGCAGGAGCGGGAGCGCACCCGGCTTGAACAGGAACTTCAGGACAAAGGCATAGATGTCTCCTCAAGTGACGGGGAACTCATGATTCACAAGGCAAATGTCGGGGCGGTATCTCATTTTCCCCTGTCTGTTGACCCGTTGACCAACAGTCTGGTCGTTACGACGCCGGCAGGACAAAAAACGGTAACCGTCCTTCCGGACGCGGCAGTACAAAACCTTCTTTCCCGCGGGATTATGCCGGTTGCAAGCGGGAGCGCCACCATGTCCGGGACAACTGCCGGCGGTACGCCGCCAAGCCCGATAGCGCTCACGCTTCATAATAATGAGCTGGTGTACCAGGTAGAGGCCCAGCAGCAGCACAGACTCTTCGGATTTATCCCCGTCACCATGCCAACGACCGCATACGTATCGGCGGAAAACGGCCAGGTCGTGTCAGAGACGAACTCCCTCCTCTCCCAGCTTGTCGGGCTCCTTTCGTTCTAATCGGTTGGTCACCCCGGTTTGTACTGATTGTACTTTAGGTATATAATACGCGCTATTATGGCAACGCCCTGGGACAACTTTGAACAGGTGTATCAGATTAATCGCGCGCTTGAATCTGCTCGGTCACCAAGGCGTATTTCGATATCGCACGAGAAGGTCGTTTTGGATATCGCCACTCTGTCCTCGCAGTACGGTTCCGAAGGATCAGTATCCGCCGCAACTCATGAACTTCTCATATGCATAGGGGGACTTCTGGATTTTGTTATGAAGGATTACGGCGGTGAAGCCGAAGTGGATTACTTTCCAGGCCGTAGCGGCATTCCGTATGCCCATATCAGGATTCACGGAAATCGGGGGGAACTTCCTGATGATCTTCGACAAAGGGTACATGATCCGGCTACCATGTTGCTGATAGAAGCGCATGAGCGGCGAAGTTCAGGACCCTTTTTTCTGATTACACCGCAACATACAGGTCTGTCCTTCCAGAGTTGTTTTATACCGTATCCGGACACCGGCGAGGAGTATGCAGAGGTACTCACAAGAGAGTACAAAGCATTGCCGGAAGGCGAACGGGCTCTTTTGACCAACGACCTTCTCGCCATCTTTTTTTCCCATATCATAGAAAGCCAGGAATTGACGGTGTAACCTCATCTGAATCCGCTGTTGTAAAGAGCCGCGATCTTCCGTATACTTTCTTCATGGTTTTATCCGACCGGGATATACAAAAGGCGCTTGCCTCAGGGCGCATCCGTATTTCCCCAAAACCGGATTACTCGCGCCAACTTGGCTCTTGTTCCATAGACCTCCGGTTGGGCGCGAAATTCAGGGTGTTTGAGCACAGCCGCTTCGCGTATATAGATCCCATGTCTCCTCTTGCGGGCAATATGACGACGGAGATTACCGTGAAACAGAAAGAGTCTTTTATACTCCAGCCGGGCGACTTTTGTCTCGCGACGACCATGGAAACGTTCCGTCTTCCGCCCGATCTTCTGGCGCGGCTTGAAGGCCGATCAAGTCTCGGCAGGCTCGGCATTGTCGTCCATTCGACCGCTTCGGTTTTTGAGCCGGGATGGAACGGGGTCGTGGTCATGGAACTCGGGAATCTCGGGCGGATGCCGGTCGCCCTTTATCCCGGCATGCGGATCTGCGCCCTGACATTTGAAGAACTGACAAGTCCCGCGCTTGTCCCGTATAATAAGAAAAAATCCGCCAAGTACGCCGGACAGCGTACCCCCCTGCCCAGTAAGATCGCCGAAGAGAGATAAATCTGAAATCTGAAATCTGAAATCACAATGACCAACGGATGAAATATGTTTTTGTTTGGTCATTGAGGTTTGTGATTTGAGATTTTCCACATGGACTGGCCGATACTCTACAAACAGGTACTGAAAGTCAAGGATACGAGAAGTCCCGTCGGCGTTGCCGTGATGTGGACGGAACGGAGTGTGGTTGCGGATCTTCTGAAAGACACCAATTACTGCGCGATCGGTAATCTCTATTCATCTGCCGGCATATCCGCGATGATAAGGAATATTTATGCCAACCCGCAGATCCGGAAAATCGTTCTCTGGGGCGCGGATCTTTCCCGAAGCGGACAGGCGCTTCTTTCTTTCATGGAACACGGCGTTGACGATAACTATTTTATTCAAGGGGATGAGAAGGGGGGCCAGATCGAAAAAGAAATCGGGAAAGAAGCTATCGACTTATTTAGAAAATCCGTAGAGGTGGTAAACCTTCGCGGAAAACCCGTCAGCGATCTTCAGAAAACAATTCGGCAATGGAACAATGGAGCAATTCCTCCTTTTTCCGAGCCGAAACTGTTTCCGACCTCGCGTCCCAAGCCGTTTACCTTTCCGTCGGAGCAGATCGGGTTCAGAATACAGGGGGACACGACGGCAGTCACCTGGCTCAAAATTCTCACGAACATCATGCGCTACGGCCGCAATAAGACCACGCGCTACACCCAGGAGAACGAGCTCAAGGAACTCCTCAACGTCATGGCGGTCGTATACAACGAAAATCCGGATGAGCCCTACGTTCCGCACTATTTTCCGTTTTCAAAAAAAGATCTTGAGACCTATTATCCCCAGGTACTCTCTGCCAAGCACATTCCGGGAATTGCCTATACCTACGGCCAGCGCCTTAGAAACCATGACGGCGTCGATCAGATCGGAAATATCATAGACCTCATCAAGAACCGTCCGTTCAGTAAAAAGATGGTCGCGTTTACCGCGAAGGTGAAAGAGGACTGGTCGGTCGTCAATAAAGGTGACACCCCGTGTCTGACCCAGGTCCTCGTGAGTATCCAGGACGGCAGGCTTTTCATGACGACGCATTTCCGGAGTCAGGATATGGTACACGGCTGGCCGCGGAATGTATTTTCCCTCCGGAAGCTTCAGAAACTTATTTCCGATGCGGCGGGATACCCGATGGGTGCATTTGTCATGGTGACGCATAGCGCACACATTTATAGTGATGATTATGAGCTTGTAGAAAAGATCCTTAAGGAAAACTATGAAAAGGAACTGGGATTTACCAGCCGCCAGATGTTCCATGAGGACCCGCGGGGGAATGTGACGATTGAGGTCGGGGAAGTAGCGACGCATGGTGTCGGACGGCCGACAAAATATGCCGTCAAACCCCCCAAAACCGTTGAGTACGAGATTGTTGTGAAGCTCTACGCGCCCGGCGGAGGACTGCTTCTCAAAGAGTGGCGGGGAAAAACGGCGATGGACCTCTATATCGCGATGATCAATATCGGTGACTACCTGGTAGACCCTTCCCACCTCATCTACATAGGTACGGAACTTGAGCGCGCAGAATTTTATATAAAAACCGGCAAACCGCTTGCCTACAACCAGGACCCCGCAGCCAACAAAGAGCTCTAAGGAGCGCATCTCTTGAGTTTAGTGTAAATGAATCGATTCATTTACACTAAGGCGAGAAGCACGGAAAGGTTTCGTGGGACAGATGGGACCGTACGGATGTATCGGGATTTATTTTACCGTCACGCTTTTGGCAAGGTTTCTCGGTTTGTCCGGGTCAGTGCCCCGGCCTATCCCCAGGTAATATCCGAGGAGCTGCCCGACAATGACATTCGGGATGATCGTGAGCGGTCCCGCATCGGGCGTCTTGACCGTTACATCAAATTCAGCTGACGTAAACGGGGTGATTCCGATGATGGTTCCTCCGCGTGCTCTAAGCTCAGCGGCGCTCGATAACAGTTCAAGCCTCGTTTCGTCATTGGCGCCGATGGCAATACACGGCGTCCCTTTTTGGATGAGCGTTAGGACCCCATGTTTGAGTTCTCCTGCCGCAAACGGTTCGGCATGGATGTAACTCGACTCCTTTATTTTCAGCGCAACTTCGAGTGCGGCCGGGTAGCTCACGTGTTTCCCGACAATATAGATATCCTCCTGGTTCATGAGTGTTTTCGCGAGGTCCAGGACGTCATGCCGGAGCTTCTTTGTCTGCCACCGCCTGAGCGTCTTGCCCAAATCCTGAACCTCACGGACGGCGCGGGCGTAGTTGCCGGTACAGGCACGGCTGACGAGGTACATCGTTGCAAGCTGCGAAGTAAAGGCTTTCGTCGAGACGACCGCGATTTCCGGGCCGGAACCAACCGGGAGCGTCGTATCGGCCAGGCGTTCAAGGGCGGATCCGCGGGCATTGACGACCGCGACGACATATGCACCGCGCGCCTTTGCGTTTCTTGCGGCAATCAGGGTATCTGCCGTTTCACCGCTTTGGGATATGGCAAACAGCACCGTTTTTTTGCCGGCGAATCCGGAAAATGGAGTATATTCGTAGGCGCCGTACGATTTGGTTTCTCTGCCCACCCCGGAGAAAAAGTATGTCGCGGCGAGCGCACAGTAGGACGCCGTACCGCATGCCGTAAACACGATCCGATCGGCACGTTCGAGACGGCGTGCTACGTGTGCTATCTCATTGCGGTTTATGAGCGCGGTTTTCGGTACGGTTGTCACCTGATCCATAATTTCCTTGAGGAGAAAATGGGGATATCCGCCCTTTTCCGCATCTTCAAGTTTCCAGTCAAGACGCCTGGGCGTTAATCTCTTATCTTTTCCGGTTTTGATATCAAGGAGCCTGAGCTTCGTTGCTGTCAAGATGACCGCTTCACCGTCGGCTAGAAACACTACATCCCGGGTAAATTTAAGAAACGGCGTGACATCGGATGCTAAGAAAAACTGCCCCTTTCCTACGCCGGCTGCCAGAGGGGAACCGTTCCGGCACGCGACAATGGTATTCGTTTTTGCATCGAGAACAACGATTGCATTTGAACCGGCAAGGTTTTTAAAAACGCCGAGTACGGCAGTTTCAACGGACTCTGATTTTACCCGATCTTCGATAAGGTGGGCGATGACTTCGGTATCGGTTTCGGAGGTAAATCTATGATGACGCCTGAGCAGCATTTGCTTGAGCTCCTGGTAATTTTCCACGATGCCGTTATGGATCACCACAATTCTGCCGGAGCAGTCTACATGCGGATGGGCATTGCCGTCCGTCACCCCGCCGTGGGTGGCCCATCGCGTGTGTCCGATGGCGATATCTCCGGCAGGCAACGCCGTTGTTGCACCTCCGATTTTGCCGATATGTTTTTCAATTGCAAGAGTACCGTTTTTGTGTTCTACAACTGCGATGCCCCAGGAATCGTACCCCCGATACTCCAGTTTTTTCAGTCCGTCAAGCGTTGTTTGCGCTGCATGATGATCCGGATCGTTTACAACAGCGAAAATTCCGCACATATAGTACCTCCAGTATGCCCGAACAATTATTGGGAAAAGAAGACAGAATGGTGATGATAAAGAAGATACGGACTTCGTGAAAAGCCATTTAGTGCTCCCGTTACCGAAAGCGTTTTCCGGTTTTTCTTCTGGCGGGAAGTGCCGCCAAGGGGTTTCCGCAGATGCTTTAGGAGAGACAACCTACGGTTTTCTCTCTGCTAAGTCCGATTTCCCTCGCTGGAGCTCGGGATCCCCTGCCTCGTATCCCCCCCTTTTTTACGTAAAAAGAGGGGGCCACACGCTTTTAACTGCAATTGCCGATCTTTGTTCCGCCTCCTTTCCGGGGTACACAATCATGTGTGCCCGTAGGTGTATGGTAGGTATTCCGTCGTCGGATGTCAATTTTTCGCCGTTGTTCATGCGTTCGGATGTGTGTTACAACAGACAGTAATGCGGCGACTCTACCTTTCGGTCATGGGCTCGATGGGAAGCGGCAAAACGACCGCGGCCCGGCTACTTTCGGAAACTTTCGGATTTACGCTTCTTGAGGAAAACTTCGGGGAAAACGTATTCTTACCGCGTTTCTACCGCGAAATGGATCGCTGGGCCTTTCATTCTCAGACGTTTTTCCTTATGGAAAAAACGCGGCAGATTCTGGATGCGGCACGCGTCCTGAGCGAAGTGAACGATCCCCAGTGGGGGAAAAACTGTCCGGGAATAATACAGGATACTCCTATTGAACAGGATGTCTATAGTTATGCCAGGGCGCAGCATATGCTGGGACATATGGATGATGCCGAATGGCGGCTGTATCAGAAAATATATACTTCGTTTGAACCCTACTTTCCGAAGCCCTCGCTTTTTGTGTATCTTGATACGAGTGTCCCGGTATTAGAGCGCCGTATCGCCTCCCGCGGCAGGAGCTACGAACAGGAAATACCGGAGTCTTATCTGGCGCTTCTTGATAAACTCAACCATGATTGGCTGAAAGCCAACAGCACGATTCCCGTACTTATCATACAGACGGACGGACTCAATATCGTCCGGAGCCGGGAAGCGCAGGCGATGCTTATCGGTCAGGTCGCCAAACGCTTACACCTGCCTCGGAAAAAATAACCAGTCTGCTACAATACATACCATCTATGAATGCCCAGTTTTCCGACGTACGGGTTCTCATATGGGATTTTGACGGTACATTCTACCGGCCGAATCCCGCGCTTTTTGCCGCGGTGCGGCAGGCGGAATATACAACGATCATGGCTCATACGGGGTGGGACTACGACCGGACCGACCGTGAATTCAAAGCGCGGTATAAAGTGACGATCCAAAGTGCGACGGAAACCGTTTCCGTACTGACGGGTCAGACCGTCGCCGAGTCTGCCGTTGAAATGGAACGGTATTTCGACCGGCGCGACTTCCTGAAACGCGATCCCAAGCTCATTTCACTGTTCCGCTCGCTTCACGGGTACCGCCACATGATCCTCGCCAACGGCGTGATCGCAAGGCACATCGAGACACTTGCCGTTCTTGGTATTCCGAAAGAAACCTTTGAACTTATGGTGACATCGGAAACCGTCGGGGTGACAAAACCGTCAGTTGAGGGTTTCCGGTATATCATGAAACATACCGGTCTTCCGGCGCCCTCCCATATGATGATCGGCGACCGGCCCGCCGTGGACCTTGCGCCGGCCCGCGCCCTTGGGATGCATACCTGCCTCGTCTGGTCGGAGACGCCGAGCGATGTTGCCGACATCACGCTTCCGACCGTCTATGCCCTAAAGGACGTCCTTATCGGGAGGTGAACGCCACTATGCACCGGGGGAACTATATCGTGTTTGAAGGGATATCGGGGACGGGCAAAGAAACCCAGGGCAAACTTTTGGTACGGCATCTCAAAACCCGTCATCAGCCGGCCATACTCCTGTACCACCCGTCTCCGGAACTCAAGACCGTTCTTCACGCCTGGAGGCGATCGAGAAAGATTGATCATCTCTGTGAGTTATACCTTCTCCTTGCGGACCGGGAAAGCATGGTCAGGAAAACGCTTGAGCCGGCGCTTGCCCGTGGTACATGGGTGATATCGCTCCGCAATTGGGTGAGCGCACTTGTCTATCAGGGGAAAACGACAAAGGAACGTGACCGGATACGCGATGCATTTTCCGCATTCGAACCGTCACCCGATCTTTTTTTCTGGTTTGATATGGCTCCGGACCGGGCCCTCACGAGGATCAACCTGCGGCATGCCAAGACCGGTGAACCGATCGGCACATTTGAATCGGTTAAGCTTCTTTCTCAAAAACGGAAGACCTATGCGGACGTTCTCCGTCATATTCCCCACACGCGTATCGATGCATCAGCGGGTATTGACGAAATTCATGAACACATACTCGCCGCGGTTGCTTCTCTGCCAGCATCCGGATTACACTAGGACTGTATGAAACACGGGCTATTCATCACATTCGAGGGCGGTGAGGGATCGGGAAAATCGACGCAGACCCTTGCGCTTGCCGGCAGGCTCAAAGAAGAAGGGTATGACCCCGTGGTGACCCGCGAGCCGGGAGGCACGCGTATCGGTGAAGAGATCCGTGCCATTACCCATAGCCGGGAAAATGTAGACCTTGATCCTGTCGCGGAAGCGTATCTCATGGCCGCATCGCGCGCCCAGCATGTACGTGAGGTTATCGGTCCCGCCCTGGCCGCCGGGAACATAGTTATTTCCGACCGGTATCTTGACAGCAGCATTGCATATCAGGGATACGGCCGCCGGCTCGGACCGGATGTTGTTTTGAGACTCAACGCACTTGCGGTAAACGGCGCGGTACCGGATCTGACCATACTTCTTTTTATGGACGTCCAAAGCGGACTGCGCCGGCGAAGTAACGACACGAAGATTGACCGGTTAGATGTGCAAGAGGAAGATTTTTATCTCCGGGTTCATGGGGGGTATTTGGCTCTTGCAAAAAAGTATCATGAGCGGTATGTTGTTGTTGATGCCACCAAGGATATGGAAGCGGTGGCATCCATTATTTGGGGTGTAGTCCGTAAACGATTGGAACCGCCGGATGCGAAAAAAAACGCATAAATCAACTCCCGCCAAGCCCACAAGCCTTTCCGGACGAAAGGCGCGATCCGCGACCCAGACAAAAACAAAAGGCAAACTTACGGTCATCGCCGGGCCCATGTTTGCCGGGAAAACCACAAAGCTCCTGACTCTCTTTTCCGTACTCTCAAATCTTGGTTTCAGTATCCTCTGTTTTAAGGCGGAAGCTAAAAGTAATGGTGGTATGGGACATACCCGGTCTCACGATGAGCGGCCGCTTCCGGTCATCTATATCGGTATGCATGAGCCGGAGAAAATACTCGGTTATGTGGGCCGCGATGGGATCCAAAAAGTCATTATCGACGCGATCCATTTTTTCCCCCGCGACCGGTTTATCAACGTGGTCCGCACACTTCTTAACCAGGGGATTGATGTATATCTCAATGGCCTTATTTACGATTTTCGCAAGAAAGAGTTCGGCGCAACGCGTCCCCTCATGAATATGGCTGATGAATGTATCGAGCAGTACAGCATATGCGTGAAATGCGGCGGACGCGCCGAACACACCGAGCGCGTATCCGGCGGCACCGAGCAGTCGATCGGAACAACCGGCGGCGTCACAGCACGGTACATAGCAGTCTGTTCTTCCTGCCACACAATCTATAAGGGATGATAGATACTCTATTTGTTACTGGAAAATCCGGATCAGGTAAATCAGAGGTGGTAGATCTTTTTGAGGTATTGCTGACGAGAGACGGATACACTGTCATGACGGTATCCGACAGAACCTGGCTTGAGCAAGCAGTACTTCTCGATGTTGCTTATCGCGGACAAGTGATCGGATCGGAAGGTTTACGTGGGAATCATAGCATTCTCTTAAATGACGGCCCTGCGGGGCATAGGCAGTTCAGGGTTACTGACGGCAGATTACTTAACGAAGTGCACGAACAAATGATTGCGTATGTCGGGAATCAGCAAAGAGAAGGAGCAGTAGTTATCGTCGAATATGCTACCGGCCCTGTTGCAGAATTTGGTCCGGGGAAAGAGAGACTGTTGCAAGATGGGTCATCACTTCTGGGAGGGATTCATGAGACTCGTGCCGGTGGCAGATTGTTTCTTTTAGATGTGGAAGCTCCCCTTGAAATTCGCGCTCTGCGGAACTCCGGAAGACCGGACGGACTGGATGATGAAACATTCCGCCGGTACTTTCAGGATGGCGGAGAAGTAGACGCACTGGAGGCACAAGCTCATGGTATTTTTTTTCATCGATTAGAAAACGGCTATCATGATCCGGTGCGATTTGCACGGGAAGTAGAGACAATATATACGGACATTGTATCACCAAGATTAAGCAATGAAGGCCGAATACAGGGTGAATTACGTTAAAAGAGAATCAGAATTAAAATATGAATGGTCAACCTAAATCCGTCCTTATCGCCCTCGGACACGCGGGGGCAGGGAAGACAACACTGACACAACAGGTTGTCCTACCGAGGCTTAGGAAACTCGGATACGATACAGACCTTTCTGATGACCGGCTCCATTTGGAATGGGCTGTGCGTTTGGATGTCGTTGACCGGCAGGGTGGAGATCCTTACGATCCTGATCTCGTCGGAGTAGGACACCACAGCACATTAACAGACGGACGTGTTCCAGGAAATCATACCATGGGATATCGTGACGGGGCGGTACTCAATCGGGCGCACGCAATGCAGTTTGATCTGATCCGTGATCATGTTATGGCACAGCGAAGAAATGGCCATGAAGGGAAACGACGTATTCTTGTTGCAGAAGTTGCAACGGGAGTGAGTAAAGAGATTACCGCTGGCGAAGAAGCAATCAGACAAAGTGGGCCTGATGTCATTGACTGGATTGAAAAGCGTGACCTTCTTGGTGAGGTTGCAATTATAGATATCCGTGCACCCCTCGATCAACGTGTGGAGCGCGTAACTCAGCGGATAGGAAATGCAGTACCAGAGGATGTAGTTCGGGATTATTTTTTTGATGCAGGATATATGACTGACGAGGACATTTCCCGTTTAGGAGAAGATTATAGACTAATTTTAAATGAGGGAAGAACACGGGAAGAAGCATCTATATACATGACACAGATAGAGGCCGCATTTCATGATTTTATCATGCCGCAACTTGGTCTGGAAGGGGTGGGTAGGCCCCATCCTGAGCTTTAGAAGAAACGGATTTGGATCGGTCGGGATGTTTTGTATCTAAACGCCATGAATATACTATTTTTTGTCGGGCAGTCGGGTGCCGGTAAATCGGCAGCAGTAAGTCATATAGAATTTTTGGCGGAAGTTCAGGGTATGAGGGCGTATATCTGGAATGATAAAATCGCATTCGATGAGGAGGTTGTCGCCGATGTCGAGGTAGGAGACGGTGTGAGCCATGGGTTGCATGCCGAAATTATTGGAGGAGAGGAAATCGGATCACTTCAGGTTCATCCGCTGGACGGGGAAACGATCAATAGAGCGCATGACCGTATCCTTCGAGAACTGGTTGAGTTTCAAAAAAATGAGGGTTCCGGGGATGCATGCATCCTTGTCGAATGGGCATACGGAGAAGATATGGATTATGGACCGGAAGCTCCTGCCGCCCATCAGTCGCCTTTTTGGCTACTCCATGGACTGCGTGCGCATGGATTGCTTGAAGATTCCTGGGTTCTGGATATCCGTTCACCGGTCGACACACGTTTTGCGAGAAATGACGCGCGACCCCATGCCATCTCACGAGCTGATTTTATGGACTGGTTCGGAGATAGTGCCGGTTTTAGAGAGAGAGAAAGAGCAGAATTAGGTGAACGATATTGTCCGATAGACAATCATCTCATTTCAGAGCATGAATTCCTGCGTCAGGTCCGGTTATTTGCAGGATATGCGCTCGGTAAATCATTTGAAGGGAATCAATTGGCACCTGAAGGTGGTAGTCTACCTATTGAGAGGTAGTACTTAAGGGAGATAGCTTATGCAAGGATCCGGAACTATCGTCTATCTCTGTCGGCATGGAGAATTTGAAAACCCGGAAAATATTTTTCACGGGAGATTGCCGGGGTTTCCGCTGAGCCCGCGCGGGAGGAAGCAGGCAGAGGTTCTCTCACGGGCGCTTTCCGGCAAACCCATCGCTGCCGTTGTCGCAAGCCCGCTGACCCGCACCAGGGAAACTGCCGAGATCATCGCCAAGCCGCACCACCTCACCGTTTTGACGGATAACAGGCTTATGGATATCAAAACGCCGCTCCAGGGAAAACCCTTACCCTATATGGAATCCATACACTTCCGTTTTTTCCAGCCACACCTTATCCGCGCCGGGGGAGAACGGTTGAGCGATGTCTTCCGGCGCATGGACCGGACCATCAGGGAACTGGTCAGGCGGTATCGGGGGGAGGAGATCGTAGTCGTCTCCCACGGCGACCCGATCATGAGCGTCAAATTCAAATACGGCGGGAAACCGCTCTATACGAGGATGCCGTTTGAAAAGGAATACATAGGCTTGACCGACTGCCTGCGGGTCACGTTTTCGCCCCGCGGCAAACCCCTGCGGGTTATGGTCGAACATCTCGGCGAGCGGAAGTAACGGACGGACGGTTGTTGTACTTTGCGGTAAAATCGCCTATGATGAGCCGCATGATCCTTAACGTCCAGGACCCTGAGCTTTATACAATTATCCAGAAAGAAACCAAGCGCCAACGGGAGGTTTTAGAGATGATCCCGAGTGAAAACTATACCTCAAAAGCGGTTCGGGAAGCAGTGTCGTCGGTCTTCATCAATAAATATGCCGAAGGTCAGGTCGGGAAACGGTTTTACCAGGGAAACCGTGTGGTCGATGAACTTGAGGCGCTTTGCAAGAAGCGCGCACTTTCTCTTTTCGGTCTTTCGGAAAGCGCATGGGAAGTAAATGTTCAGGCGCTGTCCGGAAGTCCGGCAAACCTCGCCGTCGTGAGCGCGCTCGTTCTTCCCGGAGAGACGATCATGGCTATGTACCTGCCGGACGGCGGACACCTCTCACACGGTTGGCAGCTTCCGTCGAAGAAAGTCACTCTCGCCTCAAAAATCTGGAACGTGGTTTTTTATAAAGTTGACCGGAAGACCCGGGTATTTGATTATGATGCAATTGAACGGGAGGCCCGGTCCGTGCATCCAAAACTCATCATATCCGGCGGCACGGCATATCCCAGGGAAATCAATCACAAAAGGATGGGAGAAATTGCCGGTCACGTCGGCGCGTATTATCTTGCCGATATTGCCCATGAAGCGGGACTCGTTGCGTCGGGCCTCAATACGTCACCATTTCCTTACGCGGATGCCGTTACGATGACGACGCACAAAACACTCAGGGGACCCCGCGGGGCGCTGGTGTTTACGCGTCATACTCCGAAACACGTCAAGTCGACGCAAGGCACGGAGGATCTTGCGGAACGGGTAAATCAGGCAATATTTCCGGGTCTTCAGGGCGGGCCGCATGAGCATACAATCGCAGGTATCGCCGTAGCCCTCGCGGAAGCGATGCAGCCGTCTTTCAAAACCTACAGCAGGCAGGTCATCGTCAACGCGAAGATTCTGGCAGACGCGTTTGTCAAAGCGCGATTCGACGTCGTTTCCGGAGGAACAGATAAGCATCTTGTTCTTTTGGACCTCCGGAGCGTCAAAACGTCTGCCTGGATCGCGGCCTGGGCGCTCGAGTATGCCGATATCGTCGTCAACAGGAACACCGTCCCGTATGAAACCGGCTCTTCGTTTTATCCCTCCGGCATCCGTATGGGCACGCCCGCGGTTACGACCCGCGGGATGAAGGAGAAAGAGATGAAGGCCGTCGCCCGGTGGATGATAGAGATCCTGGGGGAGGTGGCACAGTATGAGATCCCCGAAGATAAGGGTGAACGGCAGGCGTATCTGCGGAAGGTCAGATCCGAACTCTCGTCAAATAGCCGGTTGAGAACCATCGGAAAAGCGGTGAAAACCCTGACGAAACAATTTCCCGTTCCGTAATGCATCGGCTTGCGGTATCAAAGGATTTGGGGTACAATAGATAGAGTACTCACGCTCACATGAGTATCTCTTCCGCCAGGGGCGGACCGGCGAGCGGAGGATGAAAGAGATACGCGGGACACTGAGTGTCGAAGGCGCGTATTGCGCCGTTTTTTTATGGAAGAAATTACCTTACAGCAACTCCTTGAAGCAGGATGTCATTTTGGACATAAAGCCGAACGATGGCACCCAAAAGCACGAACATTTATCTACACCGAAAAAGACGGCATACATGTCATAGATCTGGTCAAGACAAAGGCGGGTCTTGACCGCGCGGTTTCATATGTACGGGATCTCGTCGCCGGGGGAGGGGAACTTCTCCTGGTCGGAACCAAACGGCAGGCGCAGGGAGTCCTCAAAGAGGAGGCAGAGCACGCAGGCGCTCCCTATTTTGCCAACCGGTGGATCGGCGGGTTTCTGACGAACTGGGACAGCATCAAAAAGAACATCGATACCTGCAATAGCATGATGGCGGATCGGGACAGCGGCGTCTGGAAAAAGTACCCGAAACACGAACAGGTAAAACTCGGGCGGCACCTCGGGAAACTGCAGGCATATTACGGTGGTGTGGCAGCCATGAAAAATCCCCCGCAGGCGGTCTATATCGTGGATATCAAAAAGGAAATTGCAGCGGTGCGCGAGGCGATACGTACCGGCCTGCCGATCATCGCGATCGTAGATACGAATACGGACCCGACGGACATCACCTATGCGATCCCGGCAAATGATGATGCGGTCGGATCCATACAGCTTCTGACCCATGCCATAGCCGCCGCATACAAGGAAGGGAAAGAACTCAGGGAGAAATCCGAAAAGAAAGAAGCGCATACGGAAATACAGACTCCCGGGGCTTCTTCAGCAACAAGCGTACCCGTTAATGAAAAAGAGTCTGCAGCAGACCCGTCTGACACGGCGGCTCCCGGGAAGAAAACGCGCGGGAGACCGAAGAAAGTGACAACGAGCGCCGTTTAACAATTGAGCAATATAACAATTGCGAGTTACGTCTATGCAAGTATCTCTTGATGATCTCAGAAAACTTCGGGCTGAAACATCAGCCGGTGTTTCCGATTGCCGTGAGGCACTCGAGGAGACAGACGGTGATTACGAAAAGGCCAAAAAACTCATCGAGTCGCGTGCTGCGGAGAAAGCTGCAAAAAAAGCCGGGAAGGAAACCGGAGAAGGACTGATCGCGTCATACATCCATGCGAACGGTAAAATCGGTGTCCTGGTCGAGCTCCGGTGTGAGACGGATTTTGTCGCCAGGACGGATGATTTTAAAACGCTTGCCCACGAAGTCGCGCTGCAGGTGGCTTCCATGGACCCCCGGGACGTCCCGGCGCTTCTGAAAAGCGCATATATCCGGGACAGCTCGGTCACCATTGAGGCACTGGTGAAGCAGACGATTGCCAAAGTCGGGGAAAATATCACGGTGACCAAATTTTCCCGGCTGGAACTATAACGCTCATCTTGACGCATCTTGACGCTAGCGCAATCTCCCCGTACACTACGTATAGATGATCGATACTATCCTCAACCAGGCCCGTGACCGGATGCGCAAAGCCATAGATGTCACGAAGACTGACCTTCAGTCCATCCATTCCGGCCGAGCCACTCCCGCACTTGTTGAACACATCGTGATTGCCGCCTATGGAGGTTCGCAGCGGCTTAAGCTGACGGAACTCGCAACGATTACCGCGATGGATTCACGGACTATTGCGGTCGCTCCGTTTGATCCGTCGATCACCCCGGAGATCGAAAAAGGGATTCTCGAGGCCAACACCGGGCTGACGCCGGTTGTTGACGGCGATCTCATCAGGATCACTATTCCCGCGCTTTCCGAAGAGCGAAGGCAGGAATACATCAAACTTGCCCGTACGAAGCTGGAAGGCGGCAGGATCATGATCCGGCAGATCCGGGGCGAGGCGATGCGGGATGTCAAAAAAGACGAAGAAGACCGGACAATCTCTGAGGATGAACGCACGCTTGCCGGGAAAAAAATCCAGGAGCTGACGGACGAAATGATCGCGGAACTTGATGCATTGGGAGATCGGAAAGAACAGGAGCTCGGGCAGGTGTAGTGCAGGCATAGCATCAAAGCAGCATATGATCGTCACGATCGTTACTTTTTTTATCATTCTGACGGTTCTCATCTTTGTCCACGAATTCGGGCATTTTATCGTGGCACGGATCATCGGTGTCGAAGTTGAAGAATTCGGTTTCGGCCTGCCGCCGCGGATATGGGGTAAAAAAGCCGGAAAAACCATCTATTCCGTCAACTGGCTGCCGATCGGAGGCTTTGTCCGGCTGAAAGGCGAAGATGAGGAAGACCGGGAACAGGCGGCACACCTCGATACCCGCAAGGCCAAAACCTATTTTTGGGGGAGAAGCAGGCTGGAACGAAGCGCCATACTCCTTGCCGGTGTCACCATGAATTTCCTTCTGGCCATCGGCATCATGACGTTTCTTCTGGTGGTCCAGGGGGAGCCGAAGGATACAAACCGCGTCCACGTAGATATGGTGCAGCCGGGATCTCCCGCGGAAAAAGCCGGCATCCGGGTCGGAGACGTCATCACGTCGGTCGAGTACCAGACCGGGACGGTATTTGCCGAGGGGAAAAGCGGCATCACCCCTGAGCCGAAGCTTACGACAACCGCGATCACTGGTGCAGATCAGCTTATAAAACTGACGGAACGACTACGCGGACAACCGATCGTTCTCAGGATTCTCAGGAACTCCGAACGTACGCAGGCGGTTCTTATCCCCCGGCAAACGTATCCTACCGGCCAGGGGCCCATGGGGGTAGCGATTTCCTCCGTCGAGCTTACAACATATACCTGGGCCGAAGCTCCTCCGAGAGCGGTCGTTGTCACGTTTACGCGCGCCTGGGACATGATCGCTTCACTTGCCGCGCTCCTTTACCGGGCGGTGACGCTCCAGCCGATACAGGCAGATATCGCGGGGCCGGTCGGAATTGCCGAGGTTACCGGTCAGGCCGTCAGATTCGGTTTTTATGCAGTCCTTGAATTTGCGAGTATCCTGTCCCTTAATCTTGCCATACTGAATGTCCTGCCGTTTCCTGCGCTCGACGGCGGACGGCTGGCATTCGTATTCCTGGAAAAAATATTCGGGAAACGCCTGAAACCCGCATTTGAACGCAGCGTCCACCAGGTCGGCATGCTGATCCTCTTGGCGCTTCTTCTTCTGGTAAGTGTCCACGATGTGTTCCGCCTCCTGCACGGCGGTTGACAGATCTCCCGTCCTCCCATACGCTAAAGAAGATGCGTAACTTTCTGGATTCGTTCGTCTGGGCATTCCTGCTCGTATTTTCCGTTCCGACACTCCTCATCGTCGGCACATGGAATGCGCTTCCGGGAGACAGTACGTATGCAACAAAACTGGGCCTTGAGAGAGCGCTCGCGTATGTGGTGAGTCCGTCATACGTGGCCTCCAGTACGCTCCAGATGAAATATACCGAGCGGCGCCTTGCGGAAGCAACCACCCTCCTCGCCGACAAAAATTCCGTGGTCGGGATGACGTATCTTACCGACCAGGTGGAAGCGGCGGGTAAAACGATCGCCGGCGGATCCAACCCCGCAGAACAGGCGGCCGCGGCACAGCAGTATATTGCGGTCCTGACCCAGGCTTCGGCACAGCTTGAGCAGCAAAAACAATCATTAACCGGTGTGGTTCCAGCTACACCGGCTCCAACTCCGCCTGTTCCGGCAACAGGAGGGAGCCAACAGACGGGCGCTGTTCCTGCCCCTCCTCCAAGACCGACGACGGTCGTCATGCCAACACAGATTCCTGTCCGACCTACAACCCGGATCACGGTGCCCCCGCCTATCCCGACTGCTACACCGGTACAACACCCGACCGTTGCGGAGGTTACCGCCGGGTCGCCGGCAACTTCCGCTCCGGTTGTGTCCGCGGCATTGGAAATAGACCAGACGCAGCAGGTTATCAATCAAACGATTGCAGAGATGCAGCAGATTTCCGATACGACATCCCGATCAGGAAATCGTAGCGGGTCAAATTCCGGGAAGAGTGAAGGGAGTGATCATCAAAACAATTCAGGGCGGACGCAACAGCAGCAGAGTGAGGGAGAGAACCAGGGGAAGAACAGCCATGATCAATCCGGAACACATGATTGAGCTTTTGACTCTGAGATGGAAGAACGCTATACTAAAGCTTATTAACGTCCATACATGCGTCAACGAGTCCCGAAATCCGGTCGGGACCAATCGCAGCAGCCGAAATCCGGGAATTGACGGAAATTAAGGCTGACGGAAGCAGAACCGTAAAAAGACTGCAAGCATGTCGCATAACGCGGAGTGCATAAGATTCCTTTATTGATAAGGAAAAGCAAGGTGGTATCACGAGAATCCTCGTCCTTGCTCCGGTATTAATATATCGGGGTAAAGCCGAGGTTTTTTGGTGGCGTAAAGAAAGGAGGTGATATATATGGAAATTGACAGAAACTACTTTTTTGAGACAATGAGACACGAAGATATCGTATGGCCACGGGCGTTTCGTTGGGAGGTAGACGGTGCCGTTTTAGAAATCACATGGATGGATCAGAATAACGACGAGATCGCCCGACGGTTCGACGGGTATACTGGTGATTCACTTAAAGCATCAGTGAAAAGGAGAGCCTATCAGATTGCGAGTTTAGCCGAAGAAGAGGGAATTGGTTTCGATGAGCTGACTGATTTGGATATCGTGCGGTATCTTGCCGGTATATCGAATACCGAGCATATGCGTCGATTAGAAAATGAGGGATACGATAAAGGGACCGATTAAGCCGGTAAAAGCATTAACAGGTCCCTCGTAAGGGATTATACAGAAGAGCCTGGTGTTACGCCACCTTAAAACCAACGCCCGTTTCTGATATAGTAAAAACACGCACGTAACGAATAAGGAGACATTGAAAGGAGAAGTTATGTCGGAATCGTATAGCAAGAAAAACCTTACTAAAAAAAGCGATCGATTTTCAGACTGGTACACGGATGTCATTTTGAAAGCAGAACTGGCGGACTATGCACCGGTTAAAGGATGCATGGTCATCCGGCCATACGGGTATGCAATTTGGGAAGGTATCCAGCGGTTTATGGATGAACGGATTAAGGAGCGAGGTGTCGAAAATGCATACTTTCCGATCTTTATTCCGGAGAAGTTTCTCAACCGTGAGAAAGAACACGTTGCCGGTTTCGCACCGCACATGGCGGTGGTGACCTATGCCGGGGGTGAAGAGCTGAAAGAAAAATTGGTTGTACGACCAACGTCGGAAACGATAATGTATGAGATGTTTAAGGAGTGGACACATAGTTATCGTGATTTGCCTGTACGCATCAATCAATGGAACAACGTCGTCCGATGGGAAAAAAGAACCTATCTGTTTCTGCGTACATCCGAGTTTTTGTGGCAGGAGGGGCACTGTGCCCACGTGAGTCATAAGGAATCATTAGATACCGTTGATTGGGCTTTGAATATGTATATTGATACCTATCAGAAACAGCTTGCGATGTACGGTATTGCCGGAAGGAAAAGCGAAACGGAAAAATTTGCCGGTGCCCAACAAACCTTTACTTACGAGATTCTTATGCCG
Source organism: Patescibacteria group bacterium (assembly GCA_023379025.1). Lineage (GTDB taxonomy): Bacteria > Patescibacteriota > Microgenomatia > UBA10105 > UBA927 > JAMCTH01. Next base: position 58,209 of record JAMCTH010000010.1, on the reverse strand, counting down.
GACGGAAAAGCATTACAGGGTTGCACATCACATGATTTGGGTCAGAATTTTGCTAAGGCATTTGATTGGCATGTACAGGACGATAAAGGAGAAAAACTCTTTCCATGGCAAAACAGTTGGGGATTTTCCACACGGAGTATCGGCGGATTAATTATGGTACACGGAGATGATCAGGGTCTCATTCTTCCTCCGAACATTGCCCCTATTCAAGCGATTGTTATTCCCATACCTGGATCGTCTGACGCGGTATTCCGGTATGCCGAGACCGTCGTGGCCCAGCTGAAAGCGCAACAGATACGCGTAAAAGTTGATGCACGGTCAAACGAATCAGCCGGATTCAAGTTTAATAAGTGGGAACTCAAAGGGGTTCCGGTCCGTATTGAGATTGGTGAGAATGAATTCCGGAAAGAAATACTTACGGGTGTTTTCCGTCATAATCAACAGCGGACGGAAATTAAACCCTATGAAATTCAGGCATTGTTGACTGATTTGCAGCAGAAGTTGTTCGAACGCCATAAGGAGTTTACTGAAAAACATACGCATATCGCCGATACGTATGATGTGTTTAAAGAGATTATGTCAACAAAACGAGGATTTATCCGGGCATTGTGGTGCGAAAACCCAGCGTGTGAGAAAAAGATTAAGGAAGAAACAAAAGCAAGTACCCGTTGTTTGCCGCTGGATACCCGGGATCAGAACGGGCTCTGTATCTCTTGCGGAAAGCCGGCGATTCATCAGTGGGTATTTGCTCAGGCATATTAGGACATGAAAACCATTGTGACCCATATCGGACCGGATCTGGACGCCATCACTGCGGTATGGCTGGTTAAGACGTTTTTTCCGGGATGGGAGGAAGCAGCGTTGGCATTTGTCCCGGCAGGGACGACGCTTCACGGACTGCCGCCGGATGATAATCCGGAGATCATGCATGTGGATACCGGCTATGGGAAATACGACCACCACAATACCGATGCGGATATCTGTGCCGCGAGCCTCGTCTATGCCAAAATCGCCGAGGAGAAAGGAGAAGACAAGGCGCTTGCGCGGCTCACTCAGGTCGTCAATGAGATAGACCATTTCCGTGAGGTTTTTTTCCCGAACCCGACCGCTGATTTTTGGGATATGGGATTGGTAGCCCAGATAGACGGGTGGCGCCTTATTTACGCCGATGACTGGCTCCGGGTCGTTTCCCTCGGCATGGAGAGCCTCGACGGGATTTATAAACTGTTCCAGAATAAAGTCTGGGCGGAAAAGGACCTCAAAGACAAGGGAGTCGAGTTTGAGACGAAGTGGGGTAAAGCCATTGCGGTCGAGACAACGAACGACGAAGTGGTGCACCTCGGGCAAAAAATGGGATATGTACTGGTCGTCAGAAAAGACGACCGGAAAGGGTATCTCCGGATAAAAAGTCTGCCAAAACCCGAGATCGATTTATCAGCTCTGTATGAGCATCTTAAGGAAAAAGAGCCGGAGGCGACCTGGTTTCTTCACGCAAGTCATCATATGGTGTTAAACGGAAGCAGCAAAAATCCGGACTTCAAGCCGAGTAAACGGACAATCGGAGATATCATTGAGGTTATAAAACATTTATCCTGAAAGGAGGGTTTATGAAATCCGGGACTCCTGACATCAAATCCGTTCCGATAAAAAATCCCGACGCAAAAAACGTGATCATCGGACAATCTCACTTTATCAAAACCGTGGAGGATATCCATGAAGTGATGGTCGGAAGCGTACCCGGCATACGGTTCGGTCTGGCGTTTGCGGAGGCTTCCGGACCCAGACTGGTGCGTACCTCCGGAACAGACCCGTCCCTTACGGATCTCGCTGCCCGGAATGCGAAGGCAATCGCATGCGGACATGTGTTTGTCCTGATGCTTGATAATGCGTTCCCCATCAATGTCCTCAACGCCGTGAAAATGGTGCCGGAGGTTGTCCATATTTTTTGTGCCACGGCCAATCCGGTACAGGCGATTGTCGCAAGAACCAGACAGGGCGGAGCGCTTCTCGGGGTCGTGGACGGCGGGTCTCCGCTCGGTGTCGAAACGGCAGGAGATGTTCCGGACAGGAAAGCCCTCCTTCGGAAATTCGGCTACAAACTGTAATGCTTTCCCGGCAATTTGGTGTATAATAGAAAGAAGATTGAACGCTCTTTTTAAGGGAGGTGTTTTTTTGACGTTATGGTATTTGTGAAAGCACAACCCGGAGATACATCCGATTCGCTGATCCGCAAATTTACGCGGAAAGTCCTGTCGGAAGGAATTCTCCAGGATCTCAAAAAACGGGAATTTTACCAGAAACCCGCGGAAGTCAGGAAAGAAAAAAAGCGCGAACTCGCACGGCGGCTCAGGCATCCGAGCCGCGCGTACAGCCGGACGTAACCGGAATTTCCCTTATGCTTCTTGCTTCTCTGACCCGGGACATACAGGAATCGCTCAAAAAGGGCAACCAGGTGCGTGTGGGGACGCTGCGGTTTCTCCTGTCTCAAGTGAGGAATGACGCCATAGCCAGATACGGCGCTCAAGCGGAAGAAAAACTGACGGACCGCGATATCCTTGACGTCATAAGAAAACAGGTCAAAACACACCGCGAATCCATAGAGGCATTCCGGGCCGCCGGAAGGGCAGAGCTTGTGGAAAAAGAAGAAGCGGAGCTTGCGATTCTTCAGGCGTTCCTTCCGAAAGAGCTGACGGATGAGGAGCTTCACACCATCCTTCTTCCGTTCGTCCTGTCCGACGAAGCGAATTTTGGTCTCCTCATGAAAGCCGCTATGGCTCTGGTAGCCGGGAGGGCAGACGGCAAACGGGTATCGGAAATTCTAAAACAGCTTCTTTCCCGGAAGCAGTAAACCAGCCGTGAAAACCTTTCCGAACCATAGACAGCATCCTACCTCGCACGACTGCGGACCGGTAAGTCTTCAGAACATCTACGAATATTTCGGAAAACCCATGAGTACCCGACGGATTCTGTCCGAGTTGGGTATAACCAACCAGGACCGTACCTATCCGGCTCAGCTGGCCCGGCATCTTCGCAGGCATGGGCTTGAGACAACTATGCTTACGTCTTCGACCTATTGCATTGCTCCGGAGTGGCGTGACTTACCGAAAGGCGCACTGATTGACCGGCTGAGAGCCTGGCTTACCTCCATGCCTGATGCGGATACGGTGTGGGTGACAAACGCGATGCATCTTCTTTTCTATCTTGAAGATGGCGGGACGGTTGCGATCGGCGATCCGTCGGGGCATTTTGTGGTGCTTTATGATGCGGCGGCATCAGAGTATTCGGTCAGCGACCCGTTTCCGACGGGTTTGCCGGACCGTGACGGTCTGTATGCCATTCCGAAGCCTACCCTTCTGACCGCTTGTCTCCTGTGGGGCGGACAGGTTGTTTCGGTAAAAAAACCATGATTACTGTACTGTTCCGTACCGAGTCGCATTTTCCCGTAGACCGGAAACGGGTCAAACGGGCTATCGTCGACGCCCTTTCCCCCAAGGTGAAGGGCCCGACCGAAGTGAGCGTCTCGATTGTCGGCAACCGAAGGATGCGGGATCTGAATACGAGATACAGGAACATACCCGCTCCGACGGACGTACTCTCCTTTGCCCTCAACGATCCGGCGGAGAAAGCTTTGCCGTTCATTGCGCCGCCGGATGACGTTCTGCGGCTCGGCGATATCGTCATTTCCTACCCGCAGGCAGTGCTTGAGGCATCTGAAGAGAACCTGCTGGTTGATGAATTGATTGTCCGCCTTGCGCTTCACGGGCTCAATCATCTCCTGGGCATCCATCACCCGGAATGAATGCACGGTAAATGTTTTTATTCCTATGGCTTTTTACCGAACCTACCGGCCACAGAAATTTTCCGACATAGATAACGTTGCCGTCCGGGAGACGCTCCTTTCACTGTTAGGAAAAGACAAGAAAGCCCTGCCCCACGCGTACTTTTTTTCGGGTCCCAAGGGAACCGGAAAAACCACGGCAGCCCGTCTTATCGCCAAGCTTTTTGACTGTGCCAAACCTCAGAAAGACGGGTCTCCCTGCGGGACCTGCGATATGTGCCGTGCAATTGCCGAAGGCAGGAACCTCGACGTACTCGAGATGGACGCCGCCAGTAACCGGGGAATTGATGAAATCCGTGAACTCAAAAGCGGGATAGCGCTCGCACCGGCTCACGCCGCCTATAAAGTGTACATCATTGATGAAGTGCACATGCTGACGACGGAAGCCTTTAATGCGCTCCTCAAAACACTTGAGGAGCCTCCGGTTCACGCCGTGTTTGTGCTGGCAACGACCGATCCCCAGAAAGTCCCCGCTACGGTCCGCTCCCGCTGTCTCGTCGTTTCCTTCGGAAGGGCGCCGGAAGACGCGCTCCGTAATGCGCTCCGGCGTATCGTCTCCGCTGAGCATATCGATATCACGGATGAAGGACTCAGGATCATTGCGGGTGCGGCTGACGGCTCTTTCCGCGACGCGGTCAAAATGCTCGAACAGATGAGCTTCCGGAAGGGGAAACTGGCGGCGGAAGATGTCCGCAGCGTACTCGCCCTCACAAGCGAGGAATCGGTCGGAAAATTTCTCACTGCCTTTCTTGCCCGTGATATCCGTGCTGCTCTTCATCTGGTTCAGGACCTTGATCTTGCAGGAACGGATATGCGTCTGTTCCTGACCCAGTGTCTCAAAGCCCTCGAACGGGAACTTGTCGAAACCGTTGTTGGGGCCGCATCCGGCACCCGGTCCGTTCAAGAGCTCGAGCGGGCGGTCGGGATACTTTCGGAGGCATATGCGGCCATAAAAGGCGCTCCGGTTCCGGCTCTCCCGCTTGAGATCGCGGTTGTCGAGTACTGCGACGGAGGAATCTCTCAGTACTCCGTTGCCGGAGAGACAGGCGAAACGCCAAAGGAACGCTTCAGGAAGGAAAAAAAGGAAATCCCGGAAGATGCAAAGCCGCCGGACGCAGAGCCGGAGACTCCTGCGGATGACGACGATGAACTTTTGAATCTCGTAAAACTGACGGAACACTGGAAGGATTTCATTGAAGCATTAAAACCATACAATCACTCCGTTGCGGCAGTGCTGAGGTCCTCTAGACCCAAGGCTGTCGGTCATGGTATAGTGACCATTGAAGCGTTTTACCCCTTTCATAAGGAAAAGCTCTCCGAGCTTAAGACGAGGGAAATTCTCAGTGAAGTTATAAAAAAACTGTTCGGAGCAAAGATAAAAGTGGACATAGTATTAGGAAAAAAGTAAAAAAGGAGGTTTCTATGATGAATCCGTTCAAAATGCTGGGAGATATGAATGCCATGAGGCAACACGCCGCCAAAATACAGCAGGCGCTTGAGGCGGAGGAGTTTGAAGTAACCCGCGGAAACGTCCGTATCGTTATTACCGGAAATCAGAACGTGAAACGTGTGGAAATACAGGGAGAGGCGAACGATGATGTCCGCCAGGCGCTTAACGAAGCGATTAAAAAGTCGCAGCAGGCGGCAGCGGGCAAACTTACCGAACTGTCCAAAAGCCTGAACCTGCAATAGCGAAATCCCAAATCACAAAGGAACTTAGGTTTTGTTTGAGATTTGATCATTGGAATTTGTGATTTATGTGTATGGATATTCTTGTCACCGGCACCCTCGGCTATGACTACATTATGAACTTCGCCGGACGGTTTTCGGACCGGATCATGGCGGATAAGATTCACAGTATCTCGCTTAGCTTCCTGGTTGACCGGCTCAATAAACAATTCGGCGGTACCGCAGGAAATATCGCTTATTCCCTGAAACTTCTCGGTATGAACCCCGTCATATTGGCACCCGCAGGCAATGATTTTGGCGACTACAAATCCTTTCTGGAACACCACGGGATACGGACGGCAACAATTCCGGTTCATAAAAATTTGGGAACCGGTGCATATTTTGTCGTAACGGATAAGGAAGACAACCAAATCGGAACCTTTTATACCGGTGCAAACCGCTACGCCGCAAAACTTTCGCTCGCGCCTTACGGGGGAAAGGACATGTTTGTGGTCATTGCCCCGACGGATCCCTCTGCGATGAAAAAGTACGTCGGCGAGTGCAGCACCCTGAAACTCCCGTATCTCTATGACCCTGCGTTTCAGATAGGTACGTTTAGCCCTCAGGAATTACAACAGGGGATACGCGGCGCTGAAATCGTGATCGGGAATGATTATGAAATCGAGCTTATGCAGGAAAAACTGCATGTATCCCACGATGAACTGAGGACAATGGTGCCTATACTCATCACGACACTCGGTTCCCGCGGCTCCGTCATAGAAACGCGGCGCGACGCCATCCATATCCGCCCTGCAAAGCCTCTGTCCGTTCTTGATCCGACCGGAGCGGGGGATGCGTTCCGGGGGGGATTTCTGGCAGGATACGTTCGGTATAGGAATGGAGCGTCAGCAAAGGAAAATCAAGGTCTGACCCCGGAGGAGCTGGCGGTGTGCGGGCAAATGGGCGCCGTTGCGGCGGTCTATACGGTAGAAAAATACGGCACGGTGACGCATAGCTATACAAAGGTGCAATTTATCAAACGATATAAGGAAAATTATGGCGAAGTGATCTCAATGGACTCCTTACGTACATAAACGACATAATTGCCGAGGACACCATGGTCATGCTGAACGGGCAGCACGTGACGAGAGAGGAAGAAAGGAGGCAGCTTTTGGCTTGGCTCAAGCAAATTTCTCAAAAAGAGAAGAATGCACCTCGTTCTTGCCGGTACAATACCCGGGATGATCAACTATAGTGAGGTGTTACACGAAGGAAAGTTTGTTGATCGGTCTAATTTACTATGGTTTCGTGCGGAAGATCGTATCATGCCTCCCTTGACACAAGGGCCCGTCATTTGAGATAACGGAGAGCGTACGAAGTCGTATCCTGCCCCTAGCAGAAAGGAGTCCTATGGCAAAAACACATGATATCGCGGATGCAAAGTTGGCCGCGGAGGGAAAGAAAAAAATTGAATGGGCCGGACAGAACATGCCGGTTCTTGGGCAAATCCAGGATGAATTCAGGAAAACGAAACCGCTGAAAGGGCTTACGATCGGGGCATGCCTCCATGTCACGAGTGAAACGGCAAACCTGATCCTGACGTACCTGGCCGGAGGAGCCAGGGTTGCGCTCTGTGCCAGTAATCCCTTATCTACGCAGGACAGCGTCGCGGCTTCTCTCGTTTCCGATTATGGGGTCTTTGTCTATGCGGTCCACGGCGAGGATAAAAAGACATACTATGCACACCTTAACGCCGTTCTCGATGTCCATCCGGATCTCACGACCGATGACGGAGCCGACCTTGTAAGCCTTCTTCATACCGGAAGAAAAAACGAACTGTCCCATGTTATCGGGAGCGCCGAGGAAACGACGACCGGCGTCATACGCCTCAAGGCCATGGCTCATGACGGTGCTTTGAAAATTCCTGTCCTTGCGGTCAATGACAGCGATACCAAGCATATGTTCGATAACCGCTACGGCACCGGACAATCAACCGTTGACGGGGTCATCAGGACTACGAATGTGCTTCTTGCCGGAAGGCGCGTCATCGTAACGGGATACGGATGGTGCGGACGGGGAATCGCAACCCGGATGCGCGGCATGGGCGCTCATGTCACGGTTGTCGAGGTCGATCCGGTGCGCGCGCTTGAAGCGGTTATGGACGGGTTTGCCGTTGATCAGATCGGGCGGGCCGTCCGCTACGGGGATCTTTTTGTGACGGCAACGGGGGATAAGGAGGTCATCACCCTTGCCCATATCCGCCGCATGAAGGACGGGGCAATCCTTGCCAACTCCGGGCACTTTAATGTGGAGTTTGATTATGACGGCCTTGTAAAACTCGCGAAAACAAGGCGTATGCTCCGTCCGAACCTCGAAGAACTGGTACTTCCCGGGGGAAAACGCATCTATGCCCTGGGCGAAGGCAGGCTTATCAACCTCGTCGGTGCGGAAGGGCACCCTGCCGAGGTCATGGATATGAGTTTTGCCAATCAGGCGCTCGGTGCGGCATGGTTTGTCAAACGAAAAGGAACACTTCGACCTAAGGTATATGTCCTTCCTAAAGAGGTTGACCAGCGTGTTGCTCGACTTAAACTCCGGGCCATGGGGATGCGGTTTGACCGCCTCACCCCCGTCCAGCGCAAATACCTGAGGAGCTGGCAGGAGGGAACATAGCGAAACCCACTGATTGTGAATGATTATTTTGCCGCTTCGCTTCCCGAATCCGTCATCAAGCGCCTCTCAATTGAGGTAAAGGCTGTAGGCGGCATAAACCTCGGGCAGGGGATCCCTCCGTTTCCGACGGCTCCTCATATTATCTCGGCTGCGAAAAAAGCCCTTGACGATCCTGCGATTGGCGTTTACCCGAACTTCCTGGGAACCGAAGAGTTGCGGGACGCCATAGCAAAAGAAATGAGCAAAAATCATAAACTGGGCCTAAGCGTCGATCACGTTTTGGTCACCGTCGGCGCGATGGAAGGAACGGCAACGGCAATTCTTTCCCTCCTTCATGACGGAGAGCGGGTAGGCATCGTTACTCCGGATTATTGCAACCATATACCGGAAATTATGCTCGCCCGGGGAGTATGTGTTGAGCTGCCGATGCAGGAGAGCACCCGTTGGATGCTCGATATCGCGCGCATTGAGGCCGCGGCAAAAAAGGGGCTGAAACTCCTTATCCTGACCAATCCCAATAATCCGACCGGCGCCGTTATTTCCGCCAACGAATTGGGTTCGCTGGTCCGGCTTGCCGACCGGTACGGATTCTGGATCCTTTCGGACGAGACGTATCATTTCCTGTCCTATGCTGATCCGGCCCCAAGCCTTCTGGAATTTTGGGACCGTTCAGCGCGGCTCATCACCGTACGGTCGTTTTCCAAAGAGTATGCCATGACGGGGTGGAGGGTGGGGTATGTCGTTGCCCGGCCGGATGCGATCCGTGTATTTGCAAAAACACATGATGCCCTGGTCGGGTGCGTTCCCAAAATATCTCAGCGGGCAGCCATCGCCGCGCTCACCGGACCGCAGGCGGTCGTCCGTTCGTACCGGAAACAGTTCAGCAGGCTTCGGGATCTCACCCTCCGGACCCTCGCGCCGATCCGTGACGGAACCATACATTTTGCCGATCCGGAAGGCGCGTATTATCTTTTTTTCCGGTATGAGGCAAACAGGGCGTCCCTTGCTGTGGCCAAAGATATCCTTCATGCAACCAACGTCGGTGTCATACCGGGGTCGGTCTTCGGCAAAAGCGGAGAAGGCCATATCCGGATTTCGTTTGCGAGTTCTGAACCGAACCTGATGCAGGGACTTACACGACTGTTGAAATATTTTTCTTAATTCTCATGAAACGGCTTGTCCTCTTCGATATCGACGGGACGCTTATCTATCATGTCGGAACACGTACGCAGGTCGGATTTCCGCGGTTTCTCTATGCGGTAAAAAAAGTATTCGGTATAGATGCGGATATCGATACATCCGTGAATTACAACGGCTGGACGGATCCTCTCATCATTTCCTGGATTGTCCGGCCGTACGGCATTTCTTCCCAGGCAGTATGGGAGCACATGGATGCGCTGGGACACGCCCTCCAGGAGTACGCGGGAGAGCAGGCAAAATCAGGGGGTAAGCTGTATGACGCTATTCCTGAGGCGTTGAACCTGATTTCGCTGCTTCGGAAGAGACAGGAGATTACCCTGGCTCTCTTAACGGGCAATGTCGAGCGCATGGCGCGGTGGAAACTCGCGCATGCGGGCGTACCGTACGTATTCCGTTTCGGCCTATTCGGGGAAGAAGCGGATGACAGAAATGTACTGGCGGCGAAAGTGTTTGAAAAATTCCGTACGGTTACGGGAAACAGAGTTTCTTCGAGCGAAATCGTGATACTCGGCGATGCCGTTCCCGACATCCTCTGCGCCCGGGCCATCGGGGCGGTGAGCATCATCGTCATGACCGGGCGGCACAGCAGCCGCGAGGATCTCGCCCGTGAACACCCGACTATTCTTGCCGATACGCTCATGGACCCTGCGGTGCGCCGCTTTTTTGCGGTATAATCCTTGTATCATGGCACTTCTTCCCAAAGCACTGTCACGGCTTATCGAATCCTTTGAGCGGCTGCCCGGCATTGGTCCCAAGACGGCCCAAAGGCTTGCCTTTTACCTTTTGCATGTGCCGGAAGAGGAACTCAACCGTTTCGCCGACAACCTCAGGAATCTCAAGTCCCGGACGGTCCTCTGCAGTGTATGCAAAAACGTCGGTGAAACGGATCCCTGCGGCATCTGTAGCGATCCGTCACGGGATAAGACGGTTATCTGTGTCGTAGAAAATCCGACGGATGTTTTGTCTGTTGAGCGGACCGGCCGGTATAAAGGGCTGTATCATGTGCTTCACGGCGCGATAGACCCCCTCAACAATATCGGGCCGGACGAACTCTATATAGCCGATCTTCTGAAGCGCCTCAAACTCTCCGATACCGCGGCCGGAGAAATAATCCTTGCTACCAACCCTACTATGGAGGGGGAGGCGACTGCGATGTACATCACAAAACAAATTAAAAATTACGATGCAAAGATCACAATTACCCGGTTGGCCCATGGGCTGCCGGTCGGTGCGGACATCGAGTACGCCGATGACGTGACGCTTACGAGAGCGCTGGAAGGAAGAAGAGAATATTAGTATCCCTCCGGAGGAAGTTCCACCAATCCTTCTGGTTTTGAGACATACACAGTTACAGGCCCGATGGTTACAGTTCCATCATCGATATCCAGGTGATCACCGCTGACCATGGCGGCAATTTCCGACAGTGGGTACTGCGTCCCGTCCATCTCATAAGGGTGGATGGCATATCCGGTAAACATCCGTCGATCCGCGGAGATGGTCACTCCCGACTCTGTAAGATCATGCACGCCGTCCTCCGTGCAATGGATGAGAGTAATCGTTTCAGCCTCGACGTTTATAGTGTCTATCCGGAAGTATTGAGCAAAATTTCGACCCCGTGGCGCACCATCTGTCAGCACCATGTTTAAGAGATCGTGTGTATCTGGTATATCAGCAATCACCTCGGCAATAGACCGCGGGATATAACCCAAGCCAATTGCTTCAGCACGGTTTGTACCGTTTGCCTCGAATAATTTTTGCCAACTCCACATGGTGTGTAGCAAATCCGATGGGAATTGATCCTGTGAAAGATGGAGAGAGCCAAATCGGATATCTTTATTCATGGGTAACACTGTACCACGTGTTCATGTGTGAATCACGATTCGTAGGTAAGTTCGGTCAAGGTACCTTCCGCGTTCGAAAAGAAAATACTCTCTTTGTGTGATAAAAATGGAATATCTGGCGAGTCTTCATCATAGCGTCTTGCGACATCGACAAGCGGTAAAACTAATCCTGCATAATTGTATTGATGTACACTTATACCGCTAAAAAGAGGCCAGTCATAAGGCGCTTCTAGTGGTTGGACCCAAGAGTGATCACTATTGCCCCACCCATTACAGTGCTGGAGAGTTACCGTCTGATTTTGTTGATCGATCGAATCTACCCTCCAATGATTACCAGTTAATGGAGTATTTGGTGGTGTATCAAACAGGACAATTATAGAGAGTTGTTCTGGTTCAATTTGGGATAAAACATCAGCAAAACATAAAGGCCTGACACCTTCTCGTCGCGCAATTTGAAGATTTTGGGCCGTATTTTTGACCCAAACCGGAGATCGGTCCGGGGTACCCATGACTACACCTTGTAATCCATTAAAGTCTACAACAGTAATAGTATTTTTCGGGCGAAAAATGTCTAAGAAAAAACTCATCGTTTTTTGTGAGGGGCAAGAAACAAATATATTGTACCGGAATCTATCTTGCCGTGTATAATAAATCTAATATGCTGCAAAAGCAAGCTATTTCCGATGCACTCAAATCCATACCTGACCCGGAGATCGGCGTCTCGATCGTGGATCTCGGCCTTATCTACGATATCGGGATCGATGAGAAGCGCGGTAATGTCCGGGTACTTATGACGCTGACTTCGATCGGCTGCCCGCTTTTTGACCTTATCGCAACTCCTATCCGAGACGCACTCGAAAAACTTCCGGGAGTCAAATCTGTAGAAGTTGATCTCACCTTTGAGCCTCCCTGGACTATGGACCGGATGAGCAAAGAAGCCAAAGAACAGCTGGGATTTATTTAGAAATCACAAAACCTAAATCCCAATGACCAATAAAAACCGGCGATATGACCTAAAAGGACGAATATTTACATTTGTTCTTGCAGTTGTCGGAATTGTCCGGGATTTACCGGAAAATAGGATTAATCATATATTCATTCAACAAATCATACGGTCAGCAGATAGATGGATTATTGAGTGAGAATGAAGAACTTATTAAAATTTGCGCGAGTATAATTCACGACTTACGCAGTTCGTCATTCCGGGGAGCGTAAGCGACTCCGGAATCTGATTCTGGACGCGCTCGATGACTCGCTTGCCAGAATGACGGTGCAACCGTCTAAACCAATATGCTATGCGTAAGTCCTCAGGACTTACGCATGTTGATATTGTTCGAACGAAGTGAGAACTTCTCACTTCGGCGCTAAGGAGCGCCTCGTTCGAAGCATAACTGCGTAAGTACTGATAATTATTAAGTCATCATATTAACTTGGTCATTGGTCATTGGTCATTGAGATTTGAGATTTATATTCTATGGCAATACCCCGTCAGATTATCGGATCATTTGAGGATATCGGGAAAGACGTAGTCAAGCAGGCTGCATCGGTCCCCAAAGATATTGTCGGCAAGGCGCTCGAGAGCCTGGGTTCCGGAGGCGGGAAGAAAACGCAGGGTCAGGGAAATCTGCCTCAGGCGGGTCAGGGGGAGAAGGCTCATGCCCCGGAAACGCCGGTTGACCGCGTGATGGCGGAAAAAGATATCAGAGCCAAACGGGCGATTGCGCGGAGCGCGCTCGAGTATCTTTCCGGAGCGCATAATCCGCCGGAAAAGAAACTTTCCGTCTGGGAACAGCTTCAGAAAGAGAAGCAGGAAAAGCTGATGCAGACGGAAAAGCAGGAGGTCAGGGAGAAGAAACAGACGCTCCCAAAAATGAGTTTTGCACGGAAAAGAGGCGACCTCTATGGTCTCCGGGCCAAGAAGGCATCGGCCGAGATGAGCCGGAACGTGAGGCAGGACTAGAGGGGGTAAATCCCAAATTCCAATTCACAGATCTCAGAAACCAAAGGATTACCTGCCCTTCCGGTGCTGGCCCCGTCTTCCCCTGGTGTGGCATAATAGAACCATGCTCAGTCTCTATAACACGCGAAGCCGTACGGTCGAAGAGTTTTCCCCCCTCCGGGAGGACCTTGTGACGATTTATGCCTGCGGCCCGACGGTCTATGACTATGCCCATATCGGCAATTTCCGCACCTACGTCATGACGGACATCCTGGTTCGGACACTCAGGTATCTCGGCTACACCACGAAGTTTGTGATGAACATTACCGACGTCGGGCACCTCACCTCTGACAGCGACAGCGGAGAGGACAAGATGGAAAAAGGTGCCAAACGGGAGGGGAAAACCGCATGGGATATCGCCAGGTTTTATACCGAAGCGTTTCTTTCGGACAGCCGGAAACTCAATCTCCTCGATCCCGACGTCCGCCCCAAGCCGACCGAACATATTGCGGAGCAGATCGCGATGGTTTCCGTGCTTCTCAAGAAGGGGTTTGCCTATTCCATAGGGGACGGCATCTATTTTGACACGTCAAAAGTCCAGAATTACGGCGCGTTAGCCGGGCAGAACCGGGAGGACCTGAAGGCCGGCGCACGGGTCGAAGTGAACCCGGAGAAAAAACATCCGACGGACTTTGCGCTCTGGAAATTTTCCTATCCAAAGATCTTGAAAGGGTCAGACCTTCATCATCCAAGGTCTGACCCTGCCGGAGCAAAGAGGCGCGACATGGAGTGGGAGAGTCCGTGGGGTGTGGGGTTTCCCGGATGGCATATCGAGTGTTCGGCAATGGGGATGAAATACCTCGGAGATCAGATAGACATCCATACCGGGGGTGTCGACCTTATCCCGATTCACCATACCAACGAGATCGTCCAGAGTGAAAGTATGAGCGGCAAATCGCCGTATGTGCGTTTTTGGGTCCACGGCCAGTTTATCCTGGTAAACGGCGAAAAAATGTCCAAAAGCCGCGGCAATTTCTACCGCCTGGGCGATATAGAAGAGCGCGGTATCGATCCCATGGCGCTCCGGTATCTCTATCTTACGGCGCACTACCGCTCCTACCTCAACTTTTCCTGGGAGGCGCTTGACGCGGCTGCAAGGAGCCTTACGGAACTGCGTACGCAGATCGGTAATCTCCGGGCCCAGATCGCCAGGCGCAGGACCCTGTCCCAGGAAAAGCTGACGAAAGTCGAAGGTTATCAGGCTGCGTTCCGGGCTTCCCTTGAAAACGACCTCAACGTTCCGCAGGCTCTTGCGATCACCCGGGAGGTGGCCAAATCCAATATTCCGTCGCAGGATAAATACGATCTCATCCTCGATTTCGACGAGGTTTTGGGACTTACTCTCAGAAACGTCATGGCTCCGGAGCCGGTAGGCGATTTGCCGGATGAAATAGCGGTGCTCAAAAAAGAGCGTGATGCATACCGCAAAACGAACAATTTTCAGAAAGCGGATGAAGTGCGGGCCCGGATGGAGGAAATGGGGTTTACCATCGAAGATACGCCTCAGGGGAGCCGCGTAAAAAAAAAGACGATTTGACGACAACAACCCGATCCAAACATCCGGATGGACCCGGCAGAGTTGTGCTTTTCGGCTCAGGGGAATTGACGGCAACCGGTCGCGCTATCCATGAATACCTGTTTCGCGTGTCCGGACTGATGCCTCCGGTAAATATCGGGATCTTGGAGACACCAACGGGGTTTGAGGTGAATGCACTCCATAGCTGGCCGGAGCGTACGGAAAAGTTTTTTACGGATCACCTCCGAAACTATCAACCCCGGGTCAGGAGGATTCGGGCATGGAGAAAGGACGGGCCGAACAGCACGAATGATCCGGAAATCGCATATCTTCTCCGCAATCAGGACTATATCTACTGCGGTGCCGGATCGCCAAGTTATACCGTACGGCATCTTATCCACAGCGCGGTATACCGGGAAATGACGAAAGCACACCGTTCCGGTACAACCCTTTCTCTGGGGTCTGCTTCAGCCGTTGCGATCGGCGCATACGCACTTCCCGTCTATGAAATCTATAAGTGCGGCATGGACCCCTTCTGGATGCGCGGGTTAAATTTTTTCGGAAGATACGGATTTTCACTGGCCATCGTCCCGCACTGGGATAACGCCGAGGGCGAGGATTTTGACACGACCTGTTGCTGGATGGGGAAAGAACGTTTCCGCCGGTTGCGGGCTCTCCTGCCTCCTGACGTGACGGTCCTTGGCATTGATGAACTGACGGCCTGCATAGTCGGTATTGTAGAGGAGCAGATGGAGATCAGGGGACGGGGAAACATCCATATTATGCGCGGGACGGCATACAGACGTATCGGTTCCGGTGAGTCCGTTTCGTGGGATTTACTCCGATAAGTGGTTACTGTCCGACAGTAATCTGAGTGGCGCTGACGGTATGTTGAGTGGCAAGAAACGATTGCGGATCAAACGTGATCGTCACCCGGCTGCCCGGAGAAAGTGTCGCGAGAGTATAGAGCGGCGGCGGGGTTACGGTCCAGGTACCGAGATCCGCGCCTTCGGCGTTATCCGCAAATCGGGTATTTTCTATGGTAAACGTACCCTGGGTCGCATTGACTTCTGTAACGGTAGCCGTAAGTTTGAGGGTGCTCACTGCGCTCGCCTTTGCCCGGATATCGGTCGTATTCGTTTCCGGAGATTTAGCCCGGTTGACGACCGCCGTTGCCGCGATAGCCATGATGATAAGGAGAACACTTACGATGATATAATGGGTGCTGTTTCCTTTTTTCCGCATACCGTACTTCTATTGTTTCTGAAGTTCACGCCGTTGTCAATCCCGACCGGGAACTATGAAAAAATGGGCCTTCCTCATCTTGCTCGTCAGTATTGCCGGCTGTACCGGTTGGGTTGTTCTCAAACAGGATCGCTGGAGGGAAACCGACACCTCCGTCGACTTCCGCGCCGGGTTCGCTTTCCGTTGCCTCCATGCGTGCTGAGAAGCCTCCGCGCGGATGGCCGGTCATCGTCTTCAATCACGGATATATTCCGCCCGAGGAATACAGGACGACCGAGCGGTATGTTGCCTACGTTGCCGCATTTGCCCGTTCCGGATACATCGTGTTTAAGCCCGACTACCGGGGACACGGCAATTCGGAAGGAAAACCAGGTCGGCAAACCCTGCCTTTTGGAACAGCATCGACCCGACGGCGTATGTTGCCGACATCACGGCGCCTGTCCAGCTTGATGCCGGAGGCGCGGACGAGGAGGTGCCGGTCGCCTTTTCCGAGGGCCTCCGGGACCGGCTGAAAGCGGCAGGCAAAACCGTGGAGTTTTATGAATATCCGGGATCGGACCATAATATTTCCCAGGGATTTTCCCTGGCTATGGAGAGAAGCATCCGGTTTTTTGGCCGATACCTGAAGTAATGTAATAGTTCATGAAACCTTCATCAGAGCGGAGTACAATACCCTCATGAGACTGCTTCTCGTTGAGGATGAAGCGAAACTCAACTTCTCTATCAAAAAAGGGCTGGAACAGAAAGGCTATGCCGTCGACAGTGCATTTGACGGCGAAGAAGGAGAGCTGTTTGCAAAGAATCAGGATTATGACCTGGTCATACTCGATATCCTCCTTCCCAAAAAAGACGGCCTGACGGTTTGTACGGACCTCCGTCATGCCGGCGTGCATGTACCTATTCTATTTCTGACTGCCAAGGATGCACTGGAGGATAAGGTTGTGGGGCTCGATAGCGGTGCTGATGACTATCTCATCAAACCGTTTGCCTTTACGGAACTCCTTGCCCGGGTACGTGCGCTCCTCCGACGCCCCAAGACAGTGCTCCCGGCAGTCCTGAAAAGTCATGAACTGACGCTTGATACGGCTGCCCAGACCGTGCAGATCGGCAGATCGGAAGTAAGCCTGACGCGCCGGGAGTTCCAGCTTCTCGAGTATTTCCTCCGCAATAAAAACACCGTCCTGACCCGGGAGCAGATCCTGGACCATGTATGGGATATGGCTGCGGATACCTTCAGCAACACCGTCGACGCGCATGTCAAAAATTTGAGGAAGAAACTGAAAGGAGCATATGCCGGATATCTCCAAACCGTTCGGGGCATGGGCTACCGCTATACGGACTAACCTTTTCGAAAAGGCCCGCTTCAGACTGACCGTCATCTATATCGCGATCATCGCGGTTATTCTCTTTATTTTCAGCCAGGCGATAATCGTTGCTTTCGGCAGAAACATCAGAACCACGGCACACCGCTTTGCCCGGAGCGACGAGGAGGAATTCCTGTTTGTCCAGGAGGCGGAGGACCAGATGCATACGGTATTGTTTGTGCTCGATGCCGGCATCCTCATCCTGGCCGGCGGTCTCGGGTTTGTGCTTGCCGGCAAGACCCTTACCCCGATACGGGAAACGCTCGAGCAACAGAAACAGTTTTTAAGCGACGCTTCCCATGAGCTTCGGACACCGCTTGCGGTCCTCAAAACCAACATAGAAGTGGAGCTTGCGGGGAAAAAAGAATCCGAGCCCATGCACCGGCAAAACCTGGTGAGCAACCTCGAAGAAGTAAACCGTATGGCCGGACTCGTCAACGAGCTTCTTCTTCTGTCGCGTCTTGACAACCGGGAGGCTCCTCCCGTTACGAAACGCCTGGACGTTTCGTTAGTACTTCATGACGCTACGGCGAGGCTTCTGCCGTACGCAAAAAAACGGCACGTGGCGCTTCGCGGATCAGCCGGATCCGGCAAACTGTCGGTAAACGGCAACCGGGAAGAGCTTTTGTCCGCGTTTACCAATGTCATAAAAAACGCGATTGACTACACCGACAACGGGGGTTCGGTCACAGTTGATGCCGTAAGCCGGGACGGACACGTGACCGTGACCATTGCGGATACCGGAACGGGTATTCCCGGTGACCAGCTTCCGTTTATCTTTAACCGGTTTTACCGGGGAGAAAAAAGCAGAACGAAAAATGCCGACGGAGGATCCGGTCTCGGATTGCCCATAGCCCAGGCCATTGTCCGGGAGCACGGCGGGGATATAGCCGTACAAAGCGCTCCGGCGAAAGGAACAACGATCACAATCAGATTGCCGAAGAGCCGTAATTCATGATCTCTTCATCCGGCTTCCGTAGACTGTGCCTATGGATCAACTGAAAAAATATCTGCAGATCACCGTGGTACTTGGTGCCTTCGGACTTCTGGTCTGGGTGAAAAGTTTAGAGCAGGGAACGGGAAGCCGGGAGGTAGCGGGATCCCTGCCGCCGGTTTCCGGACCGGGTGGTTTACCCCCCGCGGGATTTCCGGATATGCCTGCGACACTCACACCCGCCCCGACACCCCCGCCGGCGGCAACCCCGGCCCCGTCCCAGCCGCGGGGAAAATACAAAGACGGCACGTATACCGGAAGTGTGGCCGATGCTTACTATGGTAATATCCAGGTTCGGGCGGTCATCCGGAACGGCAGTATCACTGACGTGCAGTTTCTTCAGTACCCGAACGATAACCAGACCTCGCTTTACATAAACAGCCAGGCTTTGCCCATCCTCCGTTCGGAAGCAATACAGGCGCAGAGCGCGCAGGTGGACATCGTCTCCGGAGCCTCGGATTCGAGCGCCGCATTCCGGGAGTCACTCGGAAGCGCCCTGTCTCAGGCCGTCTGATCTTATGAAATACCGAAGAGACATCATGGGTATGCCGGTGAGCGTTGAACTCGTCGATCCGTGGGCGACTGCTCATGATGCGGGAGCGGTATTTGGTCTACTTGATGATATCGACCTTCGGTTCAGCACCTATAAAAAGGAAAGCGAAATTTCCGAAATCAACCGGGGTAAACGTTCGCTCAGAAATGCGTCGGATGCCATGAAAAAGATTCTGGATCTGTCGGAGGAAACCAAACGCGTAACCCATGGGTATTTCGATATCCGCCACGACGGAATCATCGACCCTTCCGGTATCGTGAAAGGATGGGCTATCCTTGAAGCGGCACGGCTTCTCCGGGGGCGGTACCTCCTGAATTTTGCCGTGACGATCGCCGGTGACAGCCAGGTGTCCGGAAGAAACTGCACGGATGAGCCTTGGCGCATCGGTATAGAAAATCCGTTTAACCGGAAAGAACTGATAAAAGTTCTGGTTCTCGGCAACGGAGAAGGGGTCGCGACGTCCGGTCAGTATATCAGGAAGGGGCACATTTATAATCCCAAAACCGGACAAACCGCGGCGGATATTATGAGCATTACCGTGATCGGATCGGATATCTACGAAGCAGACCGGTTTGCAACCGCGGCTTTTGCCATGGGGAAAGGAGGACTGGCATTTATTGAGCGCGTTTCCGGCTGCGAGGCCTATATGGTCGGGCACGACAAGCAGGCTTCCTGGACCAGCGGATTTGACAGGTATGTCATGGCAGAATGATGTATATGATGGAATTTCTTGATCGCTATCTCAACCGGATTACGATGTACCGGTTGACGCTCTATTACCTCATTGGTTTACTCGCTATTGCCATCGGGGGGAGTGCCGCGGGTTTTCTGCCGTATAATCCTCTCGATATCGCCATCGGAGCGCTCCTTGCCGTCATCGTATCGGTACCGGTAAATATGGTGTTTGCGCGCCTCTTCGGAGCGGTGACCAATACCGAATCCGTTTTTATTACGGCACTTATCCTTTCTCTGATCGTTCCGTTCGGGTATCCGGAGCATGCCGGCTTTCTCGTCTCTTCATGCATTTTTGCCATGGCGGTCAAGTACCTGCCGACGATAGACAAGCATCATATTTTTAATCCGGCGGGTGCATCGGTAGCGGCTCTTGCTCTCCTTACCGGCAAAGCCGCCACATGGTGGGTGGGGACGCCATTTCTTGCTCCATTTGTCCTTCTCGGCGGCTATCTTCTGGTCCGAAAAATCGAACGGGAGCGGATGGTCGCCGTCTATGCGCTGGTGTACCTTATCGCCGTTGCTCTTGCGAGCCTTCTGCGTACGGGATCGCTCCTCACCGTTTTCACAACGTGGCAGACGACAATCCTCCGGTCCGCATTTCTCTTTCTCGGGTTGGTCATGCTGACGGAGCCCCTGACGTCGCCGACCACGGCGCGCCACCGGGATATCTATGCCGGCGTCGTTGCCCTCCTTGCCGCAACCCCGGTACTGAGAATAGGCATAGCGCTCACGCCGGAACTTGCGCTTTCGGTCGGCAATATCCTCTCCTATGTTATGAGTCCCAATTATCGTCTGGATCTTGCCGTCGCCGTAAGGAAACTCCTGACTCCGGATACGCTTGCCATGAGTTTCGCCAAGCCCCCGGGATTCCGGTATGAGCCGGGACAGTATATGGAATGGACACTGCCGCACTGGAGACCCGACAGCCGTGGTGTCCGGCGTTATTTCAGCCTCGCTTCCTCGCCGACGGAGGGAGACCTTGCAATCGGCGTGAAGTTTTATACGCCTCCCAGTACCTACAAGCGGACGCTCGCCGGATTATTGCCGGGAGCACATATCATCGCGGCGCAGGTTGCCGGAGACTTCGTGCTGCCTAAGGATCCCTCAATACCGCTTGTCTTTGTTGCGGGCGGGATTGGTGTGGTGCCGTTCCGGAGCATGATCAAATATCTGGTGGACAGGAGGGAACGCCGCGATATCGTCCTTCTCTATGCAAACCGTAAACATACGGACATCGCCTACAGGGATATCTTTGATGCCGGCAGTTCCGTCGGAATCAGGACCGTCTATACCCTGACGGATACGGCGTCAATACCGGCCGACTGGAAGGGGGAGCGGGGCCGGGTAACTCCTGAGATGGTAAAACGCGCGGTTCCTGACTGGCAGCGGCGGACCTATTACCTTTCGGGGCCGCAGCTTATGGTAGAAAATTTTGAACACACCCTTTCTTCCATGGGAGTCCCTAAACTTCAGGTGAAAACGGACTTTTTCCCGGGATACAGCGAAACGTAACCGTTATTTGACAAAGCCGACGAGGATCGCGCCGGCTGCCATAAGGGTAGCTCCGACGAGAATCGATACGGTCACCCGTTCCTTGAGGATAATTGCCGCAAGAATGATCGTCATAACGAGGCTCAGTTTATCGATCGGTGATACCTGGGCAGCCTGTCCCAACTGGAGCGCGCGGAAATAAAAAAGCCATGACAGTCCTGTCGCGATACCGGAGAGCACGAGAAATGCCAGGGAAAACCGGGAAATGGATGAAAGCTGTGACAGTGTGCCCTGGGTCGCGACGATTCCCCAGGCAAAGAGAAGTATGACGACCGTACGGATTGCGGTAGCGAGGTTTGAGTCAACCCCCTTGATGCCGATTTTGGCAAGTATTGCGGTAAGGGCCGCAAACAGCGCGGAGAGTAGGGCATACGGTAACCACGACATACCCGTATGATACAATATTTCCATATGAAACGCCTGGGACAACTTTTCAGTTTTATCATCGCAGTAACTGTGCTTCTGATGCTGTCGTCTCCTGCTTACGCGATGGATTTCAGGAGTGCGCCGAACGTGCTGGTTCCCAAGGGGACGACGCTTAACGGTATGCTCGTTGCCGCCGGCACTTCCGTCATCATCGACGGGACGGTCCGTGGCGACGTGCTGTGTGCCGGACAGGAGGTCACTGTCCGCGGGACCGTTGACGGGGATCTCATGTGTGCCGGACAGAACGTAACGGTTGACGGAGTGGTGACGGGAAACATCCATGCGGCCGGGCAGACGGTGTCGCTTGACAGGACCATCGGGAAAAACGCACTCCTTTTCGGACAGAACGTGGCGATACGGGAAGAAGCGAAAATTCCGGGCGACCTCCTGTTTGCCGCCCAGCATCTTGTAATAGACGGGACGGTCGGGCGGGACATCGGCGGAGCAGGGGAAAGTATTGCGATAAACGGACAGATCGGACGCGACATCACGGTTGCGGATCAAACATTGCGGTTCGGACCGGATGCACAGGTTGCCGGAGGCGTGACGTATGTGAGTCCGGCACTTCTGACCGCGGATCCGACGACGGTTATCCACGGCGTCATACGGCACGAGTTGCCGAAAAAAGAAGCGTCCGTCCGGAAGGACCTGCCGTTTCTTGCCGGTACGGCACGCGCGGCCGCTCCGTTTCGTGCTATCAGCGGCATCCTCATCGCCCTGGGGATGGGGATTCTGCTTGTGATATTTTTTCCGGTGCAAACGGACAGCGTCACGGACAGGATGACAAAGGAACCGGGACGGACTCTGCTTACGGGACTTCTTTTACTCGTCATTACGCCGGTAGCGCTCGTCTTCCTGATGCTTACGATCATCGGTATACCGATTTCCCTTCTCCTGGTGCTCCTTTTTGCCGCTGCCGTCGCCGTAAGCAGGCTTTTTGTCGCGTATCTCGTCGGGAAAAAACTGATTTTCGCGTCGGGGAATCCGGAAGCCCCGCCTGTACTGCGGATGATCGTCGGTGTGCCGGTTGTCTGGATAGCGTTCAATATACCGCTTATCGGATTTTTCCTGACACCGCTTGCGGTGATGTGGGGACTCGGCGGGATGCTCTCCTCTGCACGCCATCCTTCTCCCCGTTCCGGAAGAAAGGGGAAGTAATTTCCGGTACAGGTTTAGATCTCAGTTGTGCTACCCGGAGAAAAGGGTAGGCGGGGCAGTCTAAAAAACGCTCTATGAAGCACGTCGTTCCGAATTTGGCAACCGATGAAAACCGTTGGCTCGCGCTTGTCTTCGTGGCGCTCGGGCTTGCCATCGTTATCATTGACAACAATGTATTAAACGTAGCCATTCCCTATATCATCAGGGAGCTCCGGACCAACTTTGCGGCCATCCAGTGGGTGATATCCGGGTATCCTCTCCTTATCGCGACGCTTCTTATCACCATGGGCAGACTCGGGGATATGTTCGGGAGGAAAAAAATATTCCTTTTGGGGACCGGCCTCTTTGCTGTCGGATCCTTTATCGCTTCGGTGTCAGGCAGCGTCTTCATGCTGTTTGCCGGAGAAGCGTTCATCGAAGCTATCGGTGCGTCCATGATGCTGACCAGCGCCCTTGCCATCCTTGCCTATGAATTCCGCGGTAAGGAACGCGCTATGGCGTTCGGCATCTGGGGAGCGATTGCCGGAGCATCGGCGTCCGTCGGGCCGCTTCTCGGCGGGTATCTCACCGCGTATTTTTCCTGGCGATGGTCGTTCCGGATCAATGTGGTCATTGCCCTCATTACCATACTTGGCAGCGTATTCATCAAGGAATCCAGGAGTCATGATGTGAAGCGGTTTGACTGGGTGGGAACGCTCCTTTCCGGCATCGGGTTATTTTGCCTCGTTTTCTCGTTCATAGAAGGACGTACGTACGGGTGGCTGTTTCAGAATGCACCGTTTTCGTTTGCGGGGATGACCTGGAGTTTCGGTACGCTGTCGCCGATTCCGTTTATGATCGTTATTGCGGTCGTATCCCTCCTTCTTTTTATCCGGTGGGAACTCCATCTTGAACGGCAGGGGAGAAGCCCGGTGCTGCGGCTTTCTATGTTTCTCCGCCCGGGTTTCAGCTTCGGACTCTTGACGCTGGCCATCGTGTCGCTCGGACAATTCGGGATCTTTTTTACGTTGCCTTTAATTTTGGAAAACGTTTTGGGACTTAATGCCTTTATGACCGGGGTAGCGTTTTTACCGGCGTCGCTGAGCGTGTTTCTGTTCGGGCCTATTTCCGGCATGCTTGCGACAAAAATCAACCCCAAGTGGCTTGTAAATATCGGGATGTTTGTCTACGCGCTCGGAACCATCGTCCTTATTCTGTCCCTTTCCACAACGAGTACGGCTCTCACTCTTGCCCCGGCGTTTATCCTCTATGGCATGGGCATTGGTATTGCATCATCCCAGCTTACGAACATCATCATCTCATCAGTGCCGCTTGATATCGCCGGTGAGGCTTCGGCCTCAAGCGCAACCATGCGTCAGATAGGATCAACCCTCTCGGGTGCACTTATCGGCACAATATTTGCGGGAACCCTTATCACATCACTGACTGCCGGGATTGCGGCTGACCGGCGGATTCCGGGTGATGCAAAACCTGCCGTCATCCGGACGCTCGGAACGATTTCTCCGGAAGGAAGGCAGTTTGCTACGGCATTTGCGGATACGGACCCGGCCCTCTCGCGTATACTCAAGGCGGACAGTGATCAGGCGTTCGTGACCGCTTCCAGGACAGCCCTTTCCGTTGCGAGCGTATTTGTGCTTGCCGGCGCATGCGTGTCACTGCTCATACCGAGACTTGCCATAGAGGCAAATCCATGGGAGAAAAAGACTCCGTCAGAAGACGGAATGGCAGGTGCAGAGAAAGGTTCCAAAAACGAGGTATAACATCCATCTGTCAGATGGCCAGAAAAGTTGCCCTGGCACGTCCTGATAGGCTATACTCCCCGGTATCATGCACATCGAATATGGAGGCCGGAGTCTTGAGTTGGAGGCCGGTGGAGTTCGGGTGCTTCCGGTTCAGGGCGAGCAGAGTATCAGATACGGGTTTGAATGGAATGGCGTGCCCTTCGTATTAAAACGTATCACCAATTCCATTGTGGATGAATTCCGACCGGAGTTATGCAACACCGACCCGGGCGAAGTTGTCCGGTTTTCTCGGCTGTTTTACCAAATTCTCAAACAGGAGATGGGTGATCTGGTGATTGATGCGGAGTTTCAGGTACTTGAGGATGAACAGGGGCAACGGTTTCCGGCACAGATATACCCGTTTCTTGATGGTATTTCATTGGAAGATATAGTGACCAGCGGCGACGGGGGTACAGCTCTGGAAATGAACGATGTGGTCGAAAGATTCAGAACAATGTTTCGAGGAGTCCTGCGTAGTAAGCAGGTTATGGCGGAATTTCCAGAGATGGTCCGCTTCCCGGATTATTTTGCAGGTCAGGTGCGGTTAAGTTCTGTCATAAAGACTGCCGAAGACACGTATGTACTTGTGGATTGGTAAGGTATGGGTAACTTGAACAGGAAATGCGTTGTTTGCTACTCTTATCTATATGTTTGAACAGCTTGAGGCATTGCGGCAACGGTTAAGGAAGTTACCCGAGCGCAAGTCCGCGCTCGACTTTCTTGTGGCAGCACTTACCATCCCCGTGCTTCTCACGGTTATTACCGCAAACCTCATCAATATTTCCAACTCCAGAAAGGCAGCGGATAGAGCGTCCGCGCCTCCGGTGCCCACCCCGATACAGGTAGAAATAACCGGCGGCCCGTCGAATCAGGCCACTCCGGGAGGAAACTCTTCTCCTGCAGTGCCAGCCGTAACGCCTCCTGTCACGGGGACGCTTCCGGCGACTCCAACGCCGACTCCGGTTGCCTGCAATGAAAACCCCCAGCCGTATACGATCATTTTTCCGGCGGAAGGCCAGACCGTGTCGGATGTGTCTCCGGTCTGTATCGCCCTCCAGACGATCGGCACGGGCTACTGTACGACGACACTTTCGTATAGCGTCAACGGCGGAAGTTTCTCGCAGGAGCAGTCCCAGGATAAAAGTCTCTGTCTGGGAAGTCTGGCAGACGGTCCGGTGACGTTCCAACTCAAAGCCAAAAGCACCGTAAGCGGCGTGACGCAGCTGTATACCCTTCATTTTACCTACCAGTTGACAACCCCGACACCGACGCCTGTTTCCTCAGGCAGTGCCACGACGCACTGAGCGTCTTCTTGACTTCTCCGACGTTTCTTTTTACGCTTGATACGTATGCGTCAAACCATTGCCGGATTTCTGACCGCCGGTTTTTTCGGAGTGATCGTTCTCGGAGGGGCTTATGGTCTCGGAAAGAAATCACCCTCCGTGCCGCTCACAACCTTTGCCACCGGAGGAAGCGATGTAAAAGGGTCACGGGGTTTCCCGATCCCGACGCCGACGGCAGTGCCCACGCCCGAGATATTCCACCAGAATGTCCATTCGCCGGACGGCACGAAACAGATTATGCTGACCCGGATTTCCCGGGGCAATGGGTCCGCGACGTATGAGGTCGGTGATGCGGATATCTCGGGAAAGGACGCGGTTGTCCTCTATACGGCCTCTGTCCCCGTGGCGGCGCGTTTGTCACTTCCTCCAAACAGCTGGTCACCGGATAACAGCTATGTCTACATCTACGCCTCGGAATCGGCCGTATTGGTCTATCGGGCGGACGGCAAACCCTTTCCCGGCGGCGAAACGGCGCGCGATGTGACGGCTGACTTTCATGATAAAGTAAGCGGCAAGGCGCTCCGGGATGTTACGGGGTGGGATGATGCGGAGCTTCTCCATGTGTTTACCTCCCTTCCCGACGGGTCGAGAAGTAATCCCTATTGGTATGATGTCGTTTCCCGGACCTTTACCGGGCTTCCCCGTTAGATAGCCGTGATGCCGAGTTTGGTGCCGTCGAAGGAGAAACGGAAAACAACCGGTTCGGGTTTGGTATTGGTAATGTAGAGATTCTGCAGTTCACTTCCCCGTGAGTCACCGAGGGCATAAATCGAGACCCCGTACTCTTTCGGAACATCCGCAATAGGCGCGAAGTTGTGGCGCACCGGAGCATAAGCGGCAAGTCCCGCGTCCCGTGCTACCCAGTAGAGAAGGGAAGCCAGGTGACAGACACCGTCTCCCACAAGATAGCCGTCGGACTTGAATCCTTCGGCAGAGGTAAAGTGAACGCCCGGGGTTTTGGCTATTTTTCCCCGGTACTCGGGCAGGACGTTGTCATGGAATGCAAACGTTTCCCCGGGCCGGAGCGTCAGGCTTGCCGTAAACGGCTTTTGAATGGCTGTCCAGTTAAGGGTATTCGGATTAACTGCTCCTCCGGTCGTATAGCGAACGGCCAGAAGAATGTTATCCTTAAATACCGTATTGACGAAGGTATTGCCGTAGCGGTCGTCGAGAGAAAAGGCATGGTACGCAAGCGGCTTGGGTGTGGGCACGGTAACGGGCCGGCCCGGGCCGAAAAGGAGGACAAATACGGCGGTCAGGATTGTCGGTTGCATAGGTATACGTTTGGCCCTGAAGAGAAAACGAAGGGTGCAGTATAACATACTATAGGGTATAAGTCAAGACAAGAACGCCTGCTTCACATTTCGCCGGAACTTGCGTACTATGGATGTATGAGACGAAAACGGATGAAACCTATTCGGAGGCGGTCTGCCTCATCTCACGGTTTTTTCAGGGGACTGCTTCTGGGTACGGCACTGGTGCTGTCTATAGCACTTCTCCTTGTTATCAGGCACAATATAGCAACTTCTGTTTGCGCCAATTCCATTAGCTGCGTCGGCGACCTGTCCGGGTCGTTTGTTGAAGGGAAGACTAATACGTTCATGGGAAGAATTGTCCCATACCCGTCCGTCCTTGCCCGGTTGCCCGCCGGAACGGGACGCGTCCTCGGGGAGACGACGGAGCCAAAACACATCTATGTTGACCTTTCTACCCAGAAGCTGACGGCGTTTGAAGGGCAGAAACTTGTTTTTACCTTTCCGGTCGCGACCGGGAAATGGCATCCGACCCCGACCGGAGATTTCCGGATCTGGATTAAGCTCCGGTATACTCATATGGAAGGGGGTAATCCCGCGGACGGGACGTACTACAACCTGTATAACGTGCCCTACACCATGTTTTTTGCCAGTACCGATGTGCCGCGTTCGGCGGGATACAGTATCCATGGCGCCTACTGGCACGATAATTTCGGCCATCCGATGAGCCATGGGTGCGTGAATATGCGTCCCGAAGACGCGGCGCTCCTCTTTGCCTGGGCAGACCCGGTATCGACCGGTCCGACCACGTACGCGTCTCCATCCGATCCCGGCACGGTTGTGACCATATTCGGCGCCCCCCCAGTCGAGTAAAATCAACCCGTCGGGTTGATTAGGTTTAAACCTCCATATTTGATGATGTGCGTGAGAAGCATGTTTCTGTTACAATTTCCCGGTGAATATCTGGCAAGCGCTTCCCAAACCGTTTCTCGTCATGGCGCCGCTTGAGGGCGTATCCGATACCGTATTCCGGCAGATCATCGTGAGTACTGCCAAGCCTGACCTGTTTTTTACGGAATTTACCTCGGCTGACGGACTCCTGTCCCGCGGCAGTGATGCGGTCTCGGAAAATCTTCTCTTTTCGCCTCCGGAAGCGCCGATCATTGCCCAAATCTGGGGAAACAATCCGGATGTGATGTATGAAGCCGCGAAGCTTGTCGCGGGCCGGGGATTTGCCGGGATAGACATCAATATGGGTTGTCCGGACAAAACGGTGATGAAAAACGGCTGCGGCGCTTCGCTTATCGACACACCCGAAACGGCGGCTTCCGTGATCCGGGCCGTGAAAAATGGCATTCGGGACGCGGGTACGACCCTCCCCGTCAGCGTCAAAACCAGACTCGGCACCCGTTCGCGGGTAACGGATACGTGGATCCCGTTTCTTCTGGGACAGGAGATCGACGCACTTACCGTTCATGGCAGGACGGCCCGGGAGATGTCGAATGTTCCGGCCCATTGGGATGATATCGGTCGCGCAGTACGGATCCGTGACCGGATGGGCGTGCGGACGAATATCATCGGCAACGGCGATATCCGCGATGCGCGTCGCGCACTTGAGATGTATGGGAGGTATCAAGTTGACGGTGTCATGATCGGACGGGGAATTTTTCAAAATCTCTGGGCGTTTGACCGTTCTCCGGCGCCCCATCAGGGAACCCCGCGGGAGCTTATACGCATCATGGAACGGCATGTTACGCTTTTTGCGGAAACATGGGGAAGCCGGAAGAGTTATGCAATTCTCAAGAAGTTTTACAAGCTCTACATACACGGCTTTCATGGCGCTTCGGACTGGAGGGTCCGCTTTATGGCGACCACGACACCCGCCGAAGCATTGGCGCTTCTTTCGGAGTTATCATCAGAACTTTGACCTGATACTATATAACCATATGAAGGGAACAACGAATGAACACACAATGTGTATAAGAGAATCATGATATCGATTACACCTCAGATTAAGATGAAGTTAATCGCCGAGGCGCGAGCTGCCTTAAAACGTCCGTATCCACACGGCACAGAGACCGTATATGCTGCGGCGGTTTTAACCCGAAAGGGCAATATGTATTCATCAGCACAATATTTTTCCGACACCTATTCCCTCACACTCCACGCAGAGCAGGCCGCGCTCGCTCACGCTGCGGCCCATGGCGAGCAGGAGATCATGGCGATTGCAGTAACCAGTAATGAGAAACTGAAGAAGGGCAGATTTTGTTATTCGTGTCACATGTGTAAACAGCTTTTATACGAAAGTCAGAGGCGATCGCGGATACCGATGCTTGTCATTTTTGTCAATGCGTTTGATGAAATGCAGGAATTACAATTAAACGATATGCTGTCATATTCCTGGCCGGGATAATTTCAAAGGGAAGATTACTAGGTAATGGATCCGTTTATTTAGCCCTTTTTTGTTTCGGTACTTTCCGTATTTGCGATCGCGCTTTTTTGCTATCATGTTCCGTTACATGATAGCAAATACGTAAAGCGGAAAATTTCGGCTGGATATTCATGTTTCTCGAATATCCGCGGAGCAAATTTAAAGCTTAGCTTTGAATTTATTTAGGCCGCCGGTACCTTCTTCCTGAAGTGCAATTCTCGGGGTCCCATCAACATATGAACTTGAAGGACGGGATATCACAAACATAGCCCGGCATTTTTTGCTTCCCGATTCTAAAAAATCAGGTTTCCGCCACAATGTTTTTTTTGGAGTCAAAACCGTATCTCTCGCATCCGGTAAGCTTGTCTAGTTGGAGAGCCAGTGATATACTATGGGATTTAAGGGGCCAAAAAACTTTAGATTACGTAAATTCGCTTTCAGGTGATTTTTTGGCCCGGACGTAAAGGCTTGTCAATTCTATGCATCACGACACAGTTACACCGTTTCCTTTTGATGAGGCCGTTATAGACGCTATAAATTCTGCTCTTGTTCGTTTGCCAGACATTGCCGCTCAGATTTTGGGATTTCCAAAAGAGTCTATACCGTCGGTCGCAATAGACGAAACAGCCCGACCGACCGACTCTGATGAACTGCAGGTGCAAAAAAAACTTTATCTTCACAGAGTTTTGCGAGAGGCATTAGTTGGTGACGAACCGATCGGACTGGAAACAGCTGAAATACATTTGCATCCTGAGACGATTCATCATGCGCTTCTCGATGCGTGGCAGAAAACGGGAGGGGACACTTCACTTACAAGACAAACTACCGTATACTTAGGAATTTTTGTCGCAGTAAACGGATTTCTTTCTCAGGTGGTCCCGGAGGGTTCTTTCGAAGCTGTTGATCATGAAATTGCGTCGGCGCTCTACACAGTCTGGGAAAAGGCTGTCAATCCGTCGGATTGATTCACGCCTATATCATTTTTTCTATCAAATGAGATGCCGCTCTGCCATAATTTACAGCAACAGTCGGAAGAAACAGATCTGTAATCGGATATCCGCACTGTTTTTCCGCGTAAACCAGTATTACATACCCAAAGAGAACTGGCGAGCAAGCAATTCTTCGTTTTACATATGTGATATATTCAAAGCATGAAAAAGCAGAAAAACTTCGCTTTTATCGATAGTCAAAATCTCAATATGTCTTTCCGGGAGATGGGTTGGAAACTCGATTATCGACGATTCCGCGTGTACCTTGAGGAAAAGTATCATGTTGTAAAGGCGTATATATTTATCGGTTATATCGAAAGTAATGCAAACCTGTATAAATCACTGCAGGAAAAGGGCTACGTTCTTATCTTTAAGCCGACATTAAAATATAAAGACGGTACCGTTAAAGGAAACTGCGATGCGGAGCTTGTGCTGCAGGCTATGATCGATTATCCTGATTATGGGCAGGCGGTGATTGTCACGGGAGATGGAGATTTTTATTGTTTGGCAGAGTATCTCATTCAAAAGAATAAGCTTCAGAAGCTGCTCATTCCAAATCAGCAAAAGTATTCAGCACTGCTCAAACGTGTTCCGTCAGGCTGTCTGGGGTTTTTAAGCGATCTGAAGAAAAAAGTAGCGTATAAAAAGAAAGAACCCCGTAAGGACAAACCTTAAAGGGCGCTTTCCGTGGTAATTCTTTCCAGACTATACTAAACTTAGGTCGATTTGTCAAGCCAAATTAGGCTCGCCAATACACCCTTTTTTACACCATGAATCTCAAAGTCGGCATAGTCGGATTGCCAAATGCCGGGAAAAGTACACTCTTCAACGCGCTTCTCAAAAAGCAGGTCGCCGATGCGGCGCCGTATCCGTTTTGCACGATTGAGCCCAACGTCGGCATTGTTCCGGTGCCGGACCCGCGCCTTGAGGCACTGGCCGGAGTCGTTGAGGAGACGGAAGGGAAGAAGCCGCCGCTCGTACCGGCGGTCGTCGAGTTTGTGGATATCGCGGGACTCGTGAAAGGTGCGTCAGAAGGTCAGGGGCTCGGCAACAAGTTTCTTGCCCATATCCGTGAAGTACATCTCCTCATCAACGTGCTCAGATTTTTTGAGGACCCGTCAGTAGTGCATGTCGCCGGTGACATTAATCCCGTGCAGGATAAGGAAACCATTGAAACGGAGCTTATTCTCGCCGACCTCCAGACGCTTACCAAGCAGGCAGAACCCCGAGGGGTTACAGACCGAAAAATTCAGGAGCGCTGGCAGGTTATAAAAAAATTACTTGATAGCTTAAACAGCGGTAAACCGGCGCGGATTGTGGTAACGGATCCGGAGGAACGGGAGGCGATCCGGGATGTAAACCTCCTTACAATGAAGCCGGTTCTCTACGTGCTGAATGTTTCAGAAAAACAACTCGCAAAGGGTGGTGTTTCAGATGGGAAAGAACGTTCTATGCTTATTGAGGTATCGGATCAGGTTCGGCATGACACAATTGTGGTTTCTGCTAAAACAGAGTATGAACTGGCGAGCCTTTCGGAAGAGGAACAAACACAATATCTTAAAGAATTAGGCCTCAGTGAACCGGCGCTCAATCGCCTGATCCGGAAAGCCTATGAGATGCTCGGACTTGTGTCATTTCTAACCTGCGGAGTCAAGGAGTCGCGTGCATGGACCATCGCCAAAGGTACCAAGGCGCCCCAGGCCGCCGGAGTGATCCATACGGATTTCGAAAAGAAATTCATAAAAGCGGATGTCGTAGACTTTGACACGTTCGTCGCTGCTCCCGGATGGGTGAAATCCCGGGACGCCGGGAAGGTCCGGAGTGAAGGAAAGGATTATGAACTGCAGGATGGCGACGTGGTAGAATTTAAGATCGGAACATAATCCGTCATGGGTCTCGTTTCTGGTTGAGAAATCAACGGGTTCATGGTATCATGACAGCTATGAAACGGTCGTATGATCTTGTCCTCATTCTCCGTCCGGATTTGCCGGATGAAGATGATACACAGAAGAAAGAGCGGATAGAGAAGTTTGTAGGAGACGGTGTGTCGGTTTCGGAGATTACTCCGCTCGGCAGGAAACAGCTCGCGTACGAAATCGCGAAAAAAAGGGAAGGAGTATATTGGAAAACTAGGCTGACGAGCGACCGGCCCATCCGGGTCGCGGATCTTGAGAAACAGCTTGCCCTGGGTCAGGACATACTGCGGTATCTCCTGACGGCTAAGCAGTAACGTATGGCATCCAGAAGTCTCAATAAGGTCATGCTTATCGGAAACCTGACGCGTGATCCCGAACTCCGGTATACGCCGACCGGTGTACCGGTCTGTACGATCGGCCTTGCGACGAACCGCACCTGGTCCGCCGAATCGGGCGAGAAAAAGGAAGAAACGGAGTTTCACCGGGTCGTAGCCTGGAATAAGCTTGCTGAGCTTTGTGGGCAGCTCCTGACTAAAGGGCGGAAGGTCTATGTCGAGGGGAGACTCAGGACGTCGACGTGGCAGGGTCAGGACGGCAACCAGCGCAGCACGACGGAAGTCATCATAGAGGATATGATCCTCCTTGATTCCCGCCGGCCGGGGATAGTGGCGGATGAAACAGGGTCCGACCCTCTGCAGGCCAGAGAGGGAACAGGAAGTGCCGTAAAAACACCCGCTCCGCAACACGCCGGCGGGAAGCCGCAGTCAGGCAAGCCGGTAAAACAGCAGCACGGGGCGGGTGATGGTGCGCCGACCCAGGCCCAGCAAAATCCGAAACCGACAGGAGACGAAGACGTCAATCCGGATGACATTCCGTTTTGATGGTCAGGGCAGGGGGCATGTGCATGAAACGTACCGCAGTTGACGGCGGTTTTTGTCTTTCATAGGAGAGAAATATGCTGAAAAAAACAAGAAAAATCAGGAAAGTCAGACCGGTGGCGCAGGTATGCCTGTTTTGTGAAGGGAAAACGGCACCGGATGTTCTGGATACCGGTTCACTATCGCGTTTCCTTAGCGAACGCGGAAAAATTCTCTCGCGCGAGCGGTCGGGACTCTGCAGCAAACACCAGCGCGCACTCACCCGAACGGTCAAGCGCGCAAGGCATCTCGCGCTTTTGCCGTTTGTCGTCCGTGCGTGAGGGCAGGAGTAGGGAACCGGCATTCATGATTTTTTCATGGAATTCGGGTATGGTGAAAGCGTGTGTCGCTGGGGTATGATGGCTACATGAAACAACTTCCTTTTTCAAAAATCCGTCCGTTTATCCTCATTGCAGCGCTTCTTATTGTGGCCGGAGGGGTCGGCTATAATCTGGGTCTTCACAAAGTGTCCGTGGGTATTTCCCCGGAGAGCCGCGTTGTCCTTCACGAGGAAACGCCTCCCCAAACGACCGTAGATTTTTCTCTCTTTTGGAATGTATGGCAGCGGATTTTCCGCTCTTACATTGATGCGTCCCAGCTCAATGCACAAGAGATGGTATACGGAGCGATTACCGGTATGGTCCATGCGGTAGGAGACCCGTATACGACGTTCCTGCCGCCCAAGGAAAACGAGCAGTTTAAAGAAGACCTGGGCGGGTCAATTGAAGGCGTTGGAATTGAACTCGGGATGAAGGAGAACCATCTCATGGTCATTGCGCCGGTCAAAAATACGCCGGCCATGAAAGCCGGAGTCCGTGCAGGCGATTTCATTCTGAAGGTGGACGGCCTCGACACAACGGACTGGTCCATATCCCAGGCGGTAGCCAAAATACGGGGACCGAAAGGCACGACGGTGACCCTGACCATCCTTCATGAAAACGATACACAGCCCATCGACCTTCCCATAGTCCGTGATACGATTACGGTGCCGTCGGTCGAGGACTGGGTGAAGAACGTCCGTGCCATACCGGAGATCGCCGGACTTCCCGGTACCGCGGCACTTTCCCGTTCATCCAAGGAAGTCGCCTATATCCGCCTTACGCGCTTTGGAGATAACACCAACGGAGAGTGGGATCAGGCAGTGAAGGACATCCTTGCTGCCCAGGCAAAAGACGGCAGGCTTTTGGGTCTCATTCTTGATCTCCGGGATAATCCGGGCGGGTACCTGGACGGGGCGGTGTTTGTCGGAAGCGAATTCATCAGAAGCGGCACGATCGTTACCCAGGTTAACAGCGACGGATCGCGCCAGAATTACGGCGTTGACCGTCAGGGCCAGCTCCTGACCATCCCGATGGTTGTTCTCGTGAACAAGGGGACCGCGTCGGCGGCGGAAATCGTTTCCGGGGCTCTCCATGATGACAAGAGGGCAACCCTGGTCGGAGAGACGACGTTCGGGAAGGGGTCAGTCCAGACGCCGCAGGATTTGCCGGGAGGGGCAGGGCTCCATATTACGACGGGCAAATGGCTCACTCCGGACGGAACATCCATAAATAAAACGGGCATAACTCCCGATATAACCGTTGCCCTGGACACAAATGACGCGACGCATGACGCACAGCTTGCGAAAGCAGTAGAACTGTTGGCACAATGATATCCGAAGAGGACGGCCTATGAAATACCAGAAAGCGCTTCTTGTCCCTGCCGCAATCGTTTTGGTCATCGGCGGACTCGTAAGTTCCGGAGTATTCGGGCTCAAGTGGTCCTCGATTGCCGGCAGCATCTCACGGTATATACCGGAGCAGGCGCTGACAACGCCTCCTCTTTCTGCCGGGCGGGAAAAGGTGAACGTGGTTTCCGAAGAATCCGTCGTGATCGATGTCGTGAAAAAAGCCTCCCCTGCGGTTGTGACCGTCGGGATTACGCAGTCCGGTCAGCAAAGCTATTTTCAGGTCAATCCGTTTGACCCGTTTGCTCCCTTTCAGCAGGTTCCCGGGAACAGCCAGCCGCAGGAGCAGGACATCGGGTCGGGTTTTATCGTTGAGAGCGACGGGCTTATTATCACCAATAAGCACGTCGTATCGGATACGACGGCAAAGTACCGGATTATTACGGCAACCAGCAAGACCTATGACGTTACCAAAATCTACCGCGATCCGGCCAATGACCTGGCAATTCTTAAAATCGATGCTTCGAACCTGCCGACGGTCGTGATGGGGGATTCGTCAAAAATACAGGTCGGGCAGCTGGCAATCGCCATCGGTACGGCGCTTGGGGAATTCAGGAGCACGGTGACGACCGGCGTTGTATCGGGCTTGGGGCGCGGCATCACTGCCGGAAGCCCGTATGAGGGGTATGTGGAACGGCTTGATGACGTGATCCAGACATCGGCGGCAATCAACCCGGGTAACTCCGGCGGGCCGCTTCTCAACTCCGCGGGGCAGGTGATCGGCATCAATACCGCAGTCTCCCAGCAGGGACAGAATATCGGTTTCGCCATCCCGATCAACGTCATCAAGGATGCGCTGAAGAACTTCAACCAGACCGGTCAGTTTAACCGGCCCTATCTCGGGGTACGGTTTAAGATGGTGACCAAAGACCTTGCCATTATGAACGACGTTCCGGAAGGGGCGTATATCGTGGATGTCGTGACCGGGAGTCCGGCGGAGACGGCAGGGATTCAGAACGGGGATATCATCACGGATATCGGCGGCACCAGGGTAAGCGGCACCAACGACCTGGCGGCAATCATCGGCAAGACAAAAGTCGGCCAGACACTTGCCGTCAAGCTCTGGCGGGACGGGAAGACGCTTACCGTGTCCGTGACCCTCGGAAACCAAAGCAGCCAGTAGCGGTAATTTCGTTAGCCAAGGCTGCCGGAGCTTAACGCCTCCGTTACGTTCTGCAACCTGCCGTTGACGATATCCTCGAGGGTATGCCAGCTCTTGCCGATCCGGTGGTCCGTCACGCGGTTTTGCGGGTAGTTGTAAGTGCGTATTTTTTCCGCCCGCATACCCCGGCCGATAATACTGCGCTGTTCGCTTAGCATCTGAGATTTTTTGATTTCTTCCTGTTCCCAGAGCTTGCCGCGAAGAAGGGACATGGCCATCTGACGGTTCTGAAACTGATCGCGCTCCGTCTGGGCGGTCACGATGATGCCGGTCGGCTTATGACGAAGGCGTACGGCAGAGCTTACTTTGTTGACGTTCTGCCCGCCTTTGCCGCCGCTCCGGTAGAAATCCCATTCCAGATCTTCCGGTCGTATGACAATCTCGGTTTCCGGAATTTCCGGCAGGACGGCTACGGTCGCGGTTGAGGTGTGGATTCTGCCCTGGCGCTCCGTCGTCGGCACACGCTGCACGCGGTGGGTGCCTGCTTCATATTGCAGTTTGGTAAATGCCTGCGGCCCCCGGATGCGGATAGAATTGTCGCTGATCTGTTCGGTTTTCCAGCCTTGGAGCCCGGCATAACGCAGATACATCCGCATGAGATCACCAGCCCAGATTCGGGCCTCGTCGCCGCCCGGACCCGGACGGAATTCGAGAATAGCTACGTCTTGATTCATCGTTAGTTCGTTCATTCGTTAGTTCGTTAGTTCGAAAAAAGCAAATGAAGTTTACGAAGCAACGAAGTAACGTGTATTGCTCGTGTTGCTATTGAGTCCCCATGAGCATTTCTTTGAGGGATTTCGGGGTGCGGAGCTGTTCTTCACGTTCCTTCTTTTTCTTTTTCTTTTCCGCAAGACTTGCCGCAGCGACTTTGGCAACCTGCTGTTTCTGCTGGAAGCGTTCGACGCGCCCGAGCGTATCGATGAATTTCATCTCGCCAGTGAAAAATGGGTGGCACTTGGAGCAGATTTCGACTTGGATGACTTCCTTAGTTGCGCCTACCGTAAAGGTATTGCCACACGCACACGACACCCGGGCATTCGGAAACCACTGAGGATGGATATTGGATTTCATAGACGTATTGTACAAAAAATCCATGGAAAAGGGAAGTCGGAGAGAGTTTGACAGAATGGCCAATACCCTATAGACTTACGATGCTTTCAAACACAATTGCGTGTAAATAGAGAAGGCAAGTTCGTTGACAAAAAGGAGATTAAAAGGGCGTTCAAGTGAGGAGTAAAACAATGAGAGCTGATATGCTCGTTGTAGTTATGCAACCTGAGGCGAATACAGATCTTGCAGCGGATCGAGCACAAGTTGTACTTACTGCAGCATTGTATTTGGATTCGGAGAGTTTCGAATGGTATCCTGCCGAATCTCTGAGAGATCTGGTTAACGCCAATGTTGTCATTATTGTCAACGAGAACGTCGATGAAACGGTGCAATCCATGGATTTACCACGTCTCGTGGACCAGGGTAGCTTGCGGACCGGGGTGGATCTTGCGAGATATGTACGTCTCGTCAACCGTGATGCCTGCATCATCATGTTCTATGATCCGGCTAAGAGCCCCGTGCCAGTGTGCGAAGAAGCAGCGCTAGTTATTGCAGCGGATGAGTTCAACGTCAACAATATTGACACTCTTACCAAGCTCAGGGAAGTGCTCGCAGTACTTTAATCGTCTCTCCTTTTTGTCCTTTTGTAGAAATCGGTTGGCGGGAACGCGCCCTCCTTTCAATCGATTTCTACAGTTCGTCTATTTGGAAAATATCCGTTCGAGCGCGGCAGCAGCCTCACGCTTGGGGATGACCCGCACTTGGGGAGGAGCTAGTGGCAGAGAAGGTGATGCCTGTCTCAGCTTTCCGAAGGGGTGGTAATGGAGCCGGCCTTCCGCGGCATAGATCCCCCCGAAAATGAGGACCGTTCCCAGAAGGAACAGCTTCGTGACCGGCTCATGCAGAAGGATGGTAGCAAGCACCGTGCCGACAACCGGATCAATGTAGGTAAAAAGCGACGAATCGGTTGCCGGAATTTTCGACAGTCCCCAGTTGAGGCAGGCATAGGCAAGAGCCGAGGAAAAAAATCCGCCGTAGATAATGCCGAGGTACGCCAGAGGGTGCAGGGACCGGTAGAGGTTGGGGATGGAGACGGCATCATAGACCGCAAGCGGCAGGAAGCTGGCCCATCCGACGGTAAATATCCAGAACGTCAGCGTCAGGGGGTTGTACCGACGGAAGAGTGCCCGTCCCACGATCATTGACCCGACCGCTCCGAGCATGGCAACAAACAGCAGACTGTTGCCGGCGACGGTCCCTCCCAATCCTTTGGAAAGCAGTGGTTCAAGAACGATCGTGAGTATCCCGATCGAACCACAGATGATGCCCAGAAATTTACGGAGCCGGAATTTTTCGCGGAGGAGGAGCATGGCAAACACCATCGTGACAATCGGAGCCGATGAGGCGATGATCGGGCCGTTTAGGGCATAGGTACGCTGGATGCCCCAGAAGAAGAACAGGATGTTTATGGTGATACCGGAAAAGGCATATCCGAGAAGAAGCAGTAAATCTTTCTTTTCCTTAAACCGTACCGGTTTCTGCATAAGGGCGTAGGGGAGGAGGATAAGTGAGGCTATGAAAAAACGCCAGAAGGCAAGAGTATAGGGCGGGATGTGCTCGAGGCTCAGTTTGAATATGGGTGATGCCGCACCCCAGATGACATTGGCGGTGATAAGAGCCAGGTATGCCTTTTGGACAGTCGTGAGTTTCATGGAAACTCGGTTCGGTTCGTTTTGAGTTTCTCTACCACCTCGTTCATAGAGAGTTCCTCCTGTTTTCCTGTGCGCATATCCTTGAGGATGAGGACATTTTTGGTCAATTCATCCGGCCCCTGGATAAGAACGTAGGGAATACCCTTTCGGTCAGCATATCTAAGCTGTTTATCAATCCTCGCATTCATATCCGGGTATAGCTCCGTACTGATACCGGCTCCGCGTAGGGTTTTTGCTAAAAGAAGCATGTGTTCCTGAAGCTCAGGTGAAAAGAGGGTGACTAAGATCTGCGTAATCGCCGTTTGCGGGATGAGACCAAGTTGGTCCGCCGCTTCCACTGTCCGGTCGAAGCCGTAGGCGATACCTGTTGCCGGGATATCCAGGCCAGTTAACCGCTTCATCATGCCGTCGTAGCGTTCGCCGCCTCCGACAGATCCGACGGTATAGTCCTCAATGATTATTTCCCAGATAGGACCCTGGGAATAGGAAAATGACCGGGCTAGCGTCGGCTCAAATTTATAAAATTGGCTGTCAAAGCCGGACTTTTCGAGGTACGTGATGATGGTATTGACTGTTTGATCCGGCTTTATGCTTTGAACGAGACGGAGATATTCTTTGGCTTTTGATCTATCGATACCTTTTCCGATCATATCCTCAATGACTCCGTCTTCACCGATTTTTTTGAGCTTATCGATCGCAACAATAGCCTGGTAGGGGATGCCCTTCATGAGATCACGGTTGTTGAAGATGATGAGCGGTTTTTTGAAGCCAATTTTTAAGTACGTATCGAGATTAAGGGCGATCACTTCTGCGTCGGCTGTGGCATCTTTGACGCCGAAAATATCCGTGTCAAACTGGGTAAATTCTCGGTACCTCCCTTTTTGCGGTTTTTCAGCCCGGAATACGTTTTGGAATTGGTATCTGCGGAAGGGGAGCGTAATTGCAGAAAGGTTATTTGCAACATACCGGCATGTTGGAACTGACTGGTCATACCGAAGCGCTACGTCTCTGCCGCCCTGATCACGAAATCCGAAAAATAGTTTTTCGTCTTCACCGATTTCCCCCTCGAAAAGGGAAAGGTGTTCAAGCGTCGGCGTCTCAATAGGCTCATAGCCCCAGCGCTCGGCAGTTTTGACCATGACAGCTTTCACCCACTGCCGTTTTTTGGCATCGGGAGGTAATATATCCCGAAAACCTTTTAATGGTTGTACTGATTTCATAGGACGAGTGGTGTTTTGGGAGATTTGGACAGAATCTCCAAGCGAGTACTCTTCAAGAGTATCAAATCTTCGATGCGAATGCCATACTTTCCGGAAACATAGATGCCGGGCTCAACGGAGAAGATCATTCCCGGCTCAAGTGTCACGTCAGCGGAAACCGTCAGCCGGGGCATCTCATGAACATCGAGCCCGACCGCGTGACCGAGGCTATGCGGATAGGGAGGGAAGCCTTCGGCAGTAATGATTTCTCTGGTACTTGCGTCCGCCTTTTTCCCCGATATAGTCACACGGCCCGCACGAGAAGATTTGTTATCATGTTCCGTTACATGATAACAGGATCGGAGGTAAGTAAGTGCGGCCTGTTGGGCGGCAAGGACCGTTTTGTATGCGCTTGCCCACTCCGGTTTCGGGGGTCCCAGAAACACCGTGCGCGTCATGTCTGCGCAGTAGCCGTTGACCCGCGCGCCGAAATCGAGGAGTATGAGCGATCCGCGACGGAGGGGAGTGAACGAGTTCAACGCTAAGCGTTGATTTTGTCCGGTGCGCTGGGACAGGACGGAAAAATGCGGCATGCTTGAGTGAGCGTTAAAAGCGACGATCGGAGAGAAGGCTATATCGCCGGCACGCAGCCTGAGATAACTTTCGATTTCCCAGGCAAGACGCGCTTCCGTGATGCCCGGACGGATTCTCTTGAGGATGTACGAGAAACACTGGTCGGTGATTTTTGCGGCGAGTTCAATTTGCTGGATCTCATCGGCCCGTTTAATCCGGCGGAGCAGTTCTATTCTATCGGTCGTTGGAACGAGTTTGACTCCTCGGAGCGATTCGGTAAGGTTATTGAGCTCCGAAACCGTCAGATTTGACTCTTCAAACCCGAGAAGAAACCGTTTTTGGGATATCCTGGTAGACACGTGTTTTTTTGTGTCGATAAGCTCAGAAAGTTTGTTCCCCAAAGAGCTGCCTATCGGGATTTCGATAATACGAAGAGGTTTCGTTGTTTGTAATAATTTAACAACAGAGCAATCTAACAATTGCAGTGATGATGCTTCTTCGACATACAAACCGCTCGTAAGGAAGAATGCCTCGTCACGGGTGATCAGTACATACGCTTCCCGTTCTCCGGACGCAGTCCCTACAAATCCGGTAAGGTAGCGGATATTCGTGGGATTGGTAACCAGGAGCGCATCAATATCATCCAGGAGCTTCATATCGGCATTATAGCATCAGCTATCGGTGAGATATCGTGGGTTTTTGACCATCATGACGGAGAGCTCCTCAGAGCTAATACCCTCTTTTTGTAGAAGCGAGGCAAAGCGTGTGAGCGCCCGTGACGGTGACGGGCTGAATGTCTGTCCGACATCGGAGGAAACTATACAACGTGCCGGCCCGATCGTACGCATATCACGGACAATGGCGGCTATCGGAATGGTGTCTATACTATACATAGAATAACAAAATTCTACGAATGCCCCTTTTTGCGCAAGGGTTTTTTGGACCGCCACCGGCATGGCAATTTTTTGGTAGATGGGATGCGTCAGAATGATTTTTTTGATCCCCAGGATAAAAGCACGATTGGTAAGTGACCGGGCCTCTTTCCATGATATATGTCCGGTTGCAAGAATCGCTCCGGCCTTTTTTATCGCCAGAAGACACGCCGCCGCCTGTTTTGTGAGGGTGCCGTCTGAAGACAGGACGGAAATTCCCGGAATATCTTGACTCTTTCGCACCTTTACGTTCACTTTGGGATCAATCCATTCCGGTGCGATTTCCCATGCGCTTGACTGGAGGAACTGACTTGCGCTCACAGTCGGAAACCATACAATAAACGGCACCTCTGTGAGAGTGCGGGCAGCGTAGATTGCATCGGGATTGAGACCACCGACAAAGGAGTTGAGCACGACGGAACCAACGAGACGAATATCCTTGGTTTGTGCTTCCCTTACAAAGGGAACCGTACTCCAAAAGTGATTTTTTAGGGCAAATCCTCCAATACTGCCTTTTTCCGCCTGTACCAGTTGGGATACCGTAAATTTCCGCGGGACAATCTCCGGCCCGATGTGGACGTGGAGATCAATACTTTGTCTGACGATGTTCTGAATGCGTTTATCGATATCTGTCATACGACGCTCCGTTTCCCGAGGGTCTGAGCCACGGGAATTGTAATTCCTTGTCGATGACATAGAGCCGCGGAAGCGGGTCATCGACATATGCATCCTTTGCCTTGGGGACGGCGCTCACTTTGATTGCGGCATACTGTTCATCGATAATTTGTGCTTCTATGTTTCGTTCCCGGAGATATGAGAATGCCGCTCTTTTTATATCTCTTTCTGAGGCGTATCCGCTCCAACGCGCCGCCTGACCGATCGCCTGCTCAATGATGTCATCCGGAATACATGATCGTAATCGTTTGTCCGAATAATACTCTTTTAACTCTGCATACCGTCCGGAATTATCCGATCGAATTTCAGACCACGGCCTGGTGTCGAACCCGAATCTAGCGGCAAGCGCCGCGACTTCATAGTAATACGCGATAACTTCATTGGGTTCCCGTTTATTTATTACGAGTGCATATACGTCAGCGGGCATGATAAGTACCCGGGTTGAAATGCCGTATTCTGCAGCTATTGAAGCAATTCCCGTTATCTTTTCCATAACCTTTTCTTCTTTCCAGTCTAGCCTAAATACCCCGGGAGCCGAGCCCCACGGGACATATAATACCTGATCATTTCCGGAAATTCGGTTTGATAACAGTCTCGAGAGGATTTTTAGTTCATCAATAGGTTTTCCATAAGAAAGAGAACGCCAGGTCTGCCAGAGACTCCGGACATCGTTGACTGCCCCCATAAGTTCTGGAGTAAGCAGTACGGCCCGCTCGTCGTCGGGAGGGGAGTCCGGTTCGTTTACCCACTCATCCGCATTGAGGTATTCAATTTCGGCGCCTCCTTTACGCAGCAGCCATCTGGTTATCCGCTGGCTGTCAAAGTCGGAAGTCAGAAAATTCTGATACTCAGCTCCGCTGAGGATGGTTGATAGTGTTTCCATACGGTTTAATACGTCTTCAATCTTTTTCCGAAGGCTGCCACGATGCCTGGTCGTAACTCCTCGAATCGGTCAATTTCTTTTTGCACGCTTGTCATGGGTGTCATATTCGGTAGTAATAATTCAAGAATTTTTTGATACTTCATTTCTTAATGAAAGGTCACTACGAATG
Source organism: Patescibacteria group bacterium (assembly GCA_023379025.1). Lineage (GTDB taxonomy): Bacteria > Patescibacteriota > Microgenomatia > UBA10105 > UBA927 > JAMCTH01. Next base: position 14,737 of record JAMCTH010000010.1, on the reverse strand, counting down.
GGAAAAGGGAGAAAACGGATGACAACGGTGATGTATGGAAACGGAAGCGGAATGATTTTTCTCGCTTTAACCACGCGCAGGAGTGTTAGTGCGTATGATGGTGGACGTGCAGAAACAAACCGGGAGAACCGGATGGAAACGATATAAGAAGCTGGTAGGTCAAGATGCTGATCATAGAAAACAGTTTTAATATACTAATCTATTAATACGTTAATATATTAACATAGTAATACATTCATGTCAATAGCTGAAACTTGGCAACCGGAAAAGGGAATCACGGCGGGGAGATCAGACAATGGGATCCTGATTACTGAATACGGTTGCTGACTTATTCAAAGGGTTTTTCTTTGATGCGATAGAGACGTTTTGCTATCTCTTTATAGCCGCCGAAACCATGCTCCAGCCAGTAGGCGACACGGGTGACTGTGGCTGTTGATACATGCAGATTTTTTGCAATGTCTTCATATGATTTGCCCTGGGAGAGCATTTTGACCATCTGCCAGCGGTTGGTGAATTCGTTGAGTTCTGCCATGGTGAGTAAATCGCGGAAAAAATCGGATGCTTCCTTCGGGGATTTCAGCAACAGGATTGCCCCAAAGAGCTCCCGTATCATGGGTGAGGGGTAGGATGTCGGGGTTTTTGCAAATCGTTCCACTCGCAGTCGTTTCATGGTTTGTCTTAACCGAATGCTATCATGCTCCCTGAGCCGGAGGCAAGCCTATACGAGGTGCGTTTATGGGGTCGGCGAGACCGTGACGGATGAAGGAGTGGCTTCTCCCGTACTCCGGGGCGTCGGAGTGGGGCTCGTGAGGTTGCCAAGATCCAGAATGCGGCGGGCGCTTACGCGGTTTTGGTATTTGGGCTCGGGAGTCGCGATGATCTGCAGGGTATCCCCGACGGCGACTTTCGAAAATCCGGATTTTGTGATGCCTCCGTCTTTCGTCCATGTGTTGGTTTTGGTATCGGTTTCGATGTCAATAACCGTCGACTGCCCGTCCGGGGAGCGCACCGTCAGCGTATTATTGGTCTTATCGATATCCGTGATAACGCCGTCCGCGTGGACGGGAAGTGCTCCCTGGAGAAAGATAACGCTTGCGCTTAATACGTCGAGGGTCTGATCATACGAGCCAAACACGGTGACGGTATCTTTATTGGACAGGTCATCAAGCGTCAGTGTGGTCCGGGCTCCGCGGATCACCTCAATGACCTTGATCGAATCCGTCAGTTCTATTTTGACGTCTTTGGTGTCGGTTTCAACGGTTGCTGACGTCAGGGATTTGTCCTTAACCGTGCCGTAGATCGCCATGGGTTCAAGATGCCGCAGTTCAGCGACTTTTGTGGCAAGGCGGTCTTTAATGGTTTCGAGCTGCTGCTCGCTGACGCCGCTCGGCAGGGGGTTCGGAGTCGCGGACACTGATGCGTCGCTGGCGGCAAACGTACGCGACGCCACAAGAAGCATTGCGGCGGTAAGAACGATCGATGTCAGAACGCGTTTCATAGGTCAGAGCGATTCCGGCGTATAGTACACGACGACGGATGTTCCCTTTTGTTTGTCTTTCCCGTAACTCGTGACGGTAACGGTGTTTTTCCCTTCCGAGAGGGTGATTTTCCCGACGTACTTCCCGTCTTTGCCGACGACGGTCACATCGTCATCCGTCAGTCCCTGGACGACGACGGTCGCACCGGCACCGGTTGTGCCGGATACGATGAGATCCGTCTTGTGTTCAATGGCGTTCGGAAGCGGACTGTCAACCGTGAGTCCGAATGCTGCGGGTGTCGGTCTCGGGGCCGGAGTCTTCGCGGATTTGGGCATGGAGACCGCGACTTTTGGCAGGGTGATCTTCGGCAGAAGCCTGAGAAGGGACGGAGTAAGAATGAGCGCACCCGTGATGACCAGCCCCAATCCGAGACCGATAAGTGTAGCAAGCAATGCGTCGCGATTCATAGGGTACACGCTTCCGGCTGAAAAATTACTGAAAAAAGAAATATCAGAGCAGGGTGTTGCTAAGCATACGTGAATCTGCTATAAAAAGCAAGCATGGAGATCACCTCGCTGGGCCATTCGTCATTCCGTCTCAAAGGAAAAACGGCAACGGTTGTTACAGATCCGTATGATCCGGCCATGGTCGGTTTAGCATTTCCGAAACATGTTGCCGCGGACATTGTAACGGTTTCCCACGATCACGGGGATCACAACGCCGTCGGTAACCTCGAGGGTCGGCCGTTTGTAGTGCGCGGTCCGGGAGAGTATGAGATCAAGGGTGTCGGGATTGTCGGCATCGGCGTCTACCACGATACGGAGAACGGTGCACAACGCGGGAGCAATACGATCTACCGCATTGAACTCGACGGCCTCTCGTTTGTGCACCTTGGGGATCTCGGGCACAGCCTTTCCGCCGACCAGGTTGACACACTTGACGGCGTTGATATCTTGTTCGTGCCCGTCGGCGGCTATTACACGATCGATGCCCCGACTGCCGCGGCACTGGTAAATAAGATCAGCCCTTCTATCGTTATCCCGATGCACTACGGGAGAAAAGGACTGAGCGAAAAAATCGGTACGGTGCTTTCGCCGGTATCGCAGTTTCTTAAAGAAATGGGTAAGGAAGGCGCGGCACCGCAGCCCAAGCTTGTCCTATCGAAGGATAAACTTCCGGAAGAGATGCAGGTGGTCGTACTGGAATAATACCCAATTATCACAGTAGATTATTATTCTCCTATGGCATATCCCAAGGTTCCCCCGCACGACGATGTCGCAGAACAGTCGCTCCTTGGAGCCCTTCTTATCGATAAGGACGCAATGGTAGATGTTGCCGAGTTTCTGCGCTCCCAGCATTTTTACAAGGATGCCCACGCGGCAATCTACGATGCCATGCTCGCGCTGTACGAGCAGCATGAACCTGTCGATATCGTGACGCTGACGGCGCAGCTCAAAAAGAACGGCATGCTGAAGTCGGTCGGCGGAGCGTCGTACCTTTCCGATCTTCTGAATGTCGTGCCGACGAGCGCCCATGCCGAGCAGTACGGCAGGATCATCCTTGAACACGCAACCAAACGCCGGCTTATCGAAGCTGCCGCCAAAATGACGGAGAACGCATTCCGCGAAGAGGGAGCGGTCCGGGAAATTCTGGACACGGCAGAGCAGGAATTGTTTGCCATATCCCAGTCAGCAACCAAACGGGATTTCGTCCCGATCAAAGACGCGCTTGCCTCATCCTTTGACCGCCTTGACGAATTGCACAAACGGGCCGGCGGTCTCCGCGGGGTGGCGACGGGATTTTCCGATATAGACTTTAGGCTTGCCGGACTGCAGGATTCAAACCTTATTATTCTTGCCGCCCGTCCCGGAACCGGAAAAACGGCCATGGTGCTCAATATCGCCCAGTATGTATCCATCCATGACAAGACGCCGGTCGGGATATTTTCGCTTGAGATGAGCAAGGAGGAACTTGTGGACAGGCTTTTGGTATCCCAGGCGGACATCGATGCGTGGAAACTCAAAACCGGCAAGCTGTCGGACGAGGACTTTACGAAACTGTCAGAGGCCATGGGAGAGCTCGCCGAAGCGCCGATCTACATCGACGATACGCCGGGCCTCAATATCATGGAGATGCGTACCAAAGCGCGGCGGCTCCAGGTGGAGCAGGGGGTAAAGCTTATCATTCTGGACTATCTGCAGCTTGCCGATTCAGGCAGAAGGTTTGATAACCGGGTACAGGAGGTATCGCTTATCTCCCAGAGTCTCAAAAACCTTGCCCGTGAACTCAGAGTGCCGGTCCTTGCCTGTTCACAGCTTTCCCGGGCCGTGGAAGCGAGGGGTACGAAGGTGCCGGAACTGTCCGACCTCCGGGAGTCGGGGTCGATCGAACAGGACGCGGATGTCGTGATGTTTCTCTACCGCGAGGAGCAGGATCAGGCGAACTGGGGTGAACAGATCGCGACAAAGCTTCGGATAGCCAAACACAGAAACGGACCGCTCGGCGAAATCGATCTTATGTTCCGGGGCGACCGGATCCGGTTTTACAGCATCGAGAAAAAAAGACCCGCATCAGCGGCCAATTAACGCTCTCCGCATGCTATACTATGCGGGGAACATACCGCGGGAAACGCGGCGCGGTGCTGGAATTGGGAGACAGGCGGGTCTCAAAAACCCGTTCCGCCAGCCGGCGGAGTGAGAGTTCGATTCTCTCCCGCGCCACTTTGGGGTTTTGAGCCGTCTCTCTTAAGCCGGGAACGCGGCTGACGGAGAGACGACCGTTGGTTATCGTCCGGAGGATACTATGCAGTGCAAAGTCAAAGTCACAGAACCGCTGAAATCCGAAGCAGATATGCTGGCGGTATGCGCGTGGGAGGACGGGAAATCCGGTTTGATCCTTTCTCCCGAAGCCGAGATCCTGGACCGTACGCTCCGCGGCATGCTGTCGGAGGTTGCGCGGACCGAAGATTTTGAGGCGAAGCCAAAATCGACCCTTCTTATCCATAGCCACGGTCTTCTGCCGGTCAAGCGGATCCTTCTGGTCGGGATGGGAGCTCCCAAAGCGCTTACCGTGTTTACCTTTGAATCGGTTCTTGCCGTCGTCGGCAGGGTAGGGAAGCAGGTTGCCGCTAGAACCGTTGATATTGCGCTCCCCAAGGAGATCTTTGACCGGCTGGGAAAAGAAGAAGCCGGTGAAGCTGCCGCGATAGGCATGCACCTCGGCACGTATGTGTTTAACAGGCATAAAAGTGAAGCTTCGCAGAAAAAAGAAAAACATATCGGACTCGTGCAATTCCTGGTCCGGCCGGCATGCCTTAGCGACGTCGCCCGCGGAGCCGCACGGGGAGAAACTGTAGCCCGGGGAGTTTATTTTGCACGGGATCTTGTGAACGAACCTCCGTCCCTGACGACGCCGTCACATCTTGGGAAGGTAGCTGAGAAGATTGCCGCATCGGACCGTTCCCTCACCGCACTGGTCCTCGGGAAAAAGGATCTCGTCAGCCTCGGGATGCAGGCCCTCCTCGGTATTGCGCGCGGCAGCAGTGAGGAGCCTCAATTTATCGTTCTTTCGTACAAAGGGACCGCGAAAAAAACCGTCGCGCTGGTCGGGAAGGGTATAACGTTTGATACCGGCGGATTGTCGCTTAAGCCTTCCGAGCACATGGAAACGATGAAAATGGATATGGCAGGCGCCGCAGCCATACTCGGTTTGTTTTCGGTCCTGCCGATCCTCAGGCCCAAGGTCAATGTCGTGGGGCTTATTTCAGCAACGGAAAATATGCCCGGGGCACGCGCCATCAAGCCCGGGGATATCGTCCGGGCCATGAACGGAAAGACGATTGAAATACTCAATACGGATGCCGAAGGACGGGTGGTGCTTGCCGACGCGCTTTCGTATACCTTTGAAAAGGTGAAGCCTGATGTGGCGATAGATTTGGCGACCCTGACCGGGGCCTGCATGGTGGCGCTCGGGGAAGAGATAAGCGGGTTGTTTTCGACCGATCAGAAGCTCGCAGCACTGCTTATGGCGACGGCGGAAAAAACCGGAGAGAAACTGTGGCAGCTCCCGCTTGCCGAAGACTATGCCGAACTTTTGAAAAGTACGGTCGCGGACGTCAGGAATATTTCCGGGAAACGCTACGGGGGTGCCATAACGGCGGCGCTTTTCCTTAAGGAATTTGTACCGGAGGGGTCTTCGTGGGCGCACCTTGATATCGCCGGACCGGCATTTGCCGAGTCCGACAGCCCCCTCAATCCGAAAGGCGGTACCGGGGTGGGGGTGCGGCTTCTCGCGCGCTACCTTCTATCGCAATAAAATCAGGAAAAACAGGACCGTAACCACCTGCGTCAAGACTCCCAGGGGAAACTCCGTTTTACTGTGGAAAAAATTCTCATTTTTGTAGATGCGGTATGCTGTTTTTTCCGCGGTTCCCGCGCGGCCCGACGGTTCGTGCTTTCCTGAGCTCGCAAAAAATATATACCACGGGGTTTCGAGCCAGTCCGGCAACAGCGAAAAGACAATGGCAAGCGTCAGCGGCAGGAAGGGCACCTTCCCTATAAAGAAGAAATATGCTACGCTCATGCCGAGGAGTGTTTCTCCGATCGCGAGCAAGCCGGTCAGCGTTTTGGAACGCATGCGCCAGTGTGTCCCGATATCCCAGTGGGGTACGGCATCCATGACAAAATGTGACGTGAAGGCGAGCGATGATGCGATAACGGGATCGGGAAACTTGCTTGCTATGGCGCCTGCCACAAGCGCGTGAGCTGTTGCCGTCATTCGTATATTCTATATCATGAGCCGCCAAATCACAAACAAAGACCTCACCGTAAGCATCCCTGTCCCCAAGCGGCTCGCATTTGCAGATGTCCTGTCGCATCCCATATTCCGTTCCCTGTGGTTCGGGCAAATATGCTCGCAACTTGCGGTCAGCACCACGATTTTTGTGCTGGCTCTCCGTATTTATCAGACTACCGGCAGTAGCGCCGCCGTATCGGGTCTGTTTCTCACGATTGCCGTGCCGGGCGTGCTCTTCGGGATGATTGCCGGTGCGGTGGTCGATCATATGGATAAACGGGTGGTCCTGATGCTTTGCGACACACTCCGCGCACTTCTTGCGATCGGCTTTTTGTTTTATTCGGGGAATATCGCGGCAGTGTATGTACTGGTATTTTTCTACGCGGCGATTACCCAGTTTTATACGCCCGCCGAAGCTCCGATGATTCCGCATCTTGTGCCGGAATCGCATCTCGTGCCGGCAAACAGTTTATTTTCGTTCACGTTCTACAGCAGCCTCGCCGTCGGTTCGACCCTCGCAGGACCGGTTCTTCGGCTTTTTGGTCAGTACGGCGTGTTTGTGCTCATCGCGGCATTTTTCCTCCTTGCCGTTCTCAACAACAGCAGGATTCCGGCCGAGAAGGACAAACGGGGGTTTCGGTCGTTTGCGCATATGCCTGCATTCGGACATATCATGCATCGGGTTGTTTCCTCTGTCCGGGAAGGAGTGCAGTACGTATCCACGATGCATGTTCTCCTTGATGCACTGCTCCTTCTGACCGGGACGCAGATCATACTTGCGCTTCTCGGTACGCTCGGGCCGGCGTTTGCCGTCCGGGTACTCAATATCGACATCCATGATGCATCCATAGTCCTCGTCGGACCGGCAGTCGCCGGCATCATACTTGGTGCTATCTGGGTCGGAAACATCGGATACCGCATCGGTACGTCACGGCTTATCAAGACAGGAGTCCTTGGGGCGGGCATAGTCCTTGTCGGTATCGCTCTGACGGTGCGGCTTCGGTCTGTTGCGGGTCTTAGCGGATATTTTGATCCGGTCATACTCCCCATTGAGATATTCCTCTTTTTTTGCCTCGGTGTTGCCAACAGTTTTTTGGATGTACCGGCAAACAGTATCCTGCAGAAGGAAGCTGAAGGGGAAATGCGCGGCAGGGTGTACGGCATTCTCACCGCGGCGGTCGGAGGAGTCGGCATGCTTCCTGTCGTTGTGAGCGGCATACTTGCCGATGTCGTCGGCGTCGGTAAGGTGATGCTTCTTCTGGGTCTGGTCGTCACCGGATACGGCGTCCTTCGCATGAAGTATAATACCAACTGAGACCGCCTATGTACCCGCTTGCATTTACCATCGGCACTATTCATATCTACGCCGCCGGGATATTTCTTATCCTTTCCTGGTTTGTGTTTTCGTTCCTTTTCTGGAAATACCTCCGCAGTGTTGCTGTGGATGAGCAGAAAATATTTGATATCACGTTCTACGGGACGATCATGGGGCTTATCACGGGTCGGGCCGGTTTTGTATTCCTTCATCCGCAGTTGTTCCTTCATGAGCCGCTCCGGATTGTCGCCTTATGGGTTCAGCCGGGCTTTTCATTTCTTTTTGGTCTGATCGGGTTTGTGGTATTTTCACTCATCGGGGCGCAGCGGAGAAAAATCCGGGCGGGTCATATGCTGGACGCCGTCGCGTTTGCCCTGCCATTGTCCTATTGTGTCGGAGCGTTCGGATCGCTTCTGGTCGGAAGTGAAGTCGGACTCCCGACGAAATTTCCGGTTGCGATTGAGTACGTCGGACACCCGTATCGGAGACATCCCGTTCAGCTCTACCAGATCGTGCTGTCTCTTGTGATTTTGCTGGTTGTCCTCTGGATATCCCGGCGGGCGGGGAAAAAATCATGGCCCTACGGACTAGTCGGTGTACTATTTTTTCTGTTGTTTTCCGCAGGACTCTTTCTTATTGAATTTTTGCGTGCGGATGCGATATACTGGTATCGTATAAGCGCCAATCAATGGATTTTGGTCGGAATTTTTGCTCAGTCCCTCGGCGCTTTTTATGTTCGCGGAGGAGGCAAGGAAGCGGTACACCGTCTGATCATCCGGATACACCGACGGGTACGGAACATTCCGGACATGCTGTATGGAACCATTCATAGACAAAAAACGTGACGGGATCAGAAAAATACTTGAGCGGAATAAGACCGAGGTAACGAAACGCATGCAGGAACTTTCGGCTCAGGATCCGTATGCCAATCCCGACCGCGCAAACGATACGTCAGCGTCGGATACGGAAGCAGGAAATGAAGCCGGCCATGACCGCGCCGTGGCGCTTGTCGAAGAGCTTACGAGGCAGGTGAGTGCCATCGATGCGGCACTGCTCCGTATCGGCGACGGCTCATACGGGATCTGTACGGGTTGCGGCCGCGCGATTTCGCCAGAGCGACTGGCTGCGATGCCGACTGCGACACTGTGTGTTGAGTGCGGAGCAAACAAAGCTGCGTAGCGTCGGATGACCACCATGGATATCCCTGTCATCTACGAAGACCATGATGTCATCGTTATCAACAAGCCCCCGGGAATCGTCGTGAACAACGCGCAATCGGTAAAAGGGGAGACCGTACAGGATTGGGCGGCGCTTCGCTTCAAATCACAAATCGCAAATCCAAATCTCCAAAAAATAATAGATAAGACCCATTGGTCATTGAGTTTTGGACATTGTGATTTTTGTAGTAGGGCCGGAATTGTACACCGGATAGATAAAGAAACATCGGGGATACTGCTTATCGCCAAAACGCCGGAGATATTTGCCGAACTCCAGAGGCAGTTTAAGGAACGGGAAATAAAAAAAGTATATCTTGCAGTGTGTCACGGCAGTATCGTCCCTCCGGAAGGGGAGATTCGTGCGCCGGTCGGCCGGCTTCCGTGGAATCGGGAGCGTTTTGGCATCGTCCCGGGCGGAAAAGATGCGGTGACGAAATACAACATCATTGCGTCTCTGGAGTGCCGGACAACAGAACACAATACAGTACCGGCATCGCTGGCAGCAGTGTACCCTGAAACGGGCCGCACGCACCAAATACGCGTGCACCTGAAATATATCGGCCATCCCGTCGTCGGCGATTATCTCTATGCCGGCAGGATTGTCAGCCGTGAGGACCGGACATGGGCGCCGCGGGTGATGCTCCACGCATGGAAGATCTCGTTCCGGCGCCCCAACGGTTCGGTTCTCTCCCTGACCGCTCCCGTTCCGGAGGACATGAGAAGACTTTTTGGGGATCTGGAGATTCCCGACTGACAGACCCGTCTTTTGTTTTTTGCGCCCTCAGCATCTTGAGCCGGGAACCCCCGATGATATACGATGAGAGGACGGACCGGATGGTATCGCGTAGGATGGTATGACACCGGAAAACCTCTCGCTTTTTACGACGCTGACGCTCGTGTTCGCCGCGGCGATTGCCGGCGGCTATAGTGCCGGCCGCCTGAAGTTGCCGACACTGGTCGGCTACATTGCCGCAGGGATCATGGTCGGGAATATTCTTCCGACGGCCATCAACCGGCCATTCCTCTCCCTGATTGCCGATACGGGCATTACGATCCTCCTTTTTACGGTCGGGATAGAATTTTCTTTTCAGCGGCTCAACACCATATTGCGGACCGTTTCCTGGGCCGCGGTGCTCCAGATAGTTCTGACCGCAGGGATGTGTTTTCTTGTTCTTACCTTCCTGCAGTTTTCTTTTCTTCCTGCCCTGTTCATCGCTTCGGCAGCGGCGCTTTCGTCAACCGCCGTGGTAGTCAAGATCCTGTCGGAACACGGGGAGCTTGATACGGTGCCGGGCGAAGTGGCAACCGGCTGGTTGGTCGTCCAGGATATTGCCGTCATACCGCTGATGGTCCTCCTTCCTGCGGTATCCGGCGTCGTATTGTCCGGGAAAACGGATGCGCTGGCCATCCTTATCGCTATCGGGGGAAGTATCGTCAAGACGCTGCTTTTCCTGTTTCTCATTTTTGCGGTCGGAAAACGGGGCATTCCGAAATTCCTCTCCACCGTCGCGAAATGGAAAAGTCAGGAGCTCTTTATCCTGACGACCGTCGGATGCATTTTCCTTGCGACGGTGCTTGCCTACCTGTTAGGGTTGTCCGCTCCGCTCGGCGCATTCATTGCGGGCCTTCTGATCGCCGAAACGAGTCAGAATCATGCGGTCTTTGCCGAGATCCGGCCGCTCAGGGATCTGTTTGCGGTGGTATTTTTCGTTGCCTTGGGTCTCGCGCTGCCGCTGCCGCTCCTGTTCCCGTTTCTTCCGGTAGTCCTCGTCATGACCGTTGCAGTTATGGCGATAAAGTGGGTACTGGTGATGGGATTGGCCCGGTATCTCGGCTACCACCGGAAAACGTCATTTTTGGTCGCGCTCTCCCTTACCCAGATGTCTGAATTCGGCTTTGTACTTGCCGCGGTCGGGGTGAGCCTGAGCGCCCTGACAACAGGGAATTATACGTTCCTTATCGCCCTTACGTTCCTTACGATCCTTATCAGTACGCCGTTCATCGCGCGCGGCCATGACGTCTATTATCATCTGTACCGCCTGCTTGAGCGAAGGCTTCCCAAACTGTTTCCCGTCCATACGGAGTCAGTACAGGGCCGTCATGACTATCCGCTGAAAGACCATGTGGTGATCTGCGGGTACGGCAGGGTGGGGAAGTATATCGGCCGGGCGTTCGAAATGGCCGGCATACCGTTTCTGGTCGTGGATTATAATCACGCAACGCTTGCCGAACTCCGGGCCCGCGGCATACCGGTGGTGTACGGTGATCCTGCGGACCGGGATGTCCTGGATTATGCCGAGGTGGAGTACGCCAAAGCACTGGTTATCGCCATACCCGACCGTCATACCCAGGAGATGATCATAGCCCACGCGCAGACGCTCAAGCGCGGGATAAAAATTGTCTGCCGCACGCATCACGAGGAAGATCAGCGGCACCTCAAGTCCCTCGGGGTACAGGTTGTCATCCAGCCGGAATTTGAGGCCGCAGTAAGTATCGTCACGAGGCTTCTCTCTGATTTCGGAGTCGCGCCCGATGAGGTGTCGGGTAAAGTCGCACGGCTCAAGATTGAGCACGGATTGGGATAGGAAGCGCGGTATCAAAGCAGAAATCCAAGGGATTGTCGTTCCGGCGGACCGAAATCACCGGGTGGCATAGCTACCTCGCGGTGTCTTAAGAGGTATTCGCTGTCGTCGATGACATACCCTTTCGAAAATTGTTCCAGAAGCCACGGGTCAAGTGCATCGATTGTTGTCGGCATATAGAAATCCATTCCGTCTTCCAGCGCATGGTATTTCCCGTCCGGATATTCTCCGCTTATATACCCCTTTCGGATACGCACGTTTGCCCGGTTTTGAGCAAGAGCGGCGAGGATCCGTTGTGCACCGTTTGGTTCCTTGGAGGAGTCTCCAAGATCCTTATGGAGCACGACGATACTGATATCACCGACCCCTCCCGCAATAAAGCGTTCTGCTTCTTCCACGGTTTCACAGGCGACCGCAGGAAAACCGGCAGAGGTCCAGAGTTCTGCTTTGGCTTCGGCAAAGCCCATTGTGTCGTGACAGATCAGGATTTTGGCCATACAGCAAGAAATACACCCCCTGCCGTGAGCGGGCTGTCATCCGGCGGCGTTATGATATCTGTACGGTACGAACCCAGTTTTTTTTCCGTGTAATCCATTATTTCGTATTTATACGCTTCGGAATCCCAGCTCATTAATAGCAATCCGTCTGGAATTAAGAGTTCAAGCGCCATCGAAATTTCAGTAAACGATATTGGTTCCGGGAACATATTCAGCCGCGTTATAAGTGCAACGCGCATACACGTTCTCTGTAAATAGTTAATTGCATCCGACGCATCCATGCGCAGAAGTGTTGCATGAGCGGCTTGCGCAAGAGTATTTAAAACAGTAGTATGCAGTGGTTCAGGCGCTACATAATCATTCCCCATTTCTGTATATGGTTCAGAAACGATGAGAACAGAAGGATTCATCGGCGCTAATGCTATCATGTCAGGACCATCCCCGACATCAATAGCGAGTGCGCCATGTTGCGCGATTAACTGATACGGAAAGTTAAGTCGTTGTGAGAGCAGTGTCAGTTCGTCTGCCATCGCCCGTCCACGAAATTCTGTTTCTTCCATTACATCCTTATATGATATATGTTCTGTCTTCGTCATACGCGTGCATACTACGATCTTTGAGAAAACGTTACACCAAGTAATAGTATATCATAAATTAGCCTATAATATGTTTTCAACCTCAAATTTATATGCGTGTGTACTTGCGCTCATCCAGTTCTGTTCTTACAATATGATAAGGAGGTGGGTATGGGACAATTCGGCGGGTATTACAAAGGAGATAAGAAAAAAACGAAAAAGGCGGTTCTTGAAAAGAAAGCGCAGAAGCAGCTTGGCACCTCATCCTGGCAGCTTCCCCAGATAGAAATCATCAAAAAAGGAAAAAAAGACTGGTAAGCAACCCTCATGAATCTGCACCACCGGCATGAACGGATAGGGGAGCGCTATGCCGGCAGGATTGTCCTGCTGGTTGGAACGATACTCCTCGGCGTGCTCGGTGCGGTAACGCTTCTCTCCGCTACCGCGCGGACGCCGCTTCGTACAAGCATACTTTTTATCGGAAGCCCGATGGTGCTTGTGTCGTTTGATGCAGCGGAAAAAAATGCAGTCGTGGTGACCATACCTGCCGACGCCTACATCGACGGGGTCTACGGCGTGGGCCCGTATTCCCTTGATGCATTATGGCGGCTCGGCAGGATCGACCGCCGCTATACCAGAATCCTTCCGGAGAGTCTTGAGCAGGCCTTCGGAATAGGCATCCCGTTTTATCTCCGGCTTCCCCGCATGCCGCAGGATATGTCGGCGGCAGACGCGTCAACGGTGCTGAAGTCGCTGTTTTCATACCGCGGCATCTTGGGATTTTTCGGCCGGAGCAGGGGTACAACGAACATGAGCATCTTTTCGTACCTGCCGTATGCGGTGGCTGCACATGCCATACCGGTGGATCATATCACGGTCCTTGGAGCGGAGGCGTCGAACGTGCTGACCGATGAGCGGCGTCCGGACGGATCCCATATAGCAATTCTTGATCCCGGGCGCCTCGGTAGCTTTGTCGGTACGGCGTTTCAGGATGACCGGATCCGCAGGGAAGCGTTATCCGTTGCCGTGTATAATACGACGAGCATGGCATCGCTCGGATCGAAGATTGCCGCGACCATAAACCGCGCGGGCGCCAATGTCATAGCGGTTGATAACCGCACGCCGACCATCGCCACCTGTCAGCTGAACGGCCCGCAACAGGCCCTTAAAAGCGTGACCGCATTGTTTCTGCGGACGCTGTACCGCTGCCGGGATCATACTGAGGATCTAAAACGCGCTGATCTGGCCGTCTTTCTCGGGCAGAGCGTGAAACAGCTTTTCGAGCCGCTTCCCTGATGAGGGTGCGGCGTTGGGGGTCCCGCGGGGCTTATTCGTGTTCTCCTTCTTCGGTGTTTCCCGGATCTTCCTCTTCACCCGTTTCTGATACATCAGGCTTATCCTCGCTTCTTGCAGTTCGGGAATAGGGGATAAATGTTGCGGCGCCGCTCGTGATAAACGAAGGCTGGTTTGCAAACCGTTTACTGCGTGCTACCTCACGGATGATCACCACAAGCAGGTTTTTGTCCGCGGTTTTTACGTGTGCGGAATACGTATTTCCTGAGTCGATGAACCTGAGGAGTTTGAATGACAAATCGTCGGGCAGTGCCGCGAGGTAGATATTCTGATCCGTCCGCAGCTCAACACAGTGATTTTTTGCTTTGATAAACACCTGTTGTCCCGGTGTGACCGCATTCATGACCGTGGCAGGGGCCAGATTGACGCACGCGACGATTTTTGTCTTTCCGGGATCCTCCAGAAAGTGCAGGGGATTTGCCGATGCCGTCATGGTGCCGTCGGGATGTTTGGATCCCGCTTTGACTGCGCCGAGCCGTCTGCTGTTTTTTGATGCTATCTGATTGTACGGATCGCGCTCGAGTACTTTTTGGAACTCCCGTTTTGCCAGCGTCGGCTGTCCGTTCATGAGGTACGCATACCCGAGGCGGTTCCGTGTTTCCAGATCATGTTCGTCCGCTTTGAGAAGCTCGCTGTTGAGGGAGATGGCTTCTTTCCAGTTCCCGGAGAGCGCTGCTTTGACTGCCTGTTCGCTGGATGCGCGTAATGACATGGATGGTAAAGGTATACCGCTCTTCCTCCTCCGATGCATGCGGCATGCGCAAAATCGTACTGATTTTCTTGAGAAAAGTCAAGGGAGCGCATAATTCTCCGTAAATATCCGGCATGACCAGAGTAGACTATGGACATGCAAAACATCACGAAAATCACCCTTGCTTGGGAGCTGCATGAGCAAGGCGTGATGCAAAAGGATATCGCAGCACAAT
>JAMCTH010000009.1:198805-279906 GCA_023379025.1 Patescibacteria group bacterium | reverse complement strand
CACGTGTGTGCTCCGCACATAGTCAGTTCGCATCACGCGTTATTCGTTCTTTCGAATTTTTGTTCATACCAAGTAACGAACTGACGAATCAACGATCTAACTAGCATTGTGCGAAGCACATGCTCTCACTGTTTGTTAGCTGACAATTTCAGGTACTCTTTCATTCCCCTTCCGGGGTGCTTTTCACCTTTCCCTCACGGTACTCGTTCACTATCGGTGAGTTTTTGTATTTAGTCTTGGAGGATGGTTCCCCCGGCTTCCCACAGGACCTTCGTGTCCCATGGTACTCAGGAACTCCCTAGAGGAAAGAATGGTTTCGCATACGCAACTTTCATGCTCTTTGGTTTGCTATTCCAAGCAATTCTGCTACCGTTCTTTCTCAAGCGAAGCGTACCGCTTCGCAGCAACACGCGTGAGTTCGTTACTTCGGAAAATACATACGTGCGAAGTAACCGGCCTTGCTGGCCTTGCGAATTAACTGCGAGGCAATATGCCTCGCTCGGTTTGGACTGTTCCGCTTTCGCTCGCCGCTACTGACGGAATCTTTATTAATTTCTTTTCCTCATCCTACTGAGATGTTTCAGTTCGGATGGTACCCCACCCGCCGCTATCACAACCTTGCGGTCGTCTTTACGATGGATTTCCCGCCAAAAGCGGGACGATTACTCGATTCGGAAACCGCCGGATCGAAGGATTATGACTCCTCCCCGACGAGTATCGCCGCCATATGCGTCCTTCCTCGGCAAAAACTCCCAAGGCATCCATTGTCAGCTTGTAGCGTTGTAGAGAACAAAGGACCTAAGTCGTGCGAAGCACGAGATTAGTATTCCCCTGTTCCGTTCCAACGAAAATTAAAATGTAAGGATAACTTCTCGCGCGCAGCGCGAAGATAGGTAATTCGAAACGCGCGTTACTTCGTAAGTGCGAAGTAACGAACTAACGAATAAACGAATTAACTAGCTTTGTGCCACGCACAAGCGGGTTACCCCGTATGATGCAACTACTTTAAAACTTTATACCTAGGAGTTTCACCTAGGTACAAAGGTCATTGAGTTGTTAATGAGCTAACTCAATTGTTACATTGGTACATTGTTGAATTGTTTGGGAGCAATTTAGCAATGTGACAATATAGCAATGTTGTTTTCTACCGTGTGTCGTAGACACCGTAAATTTTGTCTTTAACATTGTACGGTGGACCCGGGCGGAGTCGAACCGCCTGCCTCTTCATTGCAAATGAAGCGTTCAACCAGGTAAACTTCGGGCCCCGAATAATTCTTCGAATTTTCGGGGTAAACCCCTTATTTTCTGGCAGATCACCCCTGAATCCGTCTTGCAATGTATAAAAATGGGTTCAAAAAAACCCGCCTTTATGCGGGGATACAGAACTTTCAGATGAGGAATACTACTCACACACGCAAACGTCGCCTGAGGCGGTTAAGGTTTGAATATGGTTGATAGCGTCTCATGAAAAAGTGAGTGATGTGGTGAAACATCCGCTCGTCCGCGCCCTGCATCTGTCCCCGTATGACTCGGGATCAAAAGGCAAAGAGTATTGTACCGTGGGTTATCCGCATTGTCAACAACTTACACGAAGAGTCAGTCTGTCGTCTTGGTGTATGCCGACACAATCCGGGAAAGGGCGACGATAAAAGCACCCATGCGTATGCTGGTATGATAGCGCTCCGCGGTATTCCATACATCGTCACATGCCGCCGTCATGACGGACCGGAGCTTTTCAAAGACAACAGATTCCGGCCAGTGCGCCCCGTCCATATTCTGTTTCCATTCAAAATACGAGACCGTTACTCCGCCTGCATTCGTCAGGATGTCAGGAACGACCGTAACGTGCTTTCTCCGCAGGATCTCATCTGCCTCCGGCGTCGTCGGGCCATTAGCCAGCTCAAAAACCACTTTTGCCCGGATTCTGTCTGCGTTCTTTTCCATTATGGCCTGCTCGAGAGCCGCCGGTATAAGCACATCAACGGGGAGAGTCAAGAGTTCCTGCGGATCTATAGTCCGGCCGAAACGGACGTCGCAGACGGAGCCCTTGCAGTAACAGCCCGCAACCGTCCCTTTTTCCGTCTTACACCGCATGGTCGCTTCCGGGTCTATGCCGTCATGTACATACACCGCTCCACGGCTGTCGGATACGGCAACCACCCGGTACCCTGCGGACACGAGATTTTTTGCCATAAAATACCCGGCGTTGCCGAATCCCTGTATGGCAACGGTTGCGCCCTGTTTAATACCAAGTTTCTTGGTAAGTTTTTCAAATACGTAGAGCGCACCCTGTGCAGTTGCCGTATGACGGCCTTCCGATCCGCCATGCGCAAGCGGCTTCCCCGTCGTCACCGCCGGCAATGTTTCTCGTTCCTTTTTGGACATTGAGATTTGTGATTTGAGTTTTCGGTACTCATCCGCCATCCAGTACATGATCGTTTCGTTGGTGTTGACATCCGGACCGGGGATATCGACGGTCGGTCCGATAACCGGCGCTATGGCCCGTGCGTATCCGCGCGTCAGCGCCTCCAGTTCATGTTCGGACAACGTTCTGGGGTCCACAATGATGCCGCCCTTGCCCCCTCCGAAGCGCACATTAACCACCGCAAGTTTCATGACCATCCAAAACGCAAGCGCTTTCACCTCATCGAGTGTGACTGACGGGTGGTATCGCGTACCACCCTTATACGGGCCACGGACATTATTGTGTTGCACCCGATATCCTTCAAAAATTCGGGTCTCTCCGTTATCCATACGGACTGGGATGTGCACCGTAACCGCGCGCTCGGGATACCGAAGAATGTCGATGATACGCTTCAGGCTTTCTTTCTCCCGTTTTGTCCGGGTCCGTGCTTCTAAAATGCGCGACGCGGCGGTCAACTGTTCCATGGCTCCTTCAAACGGATTGGTATGCATAGGATTCCCTCAAAATATCTCAAAAAAACGTTTCCGTAAAGATCCGGTCCGCGGCCACCTTCCTCGTGGCAAGCTCGGCGCGGATATCGGCAATCATCATCTTGTTGCCGCAGAGATAATATTCGGACTCGGCCGGCTTCTCCTCCCGCTCTACGACATAGTCCGTTACCCTCCCCCGCGCCCCCGTCCATCCTTCCCCGGGCCGCGAGAGCGTGAGAAGATGCGAAAATGCCGGATAGGAAGCCGCAAGACGGTTAAACTCATCCTTCCAAAAAATATCTTCCTCGTGCCGCAGTCCCCAATAGAGCATTGTCCTGGCGCCGCCTCCGCTTTCATGGTAATCGGCGATCATGGGCAGAAACGGAGCGATCCCGCAGCCGGTTGCAACAAATACTTTTTTTCTCGGGCTTTCTTTCTGAACCGCAAACTTCCCGAGCGGGCCGAGAAAAGAAACCGGGTCTCCGGGTTGAAGATGTAAGAGCCATTCCGACCCCAGACCGCCGGGCACAACACCCTGGAGAATCTCTATGTGTTCCCGGTCTTTGGGGTCCGAAGCAATGGACATGGTGTGTCGGAGTTTCGGCGGAGGAAGCTGAAATATGACATATTGTCCGGCACGAAACGTAAATGCCTCCGGATCACTCATACGGAAGCGCGCGAGATAAAACGTGCTTGCCAGATGGGTAACGGCATCAACCGTTCCGGTATTGCGTTGCGGCGTCATGTATGTGTATCGGTTTCCGACAACCACCGCGCCACGTCAAGTGCAGCCATACAGCCGAATGCGGCGGCGGTAATTGCCTGCTTATACCGTCCGTCATGGACATCTCCGGCGGTAAATACCCCGGGAATATTGGTTTTCGTAAAGTAGGAAAGCATCCCCTGCCCGTCTTTTTCCTCATACCGGACGATATTTCCATGGGCATCAAGCGTAAGTCCCGGAAAACGGTCCGTATTGGGGATAAGGCCGATGGCGACAAAGACGCCGGAACGCGGCAGAATCCACTGCGTCCCGCTTTTCTGTTCCCCTCCGAATTTGGCCACAAGTTCCGGCAGGCTCCCAACCTGCTGTTTTGGAGAAAGTGTCCCCGTTTCCAGCAAAAGTCCCGTAAGCACCGTGTCCCCCAGAACATCGACGACCCGCGTGTTATACAGCAGTTTTACCTGCGGAAGGGCTGATACTTTTGCCACCATTGCCGGCTGCGCTCGGAATTCGTCACGCCGGTGTATGAGAACCACATCAGGGCTTACTTTTGCGATCACCTGGGTTTCTTCCATGGCGCTGTCTCCGCCGCCGACCACGGCAACCGGTTTGCCTCGGAAAAAAAACGCATCGCACGGAGCGCAGGAAGATACGCCCCGTCCCCGGAGTTTTCCTTCGTTTGGCACATCCAGCCAGCGCGTATCCGCACCGGTGGCAACGATGACCGTTTTCCCTTCAAATATTTTGTCCCCTACGGCTACATGAAACGGCCGTTCCTTTGTCTCGAGTCTCGTACAATCCGCGTCGACGATTTCCACGCCGAGTCCTTCTGCCTGATCACGCATCTTCTGCATGAGTTCCGGCCCGGTGATTTTCCGGTAGCCGGGGTAATTCTCCACATCGGTCGTCAGCATAAGCTGGCCGCCCCACGTCTGTCCGGCAATGATGAGCGGATGGAGTCCCAAGCGGGTACTGTATATTCCCGCGGTCAGTCCGGAAGGCCCGGAGCCTATGATAATGACGTCATAAATCATACCAGAGAAGTTGGAAATTCGTTGATGGAGAAGAGAAATTCGTAACAGAACATAGGAACTGGAAAAAAGATTCACTCCCAATTCCGATTTTCGGACTTCGGGTACCAATTTCCAATTTCTACCAACGATTTTCTAATTTAATTTATCAGCTTATTGAGTTCTCCAAGCAGGGTGTCCTTGCTCTGCACACCGATAAATTGCTTGACGACCGTGCCGTTTTTGAAGATCATGAGGGTCGGAATGCTCATGACGCCGAACCGCTGGGCGGAGGCGGGGTTATCATCAACATTGAGTTTACCAATCGTGGCTTTTCCGTCCAGAGTCTTGGCCACCTCTTCGAGGATCGGACTCTGCATCCGACACGGGCCGCACCACGCCGCCCAGAAATCCACAAGCACGGGTTTGCCGCTTTGTATGACCTCGGTATCAAAATTTTGGTCGGTCACCGTAATGTCTGCCATAGCACGCTCTCCTTTCCGTATTCTGCCTGTCTGAGACTATCAGTGTACCACGATTACCAATGCTCTGAAAGGGGCCGTTTGATCGAACTCCACGGTATTGTGTATACTTATGGATATTAGGTAACCCTGATCTGCCAGCCATGACAGACAGGCGTTTCTTTGTTTCTATGGAGTCATATGAGAATATTTTTTGCCGGTCCGCTGACCGATCTTCGCAATCCGGATGATACAAAAGCATTTTATGTAAAACTTGCGAATGTTGCCCGTACGGCGGGCTTTTCCTATTTTTGGGCATTCCTCAACGGAACGGATCCCATCAAAAACCCCAATGTCACCCCGGCAGATGTATACAAAAGAGACATCCAGGAACTGACAGACAGCGATATTATGGTTGCTTATGTCGGAGAACCTTCAACCGGCACCGGTATTGAGATTGAATACGCCTACCGGCACAATATTCCCGTGTGTCTTCTGTACGAAAATTCGAAAAAAATATCACGGATGCTCCGGGGGTGTCCGGCGATAAAACATGAGATCCCTTTCTCTGATCGGAACGACGGGCTCCGGCAGTTCGAGGCGTATCTGACATCTCTGAAAAACACGATTGCCTGATCTTCAAAAACTCCGTTGGTCGGAAATACCTCGGAATTACTCCGGAAGAATAGTGTTCTTACGTAAGCAATACGTTAGAGATACAGCGCAACCGTCATGTTCCAGAATACATGCATGAGGATCGGGGCAACCAGTGACCCGGTGTTATAGAACATGAGCGCGTTGGCACATCCCAATACAAAATCCGTTACAAAAAAGAGGACAAGCGTCGGACCGTGAAGATTCAGCGCCGTTACGAGAATCGGAATGTGCAGCAGGACAAACAGGATGGTAGACATCCCTATGGCAAACGGGAGATTCTTCGTCCGCTCGAGAAGCCGCCTGAAGACAAAACCCCGGCTCAGGAGCTCCTCCGAAAAGGCGGTTGCCGCCGACAGGAGAAGCAGCATGACAACGCCGTATTGTTGAAGCGCCTGAATCGGGACAATCTGTACATGGCCGTATTTGAGGGCATTTGCCGCAATTCCTTCAACGGCAAAAAGAAACCCTATGCCGATGCCGATGTAGAGGTTGGTAAAAAAATTTTTTGTCGTTAGTCCTATGGATTCAAGCGTCCGCTTCTCTACCTTTCCGACATACCAGAGGACCGGTCCCACAAACACCAGCGGTTTAAAGATAAATTCGTCTACCCATTCGGGGAAGCGGGCAAAATACCGGTACAGGCTCCACACGAGAAGTATCCAGGCCCACAACTGGTACACCGGCTCCGTCGTTGTATTCCGTGCGGCAGTTTTGGCCTTTTTTGCCATAGCTTTACGATAGCGTGGTTTAGCCGGCAATGCAAGACGTGAGTCTTCTTACAAGCCCAGCTACTTCAGACTCACACACGCTTCCATAGTCAAGGTGATAAGAGTCGTAAGCTTTTCCGCCTGCTCATACGTAAGTGCCCGATAGTTGTGCGGAAAATAATGAAACACCAGGTTTCGCGCCTCTTTCCACGTCTGCCATACGTGAAGCGCGAGATCGTCGCCGAACCGCTCTTTTATCTCTCTGAATGCGCTTCTCGGGCCAAGCCGCCGCTCTAGGTTCGGACTGAGCACTTTGCCGACGCGGAAATGGTCACTGTGATAGTCGCGGTCGGTAATGATACGGATATCTCGGAGCCATTGTTTCAAAAAACCTTCATAGGCTTTCGCAAAGGGGAATACGAGATAGGAGTAATCACTCAAACGCTCGGTAGGGTGAAGCTTTCTGTCTTCCAACAAATGAAAACCGTCCCTGAGAAGACTCTGCTGCTGGGGACTTAGGTAGTGCCAAAGCGGTGATTCGGACGCGATCATGGAGATTAACGGACAAACAACACGCTCATCAGAAAGAACAGGATGACAGAGATAATGACGGTCCATCGCTGGACACGCAGCGTTACGGGAGCAGCCATCAAGGCAAACCAACCGTTCAGTGCGCCGGTCACACGCCACTCCCCCACCTGCCAGAGCAATATCGTTTCCAAAATGGAAAGCACGAGCCCGCTGGCAAACATACTGCCGGAGGAAGTCACCACAAATGCACAGACGAGCGCAAATGGTGCTTCAAAAAAGACCGATCGAAACGGCGAAGGTCTGAGAGAAAAAAAGACCTCCGCAATATCCAGAAAATAGATCCCGAATATCCCGCCACATAAGAACCAGAGAATCTCAACGGTCGGATGCACGCCCCACCGGAACAGCACCAAAAGCGCAAGGTACAGGATACTCAGGATCAGAAAAGCCAACGGCTTCCTCTCTATAAGCGCGCGAAGTTTTGGTACCATAACGTGTTTCTCGGAATATATCTCCTTCTTTTCAGTATAGCACGGCAAACGCATGGAATTCCCCGGTAGCTGATAACCACCGCACGGAAACGTCGTCCACCCAGCCAGGCTCCGGGCCGCGGCGGCAAACGACAATAAGCGCATCAAGGTCCTGTTTCCCGCCTTCGGCAACGATCTCGACCGCGCCGTCCTGGCGGTTTCTGACCCACCCGGTCAGAGTCTTCTTTTCCGCAAACCGGCCGACCCAGGACCGAAAACCCACACCCTGAACCTGACCGGAAATGATAAGGTGTACCCGAGACATAGCGTGAAGCGAAAATGGATATAAGTTGATCGAAATTGGAAATTTGAAAAATGAACCTTGGTTATAACAATCAGTCATCAAAATCCCCTGTGTATTTACAGCTTTCCATGTTCCATCAACGAATTTCTAGTTCAGCCCTATTCCTCTCCTCTCTTTAATTTGGCCATCTTCCACATAAAAAGTTTTGCCTTGCTCTTCGCCTGGCTGTCTTTCACAAACGAAAGTGCTTTTTCAAGTACGGCCCGGGGGACGGTCTTTGCCAGACGGATATAGAGTGCTTTATGTTTATAGTCGCCGAGGGTTTCAGCAAGGTAGATTCCGTAGGACTGGAACTCCCGGGAAATATATTTATCTTCCAGCGGATTAAATGCCGTAAGAATCTGCGCAATCTTTTGCATACGCTCCTCCGTCACCGCTCCGGACCGTCCGGCTAATTATACCGGTTCATGGCCTGATCCAACCCTTCCGTCAGCGCCATTCTGACCGCTTCGGTACCGCGGTGCACAAGATGTTTAAGGCTCCCGGCCTCACGTTCTTTGAACCGCGACAGGACAAAATTGATGACGGACCGGTGGTGAAGATTACGGTCTCCGGACGCTGAAGGATAGTCTTTCCCTCTTCCGATACCAAGCCGAAAACGGATAAAAGCGTCGCTCCCCAAAGCGTGCATGACCGATGCGACGCCATGGTGTCCGCCGCTTCCTCCTTTTTCGCGAATCCTGATCTTCCCAAGCGGCAAATCTATATCATCATGAATAAGCCAAATATGTTCGGGCGAAGTCTTGTAATATCGGGCCAGTTTCCCGACTGCCAGTCCTGAATTATTCATGAACACCTGCGGTTTTACGAGGATCACGTCACCGATGCGGACTAATTCACATTCTGTTTGTCGATCCGACTGCCATCGGGTCGGAGAAGAAGAAATCTCCCGCGCCAACAGATCGACAACCATAAATCCGATATTATGGCGCGTTCCCTCAAATTTTGTTCCCGGATTCCCCAGGCCGACAATAATATTCATAGCTGTTCTGGAAAAAACGATTATCCCGCTGCTGCCGGCGCATGATACTGTTTGACCAATGCTATCACGTCCTGATCCTGAACCTGCGGAAATGATCGATAAAATTGTCCGACGGCACGGAAGTCATCCGGTACGTCGAGGATAACGGCCCGGTCACTGCACTGATGGAGCGCCGTTGCTGCATCTTTCGAGGCGACGGGTATTCCAAGAGAGACGGACGCAGGCCGTTGCTTTCTCACCCAAAGCACTGCCGCGGTAAGCGTTGCGCCTGTTGCCGCCCCGTCGTCCACAAGGCTCACATCCCTCCCCGGCATATCGGCAAACGTCATGCCGTGCCTGTAGCGACGCATCGCACGCGCTGCCTCGCGGCCGAGCGTTCCGATCATATGGGCAACAGAAGCTTCATTGAGGTGTCTTTCCCTGACCATATCCCGGTCCACCCAAAAGATGCCATCCGGTGCCACGGCGCCGAACGCCAATTCCGGTTCGCCCGGTACCCCGAGTTTTTTCACGACTACTATATCAAGCGGCAACCGTAACCGCCGGGCTACTTCCGCAGCAACAACAACACCGCCGCGCGTCACTCCCAAAATGAGACCGAGCGGAGAACTAACAGGAGATAAGTTCTGTGAAAGCAAGAAGCCGGCTTCGATACGATTTTCGAACATCACTGCAGCACCCCCTCATAGCGCCAGAGTAGCACAACAAAATCAGCGTCCATCATGCCGAACATGATGACCCGGCTTATTTCATCTTTGCCAGCTGCTGTGCCGCCATGTCTCCCACGTAGGGCACTTTATACATCTCTCCCTGGAATGCTTTCCACATGAGGACGATCCAGAGAATAAATGCAACAAGCGACAAGACCAGCCCGACGATCCATCCGAGAATCGGTATGAATCCCAAAACGATATTTGCAACGAATATGCCGCCGAACAGAATGGTCGACTGCATTGCATGAAAGCGTACAAATTTACTCTGTTTCTCGATAAGAAGAATGATGATGCCGGTCACAAAACCCAACAAATACGCTGCCGCTGCCATCAGGTTTTCGTTTCCTTTTGCTTCTGCCATGTCCGATCACCTCCTCTCCTCCTCCGCTGTGCCTCGCGTACGAAAGAGTATCTCTGTACTCACCATATCATGGCTATAAATTGCCCGTCAATAGAACAATCAGAATATGGAAAGCTGTTCTCTGGATGCGTCAAGCAGAGGTTTTTCTTCCCCGTCCCGCCATATCCTGACGACCCCGAATACTCCGTCATATCCCGGGTCTATAACGATATCCCCGCGCCGCACCTTATCGACCCCGGCGGCAATCCGTGCGCCGGCAACCCGTTCAATGTCTTTGATATCAGAACGGAGGAGGACCGTAAACTCACCACCCAGAGCCTCTGTCAGCTGTCTGTAAGGGGTTTGGACTTTTGGACTTGTTACCGGTGACCCGACCGCTTCAGCAATAATTTCCTGAAGCGGCACCAGCATGACAAACGGCGGTCGATGAGGAAAGGCGTTGCTGCCGGTAGCGGTTGCTTTCACATCAGGAAGCGTAACTGCCTCAAGCTTTAAATCTTCTTCGCTTCGTCCGGCAAGCTCCTCAATGCGCTGCATCACACCCTGTGTGAGCGGCTTACCGCAAACCGGACAGGTCGTCCCTTTTTGTTTCGTCTCCGCCGGACTCCACCGGATACCGCAGGCCCGGTGGCCGGTGTAATGGTATTTCCCCTCCTCCGGATAAAACTCAAGCGTATAGGCAATTTTTGCATGCGGAGAGCATTTAATCGCCTGGTACACCGTTTCATAGCTCACTGCACCGGACGGCATCTCAAATACCGTTGCTTCCCTTCCGATTTTTGGGCCGGAGTGCGCATCAGAAAAAGAGACAATCGACCGGTCATCCAGTTCTTTAATCCGCCAATTCATAGCAGGATTACTTGATAAGCCCGTCTCAACGGCATAGATATATTTTGCAAACGGTCCGAACGCCTCTTCGAGACGGTCAAATCCCCCAAGACTTCCGTACACGCTAAACCAGGGTGTCCATGCATGGGCGGGGATAATGAGCGCCTTCGGTTCTATCGTAAACACCAGCTCTGCTATCTCTAGACAGGTAAGCCCGACGATCGGCCTGCCGTCGCTCAGCAGGTTGCAGCCCCGTTTCGTCATCTCCTGGCTGATTTTTCCGGCAGACGATAAGGATGGCACCCAAATGAGCGTATGAACGCGCCGGAGTTTCCCGCCCTGGGAGTAGATACTGGAAACTTCGGTCGCAAGAAGAAAAAAAGGAGAGATAGGTTGATTGAAATTGGAAATTGGTTTATTCTCTAAATTCAAATTTCTATCTTCTATTACCAATTTCTGATTTCCATTATCTAATTTCTGCTTTCGTAATCTCAATAACCCGTTCCCTGTCTCTTCAAGATTTTCCTGAATCTCCCGAAACCACAGCGGGTGCGTCCAATCACCGGTAGCAACGAGGTCTATCCCCTTCCGGGCTGCCCAGGCGGCAATATTCGGAATCGTCATCTCTTTTGATACGGCCCGGGAAAAACGGGAGTGCAGCTGGAGATCGGCAATGCTCTGCATAGTATTATACGAATTCTTTCATAAGCTTCCTGAGACGCCGTTCGTATTTACGGATAAAAGAAAGCCGCGAGGATTTCTTAAGGGAGTAAAGTGCCCCGCCAAGATCATAGCCTGATATATACCGCTGCGGCTTCTTGGTGACAAGCACAAGAAGCGCCGTGACGGAAAACCGCTCCAGCATCCGGAGCGTTCCTTCCCTCCGGAACCTCCGTAATGACCATATATAGAGGGTTTCCCGCAGGACGTGGAGCGGTATGCCCCTGTCAAACAACCGCCTTCCGTAATCCACATCCTCGCCGTTCCGGTACCCCCCGTCGTAGCCGCCGATTTTGGTATGTGCCGCTTTTGTGACAATCGTCAGCGGCCCCGGCGCAAGCGGACGGCTGAGCATGACGGATGATTCGATCGTCACGTTGGCAAAAAGCGTCAGGAGCGCATCTTTGCGGATTTCGCTGTCCGGGCTAAACCAGGTAGTCAGGGCCGCAACACGGTGATGCGCAAGGTAAAGGGAAAGCCGCTCAAAAAAATACGGGAGGAGCACGCTGTCGGCATCGACGAACACAAGCCAGTCATACCGGGCGGATGCCGCCCCGATATTGCGCTGTTCTGCAATAAGCCGCTTTTCGCTTTTGAGAATCTGAAGAGACGGGAGTTTTGTACCAAATGATGCAACAACGTCCCGCGTCCCGTCTTTTGAATGTGCATCCACGACGATGACTTCAAAATGCTTCTCCGTCTGTTCCGCGAGGGACCGGAGCAACGCGCCGATATAGCGCTCTTCATTGAGGGTCGGTATGATGACCGAATACAAGATAGGCTTTTGTCTGTTCATACGTCTTTTCCGATGATTTCTTCCACCAGTTTCTGGACGTTCTTTTCCGCTTTTTTCAGCGCTGAAGTCTTTTTGGGCTTCCGGTACCCTTTCCGGTAAAGCTGACCGCCCATAATATAGTCCGGAACATCTTTCGGCGGCTTTTTCATGAGGAGCGCGCGGAGGGAAACTTTTGCGTAAAACTGGAGCATGCGGAGTTTTCCCTCTTTTCTGATGCGGCGCATCGACCAGATGTAGAGCGTCTCCCGGAGCATGGTCATAGGAATTTTTTCCCCGGCCAGACGCTGCGCAAAGTCAAAGTCTTCTCCGAAGCTCAGCCGTTCATCATATCCGCCCACCCGGCCGAACGCTTCGCGCGTCACGATCGTGAGCGGCCCCGGCGACAGCTGCCGTTTAAAAAGGATCGACCCTTCCACAAAGAGATTTCCGAGAAGGGTCAGCACCGCATCACTGCCCACTTCGCTGTCGGGTCTGAACCAGGTAGTGAAAAGCACAGGGTGTTCGGTGTCTATGTATGAACGGATGCGTTCAAGAAAATACGGCAGAAAGACACTGTCCGCATCGGCAAACACAAGCCACGCTCCCCTGCTTCGCTCTGCACCGATATTCCGCTGGAGAGGAAGTGATGCTCTGGGACTCTCGAGAACCGACAGAGACGGAAGCTTTCCGGTAAAACTTCTCGCGACCGCAACCGTCCGATCCCGCGAATGCCCATCAACAACCACGACCTCAAAATCACGCTCATGCTGGATGGCAAGAGACGCGAGTAATGTCGGGAGGAATCGTTCTTCGTTTAAAGCCGGAATAATCACAGAATATCTGGGCGCTTCCATGTGCCCCTTATTATACCCCACGCCGGGCGCCGGCTCCCTGCTTGCGGTACATCTGATTGAGTTCACCGGTCGTGGTCGCCTCGCGGGGCGTTTTGTCCGTCCGTATGCGGACAAGGCGCGGGAAGCGGACGGCGATCCCCGCCCCGTGGTTGGAGGACTTCGTCAGGTCGTCCCCTGCAATCTCAACCACAATGTTCGGCTCAACCCAGACGTCCGGGGTAAAAAGTTTATTGACCTGGCTATATGCTTTTGGCTGACGGTTCGTTTTAATTGCGTTGAGCCGTTCTCTCAACAATTTCCACAATGCATCCGAGACGCCGGTACCAATTTTTGTTATCGTTACAAAGGATTCATTCTGTCGTACGCCAACCAGGAATGCCCCAATTCCAAATCCGCTCCTCTTTCCTTCTCCGCGATAGTACCCCATGACCACGGCATCAATGGTATCGGTCAGTTTCCCCGTATGTCCTTCCTCTTCCTTAAATTTCACCCAACTGAATCCCCGCCTCCCCGGCTCATAGGGACTGTTCCATTTTTTGACGACTGCCCCTTCAAGCCCCCTTTTCAGCTGTTCATCGTGATACGTTCTGATTTCTTCAGCCGTCTCTGCCACAATCTCCGGCGAAACGACCAGAATATTCCCCGTTCCGACGGTAGCCTCAAGAATCTTCCGTCGCTCGGACAGAGGGGCTGCCAGCAATGCTTCCCCGTCCTTATAGAGGATGTCGAAAACGAAAAATCGGATCGGTACGCTTCTGCTTTGCACATCAATCCCGTGCTTGCGTTTTCTGGTCATCGTTTCCTGAAACGGGATCAGTTTGCCGCTTTTCGGATCCACACCCACTGCTTCACTGTCCAGAATCACCTCGCGGGCGTGAATCTGAGCGCCAATATGGGTAAGTTCCGGGAACATCGCCGTTGTATTTTCCAGATTTCTTGAAAAACTCTGTACACGGAGCCTGCCGTTGTCCTGCCTCTGAACATGAATTTGCGTCCGCACGCCGTCATATTTCGGTTCAACGGCAACTTCGCCCATTTTCTTAATCATCTCATCCGCATGCGGAAGCCGCTGGCAAAGGGCGGCAAGAATAGGAGCGCCCACGCGTACCGAGACATGGGAGAGTCCGTGGATACCGTCTTTTTTTACCGATTCCGCGATATACCCGATATCCGGCCGGACATTATAGGCTTCTTCAAGACGGACCCGAAGCGATTTATCTCCCGTAAGCATCCACGAAAGCGCATCAAGAATGGTCATATCCGAAAACCCGAGGCGCAGTTTATCCAGAGGAATCCGTGCGATGTACCGTGCAGAAAGCGCGTCGATTGAGCGGAGGAGCCCAGCCAATAACGTGATCTTTTGCTCCTGAGAGCCGATACCGGACGCCCGGGCGGTCTGATACAGCTGCTGAAATACCTCTCCTACGGAGATGGTATTCCTGTTATCCTGTTCTAGAACATGATAACATTGTTCGGCCGCTATTCCGGCGTCTCCGACATGCTTTATCTGAGCGGCTACTTTCGATTCCGCAACCTGATATGCCTGCGCAATAGCGCGTGTCACGAGCTTATCAGCAACGCCAAACTCAAGCGCGTCATAGAGGGGTACAACCCGTCCCTGAAGGAGGAAACAAATTTTCCCGATTTCGTCCCTGCCTGCTTTATGAAAGAGCTCCGCGAGGAGCATGGTCATGGTGTTTCTTGAGGCTGTCTGTTCAAGTTTCTGAAAATAATGGGAAAGCGACGAGAAAGTCATGACCAATCAGAGAATAAGAACTAAAGGAATACTGCGATACAGAATGCCGTATTAACGTCAGTTCTTTATTTCATTATTCGCTCCTCGTGTATTCCTGTCTTCCGTATCAGCGTATGAAGAACCAGTAGGCTGCCGCAATGAATACCAAAAAGACGGTACCGAAACCCGTCACAAGCGGCCCGTCTTCTTCTGCCTTCAATACTTTGGAAATGCCCTGACCGATGACAACGAGCGCAAAAAGCGTCGGGATGACGAGAAGGATATAGGTAATACCCGGTCCGGACAGAGACATATACGGAAATTTACCAATCAAACAGCAAAAATTTAGTTTTTCAGTACGTACCGCGCTCCTTTGGTCGTCCCCTCTTTCTTCACTATACCCTTTTCGAGAAGGTCCTTCAATTCCCGCAGTACCGTATCCTCGGAGATCATCGGAAACAGCTCAAAAAACGCCTTGTTTTGGAGGAAGCCGTTTTCCTGAATAAACTCGACTATTTTGATCTGCCGCTCGGTCAGTGCCATTTGCTGGCCGCCGAAGGATTTCTTGATCTTCAGATCGGTTGAAAGTGTTTTGACTTTCTCTTTGATGCGCGTGAGTTCAATTGCAAGACCCTCCGTAAAGTATTCAAGCCACGCGGTCAGGTTGCCTTCCGCCCTGGCAACACTCTGAAGCGCTTCGTAATACCTGAGAGGCTCCCGGTCATAGTACTCCTCAAGCGAAAAAAACCGTTTGATATCGTACCCGCCGCGGAAAAGGATGACCGTCGCAACCGCCCGGGCGACCCTGCCGTTGCCGTCAAGGAACGGATGGATACGGACGAGTTCATAGTGGGCAACACCGGCTTTGATGGCCGTATGGGTCTCGCCTGAAGCGCTATTCAGCCAGGTAAGGAACGCCGTAACGAGAAACGGCACCTCAAGCGCCGGCGGCGGACGGAACGTCACCTCGCCGGTTTGGCTGTTCTTGACGACCACCTGGCTCTTCCGGTACTCCCCGACCGTCTCTTCGGGAAGAATCCGGTATGCCGTCAGCTCGTGGATATGTTTAATACCCTCATCGGATATCTCCGGTTTGTCAAACCCTTCAATGAACTTGAGGACATTGCGGTAATTTAATACTTCCTGGATGTCGCGGTCCCGGCCGACGATTTTAGCCCCGGCTAAAACCTTCCCCGCCTCCGTGATATTGAGTTCGTTGCCCTCAATGTGGGTACCGTGATGCACGGTCCGGACGAGCGCATCCTCACGGAATTTTGCCTCCCATGCCGGGACAAGCGGCGCATTCTCAATCACTTCTTTGGCCGCCTCTATCGTGCCGATACTCTTAAGAAGCTTGTTGGTAATGGAAAAAGTGGGTGAGTACATGGGGGACAGATAGGGATAGGGCTTTCTGGTCAAAAATTCTTTTCTTAGCCATGGAACCATCTGACCATGCAGCCGTTTTTTATTTCCTGTATAATACCCGCATGGAACAAAAAAAGCAAACGGAAAACCTGAGACTTGCAATCGTCCGGCAGATGGTAACACTCTCGACTGCCGGCTTCGGGCTGGTTGCGGCCCTCGCGTGGAACAGCGTCATCCAGGAATTCGTCAATACATATATTAAGCCGTATCTCCCGAAGGGAAGCGGTATCCTGTCTCTCTTCCTCTATGCCGTCCTGGTCACAATCCTTGCCGTAACGGTCACCTACCAGCTGACCACGCTCGTGGAAAAACTAGGGAAGAAGTGAGTGCATGACCCGGGGAATTTCTGCGGCCAGATCGCTTGCATTAAAATACGGCCCCACGGTCCTGGAGAGTTCGTCACCCGCCTTTTTGTTGATGTAGCTTCCGGCAATGGTTGCCAGGAACGGTTCGTTTTTACAGGC
This sequence comes from Patescibacteria group bacterium, assembly GCA_023379025.1. Taxonomy (GTDB): domain Bacteria; phylum Patescibacteriota; class Microgenomatia; order UBA10105; family UBA927; genus JAMCTH01. The sequence continues at coordinate 263,230 of JAMCTH010000009.1, read as the reverse complement.
CAGTGCGGCGATGAGCCCTGCCAGGACATCCCCCGTACCTCCTTTCGTCATCCCGGCATTGCCCCCTGCAATGCCGCGGCAGTGCCCTTCTCCGTCGCAGGCAATATCCTGTTGGCCCTTAAGGAGAACTATACAATGATATTTCTCCGAAAATAGCTTGACCTTATCCGTTAGCCGATGCGGCGAGCCTGAAAAACTTTGTTCGTCTTCGACCCGACTATCATTTGGACTCAGGTCGACCTTTCGAGTGGCCTCTGAAGACGAATCAAAATTTATTCCGGCGACCTCAGCATCGCGTTTAATGAGGCTTTCAAATTCTCCCTGATGCGGCGTCAGAATGGCATTTTTAGGAATCAGAGTATTGTCCATCATCTGGAGCGCTCCGGCATCAATCACCCATTGTTTTTGAGGATATTTCCTCAATACCGTATTGGTTAAAGACTCGGTTTCATCATCTCGGGTCATGCCCAACCCGATAAGAATCACGTCATCTTCCTCGATATAGGCATCGAGGTCGCTTCGGGGTATCACGATTCCGTCACGGAATTCTTTTTTGATATCCATGACCAGCTCATTGTTTTCCGGTGTTGAAGAATAATGAACGAGATCCACAATCCTGCTTGCTACTTCCAGGGCCCACAGGCTTGCCGCATGAAAGAGACTGCTGCCGCCGATGATAAGAAGCCTGCCGTTCTGCCCTTTGTGGGAGCTGTGGGGCGGCACATACAGCCGCTCAAGATCTTTGAGGGTGACCGGATTCATACAGGCTTCCTTACCCGTTTTTGTATCGCTCGTCATAATCGAATAGTCGCCGCATCGCCCTGATGAAGCCGTTCTATTATACTCGGTTCCGCCGATGTTACGATGGCTTGCTGGCGGCCGATAAGCTCGAGGACAAGGGTGCGATGGCTCTCGTCAAGTTCGGAAAAAATATCATCCAGAAGGAGGAGCGGTCTCTCACCGCAGACGGTTTCGATATAGGAGAGTTCCGCAAGCTTGAGCCAGAGAACGCCGAGCCGCTGCTCGCCGCGGCTCCCGAACCGGCCAAGGGCCCGTTCGCCCGTTCGGCGAGACACGCTCCCGTTGTAGCGGATCAAAACGGTAAAATCATCGCGGTGGGGGCCGACAAGCGTCACTTTAGCCGCAACTTCCTCTTCCCGGTATAGGGCTAGGCGCGCCTCCGATATGACACTTTTGTCATACACCGCGGAAAAATCCGCTTCAGGAATGGAATATTTGTTTATGGCATCGATGTACCCCGCCCTCGCGTCGGTAAGAAACGAACCGGCGCGGATAAGGAGCTGGTCCCAAAACAGGAGTTCACGCCGGTTTGCCTTCCCGTCGCGGATGGCGGCAAGGAGACGGTTCCTCTGCCGGAGCCCGCGTTCGTAGGAGAGGAGATTCCTCCTGTACTCGCGGTCCGTCTGGATCAAAACGCTGTCGAGGTAGCGGCGCCGGAGCCCCGGGCTGTTGGTTACGAGCGCCAAATCCTCCGGCCAGAAAAGGACGACTCTGAGATTTCCGGCAAAATCGACGGCCCGGCGGGCGATGCCGTTGACGGTATATTTTTTTGCAGGGGCTGAGTTTCCGCCGACACTTCCATCCGTTACTACCAGCTCAAGCGTCATATCGCCGGGTGTTCCTTTAACCCGTGCGATCTCCTGCCCCCACCGGACAACTTCCCGGTCGTACTCTGCACGGAAACTTCTTCCCAGGGCAAGCATGGTGATTGCTTCAAGAATATTTGTTTTTCCTGCAGTATTGGGGCCAACAATCAGCGTAACTCCGGGAGTAAAGGCAAACGAACGCTTCGTATAACTCCGGAAATTCTGAAGCGAGAGGGTCGAAAGGATCATACGGGCCTATTGTAACACGCCCTCGCGGACACCCGGAAAAAACCAAAACCCAACCGAAGCGTTCTTTGACAATTTGATAATCGAACAATAAAATTATGTGTTATTTTATCGTGGTTCCTTTGAAGCTCTTCCCGTCCAGGGCGCGGCCGACATTGTCCAGATCCTGACCATTCATGATTTTGACCGTCACGCCCAACTCGTCGGCAAGCTTTGAGGCAATCGGATCAAAGGGCAGGTTCATCCCCGGCGTCCATGTGTTCCCGGTGATGGCCCGGTACTTCTTCCAGCTGACTTCCGTCAGGGGTTTGGCATCGCTGTATTTTTTCGGATCCTTGTCGTAGACCTGATCGACATTGGTGAGGTTCACGACCTGCCGCATCCCGTAATCCTGGCAAAGCGTCACGGCGCAGTAATCCGTGCTCCAGCCGGGCTTCCATCCGGCGGCGATGGCAACGGGTTTATCGATCTTGAGGATGATCTCATAATGCTTGATCACGCGGTGATCGGCGATGTCGCGGAATATGGTCCGGATAAGCTGGGCATTCAGGCGGGTCGCATGAAGCCCCAGCCAGTCCAAGTCCTCGTCAACGATTTTTTCTCCCCGCACGGTCTGCGCGGCGCTCTGGTAGTGCCGGGTGGTCGCTCCCCCGCCGACAACAATAAAAAATCTCCTCTTTTGCGAGGAGACTTGGGTACGGATAAACCGGTTAAAATCAATGAGGAATCGGGTATCAATGCCGCCGTCGGGAACGACAAGGGATCCGCCGAGAGAGAGGACAAATGTGTCTTTTCCGAAACTCATGGCTTCTGTTTTAAACCACGCTGCCCGAAAGGTGTTTTCCTATATTACGAAGATATTTCCCGTTTGTCAAACAATGTTATTGTTGACAGCAGGATACCATCGATTAGAACTAAGCAATTGTATTTGCAAAGGCAAAAGCATCTTATATGCCTCTTCTTGTCTTCCGCTACCGAACAACTCTCTGATTTGTGTACTTGAGACCACTGTTTTTTGCTCCACCACTTCCCAATGAAGTCCCTCATTCAAAAGCATCGTTTTGACTCCTTTCATGCCTCTCGACGAAATAACATGAAAAATGTGCCTCAATGGACTGGATGAATCTTTGTATCCCGGACGCGATAGCGCATCTGCTCCTCTTAAAAAACCTATATCTCGAACGTATTTGCTGAGGACCTTACGTTTATCTAATTTTGTGTCTATGGGCACTCCGTCTCTATATAAAATTTCTATAGGAACAACAAATACATCCGGCAGGTCAGCAATCGCACTCCTAATAAGCTCAAGACGATTCTGAATGTCAACCGGTTCTTTTCTTCGAAGAACTATGTTCGGAACTATCCAAACCTCTCTCCCCGTTAGTTCAGCTGCCGCTTTCGCACTCTCGATATGGCCTTTATGGATGGGATCGAATGTTCCGGGAAACATAAGTACATCTGGTTTGGTCTGACTTGTCGGCCAACTAGGATATATAGTATCTAATTGTGCTAACGCCTTCGCTACGATACTTTTGTAGTACCAGTCTTTTCCATCAAGCGACAAGTTTGCCAATATTTTCTTCGCCTGTCGCGCGCTTAGTGTTTTTGTCAATCTTTTACCTAAACTCAACCATGCCTCTTCTTGTACAAGAGGAGAGACGTCACGAAGAGAGCCAATAATAAAATTTTTAATCCTCTCTTCCTGCTCCTCATCTAATGAGGATGCAATTTTTGCTAGTGACTTTATTGCAGTTTTTCGGTTATAGGGGACATGATGCAAACGACCCGTCTGCATGAGACTAGTAACTGTATCCCGCTTTCTATCAGAAGATAGAAATGATACTATCCGAGGGAGCACTCCCGCAACATAACGTAATTCTTGTTCCGAAAGCTCATTGTAATCGTTTAATAATCGTGTTGCCCATGTATCTAATTCCAAACCAGATAATGAAGAAAGTTTGGCTACCAAAGCGTTCCTAGCCCTTACACGAACTTCTTCCTCGGGATCCGTTTTAATACGTTCATAAATTGTTTCAATATCTACATCCAACTCTCCAATGCGCACGAAGTCTGCTGCCAAAGCTCTTATTCTCCAATCGGCATGGCCTAAAGCGTTTCTCTCTGGAATTACACTCCTAACCATTTGAATAAAGGCAGGTCCGGAAAGCTGAGTTGTGTCAAGACTTTTTCCAGCTAATTCAAGTAAATCTACTTTCTGTTCACCATGAGAGTCAAGAAAATTGACTATACGATAAATGTCTGATTTTCCGGCCCGGAGAAGAATAGCTTCTTGCATGAACGGGGACATATGTTTGAAAACATCTTCTGTCTCATATATTTTTCCGAGTTGAAAGGCATCAATAACTTGACTATTGAAACCCTCCCTATCGGGACTAACACCAAGTACATCTGATAAAGTTCTCTTGTCATCAGCTTCGCTTACCGCAAGCATTGCGCCGAATGCCTCAGCGGCATGGTGACGAACGTCTTCAAGATGATGGGTTTTTATGAGCTCTGTTAACCAACGCACCCTCTCATTCGATATTGCGAGACCCGGGTGATCTTTAATAAATAGAGAAACAGTTACTATCTCACGCTTATGCTGATTATTGTCACCGTCTGGGATAGTTTGTGCAAGATCGTGAGGCAGGTCCATCGCTAATGTATGTATTCCACTCATTATTTGGGCGGGAGTTAATAAACATGCGAAATCACCTGTGACAGAATGATTTTCATATTGAAGAGTTTCTCCCCCACGTTTGGATGGTCGACTAACGTCAACAGGCTGATTTAATAATTCTGACATAATTAGTATTCTATCATTATGAAATTACCTAAATGATACCGAATCAGGCTGTCTTGGTTTTACTTCCCTCCCCCTCTCTGCTATACTTCGCCCGATTCCTGCCTCGAACTTATCTTCCTATGCCAGGTATCGAATTTAAGCAAGACGACGGTGTGTCGCAGTTCGTTTTTAGCCTCGATAACTATGAAAGTCCCTCCTCCAAACTTCAGGGATATCAAGAAATGACCAAGCTCGGTCTACGCTCGCCGGATCCCATGTTTGTTCTCGGTCATGAAGCGTTCGTCGAATACCGTGATCACGGGCTCACCGATGAACTTGCAATAGAAATCGGTGATGTCTTTGATGTAATCCGCAAAGCTAATCCCACACGGGGTGCCTACGTCGGCCGTGCCGTCTATGTCCCGGGTGTGGATAACCCGAAAGGCCCCAGAAGCGCGGCAATTTATGAAAAGGATGAGTATGTACGACAGGTTTTGGAAATCTGGGACTATGCCGGAGCAAACGGGTACGACCAAGAAGGATGTGATATCGCGCTCATCCTCCATCCGTTTATCAATGTCATGGATCGACGCGATTATTATGGACGGATACCGGTTCCGGAAAAAGAAAAGCTTCCGTGGACCGGAGGATATATCGTACCCACTCCGGTACCCGGTAGACCGGGCCTGATTAAAATAGTCGCCACGTTCGGAGCCGATGAAGCGGTCCAAAGTTGTCCAACCGATACGATATATTATGACACTGAGCGTAACTCCCGAACTGCTATGGAAATCGCGCTCAAATATCGCACTCTCATTCCCGGCATTGGAAACGAATACTGGCCGTACACTGTTCCCAAGGAATTTCAGCTGGAGCCCGCACTCACGGATAGAGAGCTCCTGGATCTTGCAGACCAGGCAGCTAAGGTGTTTGCAACCCGCCCAAATTCACGATTGGAATTTATCGTTCAGGAAGATGGTGTTTATATCAGGGAAATTGCTCCATACGCTCCTGATCAGGATCGCCTCCTGCACATTGTTCCCGGTGAAGCGATAACCGGTACGATCGTACGCATCGAAACGGAGGATGATCTGCAAAAAATCACAGGATCGCATCCGATTGTCTATTTTGGTCCCGGTGCCTTCCGAAACCGTGCTTCTGACCTTTTTCACAGGGTTGCGACGATTCCGGGGATTGAACGGGTTACTGCGCTCCTCTACGGCTCCGCTGAAACATCGCACCCGGCTAGAGCGCTCATAGACAGTCATCACAATGTCATTCACGTTGGAGATCGGTCATATTGGGATGGCGAGCGCGTAAACATATCCCTATCAGAACATGGCGATCCTATTATTGAATTTCTTGATCCATACAAACGGGCAATTATTGACCTTACGGATTATAATCTTTTGAGAAACAGGGAAGCTGGGGGAAAAGCTGCTGCTCTGGCAGAATTGCTGTATTATAACATTCCGGTACCGCCAGGATTTGCCCTCACCAGTGAAGCTATACGCAATCTCCTCCATGACATTGGGCTAGACGCGCTTATTCATCAGCTTGATGTCGTAAACCCTGACAGAGATCGCCAGATAAATCGCCTGACACGACAAATACAGGAAAAAATTACTCACGCTCCGGTTCCGCCCGCTTTTATTGAACAGCTGCGTATAGCGCTCGATAACCATCCCTATACTCGGTTTGCCGTACGTTCCTCCGGACCGGAAGACGGGCCTTATTCCTTAGCAGGACTCTACGACTCGGTGGTCGATATTCCCGAACAGTCCGTTATCGAAGCAATCCGCAAGACACTCACAAGCTACTTCAAACCGGAAAGCATCCGGACACTCCGTCATCTCGGACATAACCCTTCACAAATGGATTTGGGAGTGATAGTCCAACAGTATGTATCAGATGCGTCAATAGGGGCAGTCATTTTTACAAGTCAAGATGAATTTCTTATAGAACTGACTGAAGGTACACCCGAATCGCTGGTTTCCGCTACAGCAACGGATAAAATACAAATCAAATACCCACGATCAGGTACAGTTCAACAAAAGGACATAATAGTCACCGGAAATCCGCCAGATGTTCCTGCCGACTCTATTTTGGATATTATTGAAACGGTTCAGCAAATAGAACGGATCTTTCAGCAATTTCAGGATGTGGAACTCATCATCACAACGGACGGTAAGCTTTTGGTTGTACAGGCGAGACAAATGAGAGGTGCTTCAGTTATTCACTGAGCCTGGCAAACGCGCCGCTTGTGAGCGTCTGCCGCAGGGCCAGCCGGAGGGCAATATACCCGAGCAGAATCCATACGGCATCCAGTCCAAGTGCTCTCCAGGTATTTCCCGTCTCTAAGACGCCATCAAGGTACTGGGCGCGAATCGCGGCAAAAATATACGTACTCGGAAACAGCGCGGCAATTTTCTGCAATGCATCCGGCAGCACCGTCACCGCATAAAATACTCCGCCGAACGGCTGTACGAGAAACACGAGAGACCAGGAAAGCGAAGCTGCATCCGTTCCGAGCCGCATGATGAGGGCCAGTACCATAAGGCCTATCCCCCAGGAAAAAGCCAGCAGTTCAAACACATAGACCGGGAGCATCCACCCGAGAGTAATGACGGAAAGTCCGGTCAGCCAGTATGCAACGAGCGCCGAAATAACGACTGCTATTATTGACTTAAGAGCGCCGGATATCATCTGTCCCACGATAAATTCCTCCATGGTGAGCGGGGTAATAAAAAGCGTATTGAAGCTTTTGGACCACATCTCCCAGAGAGCGCCGATGGTCACATTGTATTGCCCGACCCACACGGCGTTCCAGAACACCATGCCCAGGATAAGTCCCGCCCCCTCTACGCCGACTGCGCTCCCTCCCGCGATGAGCTTTGCGATAAAGATAAAAATAAGAAGGTTGACCGTCGTATTCCAGAAGATGTCGACCCACGTTTCCATACTGTGGATGAAGTGGTACCAGGTATGGAGGAGGATATAAACAATCCGATTAGCGCTCATAAGATCCTTTTGTGATGGAAAGAAACACTTCCTCAAGTCCGGGTTTTTCGATATCGATGTCGGTAAGCCAGACCCCCTCATTGGCCAGCCCGAACAGGAGCTTCGGGATCGCCTTACCCGGAAGATCCACCGCCACAACCTGCCCGCGGGGAAACCGGTGACGGTACTGTTTGGCATTAAGATACGAAAACACCTTTTCGCTCGGCCCGTCAAACGTCACCGTCACCCGCGCGTTCCCGATTTTCTTTGTGAGCTCGAGCGGGGTATCCTCAGCAACAATTTTTCCGTGACTCATGATCATCACCCGGTCACAGACTTCCTCTACTTCCCTCATATTGTGGCTTGTGTAGAGGATCGCAACCCCCTCTTTCTTCTGAAGGGTTTTAATGATGTCGATGACTTTTGCGGCAATATCCGGGTCCAGGCTTGAGGTCGGCTCATCCAGAAGAATAAGCCGCGGCCGGTTGATGAGTGCCTTGGCAAGAATCACGCGCGTTTTCTGGCCGGAGGACAGTTTCCAAAACAGCTGGTCCGCCGTATCTTCGACTTCCAGAAGCCGGAGGAGTTCCGCAATCCTCCTGGATGTGTCCCTCACCGCGTAGAGTCCGGCATAAATCAGGAGATTTTGCCGGACGGTCACCTTGGACTGCACCTGTGCATAAGAGGAAGCAAAGTTGATCCGCGCAAGAGATGCCTGACGGTGGCTTCCAAACGGTTTGCCGAAGTAAGATATATCCCCCGCGGTCGGAAGGATGAGGCCAAGCAACATAGTGATCGTCGTGGTTTTCCCGGCGCCGTTCGGGCCGAGAAGACCCAGTATCTCCCCTTCCCGAAGGGTAAAGGAGACATCGTCAACCGCGACAAATCCGTGCGTCGGAGATCCGAATCGCTTGCTGAGGTGTGACACGGTCAAAATCGGCTCCATATTAGTAGTTCTTAATAATCAATCCCTGCGCTTTGGCATAGGCAAACGTCCGGTAAAAAAACCAGAGTGCAACCAAAAAATACAGGATATTAAGCCCGAAGGAAAGCCCCAACTGACTCAGGATGATGCCCTGCCCCATCATGTTACTGCGCATGTTTTCAAAAAGGTATGTCGTGGGAAGCGCTCTCGCCAGGGTCTGCGCCCATTCGGGAAGCGCCCGCAGCGGGTAAAAGACGCAGGAAAACGGTTGAACGAGGGTCGCGATTGCCCAGATAAACACCTCGACCGTATGGCCCCACCGCATGATGCACGCCTGGACAATGAGGCTCATCGTCCACCCCATGAGGGTAAGCCCCACGGCAGCGGGTACAAAATACCATCCGAATGTCGTGATATGCACGGAATAAAACGCACCGGCTATAAGAAACATAAACGCGGCACTTATGAAAAGCTTGAGAAGCGATATAAGGACGACCCCCATAAGGTACTCAGACACCGTAAGCGGCGAGGAGAAAAGGTTGATAAAGTTTTTGTTCCACAGCTCATCTATCAGGGCAAGCGAGATGTCCTTGCTTGCGCGGTCAAAAAACGTCCAGATGATGATGCCTCCGAGAAGCACCGTCACGAGGTTCACCCGGTTTGCCGATGCCGAGGCCAGATAGGTGCTGAAGAGTCCCCAGATAAACAGCTGAAACGCCGGCCACCAGAAAATATCAAAAATCCTAAACACATCCCTGCGGAACGCGTACTGATTTTTAAGCACCATGGCGCCGACCCTGTGCCAGTTCATACGCCGCCTCCCAGCATTTTGATGAAATAATCCTCAAGCGTCGGCTTGTCGATCGAGATCTGCCGGTACTCTACCCCCTGATCGGCAAGACTTGCCAGAAGATAAGCGATATCCCCTTCGTCGACTTCAATCGTCACGAAGCGGTCTTTTTCCTCTACCGGAAACCCCGCTTTTTTGGCGAATGCGACCGTCCTTTTTTGTCCGTCTTTCATCATGAGCTGTACCCGGATGTGACGGACTTTCCGGGCGAGTTCAACCGGCGTATCCTCGGACACGATCTTTCCATGATTGATAAACAGCACCCGATCACAAACCTCTTCAACTTCCGCCATGTTGTGGGAGGTGATGAGGACTGTCATGCCGCGTGTTCTCGACTCGAGTATCTCCTGCCGGACGAGAAGCGCCACATCCGGGTCGAGGCTTGCTGTCGGCTCATCGAGAAGAAGAAGTGCGGGATGGTTCAGAAACGCCTTGCAAAGCACAACCCTCGTCTTCTGGCCGGCCGAAAGCGTATGAAACTGCGCACCGAGAAATTCCCGAACCCCGAATTTATCGACATACGTACTGATTTCTTTTTTCTCGTCCGGCACCTGATAAAGGCGCGCCATCACAAGGAGGTTTTCGTAAACGCTCAGCCGCGGCGCCATTTCGACGTAGGTCGAGGAATAGTTAAGTTTTTGGAGGATCGCATCTCGGTTATGGCGGTAGTCACCGCCGAAAATCCGTATCTCCCCGGATGTCGGGGATATAAGATCGAGAAGCATAAAGATGGTTGTTGATTTGCCGGCACCGTTCGGACCGAGAAGCCCCACAATCTCCCCCTCACGAACCCCGAAGGAGATATTATCCACGGCCAGAAAACCCGCCGCCGGGGAACCGAACCGTTTCGTCAATTGCCTGACATCTAATAGTAGCTCTGTCATACTCTCCTTCCATCGTCCCACAAACCATGGGAAAACTCCATAAATATCACGCAACCCGGAAAATAGCAAAAAAAGAAGGAATTATTCTCCGACCATCTCGTGGTAATACGCTAAGCGTTCCATTTCCGCTCTTGCCAGTTGAGGCGAATAACCCAACTTTTGCAACGCCAAACTGACGCTCTGTTCTAGTAAATCAAGCTCTAGAAATGCACCTGGGACAGTCGGGTCACCGATCGCTTGCCAGGCAGCACGAAGCTCACTCATCATTCCGTCTATCGCTGTCTCCGATTCATCCAATTCACGTACTGCCATAGTTCCGGGATAAAGCGCATTGTATCAATCGTACGCGCTGGTATCAAGTGCGGCTCATAAACCTACTCAATTTTTCACCGATAAATCTTTGCATATCTTTCTTAAATCTATCTTCATGAAATACTGCCGCCTGCCTGCGGCACGCCTCTCCCCATCCTCCCCTCTCCCCATCCTCCCCTCTCCCCATCTCCTTCTCCAATCGTTTAATGGCAGAAATCAGGCTCATAACCGTCGGCTCTTTAAAAAGAACTCCGGTCCTGCCGTCAAGAACCGTTTCGAGTACGCCGCCCTGTGCCAGCCCGATGACGGGAACGCCGTGCGCCATCGCCTCAACCGGTACCATACCGAAATCTTCATCCAGCGCGCAAAAGATGAGCGCCTTGGCTCTTTCGTATAGACTGTCGAGCTCCTCATCGGAGACTGATCCTAAAAACTCAACGGTCGGTCCCGCCATTGATTTGAGGCATGCTTCCTCGCTTCCCGTCCCGACAATTTTCAGGGGAAGGTTCAACCGGTTTGCAGCCTCTATTGCTAAATCCACCCTCTTTGAATACGTCAGCCTCCCGACAGACAGACAGTATTCCTTCCCTTCAATTTTTGATTTTGAAAGTTGAACTTGCCTGGTCATTGGGATTTGATATTTGGGATTTATTTCAATCGGGGGGTATATCACGGTGCTTTCCCGCCGGTAAAATTTCATGACGCGGCGGGCCGTCTCTTTGGAGTTTGCGATGAAATAATCCACATGCTGCGCCGTTTCAAAATCGTAGTGGCGGAGGAAAAAATTGATGACTGCGGCATATACCCGTACCGGCCAGTATTTCTGCAGCGTGCTTCCGGTTGCGTACCCATAGAGATTGCGGGGGGGATGATGAATATAACAGATGTGTATTTGGTTACCCTTCCCGGCATTATGATATTTTAATTGTATTTTTGATTTTTTATCTTTGATTTTTGGGTTCCCTAACGCTACCCCCCTGCACATAAACCACCCGCTGGAAGACAAAACGACGTCAAACCCGGAGACATCAATGCTCTGCCAGATTTTGGGCGCCAAAAATCGGAGCGGAGAATGGAATTTTTTTATGAGCCAATTATCGGCAACCGGGCTGGTCCGGATATCCCACCCGCGGAAGCGGCCGGCATGAGGGCCAAGCGCCTGCCAGTCAACAAACGACGTAAAAAGCGGTGCCTCCGGCCAGAGTTCATGCAAAGCCTCCACAACCCGTTCTGCCCCGCCGTACTCCCGGAGATAATCATGAACGAGTGCAATCTTCATAGCATTCCAAGGCTCCACCTACATTCAAAGCTAAGCTTTAAACTCATACCAGTCTCATCTGCCCGTCAAGACCTTTCTCTTTTTTCCTTCCCTCATGTTTCAGGCCTCCCCGAGACCTGTTGCCCGGAACCACATCGCCCTGCAGTCTCTTCAATAAACTCTTAAACCGAAATTTATCGAGTTCTTCACGCGCACCCTGGGTATCAAGCGTTTCAATCTTCTTAAGGCGTATTGACTCATCGAGCGGTACATCCTTTTTTACCGTAGCAAGCTCGTGGGAAAGGACTGCATCTTCAATGCCTTTTTGTAATTTCTCCTGAAGACCAACAGGTAATTTTCTGACCTTCGGATCGCGTTCTTTTACCGCACGAAGCAACCGCTCAAGCGAACCGAATCCGGCAAGAAGCTCTATCGCGGTTTTCGGCCCGATACCGGCAATACCCGGGTAGTTGTCCGAAGCGTCTCCGGCAAGCCCTTTGAAATCCGGGATTTGCTCCGGCAAAACACCGATGCGTTCCTTCGCCTCCTTCACGCCGAACAGTTTTGCCTCGGATACTCCTTTCACCGGCATATAGAGTTTTGTATGATCATCAATGAGCTGCATGAGATCCCGGTCTCCCGTCACGATAATCACTTCGTCGATAGATGACGGCAGGTGATCCGGAACATGAGTCTTGTCTGATCCCTTTCTTGTCTCCTGTTCCTTGTTTCCTGTCGCCTGTTTTGCTATGGTTCCGATCACATCGTCCGCCTCATACCCGTCTTTTTCATAAATGGGGATCCCGAACGCCCGGACCATCTCATGCACTTTCCCGACCTGCCCCACCAGATCTTCGTCCATTTTGGGACGGGTGGCCTGATACTCTTTGTATAAAGATTTTCTAAACGTTGGTGCAGGCCGGTCAAACGCGACGGCAATATAGGTAGGCTTCAGATCCTGCCAGATTTTCAGAAGGATGGAGGTAAATCCGTAGACCGCATTGACGGGTGAGCCATCCGGTGCGGTGAGTGGCGGGAGCGCATGATACGCGCGGTGAAGAATTGCATTGCCGTCGATAAGGACGAGTCGGGACATGGAACATTATCCAATACTCCAATCAACAAATGATCCGGCGATCCGATAGAATTTGATGATCTGATTATTGGATTATCTGAGAATTTGATTATGACGACGTGAGTCGTTGTTTCGGACCTCCCATGATCGACTCGAACTCCTCGCTCTCGAGCGTTTCTTTTTTCATCAGGGCCTCGGCCACCCGGTCGAGCTCCTTTCTGTGTTTTTTGAGGATATCAAGCGCCTTCCGGTAGGCGGTGTCGAGAAACGTTTTCACTTCCCGGTCTATATTGTCCTGCATCTGGGGCGAAATCTGCTGGGGCTCCATATACGACTTCCCCCACTCCGTTACGTCCATTTGCGGCCCGAAGTTGATGGGCCCCAAATCGCTCATCCCGAACTCCATGACCATGAACCGCGCAATCCTCGTTGCCTGGTCAATGTCATTGGCGGCCCCGCTCGTCATTTCCTTAAATACCGTCTCTTCGGCGGCGCGGCCTCCCATGGTCATTGCCATTTCCTCGACCAGTCGCGAGCGGGTTTCGTGCAGCCGGTCTTTCTCCGGCGGAGACAGCGTGTACCCCAATGCCATACCGCGGGACACGATGCTTATGCGGTGCACCATATCAAGAGACGGAGAGAAGTAATTGACGACCGCATGCCCGGCCTCATGGTAGGCAGTCATCTTCCGGTCCTGGTCGCTTTGGAGCCGCTTTTTCTCCGGACCGAGCTTTACCTTGGTGGCCGCCTCCTCAATATCCTTCATGTCGATTTCCTTCTTGTTGCCGCGCGCGGCGAGAATCGCCGCTTCGTTGAGCATGTTCTCGAGATCCGCGCCGCTGAAGCCGACCGTCCGTTTGGCGGCCTTGTCCCAGTCAACGCCTGAGGCAAACGGCTTCCCTTTGGCATGGATGGCAAGGATTGCTTTCCTCCCCTCCATGTCGGGAAGGTCGAGAACGATCCGCCGGTCGAACCGGCCGGGCCGGAGAAGGGCGGAGTCAAGAAGATCCCCGCGGTTGGTCGCGGCAATCACCATGACGGCGGTATTCGGCTCAAATCCGTCCATCTCGACCAGGATTTGGTTCAATGTCTGCTCCCGTTCGTCATGCCCGCCCATGATGCCGACACTCCTCATCCGGCCGATTGCATCTATTTCGTCGATGAAGATGATGGAAGGCGCGCTCTTTTTTGCCTGGCCGAAGAGATCGCGGACGCGTGCAGCTCCGACACCCACCAGCATTTCCATGAATTCGCTTCCGGCGATTGAAAAAAACGGTACTTTTGCCTCTCCTGCGACGGCTTTCGCGAGGAGCGTTTTGCCGGTGCCGCTCGGACCGACCAAAATTACCCCTTTCGGCGTCCTGGCTCCGAGCGCCTTGTATTTAGCCGGTGATTTCAGAAAATCCACAATTTCTTCAAGTTCATTTTTCGCCTCATCAACGCCGGCAACATCGGTAAAGGTGATTTTCGGCAAATCCTTATTCCAGACCCGCGCCTTACTCTGGCCGAACGAGAAGAGGTTGTCCTGCGCGCCCCGCGCCTGCCGGAAAATAAAGACAAAAAACAAAACCATAAGAACGAGCGGGAGCACATTGGAGATGATATTGAGCCAGAGTTGGCTCGTGCTCGTGTCTTTGACAGTAACAATAAGCGAGTCCGGTTTGACCTTGGCATCGCTAAGAAGTGTCAGGAAGGACTCACCAGGTTCTTTATAGGATGTGACTGTCTTGCCGTCTTTGTAGTGAACTGTCAGCTTGGTGTCTTCGACATCCACCTCCCTGATCTTCCCGGCCTGGGCGTCGGCGACGACGGTAGAAAGGGGTTCAGCCGGCACCGGCGTTCCCGTTGTTCCGACACTCCCAAGCATGGAAAAGAGGAGAAACACGATAAACAGGCCGATGAAGATGTTTTTGGGATTCAGATAAAACTTGAGTTCGTAGATCTTCGCCGCCTTCTTTCCGTTGTTTCCGTTTTTCTTCGGCTTCACGGCGGGTTTTTCATCGGGTTTCATAACCGTAAATTATAGCACGGAACGGAGCCGGAGGATATGTGCCGTGTGTCAGCGCACTTTTGCGCCCAATGGCATACCTTCTGCGGTGATAAACACCGGCTTTTTTGCGTCATGCTCACCACGAGGCCGTTCGTTTCCGTCAACAGCAAGGATCATACCCTGAGACTCCTCGCCCATCATTTTGCGCGGCGCGAGGTTCGTGATAAAGAGAAACTGCTTGCCGGCAAAGTCTTCCGGCGTATACCCAAACCCCCGTACGCCGGTAAATATAATTCGTGGCTTGGTTTCACCCACATCAACAACCAGCCGGATAAGCTTTTCGCTGCCTTCTTTATTCGATGCTTCAATAACTTTACCGACCCGTATTTCCATCCGAGCAAACTCAGCCAGTGTAACCGGGGTAACCGGGGTCAGACCTTGATTTTGCCTTTCTGACGGTACAGGCGTATATGATGAACCGGAAGGACACGAGTAGGCGTTCGAGAGGCCAATCGTCCTCCTCGCTTCCACCATTGTCCGGGAGGCAACGGCGTTTGCCTTTCGGGCGCCTTCCTGTAAAATCTCCCTGACCGCTTCCGGGTTGTTTGCCAACGCATGATATTTCTCCCGCGCCGGAGCGAACGTTTTGAGAAGCGATGCATACAAATAATTTTTTACCTCAACATCAGCCACCTGGCCTTTTTTGTAGGCTTCTTTCAATTCGTCGACTTTCTGTTTAGTACCGAAAAATTCGAGGTACCGGAACACCATGTTTCCTGCTATATGTCCGAGGTCAGTTGCATGAATCCGAGCGGGATCTGTATACGTCTCCATCACTTGTTTCCGGATTACCTCTTCCGGCTCAAAGATGCTGATGATGTTTCCGAGCGATTTACTCATCTTGCGTTTCCCGTCCGTCCCCATGATGACGGAAACTTCTTCAGGAATGTACGGTTCAGGAAGTTTAAAAATTTTTTTGCAGAACGTCTTATTAAATCGTCCGGCAATATCTCTCGTAATTTCAATATGCTGCTTCTGGTCCTTCCCGACCGGCACGAAGTCCGTCTGATAGAGCAGAATGTCCGCGGCCATAAGGACCGGATAGTTGAAAAGGCCGAGGTTTATATCCTCCTCCGCGCTCTCCTTCTCCAGTTTATCCTTGTATGCGTGGGCACGCTTGACGAGCCCCAATGGCGTCACGTTATTGAGAATCGACTGGAGTTCCGTATGCGCCGGGACATCGGACTGGCGGAAAAACGTGATGTTCGGAAGCTCCCCGCCGAGCGTTCCCATAAGGAGCGCGAGTTCATTACGTACCAACTCCTCCACGTTATGCTCCAGCCGTTTCTTATCCCGGATGGTCGTGAGCGCGTGCAGGTCGGCAATCATGAGGAACGCCTCGTTGTCGCGGGACAGCGAGATGAACTGTCTGACGGCACCGAGGTAATTGCCTATATGGAGGCTCCCGTCCCCAGAGGGCGTAATACCGGAAAGAAAGCGTTTCATAGGTTTATTGCTCCTTCATTGTATAACAAACCCTCAGAGGTATTCACCCGAAGGATTACGACGGGGCTTGTTTATGTTTTTGGCTTCCTCTGGCGTTTCTCCACCTTCCTGAGGGAGTACATGACGCGCTCGTGGAGGTCGATGTTTTTGATCCTGGCAAACCGGAGGACGGACACGAGGATGTCGCCCAGCTCCTCCTCATACGTTTCATCTTCCTGAGCCGCGAGGTTTGTCGGTTTCCTGCCATGCTTGGCAAGATACGAACGCGCCATCTCCCCTACCTCCTCAACCAGAGAGAGGATGAGCATGGAACCAAATTCTTCTGCATCTCGAACGTTCGGATCCGCGTGATCGAGAATGGATATGTACTGTCCGAATGGCGTCGCGTACGTTGGCTTTTTCTCTGATTGCATAGGGTATTATTGTAGCATACGCCATAGGTACGAATTGCTCATTAGATGCGTGTAGACTATAATACGAAAGTTCTTTAACGAACCGCGGGGTAGTGTACAGTAGCACAGAAGGCTCATAATCTTCTAGGCCGGGTGCGACTCCCGGCCCCGCAACTTATACCAAAAAGGCTCTCAATTCGAGAGTCTTTTTGGTATCGGCTGGGAGGAGCAGTTTATCCTGAGACCGTTCTGACGGCGAAGGAACTCCCGGCCCCGCAACCGAATCTAATTTAGCCCGTTCATACGGGCTATTTTTATATTTGCTATAATAACTCCCATGAATTCTCCAGAACGACAAAGCACGCGTTTTGCCGAATGGAATATCGAAAGCGGCGGGTTTGAGGGGTATGATGTCACGTCGCTGTCACCTCATTTTCTTCCTGAGATTATTGAAGGCATCCGTTCATTTCATGCTGATTTTGTAACTCTCGTAGACACATTCCGTTGGGATTCTTTGTATAGCCAGGAACAACTCCAAACGATGTTCAAGTATAAACATGCATATTGTATAAACCTCAATGACGACCGCCTCAAGAAACTTGGTCACAATAACGGGATAACGGTCCTTTCAAATTCTGATACTGTGAAGTTTCAAACGGTTTCTCTGGGCACCCGGGATGCTATTAAAACATCGTTAAAAATCGATGACAAACCCGTAGATATATTTTCTGTCTATCTTGACGACGTTGCCGAAAAAAGACGAATGCAACAACTCGCGGCACTTATGCAGCATATTGAACCAGGAAAACACACCATTATCACGGGTGACTTTAATTCGCTCGCTGATCGTGACATCGAATATGTTCAGAAGACGTTTCAAAGGATATACCGATACCTCCCCCGACGGTTAAAGCACCGTGTCTATTCAGTCGAAAGCAAAATTGCTCACAGGGGGACAATTCAGTTGATTAAGTCTCATGGGTTTGTCGACATGGCAGCTTCAAATGTGCAGCCCATCACTCCGACTAAGAAATTCTCCAGACTCATTTCTCCGTTTTTACGGTTTGATTACGCATTCGGCACACCCAATATCGTTGTTGCCTCGACATGGGTTGTACGTGGAGACCTGTTTGATCGCACCTCCGACCATTATCCGTTTATAGTGGATATAAATGCAAAATGATTATTTTTACGCGATTAAAGAATAGGTTCCCATTTCTCGCAACCCCCGCAACAAATAAGGTTTAGGCCGTCACAATGTAATATTTTATCATTTATAGCCTACAGTTTTCTCAAAATAATAAGCAACAGTTTTGGCTAAAAGTCTCTCCTGTCCAAGGCGAGAAATTCCCATAAGTTTAAGATTAGCTCCAAAGGCATCAATCAAATTTTCTTCTCTCTTAAATTGGAGATTGTCTGCTTTCCAAAGACAATGGGAGATAAATTCTTGCAATCGTTCAAATTTTGCTGATTGTAAATCGACAAGAATTAACTTGCCTCCGATTCTCATCCACCTAATTATATTTTGGACAAAATTCTTTTCATGGCCTTTAGGGACAAACCTAAGACCATAAGACATAGTTACCAAATCAAAACTTCCATCAGGAAATAAATCTTGGCTAAAGTCCATAGCCACAAAATGTACATTAAGACAATTTTTGACCGCCTCTGTTAAATAATAGGTTCTAATTTTCTGTAACACCCGCAACATAGGGCTTACAACAAATCAGAACCTAAAACTTAGGGGTGGCTGATGACTAGATAGATAAAAAGTTTTACCATATTATCAATCGTTACCTTTCGATTTTTTTCATATTCGGATGATGTATGTTCATAGGCATGATCGCTAATGCCACGAAATACATACCCTTGTGCATGATTTAATTGGCACGTTAATGCAAACCCTGCCGATTCGCAATCTACTGAAAAGCCTTTGTGTTGTTGATATAGTTCCTTTTTCCTTTTCGCTGTAATAATATCTTCATCTCCCGATAGAATTGATCCCCAAACAAGCGGTGAGCCATGAAAACCTTTCAACTGTCTTTTCAATCGTTCCGTGAATATTTTATGGACAGGAGGAGGGACCTTTTTTGGAAATAATTCCACTACATCGTGCTCAATCACCTGTGTCGCAATGACAATATCGCCTATGTTGAGTTTGTCGGAAAGAGCGCCTGCAGTTCCATAATGGATATATGTCCTTGCCGGATAGCCGTCAATCAGATATTGTGTTGCGGATGCAGATTTGATCTTCCCACAGCCGGAAATAATAAGACTTACCTTTTTATTGTGGAATAGGCCCGTGTATATCGTTCTCGAGCCATCCCTGTGCTTTCTGTTTTTGAGTGTATCCAATAACGGTCGTGCTTCTGCCTGGAGTGGAATGACAAATCCAAAATCAAATGATAGTTTAGCTCCCTGAGGTGATTGCATATATAGTTTCCATGGCATCTCTCATGCGAGCTAGGTCATCCTGGGAAAGCCATGACTTTTTCGCCACGTTTTGATCTCGATCGCCTAACGTCTGTGACTGCCATGGCAGTCTACCTCGCATATTCCCAAAATGAAGCGCTAAAAAGTTAATATTGACAACAGGAATAATATCTCTATTTCTCGTCACCCATTCAATGGTTGCCTTGTAATCATCTCCAGGAATTCCTAAGATAAAATTTGGGATAATCTTGAGTCCTAATCGCCGTGCTCGTTCACATGCTTCATCTAAATGTTTTACACGATAAGGCTTATTAAACAACGCAAGATGTTCATCACTGACCGTTTCTACTCCAAACTCCATATATTTTACTCCTAAATCGACCGCAGCTTCCATCAGTCGATCCTTTAAAGCTAAACTGGGAGGCGTTTGGACGATAAATCCTAAGAAATCTTGATTGTATCTATGTACTTGCTCGAAAACTTCGCGTATTGCTCGCCAATTTTTGGCTTGTCCAAATGATTTATCATTGATAAAAATGAGCTTAAAATCAAGAACCTTAAGTTCCTCTACCTGTTCTTCTATTTTCCCAGGAGATACGACTGTTAATGTGGTGGGGACGGTACAAAAAGAACAACGGAATAAACAGCCATCGCTCAACATGAGTCTTGGGATACATTTTTCTCCTTTGAATAAACTGTAATCAGGCGGAGAATCAAATTGTACTTCCAAAACCTCGGTGAGTTCCCCAAGGAGAATAGTACAATCTGAATCGCTCACGGGCTAAACTAGTGGAAAAAGATGTAAACGGTCAACTGATAGGTTCCAATTTTTCGTACTCCACACAACTTACATTTAGATTGTTAAGACGGCCTATTTTACCTCAATCAGCATTGACTTTATATATTAAAATCTGCAACTGCTAAGTTGTATTGGGCAAATCTTGAAGATAATAGGTTCTAAGTTCTTGTACTCCCCGCAACAGATATAATAAAGACCCTCATTATGGAGGATTTTTATTTGCACCTCCTGCCGGGAGGAGTAGTTTATCCTGAGCGGGTCTTTGAGTCGAAAGGGCTCCCGGACCCGGAACGTGCACAGAAAGTCCGCGCATTGAGAGTCTTTTGGCAACAACCCAAAGGGGTATTCTGGAGAAATGCATCCTGAAAATCTTCATGTCCATAGACTCCCTCACCCTTATAAATCACCTCAGTTCTCCTGCTCATTGATTGCCTTTCACCCGTAATTTCCGTAAAATAAGCACGTACTTCAGGCCAGGGTAGCTCAGCGGTAGAGCAGCATCTTCATAAGGTGACGGTCGAGAGTCCGATCCTCTCCCCTGGCACTTGGATTAATGGGATGGTTTTCTGTTAGAACAAATCGTCCCACGTTGGCCCCATCTCCATAAGCCCCCAATACGCGGTATATTCCGACCCCACGCGCCTGGCAACAAGTTCAGGCGGTTCCATGTCATGCCATATAGTAAAACAGCTGGTACATATATAATGCTGTACTTCGGACCAATCGACATCCTGTTCATCTCTAACGAGTATTTCTCTTTCATTCCTATGGCTATTTAAAACGGCGTCATAATACGCTTGTGCTTGTGTAGCGTCATCCCCATCTATACGCAGTGCCATTTCTCGCAAGAGGTCGACTATAGCCCGCTGAGTTTGATCATTCAGCCAGAAAAAATCCGTTCTGAGAACGGCACCACTTGCCTGTTCCGCTTCTCGAGCATGTATTTTGTTGATCCCTATCGGTTGGACCGGCCCAAATGTCAATTCCATGGCTGAAAGTATACCTCAGGAAGAGATTAAAAGAAAAGCTTCCACCACTCCCGCCAATGAGGACTCGCCCCGCCGGTCTTACCCTGCTGAGGGGAGGTCATCGCCTGTGTACCCCCGTTTGGCAGCAAAACGACGGTTTCTCCCGGTTTTGCGAGACCGAGCCTGTTTCGTGCCTCGCGCTCGATATATTCCGGGCTTTGGGCATCCTGAAGCTGTTTGTTAAGGCTTTTCTGCTCATGTTGCAGCGTACTGACCTCTGATTCCCGTTCACGAAGGATCGACCGCTTCTGCCACAAATCGACAATCGAGCCGGACAACGATACGACGGAAACCACGCTTACGATAATGATAAAAAACCGAATGATGCGCCGTTTTGTATTCATAACGACGGAACGGCAATTACCCCACTTGCACTGTATCTTTTTCTATGATATTATAGGGTACTGTTAATACCTGCCGGAACGTTGTGGCGCCCTGATCCACGAATGACACATGGCTACCGCACTTGATCTCAAAGCTGCTCACGGACAGTTTACCGAATACCTCGGGAGCCTCCGGCGTGCCCGCGCTACCATCGTAGCATACGGCAAAGACATCGATCAATTGGTCTCATTCCTCACCAACATGGGCAAAAAGACCATCGGGGACGTAAGCCGTGAAGAGCTTGACGCGTTCATCAAGAAGCTCAACTCAGACAATTACAAGGCAAAGTCCGTCTCCCGTAAGATCAATTCCATAAAAACCTTTTTCCGATACCTAAAGGCTTCCGGTATTATCACTCTGGATCCGGCAGTCGAAATCGAACACCCCAAATACGAAGTGAAACCGCCGCGCATCCTTTCCAAACTCGAATACCGGGCGCTTCGGGATGCCTGCCGCGGAGATGTCAGGACGTATGCCATCGTAGAGCTCTTTCTCCAGACGGGAGTGCGTATCGGCGAGCTTGCCAATCTGACGACGGAAGACGTCCGGGAAACGGAACTCCATATTGCGGCCCAGGAGGGTCATGCGGAACGCATGGTCCCCCTCAATAAGGCCGCCAAGGAAGCACTTGGTAAATACCTGGAAATCCGGGGGAAAGAAGGGTCGTCAGCCCTGTTTATTACCAAAACCGGCAAACCGCTCCTGATCCGGAATATCCGCACGGCTATTGACCGCTATTTTCGCGTCGCGGGCATTGAGGATGCCAAAGTCAATGACCTCCGGCACACCTTCATCGCCCATCACCTCATGGCGGGCACGCCTATCACGACGCTCTCTAAACTCGTCGGTCACAAACGCCTCTCGACAACGGAAAAATATCTCGAACTCGTCAAAGGGAAAGCCGCCGAAAACGTCAAGCTGGAAGAGCTGTAAGAAGCCTCGTTTCTTCTCTACTCCATGGAGAATACTTCTGAGGCAGGGTTTCAACCTCGTTAAGAAATTCCTGCCAGTCTATCCACTTCCATTCCTCAATTTCTGCTTTGTTCGGATGAGGCTCAACATCGGCATGTGCCACTAATACAGGACAGATCTCGTTTTCTACAATCCCGTTTTGATCCGCAAAACGATAGCAATACGGGGTGACAACTCTTATGTTCTGCGACAGGGTTGAACCCTGGGCGCCAGGGTTCAACCCTAATGAAACTCCCAACTCCTCATATAGCCTTCTTCTTGCGGCATCTTCTACACTCTCCCCCGGCCCGGGATGGCCGCATACTGTATTCGTCCAGACACCGGGAAAGGTCTTTTTTGTTAGGGCGCGACGGGTCAATAACAATTGACCTTTGGAATTAAATAGAAATAATGAAAAACCCCGGTGTAATGGCGTATTATTGGCATGAACTGTCGCTTTCGGCGCCGTACCGATCTCGTGATTGTCTTCATCGACCAACACCACTACCTCTTCTTCCGTTTGTTTGACGTGGGGTATATCCATAATTGAATAACTGAATTCTGTGCGCCCGCTTGGTGACGATCCAAGCGCCTCGTGTTTATAAGACACGCGCTCTGCCGCTGAGCTACGGGCGCCTTCGTATGGTTTCTGATATGGTCCACCGGACCGCCTCAATTGTATCAAATGGAGCATGGGTATTCCATGGCATGGAGAGAGGGATACGGGCGTTCAAAAAGGGGTGTCAGCGGCTTCGGATCAACCCTTCCATCTCTTCTTCTATCTCAAGGGCGCGTTTTTTATTCTTCCCGAAAATGATGTAGGCAAGCGTATTCCGGCTGGTGAGAAGGTTTTCCGATACCACGACCAGCCCTTCCTTGGTTTCCCTGTCATAGAGCACCGGCCGGAGCGTCTCCAGCATATCCGGGAAGCCCGGCGGCCTCGCATACGGCAGAGAGTATGACGTATGGGAGAGTATGTAGGTGAGGTACATAAAATCGCGCCCGAACAGGCGCAATGCCGTGTGGTAGACATGCGTTCCGCCGGTTTTCCGGACGTTCGATTCGGTGACGTAGAGCGTACCGCTCCTGCCCGCGACAAAATCCACGTCAAAGTATCCCCGGTATCCTGCCGCTGAATACCGTTCAGCGATAAAAAACCCGGTATCGACCATCTGGGCCGCTGTCCTGTCTGAAACGACTTCGTTATGTATTTCCACTCCCCTGAATACACCGTCCTTCGTGATCCTCATGCCGCAATAGTAAAGAAACTCGATATGGCCATTTTTTTGAATCTTGAATTCGACATTGGGAAATCCCCCGCCAATAGCCGGAGTGATCTGGATAAAATCTTCGATAATGATCGGAAATTTCTCCCAGTACGGATCTTCCGTAAGCTTGCGGTAAATCTCCTGCTCGCAGGTATTGTAGTCTCCCGGCAGATCGCCGGGGCGAAAAATGAGGACGCCGGCACCCGAATGGCCTTTATTGGTCTTGATGACGACACCGTTTTCCTTGATGTATTTTTTGGCAGCGATTTTGGCGGCATCCGTGATGCCGGAACAGATAAGCCCGTCCGCCATCAGAAAGTCCGGCTCGACGGCCCTGCTTTGCTGGGCAAGCTGCCGTATGCCGGACTTACTGCCGTAGAAATTGACGGTCCAGGCGTCATCCCACTCAGGCGACTCCGGCGTCGTGACCGTCAGTCCCCGCTTCCGAAGCGTCCGCGCAAGGGAAAGGAACTGCATGGATGTCGTGTAGCTTGTCAGGGCAAGCCGCCTTGACGAATTTGCCGCGTCGGAAAGCGCAGAAAGGATACGGTCATCGCGGAGAATGTCTTCGCAGATTACCCCGCTGTGCACCCGCGGACTGATCACCCTGACATTTTTTGTACCGAGAAGATCGGTGGTATAGTCGAAAAACTCCGGGCTGACCGGTTTGGGAGCGATAAAGAGGATGTTATGTTCATCGGCCAGGGAAAAAAGTTCGCGGTCACCGAGATCCGCATTCTCGTCAATCTCCGCCGCCCGTGCGGCAGGATCCGCCATGGCTGCAATAAACGGCCAGACGTCCTCGGACATATTGAAGATGTAGACGGTCGTTTCCATGAAAATACTGCGAATACACGAATAATAAAATACAAGGAATCAGAAATAAAGAGGTGGTTACAGTCTGGCGCGCTGACTGATCTCCGCTTCTACGATCTCGCGTGATCTTCCGTACTTGAGGCGCGAGAGCTGAACGATGGCGGCAGCAATCTCGGGATTTTTGAGACTGTTGACTTTGGCCATGTCTTTCGTCAGATCCATGCTGAAGGGTTTCACCGGTTCGTTGCGGACGATAGTTTTCACATAGGCATTATATTTATCGATATTGATGAGGTCCGTCTCGTTAAACGTCGGCTGGTACTCGTGCTGAAGGTAATTGGCATCCGTCACGCCGACACGGAAGGAGATAAGCGAGCCGACGTTGCCGAATACGGCATTTTTCACCTCCTCCTCCATCTGTCCGATAAACTGGTTGGCAACGATAAGGTTGAGTCGGTATTTGCGCGCTTCGGAAAGGATCTGGGCAAAATCCGGCGTTGCGAAATTCTGAAACTCGTCGACATACAGATAAAAATCGCGGCGCTTCTCCTCGGGCATTTCCTGCCGGCTCATCGCCGAAACGAGAATCCGCGGCACAAGGATAAGCCCCAGAAAATTGCTGTTTTCCTCGCCGAGTTTCCCCTTGGCAAGGTTGACCAGGAGGATTTTCCCTTCATCCATGACCTTACGGAAATCAAACGAGGAATAGGACTGCCCGATGATGTTGCGCATGAGTTTATTGGTGACAAAGCGCCCGAACTTGGAGACGATGTAATCCAGGACTTCCGACTTATGGAAATCAGCGGTTTGCGCGATCTGATCGGTCCAATATCTGCGTACGATCGGATCCTGCACTTTTGGAAGAAGTTCCTGAACAAAATCCGGCCGCTGGAGTGTCTGGACAACTTCGATAAATGTCCCGTGATCGACTGCCTCCATGACCGTCAGCATGGCATTCCTGATGGCGTGCTCGAACCGGGGACCGATGATGCCGGTTTTCATGGGGTCGTAGAGTTTGTACATGAGTCCGACGATCGATGTCGCCACAAAATGTTTCTGCTGTTCCGTCGATGCTTCAAGCATATTGAGGCCCATCGGGCGTTCGGAATCACCCGGATCGAAATAGATGACGTCCTCGGCCCGTGCTGCCGGCACACGTGAGAGAATTCCTTCAACGAGATCACCGTGTGGATCGATAACCGCAACGCCGCGACCGGCGTTAATATCCTGCATCACCATCTCTTCAAGAAGTTGTGATTTCCCTGTACCGGTCTTCCCGATGATATAGACATGCCGTCTCCTGTCATCATCACCGACATAAATTGGCCGATCAACTCCCCGATAACGGGAAATACCGAGATATAAACCGGCAGTCGGAATTTGTGAAGGCGCCGGTGCTCGTTTTGCATTAAGCCAAAATATATGCGCCGTTTCGACGGATTTATTGGGAAGATGGTACACGGTCGCAAGTTCATCGCTATTGAGGACGCTGTATTGGCTAAAAAACGGCAGATTACATACCGGAAAGTATCGATAGATAAAATCGACCATAAACAATTTTTTAATCGGATGTTTTACCTTGGTGAAATTATTGTTGTCTGAAGAAAACTGACTGAACGCTGAGAGCAAATTGTCAAGGTGCATCTTGGCAGCCTCCTGAGTCGGTGACGATACGACAAGCCGGACCACGGTATTAAATCCGGGTTTACTCGTCTTTTGTTCAATTGCCTCGAGAGTCTTTTGATCAACTTTAAAGCTTGCTTTTTCCGGATTTGCCTCATCCTTCTTTGTCTTGGAAATATATGAGCGGCCGAATTTTCGCCACTTGCCTTCCGCTGGTTGAATAAGCACCTGAACGACAGCTCCCTCTTCCTCCCCCATTTTTGCAAGGACTGACGTTAAAAGTGACAACGGATCCGTTGGTAAATCCCGATATACCCGGAGCGGAAAAAAATCGGCGTTTTTCAATTTTAGTGCGGCGAATGCAACCTTGCCGGTTTGCGTAAAAATGGTGTATTCGTCAACTTGACGGATATCAGCCCCTGGATATGCCCCATGTATTTGTTTTTCCACAAGGTCCATAAGTTTCCGGTGAACGGAAACGTAAAACCGAATATCCTCGTGTTTGGCCACAATTTCAAAGGATGCGTGTTCCTGAGGTTTCAAAAATGACCAAAAGCCACCGTGGTGGATACTGTAAAGGCTTGCAAATAATTGTTCTGCGACATCTATCTTTATTTCATTATCTCTTGGTACCGCGATCTGAAGAAGCACATACTCGAGTGACCGATCCTCCCGATCGCGATACTTCCAGAGAAGAAACGCGGCAAACCCAAGTGCAGCAAGCCCCGCAAGACAGATAAGCATAACAATGACGCTTACTCCCAAAACTTCCAATTGAAAAATAAGATTACTAAATTGATCCGGCATAAAAATAGCGTTGGTGACGGTTCTATTTTATTTTTACCTCAACCGTTTTTCCGCCCATGGATTTAATGGTCACATGAACTTGCTTTAGTTTCCTGAGACACCATTCGGCAAGCCATCGCCAGGAGCTCACAATACTCTGATGCAGGCCCTGTGCGATTTGATCGTCCGTCAACGGAAGCGCGATGGCCGGGGGCTGACCTGCTGGTGCCGCGGGAGCCGGCACCGGAACCGGCGATAGTTTTGTCGGCAGGGGCACGGGAGTCGGCTGGATTCTGACCCCTGCCCGAGCTACCTCGGGAGGAAGTTCCGTTTCGCGCCCGATCTCCCGGATTTGCGGATATTCCCTGCTTCGTGCCGAACCGCTTTCCCGCTCCTTCGTTCCGATACTTCCCGCGGCGGCAGATATCGGAGCCGGCGTTAAACCCGGGACAGGAGAGGGGACGTTTGCCCCTGCACCGGATCCGCTATTGACGGGCTGAACGGGCAGATCATTCATACTGTCATCATATCATGAACGGGCCAGAAAGATTATGCCGCACTGCGGAATGTGCCGTCTGTTTCCGGTGCGTCTTCTCCGCTTGTTCTGTGTCCTTGCGGCGGACGCCGGGTGAAAAGAACCGGGGATGTTGCGTATCCCCTGTTCCCGAAGCATCGCGAGATACCAAATGATGGCCAAAAGAAGATATGTGGGCCCGCGTGATGCTTCCTCCTGACCAACGCGGATCCCCTCCTCCCGTGAATATACCGGGCTTCCACGACCCGGCGTACGACCGGAAACGTGCCGAACCGTTTTCTCCCGATTCGGCCCGGAAAACTGGTTTGAAGGCTTATTTTTTGTCCGCAGTCCGTCCCAAAGGAACCAGAGGAGAAGACACCGGCTAAGCACGGCGGCCTTCTCCCCGCCGCTGACCGGGAATCTTTCCCGCCCCGCGCCGGTCTCCGCCGTATGGTTTACTTCACACGGCGCCTGATGCCTCCGTTCTGTTACCCGTTTCCCCGCTGCGTCGCGGGGTGCCGCACGCTCTTTGCCAAATCCGGCACGGGCCAGCAGCTGAGCCAGAACCCTGCGGGCCGGCCGCTCCTTGCGGCGTTTCAGCACCCGTTCCGCTGCCACCGGACCACGGGACGTATGGCGGAGTATCTCCCGTTGCGGTTTACCCCGGGCAGTCCGTTCTGATCCTCTCCGAACCGGAGCAGCCGGCGTTCTCCCCTTCCGGTCTTTTGTATGCGTACGGTTTGTCCTTTCAGCCGCACGGAGCGGTGTACCCGCTTCCTGGTATTTCCGTTCCTGCAATATGCGTCGCTTTGCGGAATCGGCACCAAAGAAGAATTCGGTTTCCGGTTTCTGCTGCATTCTGCCGGCTCCCCGTCGCCCGAAAACAGGAAGGGAAGTGGTCTCCGCCCGGGTCAGGAAGGGTGTACCATGTCGTCTGCGCCCTCTGGCACCTACCTGCTCAGGATGTCTGCGCTCCCGTCGTCTGAACCCCCGGCGTTTGATCGCATCACCGGACTCCGCGCCATACCCACGGACGTGCACCCCGTGCGCAGGTTTCTTCCCCCCGGAGTCCGGATGCGGTTCCTTGGCCGACTTCCGGTTGGCGGACGTTGTCGCCAGCCGGTCGGCCACCCTCCGTACCGTCTCCCGCGTTTCGCGTATCGTACGCGCTGCGATGGTGTAGGGCAGTTCAGAAACTGCCGGATGCGCTGCCCGGACGAAACGCGCGTTCTGGGACGGTTCCGGCGCGCTTTCGCTCCGGATCAGCGCCCGGGGCGCTTCACGGATCCGGGATCTGTCGTCAGCAGACCGGTCCTCCGGCAATTCCGCATTCTGGACTCTGGAAACTGTCCTCCGAAAAACGCCCTCGTCTATCCTGATATCGGTCAGGAGAAATATGCCTTCTGTGGGACGGACGGCATGAAAGTCGCGGAACTGTGTCTGCGCAATGGATTGGATTTCAGTATACGTATGATTCTGTCCGCCCCCGGTGGTATTCCTGATGAAAATATGCCCCTCCCGCGCTTCCGGATCATAGCGCATCTCAACGATATCCCGGACATCATCCCCTTCGCGCCAGTAGGACGTTACGACACGGCGGGCGCCGCGCACAAATGCTTCCTGAAGAGCAAGGGATGTCTGGTGATCCCGCAGCGAATACTTCTCCGGCGTAAGCCGCCGCTGGCGCAGACTGAAATCCTCAATGCCCATGCCTTCGTATCCGCCGCTTGTGTAAATCAGTTGTTCCCCCTCCACGGTAAACGTGACACCGGTATCATATTCATCCAAAGCTGACGACTCATGCTCGACCGATAAACGGTCAGAAGCATATTTCGGCCGGAACAGCCGGGCCGCTTCCAGCCGCACTTCGTGATCCGTCCAGTGCGGATACACCGCCTTAACCGTGGCAACGTCGTCGTCGTAGGAAATTTTCCAGGTTTCGTTTTTGCATTCACAATCTGCCGGCATAGGATACTCCTCCAAAAAAATCCCTCCCGGTCGGGAGGGTGCTCCATAAGCCAATCATCCAATAAACCCATAAGGAATCATGGATCCTCTTCCTTATCCGTGTATGGTTTATTGTCCTATCCGCTTATTGCGTCGTGCTCCTGCTCGGGATATTGCGTAAAGAAGAGTTCCGGGCTTTTCGTTGTCACCGTTGCGGCACAGCCTCCGATTTACACGGAGTTCCTCTTGTTCTTTACGTGTCTATTGTTTATATTCCGGGGAATACCGGTCCAAACCGTTTCCCCGATGTGTGCGTCACTATTTATAGACCTGGCCAGGACAAAAAACAAGTCCGACAACCGGTTGAGGTACGGGACAATCCCGGGGTCGACCTCCTGCTTTCCCCGGAGGGCAACCACCTGCCGCTCCACCCTGCGGCAGATGCTGCGCGTAATATGGGCATACGCGGCATAGGGCGAGCCGCCGGGAAGAATGAAGTTGGCAAGCGCCGGAAGCTTTGCCTCCATCGCATCTATTTCACCTTCTATCCGGGGGATTCGGGTTGCAAGCGGAGAAAGATCTGCCGGCCATCCCGCAAGACCCGACCCCAGGAGAAAAAGGTCAGACTGGACCGTCGTAAAAAACTGCTTCTGTTCGCCCGTGAGCGGGCCGGAAATAACCAGTCCTACCCAGCTGTTGAGTTCGTCCAGAGAACCGTACGCATCCACAAGTTCATGGCACTTGAGGACCCGTTTGCCGCCGAAAAGGGATGTCTCGCCGCTGTCTCCGGTACGGGTATAGATCGGCATATGGTTAGAAATCTCAAATCACAAATTTCAATGTCCAATACAAACTCTTCTATCCGTGTTGGTCATTGTGATTTGGAATTTACGTTTTGTAACGTCTCTAGCATTCCGAGTACCCGCAGCTGTAGCACTTCTTGCAGGATTCCTCAAACACGAGACTCCCCTCCCCGCAGTTGGGGCACAGGTCGACGGTCACCATGCGTTTGTCCGGAGGAGCTATGGTCATGCCGAAGAGCGGCTGCTGTGCGGCGATGCTTCCCTCCTCTCGTCCGCCTGCCTCATGGGTTCCGGTACCGGCTTCTTGCGGCAGGCGGCCGTCCGCGGCTGCGGCAGGCACGCCGTGTCCGTTCGTACTTCCCGCTGCGGGTGCCGGCTCAATTGCATCGGTATTGACAAGTTTATGTTTGGCAAAGAAGCCGAAGTGACGGTCGATAATCTTGGCAACCGCGTCCGGCAGGCTCCGTACCCGGTTTTCCCCGAATCCGAGGCTTCGCGCCCCCCCGATGCCGATAAGCTCCGCCGCGATCTTTTTGGCACGCTCCATCGGAGGTATGGGGGAGGCGATGCGCAGCATCAGGGAAATCAGTCTGCCCATGGCCTCTGCCATCGCGGTCACATCGCTTCCCGCTTTTCCGACATTGACAAAGAGTTCAACCGGCTGGTTGCCGCCGTTGGTATTGATCGTGACATACGCCTGCCCGACCGGCGTCTCCACCTGATAGGTCGAGCCGTGAACGACCATCGGACGGGGTTTGACCTCCGGGACATACTGCGATCCTACCTGGACATTGGCGTTTCCGTCGGGCTTTCCCTCGCGGTGTGTATCCTCGTCCACGCGCGTAAGGACGCCGGGCCTGCTCTCGGCTCTCATGTAGGTGATGCCTTTACACCCGAGTTCGTAGGCCAGAGTGTACAGCCGCTTCACGTCCTCGACAGAGTGGGCCTTGGGCGCGTTGACGGTTTTACTGATTGAGGCATCGACGTATTTCTGGATCGCGGCCTGTACATAGACATGGTCCTCCGGCGTCAGATCGTTTGCCGACGCGAAATAATCCGGACGCGCTTCCTTTGGCGGCTCCTGTCCGTCGTGCGCCCTTTTATATCCGTCGACCCATGCATCGTAGAGAGGGTGGCGCAGCCGGTGCTCGCCCAGCCGGTCACGCCGGATGAATTCAAACTCGTACACCGGTTCGATCCCGCTCGAAACTCCGGCCAGAAGCGATGTCGACCCCGTCGGCGCCTGCTGGAGAATGACGGAATTCCTGACCCCGTGTTTTTTCATGCGGCGGCGGATCTCTTCCGGAAGCTGCTTGATAAAATACGCCTCGAGGTGCTGGTCCGTATCCATGCCCGGAAATGCGCCTTTTTCTTCCGCAATATCGACGGAGGCCTCATAGGCCGCGTCCCGGATTGTCCGGTAGATTTTATCGATGACCGAAAGGCTTTCCTGCGAGCCGTAGCGGAGCCTCATCTTGATAAGCGCGTCCCCCAGTCCCATGGTTCCGAGCCCGATGCGGCGCTCCCCTTCCAGCTGGCGCTTTTTGATTTCCGGGAAGACGTAAAAGTCGCTGTCAATAACGTCGTCCTGGAAGCGCACGCCGGTTTTGGCGACCTCCGCGAGCCGTTTATAATTCATTTCTCCGGCCTCATTGACGAGGGCCGCAAGATTTATGGAGCACAGGTTGCATACGCCCCAGTTCGGAAGCCCCTCTTCTCCGCAATTTGAAACGGTAAGTCCGTTTGCAACAAACTTATGCACGGAAGCGACAGTAATATCAAAAACATCTTCTCTCCCCTCTTCATCCAAATGATCAAATGTTGCCGTAAATGATTTACGGTACGGTCCGCGTACATATGTAGCCAAAAGCGTTCTCAGCTTCTCTTGTTTCTTCACCTGCAAAAATCCGATAAGACTTCCGAACAGATGTAGGTCCGTCTTTGAAATCACTAAATCGTGGTAAGCCTGACAAACGTATTCCCGGTGTCCACCGCGACCATCCGGCAGGAGACGTTTGCCCGCGCTCCTTCGATTTTCATATATCGTGCTTACAATCCCAAAATTGAGTAACAACTGTTGAACTCCCACCAAAAGCATTTTATTCACGGATGTCAACCGAACGCTAACCCCTTTTTCACGGTTGCCCTCTACATGACCGTCACTTGAGAACAACCCCTGCAGATATCCTCTTTGCATTGCCTCACTTCCGAGAAACACCGCTTTTGGAACGACATATTTATTTTCGTGCGTTATGCCGTATTGTTGGGCCACCCGCCATAAACGCACCGACTCTACGATTGCCTTATTTTCCTGTGGAACGTATTGAGGACCAATGCTATAGGAGCGCGACACCACTTGTTCGCCGCCAACCATAGCATCCACCATTGCTGCAAATCCCGGAGCCAGCTCTTCCTTCTCCTGCTCATAAAAATAGAGCGTCGCTACATCAGCTTTCATGCTTCCGTCGCCCACTAACCAACCTAAAACCTGGCCTTCTTCTACTGTCCCACGCACTCCAAATGCTCCACCTTTGCCCAATACAATCTTATTCCCCTTAACCAGGCTGCCAGCAGCGACTTTTCCCGTAGGCGTATATACCTTATGATCTCGGGTCAATCGTATTTGGTAGCCTTCTTTCGTTACCAACCGATACACCTTTTTGGTACCTGTGCTAAACACTGGTGAGGAGAGATAGTTCTTTCCGTCAACAAGCACCATAAAGGGTTTCCCATCACGATACAAGTCTTTGATAGTTTTCATTCCCCGGGTCGTTGAAACCAATGTATCTTTTGTCACGCATGGATTGACGCAGTTGACATATTCCCAGTAATAATTGTTGAACCACTTGTTATAGCGCTCCATGAAGACGACGCCGGGCTCGGCGCTCCGCCAGGCGGATTTTGCGATAAGATCCCAAAGTGCCCGGGCTTTCACGGTTTTATAGACGTGAACCTTTTTTCCGAGGGCAATCCAGTTGGGGAGATACCCGTCCCACTTGGTGTCATACTCCGGATCGTCGATATCGGGAAATTTGAGCTCCCAGTCGCCGTCGGTCTTGACTGCCTCCATGAAGGCATCCGAGACGCACACGGAAAGGTTCGCGCCGTTTATCCGGGACAAATCCTGTTTGACCGTTATGAATTCCTCAATATCGGGGTGCCAGTCCCAGAGCATGAGCATGAGCGCGCCGCGCCGGCTTCCGCCCTGCTGGATGATGTCCCGGGTTGCCACACTGAACAGTTCCGCCCAGTTGCACGGTCCGGACGAAAATCCGTTGACCTTCTTTACGCGCGCGCCGCGGGCCCGGAGGCTCGAGAGGTTGATCCCCACGCCGCCGCCGCGGGACATGATCTCTACCATCTGCGCAAGCGTTTTGAGAATTCCGCCGCGGGAATCGTGGGGAGAAGGGATCACGAAGCAGTTATAAAAGGTCACCTTATAGCCCGTGCCTGCTCCGGACAAAATCCTCCCGCCGGGCACGAACACGAACTGCTCCATCGCTTTATAAAACTGCTCCTCCCAATACGCCTGCTTGGTTTTCGGCTCAACCAGCGATATGGCGTGCGCCACGCGCCGCCACATTTCCTCGGGAGTTTGTTCCATCGGCTTGCCCGCTTCGTCTTTAAGGGCGTAACGGTCGAGAAATACCGTCTCCCGGATTCCTGTCAGCTCCATAATTTTTGTATGTATGAAACAAATCCGACAAACACTGGCACTGTTACATTGTTACATTGTTTCATGGCTGAGGCCTTACACAGCAATGCGGCAATGCAACCATGCAGCAATTTAAAGCAGCTTCTTCACTTCCTTTTCAAAATCCTCGATATCGACAAACCGCCGAAAGACGCTTGCAAACCGGATGTAGGCAATTTTGTCAATTTTTTTCAGCCGTCTGGCTACCAACTCCCCAATACGCTTGCTGGTCACTTCGGTCGTATCCCCTGCGATCAGCTCCCGTTCCACTTCATTGACAATCCGCTCAACATCCTCTGCCTTTATCGTTGTTTTTCCGCTTGCCCGCCAGATCCCGCGCCGCAGCTTTTCCCGGTCAAATGTTTCCCGACGGTCATCCTTTTTTATGACGGTCAGCGGCACGGTTTCCAGCCGTTCATAGGTCGTAAACCTTTTTTCGCACTTCGGGCAGCTCCGCCGCCGTCTGGTTACGCTCAAATCTTCGCTATCCCGGGTTTCGATGACCTCCGTATCACTATATGCGCAATAGGGACATTTCATACCGGTCGGTTTTCCCTGCACCGTCAAACCGAAATGAGCACCTGACTCCCCTTTCCTTACCCGTCGCCGTCATGTGCCCAGTGTGCTGCCGTGAAATTGCAGACGCTATATCTGGTGCCGAATCACATCCTAAGACACTATATAAAGCGCGTCAACTGGCAAATACTATATCAAAAAAACTCAGGGTGCTGTTCCAGCTTCAGCCGGCTGCGGGGTGAGGAAAATCTTCGGAAAAAAATCCCCGTGGATCATCACGGGCAACGCGCATCAAAAAAGATGTGTTCAAAACAGGAGAGATGTCGCGTGCGCGGCGTCGGTCTCACAATGCCTTTACTCTGGCCCCGAGTTGTCCAACCAACCGGACCGACCCCTCCAGCCCGGACCGTACGGTTCCGGATGCTTGGGTAATCATCCCGCCGAGAACTTCCGTATGCTTGGCCATGGACAGACGGAGGTGATCCAATAACCCCGGAGGAAAGAATTTCCCCGAATCTTTGAGCGTCTCGAGTTCGCCGACCGCCCGGTCCATGTATTTTTCCCCTTTCGAGATGGTCTGCTCGGCAAGAACGGTTTTTCCTTCATCCGTGAGGGCAATGCCCATGGCAAGCCGTTTATCCGCCTGAAGGATCAGAAAGTCCGCTTTTTTTCCCGGATCGACAATCAGCCAGTCCAGTATTTTATCGCGGATTTGTTTGAGGAAATAGAGCGGGTGGTCCGGAAGTATGCCGGGGTACGGGAGCGTGTATTCGATGGTCGAGGACATTGTGCCCTCCTGCATCATTCCGGGTGCCGGTACCACGATCCCCTGTGAAGCATTCCTGGCAAGAACCAGGACAACCGGTGCCGCGGTTGCATGAAGCGCTCCGGATGATCCGAGAAGAACGGTAAGGGTCGCTGCAAAGACTGCCAGTGCGGTTTTTTTCATACTTCCTCCTTCCGGGAACGCCCGTTATCCTGATCCTACTCCAGAGACGGAACTTTCGCAAGTAACGCCCGGATAGCCGCCTCCGTCGCATGGCGCTGTATGTCCGAAAGGGTCACGCCCGCTCTTTTCAGAATATCCGATTCGAGCGCTTTTACTTTCGGGTATGTATCATGAAGCATGTGTCGTGCATCCCGGGGTAGATCTTCCTCACGCCATAAGGCAAAGCGTTCGTCAACGGAAATGACGGAATGTTTCACCATCTTGTCCGCCAAAAAAAGGAGTTTTTCTTCCCACGTTTTTGGTGCAAGTGTGGGATTCAGAATCGTATGGAGCGGATGGGTCTTTACGAGTGTCGCCACCTCATCCAGCCCCTCATCGGCCAGGATGCGCACGCCGGCGTCCGGGTGCCGCTCCCCCGGCAGTTTCGGAACCTCTTTATCAATATCATGAAGCAATGCCGCAGCACGAAGAAGCCGGTCGTTGATGACGACCGACGGATCATGCTCCTTCAGACGGACGGACAAAAACAGCGCCACCTGCGCCACAATCCT
Organism: Patescibacteria group bacterium; assembly: GCA_023379025.1. Classification (GTDB taxonomy): domain Bacteria; phylum Patescibacteriota; class Microgenomatia; order UBA10105; family UBA927; genus JAMCTH01. The sequence goes on along the minus strand of JAMCTH010000009.1, from coordinate 227,335 downwards.
GACATGCTGCCTCTTATATTCCGGTAGATGATACGTATCCCACAAACGGGCAATATCGAATTTCGACGGTATCATGGTGCCCACCCGAATTCGGAATATATCTTCCCTTTGCGATACGCCTCTATCGCCTGCCTTATATATGGTATGGTTGTTTGCGGCAAATGTTCAAGCGGGAACCACCGGAGGTCATCACATTTTCCCGGTTCCCTATTGACCGGCGTACCACTCCATTGTTTTGCCGTAAAAAAAAAGTCCGTCCGGATATCGGTACTTTTTCTGTGCATGACGTGAACGAGGATAAAATCCCGCGGCCTGATCGAAAGTCCGATTTCTTCACCCACCTCCCGCGATGCTGCTTCAGTGAGGGTTTCCCCGTCTTCGACGTGTCCCGCGGGAACGGAGTACTTCCCGTCCTCGTACCCTGTACGGTACCGGCGGGACAGCAGAATTTTCTGATCACGGATTAAGAAAAGATACGATGCGGTTATCATGGCGAACCGCTTGGGATGTGCTCTAACTGTCATGGTCATGGAAGGCAAAATAAGAAGAATAACCGACAGGTATCATCTTAGCTGTCTGTCTCTTTTTTCTGGCCGTTTGCGGAAAAATACCCAAGCGCCTGCAGGACCAGATTGAGCGTTTCTTTGGGCGCGTGGGAATAGGTATTGAGAATAAGGTCGTAATATTTCGGATCCCAGAAGTCGCTAACCCCGTACATGCGCTTCCACTTGCCGAGATTGGCTTCTTCCCTGTCCCGCAGGTGTTGCTTCGCTTCATCAACGGAGATATTGTCCCGGTTCACGACCCGGTCGATCCGGAGTGCATCATCGCACATGAGAAGAACCTTCAGGACATGCGGGATGCCCCGCGCATTCCATCCGGCAATCCACGATTCAATAGCCATATGGACGTCCGGATCAGAAATCTTCTGACGCATCGCATCATCGATCTGATGATCCACCTCATCACCGTAGTCCGTGGCCTTATGGTGGGTCGGATCCGATGCGTGGTGTTTGCCGGCCTGAATCGAAAACTGCCGCGACCAGTCCCCGCCGGAAAAAAACTCCCACCCGAGAGGAAACAAAAAATCCTTAAGATTTTTGAGGAGAGTGGAACGACCGGCTCCGGGCCTGCCGGATATTGCGATACTTGCGTATTTGAGAGGCTTATTCGTGTACGTGACTGCTCCCGCACCCGGTTCCATGTTCCTATTATAAGACGCGGCCATAAAGCGTCAAGAGACGAAATAATCGGGATTAGTTGACACAGCATGCTATACTTAAATATGGAGGCCAAAAAAATCTCCAATAGCAAGATAGATAAGGATCCCCGCGTTTCGGCGGGGATTTTTGATGGAAAGAAGGGAGGTGAAATGTATGCCGGAATTTCTGATTCCGTATTCGGAACAAATAGTAGGCGTTTACATCGGAGATGAACCGGTAGAAATACCTTTGAAAGGTTTACCCATCAATACCGATGCTCTTCCAGGCACTACATCATGGACTATCACGCTAACATCGGGTCGCCACATTTCTATTGAAAAAGGCTGGGGAATAGCGAACATTTTTATCCCACATCAAAAAACAGTAACCTATGATGGATTTACGCGTCTGTTGGGAACTGATCGGGGGAGGCAGGGGTGCAACTGAATTTGCAGTAACTACTCGAGGATATTTTCCTGACGGTTCATCTCCCCGGGCAGCAATTTGCTCTCAGGGTGTTGAGGTTCTCATTTATCAAGGAAAGCCGCCAGGGGAAAACCCGAACGGCTAACAATAAAATTATTGATTGACAAGTATCGTACAACACGGGATACTAAAATATGGCAGTACAATATCTTCCAATTAGCTGGGACCACTATCACCGATTTGCCCATAACCTCGCTGCTGCTCTCCTCAATAGCCGCCAACATCCGGACGAAATCGTTGCAATCTCGCGCGGCGGTTTGACACTAGGGCATCTTCTTTCTGATCTCCTCCGCATCCCTATTTCAACTATTACGATTCAAAGTTACACAGATATCCAAAGTCAGGGTGAACTCAAAATAACCCATGGACTCCAAACGGATATTCATGAAAAACACATACTTTTGGTTGATGACGTCTCTGATTCCGGAAAAACCATGAAACGCGCCCTGTCCTACCTATCTGAATTTCAACCGGAAAAAGTGACAACACTCACGATGTTCGTTAAACCCCGCTCCGTATACCGGCCGGATTACTTTGCCAAACAAACCACCAGATGGATTCTTTTCCCCTACGAACCGACGGAAATGATCGGCCTTATCATAAAACAACTTGAAGGTGAGGGAAAATCGAAATCGGATATTCAGACGTTTCTTGAAACGCTTCATTATGATTCCCACCAAATCAGATTCGTCAGGAAATATCATCTGAAACGCCCATGAAACAAAAACGGAAAATAACGTTGAGGATATATACATCAAGCCGCGTCCTGCGGCTTTATACGTTTTAAGGAGGTGAACGTATGGAGACGTTAGAGATAGGAAATCGAAGCGTGCCCGTCACAGAAGTAAAGATTTCACCGGATATGGAGCCGGTCATCATAGTCCTCGCGACGGATTACGCCATTTATGTATCAGCAGGAGACGATCATACGCTTGTCGTACACCATGTAGGAAAAATGGTTGATGAAAACGGAGAACATAAGTTTGATTATGAGACGCAACACCGTGGCACATATCTCGTAAACACAGGCGATCAAATGCAGGCGTATAGCTTTGATAAGGCTGATGAGGTACCGGTATGATTCTCATTATTGATTTCGGGTCGCAAACAACCAAACTTATCGGCCGGCGGCTTGGCGATATGGGAGCAGATGTCTCCTATAGCGAACCGGAAGACGCCTTCCCTGCAATTGCAAAAGAGCGGCCGGACGGCATCATCCTTTCCGGCGGGCCGTCGTTTGTCAACCTCAACGGATCGCCGAACGTTGAGAAAAAAATATTTTCCTTCGGCGTTCCGATACTCGGCGTCTGTTACGGCATGCAGCTGACCGGATTATTACTGGGTGGCACGGTCAAACCCGGAAAAACGAAAGAGTATGGCCCTGCAACGTTCCGCCTCATGCGGCCGTCCCGATTGTTCGGGTCTATTTCCACTAACCCCTTCCGCGTCTGGATGAGTCACGGTGACCAAGTGTTTGAGGTACCACCCGGATTTGTCGTAACGGGAGGAACCGATGGCCTTCCGGTTGCAGCAATGGAGAATGAAAAAAAGCAAATATACTGCCTCCAGTTCCATCCGGAGATAGAACATACACAATACGGAAATCTGATTCTTAAAAATTTCGTAGAGCACATCTGCAGAGTAAAACTTAAAAAACGCGCGCTTGCAGTTCCTTCAGTGATCAAAGAAACCGCAAATGCAATTGGAGGAAAAACCGCACTTATTGCTGTTTCCGGCGGGGTCGATTCGACGGTTGCCGCAGCTCTTGCCGCCCGCGCAATCGGCCACCGGCTCATACCAGTCTATATCAGCAGCGGTCTCATGCGGCCGGGAACCGGAGACGCAGTCGAACGCTTCTTTACCGCACACTTTCGCATCAGACCGGTGATTATCCATGCTGAGACTCAGTTTCTTCAGGCGCTCAGGGGCCTTACCGACCCGGAAGAAAAACGGAAAGCAATCGGTGCGCTCTACATCCGGTTGTTTGAAGCGGAAGCGCGGCGGCACCCGGATGTCCGTGTCCTTATCCAGGGAACTATTTTTTCCGACGTCATCGAAAGCCGCGGCAGCAAAAATGCGGATAAGATTAAATCCCACCATAACGTGGGCGGTCTCCCGCCCACCATGAATCTTCGATTGGTCGAACCCCTGCGGAATCTTTATAAAGATGAAGTGCGTTCCCTGGGGAAAAAACTTGGCCTCCCAGACTCTGTTATCCAAAAACAGGTGTTCCCCGGTCCAGGGTTTGCAATACGCATTATCGGCGAGGTAACGGAGGGACGGCTTATTCAAGAAAAACAGGCTGACCAAATTGTGATGGAGGAAATGGAAAAATCCGGCTGGCGCCGGAAAGTATATATGTCTTTCCCTGTCATGACCGGGGCGCGGTCAACGGCAGTCAAGGGAGACGGAAGATTTTTCGGGGAAGTTGCCGCCATCCGGATTATCGAGTCGCATGACGTCATGACGACCACATGGTCTCGTCTCCCCTATTCCCTTCTTCAAGCCATGTCATCGCGGATAATAAATGAGGTGCCGGGCATCTCCCGCGTCGTCTACGATATCACGACCAAGCCTCCGGCAACCATGGAATGGGAGTAAGAAATTATCCCATTTACCGATGGGAAAGGAGCAATAGATCCGAGTATTCGTCGTGCAGCACTATTGGATACGTGTTAACCCGGCTTGTTGAGGACAATCGGCCGGAGGCGCGACATCGCCTCCAGGGAATACCGGACCCCCTGGACGCCGACGCCCGAGTGCTTTACCCCGAGGAACGGAAAGTGGTCCGGGCCGCGCTGTGGCGAGCCGTTGATCTGAACCGAACCGACATGGAGCTGACGGGCAAACACGATGCCCGTTCCTTCGTCTTTAGTAAATACCGACGCCTGAAGACCGTACCGGGAACGGTTGATGATTCCCACCGCTTCATCCATGCTCGCAATGCGTACAAAAGAAACCACCGGCCCGAATACTTCGCTTGCCACGACCCGCATGTCCGGCGTGACGTCCGTCAGAATGGTCGGCTCAATATACGAATTCTTGCGGCCTCCGCCGGTCAGGATTTTGGCGCCGGCACTCACCGACAGACGGATCGCTTCCTCAATATGCACGGCTGCCTCTTCCGAAATCACCGGCCCGACCAGCTTGGTCCCGGGACTGCGGGGATCCCCCATGGCGACCTCGGTCTTCATGAGCTCAAGAACGAGCGGTATCAGCTGGTCGAGCGTTGTCTCGGTCCCCAGAACATACTTTATGCCGGTGCAGCGCTGTCCCGCATAGGAAAATCCTCCTTTGATAATTTCACGGGCAGTCAGATGCATATCCGCATCCGGCAGGACGACCACCGGATTATCGCCGCCGCACTCAAAAAGAAGCGGCTTCATGCCCGCATTTTTGGCTATAGCCATGCCTGTCTCGGAATTACCGGTAAAGGCAATCATATCCACACCCCCGTGAGCCGTCAGATACTCGCCGATCTCTCCCCCGCCGCCGGTTACCGTCGCGAGTACTCCGGTAGGGACGCCGGCTTTACGGAACAGCTGGGTAAGGTGCAGACCGGAAATCGATCCCTGCGTCGGCGGTTTAAGGATGACGCTATTGCCCATAAGGAGCGCCGGGGCGAGTTTACTGCCGGAAAGGTTGACCGGATAGTTAAAGGGGGCAATGGCTAACACGACGCCGTACGCGACGCGGTCAATCAGGGCAGTCCCACCCTTATCAAAGCCCGGAAAATTATCGCTGTCGAGTTCAAAACCGCGGATCGACTGGACTTCATCGGCGAAGTAATCGGTGAGGTCCGCGGTGCGCTTGATTTCTCCCCTGGCTTCATCGCTGGTTTTACCGATTTCCCTGATAAGGAGGGTCGTCAGATAATCCTCATACTGCCGGATCCAGTCCGCGGTGAGGTGCATGACTTTCACCCGCTGGTTGAGAGGGGTCGCTTCCCAGTTTTTCTGCTGGGCATGGGCTGCCTTCATCGCCGCATCTATCTCCTCATGCGTCACTACCTGGACCTTCCCTAAAACCGAGTCGTCAATCGGGCTGTGGACTTCCGTGGTCTTACCGCCGGCACTGGTCACCCATGCACTGCCGTTAAAAAATTTATAGGTCGGAGGAGTCCGATTATCGCTGATCTCTTCAAACATTTCGGACATGATACTTTCAGTATAGCAGAACCACGGGGAATGAGGGTGGCCCCGCTTCCGGGACCTCCATGGAGCTGTTGCGCCCCCGCTTTACAAATCCGGACATTGTCCCCACAGTCCTGCATGACTGGCTTGTGCCTCAATCTGTGCCTGATTAAATTCATCCGCTAAAGTTATATCCGGCGCTACAGGCATTATTCGCGCGAACCCGTTTTTGACCAAAGCATCATTCACGAACGTATCGCCCACATAAACAAACCGCAGGAATCTGCCGTACGTATCTGTTTCCGAGACATCCTTAACGAGCCTGACCTTTTTTCCTTCAACCAGAGACCGGTTAGCGGACCTGGCTTCCGGGCCGAAACATTCGGCCGGTTTTTCCGGATCGGCAATCTCCGGCGCGTTCATGCCGATATAACGGACTCTGCGCTTATCCGTAAGCTCGATGGTGTCTCCGTCAATCACCCTTTTGACTGCCGCGATCTCAAAACCTTTTCCGTCGGCGATAGTTGCCGGCATCGTCGCTTCTTTCGTACGGTGCGGGGTTTTACTTTGCCCCGCTGTATGTTGATGGGTGGCCCATGGCAATCGACTGACCAGCACCCCTAGTATCAATACCGCAAGCGTTTTTAACAAAGACGTCATGTTCTTGCTCAGATAGTATGACACACCGGGAGATAATTACCAATGAAGCAATGAATGTTACGCTCTTTCGAGGTACTGACCGGTTGCCGTATCAACCGCTATCGTGTCGCCTTCCTTGATAAAAAGAGGCACGGTGACCTTGAGTCCGGTCTCAAGCGTTACCACCTTCCCTGCTCCGGCCACCGTATCTCCGCGCGCTCCTTCTTCCGCCTCCGAAACCAGCAGCCGTACCTTCTTCGGAAACCGGATGCCGACGGCCGTCTCATCATGCACAAGGAGCTGATAGGTTTCATTGGGTTTGAGAAAATGCAGATAGTCGGAAAGGATTGCCTCGGGCACCTGCAGCTGTTCGAAGCTAAAATTATTCATGAAGACGTACCCGTCCCCTTCCTTATAAAGATACTGCATTTCCTGCGTTTCAATCGGTATCTCCGTGACCGTTTCGCCGGACTTGTAGGTAAACTCCTGGACCTTGCCGGTTTTTAGGGACTTAAGCGTTGTCCGCACAAACGCGCTTCCCTTCCCGGGATTGACGTGCTGAAACTCCACAATCTGATGCGGCTCGCCTTTAAATTCGATAAACAGTCCTTTATGAAAATCTGCGGTAGTAATCGTAGACATGGCGTGCGGCCGGAAACAAAAATCCCCTTTCGGGACTATGCTTTATAGTACCGTATCCGGCAGGCTGTTGCAATGATCCGGTATCCCCGCCGGTTGTCTATGGACTGCCGAATTCCTCAGAAGCCGGAAAAAACAGTGTGTCGGCGATATCGTCAGTATCTGCGAGCAGCATCACCAACCGGTCAACTCCGACTGCGATTCCGCTGCATGTCGGCAAACCTACTTTAAGCGCCTCGATAAAGTCATGATCGTAATCGTATTCTGTCTTCCCAAGTCTCTTAATCTCTTTCATCTCTTCTTTAAATCTTTTCTCCTGTTCACGCCAATCCGTGAGCTCAGAATAAGCATCACCCAATTCCAAACCATTAATATAAAACTCGAACCGTTCGGCAAACCTAGGGTCGGAAGCTTTGGTTTTGGCAAGTGCCGCCATAGAAGCCGGATAATCGTAAAGAATGGTCGGCTTCCCCTGCCCCAACTTGGGCTCGATTTCGTTAAGGAATATCTGGTTAAAAAGCTTTTCCCACGTGGTTTTCGACTCGAGACGGTATCCTTTTTTAGCGGCAATAATTTTGGCTTTCTGAAAATCCAAAAAATCCTCAAAATTCACCTTGGCGTATGTAGCAAACGCCTCAACGACCGTCAGGCGCTCCCAAGGCGGGGTTAAGTCAATTTTTCGGCCCTGATAAATGATTTGGTGCTTTTTTTTATCGTCATTCTGGCTTGTCCAGAATCGATCTTTTAAATCAGATTCTGGAGTCGCTTCGCTCCCCAGAATGACAGATTTATTAATAAATTTCAGTAAATCTTCGCAGTCTTTCATGATGTCCTTGTAATCAGCCCCGACCCGGTACCACTCAAGGATCGTAAATTCCGGATTATGAAGTTTACTCTCCGTCTCCATATTGCGGAAACTTTTAGTTAAGGAGTAACAGTTACCCAGCCCTGCTACCATGAGCTTTTTGAGCGGCACCTCGGGCGAGGGAGATAAATAGGCTTTAGTCGGACGGCGCTGCCGGTCGAGGAGTGTCGTTTCGAAAACCTCAAGATAACTCTCGGCCGGAGGATGTGCCGCAAGAAGCGGGGTCTCGACTTCATGGAAGCCCTGTCCGTCAAAAAATTTCCGGATACTTCTGATCAGCTTCTCACGGAGAAAATACCGCTGCCAAAGAGAAGGGTGTTTCTGTAATTTCTGCCATGTTTTCATAGATCAATATGTGCGGCGCCCGAAGGCGTAGAGCATCCTGCAATTGTAGAGGAATGAGACGGACGTGTAAAACGGAACGCAGCGTTGCAGCGTCAGGTTCGTTTCTTTGGGGATGTCTTCGGTTGTTCAAGAATCCTGACGACAAACACGAGGTAGAGAATTTCCAAAATCCCGAGGGTGTGGACGAATAAGAAAATGATAAACCACCATTTATCCCCGCGCCGCGCTGCATGCCAGAGCGCCAGTCCCGCCCAAATGAGTGACCAAAGGAGAAGCGGTACAAGCCCGATGCCACCGAACCTCTCAAACGGTAATAGTCCTGCTGATCCGAAATTCCACGGCATCATGGTCATTCATTGATGAAACGGAGGATTTTTGATTTTGCCTTAAGGGCCGTGAACCAGGGCTGCACCTTCTGGCTCACCTCCTGGTCGATGATTGCCTGTTTGGCTTCCGAGCGCAGTGCCGCCGGTTCTGTGGCGGTCAGGGTGGCTGAATGAGACGCGATATACGCGTCGATATCTGCGTCAGTGACTTCGATATCCTTGCCGAGCAGTTTTTGCACTGCAATCTGCATCCGGAGCTGTGTGGTAAATTCATCCTTCGTTATACCCTGATACTGTAATAGGTCGTCAAGACTGACATTCGTGCCGAGACTTGCCAGAATTTCCTTTTGCTTTGCATCGATATCCGCCTGCGTCACCACAACACCGGCTTTTCTGGACTCCTCATTGATAATCTGTTCGCTGATCATCTGCTCAAGCGTCTGCTTACCGAAATCAGACATGAGCCTCTGCATCAGTTGGTAGGTAAAAATCGGCTTCCCGTCAACAACCGCAGCAACCGCCAGCCCTTTATTTGCAAGAACAACGGCACATACTATGAGGAATATCACGACTGCATATAACGCCTTCGGGCCGGGGAGCTTCCGTTTCTCCGCGGCTCCCGGGAGGGAGGACGGCCGGTCGGATGCCGTAGGGATGAGGCTTTCTGTGGTCCGGTCAATCATCTTATGGGTCAGCCTTTTATCTGTCTTCCGTTTTCCTCGCATTGCCCAAGCATACCATAGGTGCCGAAGAAAACTCAAGTAGAACGGGTTTCTCCCGTGTCAGACTCTTGCGGCCGGACAGAATTTCTGAAGCACGCAATGCGCGCAGTCCGGGCGCTGTGCCTTACAGACCGCCCTGCCGTGATCGATGAAGAGATAGGTAACGTGAAACCAGTCAGATTTGGGAAGTATGTGCATAAGTATCGCCTCGATCTTCACCGGGTCTGCGTCTTTGGCATAATCCGTAACCCGCTTTCCGTTTTTTTCAAAGAGCACCCTGTGCGTGCCCCCGGCCTCTCCGACCGGCACCAGGCGCAGCCTTTGACTCAAACGGAGTACATGCGTGTCAACCGCAATGCCCTCGACGACACCGTACGCATTGCCGAGCACCACATTTGCCGTTTTCCGGGCTACACCGGGGAGCTGAAGCAGTTCCGCCATGGTCCGCGGTACCCGGTCACCGAACTGCTCGTGGACGATACGTGCCGCTGCCAGAATATGCTTTGCTTTGGCCCGATAAAACCCTGTTGCCCGTATATCCTGCTCGAAACCCCGCGGGCTGGCATTCAGGTAATCAGCAATCGTCGGGTATTTCCGGAACAGCCGCGCCGTGACCTCATTTACCTTGGTATCCGTGCACTGCGCCGAAAGGATGACGGCAACCAAGAGTTCCCAGGGGTTGGAAGAGGAAAGAACAATATGCGCCGAAGGGTACGTTTGCCTGAGGAGGGGTATACAACGAAGCGCCTGCCTTTTCCCCTCTCTCATAGCTTCCCCTCTTGTGTCCATAGAGAAATCTTTCTACACTATACCACACGGCATTGCCCTCTTACTGAAGAGGCCTACAAAGAACAGAGGTGTTGGCCAGCGAACTATGAACAGCGCAATCCCAAGGCTAAAATTCCCGCATATTCCCCGATTTTTCTCCGCAATAACCGAAAATATACTGTTATGGGGTAGTATAAGCGCCGTGGTCGCGCTCAATGTGCTCCTGCTGCGCTCTTCCGGCAGGACTGGTACGCTCAATCCACTCTCCGTATTTACCGACCCGCTGAGCATCACGGAACATGAGGGCGTTGCACAGATGTTGGGAAGGGAGGGCTTTGTCCGCGGTTCAGAACGGGAACGCGCCTATATTGCATTTCTCCGGAATACCCGAACAAATATCCTCGGGGCGGCGAGTGTCCAGGATTATCAAGGCGCCGTCCGGCCGGATACAGTGCTCCCGCATGCGCTTGCGTTTTGGACTTCCGTGATCCGCGAGAAACCGGATTATCGTGATGCGTATATCAGCCTAGCTGCCATACAGTACCAACTCGGTGATCTCGCCGGGGCAAAAACCGCCATACGGTCCGCGCTCTCGCTCGACCCCAATAACAAACCGGCGCGGGAGATGCTTACCCTGATCACCGGGGCCGAACTGCCATAGTTATGATTCCTTCGCCTGCGTATCTTCTTTTTTCTGGTCCTGTTTCTCTTCCCCCTCCGCCTTGCCTCCTTCCGGTTCAGTCCCCTCCTTCACGTCACCCGTTTCTGCCTGCGCCGATGCGGCCGCGGCCGCCGCCGCTTCAGCTGCAGCTTCAGCCTCCGCTTCCCTGGTCACCAGTTCCCCCACTTTTGCAACGGTGAGCTTGCCGTCCGTCAGGACCGTCACATCCTGTGGTACGGGTATATCGGAAACTTTGAGCTCCTGGCCGACCTCTGAAAGCTTCGAAACGTCGACCGCGATATGTTCGGGAAGGGCGGCCGGCAAGGCTTCGACCTCAAGCTCGTCCAGAATCGTAAGGAGCACGCCGGTTTTTTGTGCAACCGCCGGTGATGCTCCGGTAAAGGCGATCGGAACATTTGCGCGGACCTTTTCCTTAAGGTCCACCTGGTAGAACTCAACATGAAGAACGTCTCCGTTTAGAACATTGCGCTGGACGTTATGGATAAGGACCGGCCGCTCCTCCGTGCCAAGCGTTAGCGTCACCAGGCCCGTCTCCCCCGTGTCTGCGTACGTTTTGACAAACGCGTCATGGGTAACCGTTACCGACACGCTTTTGATTTTTTTTCCGTAGACCGTCCCCGGAATGGCACCTTCCCGTCTCAGTTGCCTGACCTTTCTGCCGCATACCGTCCTGGGGTGTGCCTCAAGAGAGTGTGTTTTCATATGCTATTTCGTAAAAAGCAGCCGTACGCCCTGATCCTGCGATAATGTCGTATTGTAGCCTACCACACCCTCCTTGGCAACAAACGGTTGGGGTACGGACCCCGGTCCATGGAGGGCTGTTGCGTGTACGATCCAATACACCGGATACGTTATGGTTACGGCAGCCGCTGCCTGCTCCACCCCGGGTTGTTTTTGAACGGAAAGCTCATAGGCGGCGCCGTTGTTGCCGAACACCACGCGGCTCCCGTGCACATATGATACCGACAGCGTCCTCATTGATGCAACCGGCACCGTCAGTGCAACACCAAGGGACGCCGACGAACCGATAGCCGACTCCGCGGTTTCGTAGTATGGCAAGGGCCGCGGTTTCTGAAGCGCGCTGTTTTGCGGCAGATATGGAACTGCCTGTCCGTCAAGCGTTACTCCTGTCACGGATGCACCTTCCGGCAGATAGACCTGCAGATACGTTTTATATGCCCCTGAGGAACGTTCCTTGCCGGAAGCCGCGTTCTTCAGGATGATGCTCACTGACCCTTCGCTCGTCCCATCCGCGTTCAGGAGAACGCTGTACTGCTCGGACCGGCTGACAAAGTAGTTGACCTTATTGACCCCGAGATTTGCTTCATAAACGCCGAACCGGTCACGGACGCACGATACTGCGCCTCCCCCGGCACAGGTACGGGATGAGGAAACGCCGCCGGTCCAGCCGTACCGTTCCGCCAGCGCCTGGCTTTCGGGATTTTCAAACATAAACTGGATATCCCGGCTTTGTAATCCCTGCTCTACCGCCTGAAACAGTGCCGGCATCCGTGCACCGCTGCCGGACGTAATTTTTGCAAGCATTGCCTGCGCAAGACTTCCGAGAAAATCCTTTTTTTGCGTCGAACCGGGGAAAAAATCGACGTTTGTGTAGTAGAGGGACTTGCCGTAGAAATTGTCCGCGCTGATCTCGTCGTTGTAGTCCGTAAGCGTCACCGGTCCGACTGCTTGAAGAAGGTTGACGATAAACGGCGTGCTTATGCCGATCACGCCGTTCACGGTGTTGCCGGTTTCCTTGGCGTAAAACCAGGCCGACCGTGTTGCGGTTTGGTAAAAATCGGGGTCCCAATTCGCGTCCCGTAAAAACCAGTGCTCTTCGCCCAATATCTGGCGTATCGGAAGGGGCGGATCTACATGGCCTTTCAGCTGGCCGTCAAGCGCATAGACATCCTGGATGGTGAGGGCGCTGAGCTGGCCTCCGGACAACGTCGGGATTGCTACACTTCCGATAAATCCTCCCGCAGGCCGGACCTCCGCACTGTTTTGAAGAAGCACCAGATAGGTCTTCGGTGTGCGGAATCCTGCCGCTTCGGTATAGAGGGAAAGCAATGCGTCGGCCGTCGTGAGGTTCCCGAATCCTCTCGACAGCATGGCGTGTACCGCCGTACCCAGGGTATAGATATGCCGTACGGAAAACGGGAACATCCGCTCATCGAGCAATGCCCGGAAGTCCGCTTCAAGCAAACCGACCTCATCGGTGACCATGGCAAGATCGGATTGCAGCTTTTGTATCCGATACGCAGGAGACGATCCGACCTCCGTTTCCTCCGGACCGAACATCAGGCCCGCGGCGCCTGCACCTTCACGCAGAAGCGAAGAGACGGCCGTTTCCAGAGCTATCGCGCGCGACAGAACAGAAACCAACCGCTCCTGGTTCTGCAATTCGCCGTCTTTTCCGAGTACCGAAAAGAGTACGCTTCCGCCGTCCAGGATTGCCCGCGTTTGATTTACGAAAATCTGCGTGGCGGGCCGGAGGTATGCCAGCTGGGCATACGACCCCTTCTGCAGCGCCACGGCAGCGATTCCGACGCCGGCAATACCCGCGCTCAGGCACGCGAGGTACCAGACGGCAAGAAAAAAAATAAGAAGCGCCGCCGTAAAAATGGCCGAATAGGCATGTGCGACAATATGGGGCAGGGTTTTCCGGCGGCCGCTGGCCTGATGGCGGGTGGCATGGATATCCGGTGATATGGCTCCCGCGCGTTCCTGCTGGACATGCCGCGGACGTTCCTTTTTCCTGCCCGGACGGACAGAAAACAGGTCCCGTAAAACAAGGGGGGTTCCCGGAAGCGCATGCCGGGAAGATACCGGCGGTTCTGATGCGCCGAAGGCGGAAAAAAGTTCTGACGCGATGCGTTCACGGTCCGCTGATTGGTCCGCTGCCGCATGCTCCCCAAAAACTGCCCCCGGCGCAGGGACCGTTTCCCTTTCCGTCCGGAGGTCCAGACAGGCATCCGTTGCCAAAAAATAAAAAGCGAACATTCGGTCAACCTCACGTGGGGAGACCGATGTAAGGCTATGAAGGACGACCCGGACGCCCCGTTTGGTAATGTCCGCGACGGATGATATCGCATGGTCCTCAAAGACGATGGCGACGGCGCCGGTAAAAGGCCGGCGGAGGAAATCAGTAATATATTTCACAAATCGGACATCACCGGAAATGACGAGGTACCTGCAGGGCAGAGAGGGGTCTTGGTTGAACACGACGTCGCATCCGGTCTGTAAAAAATATTGGTGCACCGCATCGACCGCAGATGGATCCTGGGCTATGATGTGTGCCAGGGGGGGACGCATGTCAGCGGAATCAGTCGCTGAACCGGCAGGATTCGTCATAAGAAATTCGGAAAAACGTGACGCTATTATGGCAGATAGCCCTGCCGAAAACAACTGAATTGCACTGCCGGACCGCCGGAGAGAAGTAGATATGGGACATGAGCGCCGCGCGGGCAAAGCAGGGCGGGCCGGAAGAATGGACGGGAACCGCTATGCTGTCTCAGGCAGGGCGGAATCAAGCGCCTTATTTACCAGCCTATCCGCCCGGGCATTCTGCATCCGCGGAATATGAATATAGTGAACGGGAACCCCCGCTCCCTGCTCGAAGATTTTTATCCGGAACAGCAGGATCCGCAGCGTCGGATGCTTTACCTTAAACAGTCCGTTCAGCTGTTGGACAACCAGAAGGGAATCCATATGCCAGGCAATCCTCTCGATCGCGCGGTCGCTCAAAGGTTTTTCCGCTTCGATGCGTTCGTACGCAGCGAGGACCGCGGAATACTCGGCAACATTATTGGTCGCGTTTCCGATTACCCGCCCGAATTCGGCGAGAGTCGACCGGATACGCCCCTCTTTCCCGTCCCGCAGCAAGAGAAGAACGCCGATAGCGGCGGGGCCGGGATTACCCCGGGCGCCGCCGTCTGTATAGACATCCAGTATCATACGTTGTGCGTTCATGTTACAGCAGGACGGGAAGAGTCTCAACACAAAATCCTCCCAACGGGTGCTGCCGTCATCGGTCAGGTACCTGAGACTGGCGGACGGTCCGGCCGATCAGAACGAACGAGGCGCAAAGCACCAGACCCTCCGACAGGACAGTTATCCATGCAGCCGCAGGGTAACCGTGTTTGGGAATAAACGCCACATCCAGAATCACGGTAAACAGCATGGAGCACCCGTAGAGCCACATCAAAAGTTTCTGTTGGCCAAGCGCGATAAGCGTCCACATGCAGAGACTGCTGAGGTAAAAAACCGGCAGGCCGAGCGACAGAATGCGAAGCGGTACGGTGCTCGGCGCAAAATCCGGCCGGATAGCGCTGAAAAACGGTGATGCCGCCCATAAGGCAAAAACCCCGGCAAGCGACAGTCCGGCCAAAACGAGGAATGAGCGGAAAAATAAACCGCGGATCCGCTGCCACCGTTTCTGTTTCTCTACGGCCGATACGGTCTCGAGGAGAAGCGGATACACGGCGTTCATAAAAAACGTCGGCAGGACGATCGCAAGTTCAAACACCTTATACGCAATGCCGTAAATGCCGACTTCGGCCGTTGACCTCGTCAGGGTAATCACAAAACTGTCTATGTGAAAATACAGCTGATTAAAGAGCAGGGTGATCCCCAGGGGAATACTTGCCATGAAAAGCGGTTTCATGGCGCGGGGGTCGATCGACACGCGGACGGTTGTCCCGAGATGGTGTACCCAGTACAGTCCGATCAGTGCGGTGACCGCCGCGCCCGTAAGCAGTGCGGTTGCTGAAGCGATCACACCAAGGCCGCCGACCGGCATGCGGCTCACAAGAAATACGAGAATAAGCGCCGCAGCGGCCCCGAAGGACTGCGCAATCGTCGCCGCATCATATCGGAGGCGCTGCTGGAACACGGCATTGGTTGTCGTGATGATGGCCTGAAACAGAATCGCCGGAGAAAAAAGGATTATGCCGAACCGGACGGTTGTCGTATATCCCTGGGTGGTTCCCCGCGGCAGAAGAAACAGAAGCCCGACAGCAAGGAACAGGAGAACCACGCTCCCGACCATCCGGAGCCCCAACAGAGAAGCAAAAAACGACGCCGCATCGCGCCTCCTGGTGCCCGGGTCGTTCATCATCTGCAGATATACGGCATTGACCCCAAAATCCGCCAGAAGATAAAAGTAAGCGACAAACGTCGTGATTTTCGTAAAATCACCGTATCCGGATACGCCGTAGGTCCGTCCGATCACGAGGGCGATCGCAAACGTCGCTACGGCATTGAGCCCTTTACCGATAAGCTGTGCAAGCGTATTTCCTGCGATAACGGATGCTGCCGGGTGCCTCGTACCGGGTGCCTCGTGCATGCTCCTATTGTATCCGGTCATCCGAAACTATCAAGGTGTAGGGGGGGTGGGCTGACCGCTACCGCGGGAAGAGAGAGTGAGGGTCATTCCTACCGCAAGAGCCAGCAACAACTGTCCCTCCTGAAGATCCAACGGATAGTGATCGACAAGACCGAGGAGCAGTATGCCTGCCAGAAAATATGCGGGGCTATATCCCGTATGCCGGACATCCCGGGTAATCTGCGGCAACCGGAGAAAAAATACGGCGGCAAGACCCGTGAGAAATACCATACATCCCAAGACTCCGGTTTCGGAAAGCACAAGAAGGTAAATCGAATGGACGGGCTGTAAAAAATAGACGGATTTTATGGATAAAAATTCCGGAAGTCGTATCAGAAAATTTCCGAGACCAACCCCGAAAGGGTTTGCGGTACGAAACATGTCCCATGCGGAAACCGCCAACTGCTCACGGACGACAACCGATTCGTCCGTCATCTGTATGTGGGAAAACCCGACAGCGACCAGTGCCACAAACACCACGGAAACGGTAAATACGATTTTTCTCATTCTGCCGTACGTTTTCCACCCCACTGCAGCAAACCCGAGTAGCGCGACGAGCCATGCACTTCTGCTAAACGTAAGAACCAGCATCGGAATGCCCAGCGCCAATGCAGCCGCAAACACCATCCGTCCGCTATTCCGGAAAAGAGAGAGCCCGCGATATCCGCGGAGAGTATATGTATCCGTACGGGACAGTGAAAAAAAACAAAACAGGAGGAGGGGGAGGGTCAGGGCGAGAAACCCCCCGAAAACATTCGGGTGCGGGAAAGTTGCATATGGGCGGAGAAGCATCGGGCAGTCGGTAAAAAAACATGCGGATAGTCTCGCAATGCCCGGCGTATTCACGGAAAATGTCCGCTCGCCGAGCCACCACACCATTCCGCCGACCGAATGCTGGAAGAAAAATTGCAGCAAGCCGACGATGCTTGAATAGATGACGCCGACCGCAAACCCGAGCGAAATCAGCCGGAGCGACGGTTTTTCTGCAATGACATAATACCCGAGCATGGCAAACTCCAGCGCCTTACCCCACGCATACAGCGTTTCCGGTATGCGCACGGATTCCCAGATATTTGCGCCGGCAAAAAGAATACAGCCGAAGACCAAAACGACCGGCAGGGGACCGGATGTACGCACGCGAACTGCCGTCCGGGAGATAATGTCCGAACCCATGATCCACAGAGCCACAAGGATAAGAAGCGCCACATCAGTCGCGTACAGGGTGGGGGAGAGATAATCGACCCGTCTTCCCAGAACAATCGACCAGTCAGGCCACCAGTGGTACCCGATCTGCGTCGGAAGAAGGACGATGAGGAGAAAAAACATGAAACGGTGAGGAGGAAGCTGTCCTCTCATGGAACGGAGAAACATGCGGATGCCGGCAAACATAGAGTCCCTTGATTGTATACCACTGCGGAGCGGATGGTGAAGTTATTTGGGAGTTATGACGAGTACGCGGTCGTTGCCTTCGCCCTGCGATTCGGTGGCAACCCGCTCATCGCCGGAAAGCGTGAGATGGATGATGCGCCGCTCGGACGGGGAAAGGTGGGCAAGCTCGACCGGCCGGCCCATGGCAAGCGCCCTGTCTGCCGCACGCTGGGCCATAATCATCAGCGCTTCTTCCCGTTTCTCCCGGTAATCGCCGACGTTGACGTATACCCTGACCCAGGTGCCGAGTTTCTTTGATACGAGAATGCCAAGAATTATCTGAAAACTCTCCAGCGTTCTGCCATGAAACCCGATAAGCAGTCCCGTTTCTTCCGTTTCGATATGGACGCGAAATGCGCCGGTTTCATCCGTATCAACGGAAACCGTGCCCGACACACCGAGTTGTTTCAGTAAATCCTCGGTACTCTCCTGCACCATTTTCTGAGTTTCATCAGTCATAGCGTGTTATCCTCTGGTCAATATCATTTGCCCTTTGGGAGCGCCGGAGGGGTCAGCCGCTGGTTGTTGATACTGAGTTGCTGCATTATACCCATTACGCCGAAAACATTCCAGTATAACGCCAGGCCCAAAGGGAATTGGAGCGCAAAATATCCGAACATCAGCGGCATGATAAGACCCATCTGTTTCTGGATTTCCGCTGCCGTATCCTCCGGCGCCTTTTCTTCCTTTTTGTTCGGCTCAGTTGAATTCTGGATTTGTTTGGTCATTGGGATTTGGGAGTTGGGAGTTCCCGTTCCGGGCGTCATAAGCTTGGTCTGATACCACTGAAGGGCCGCGGTAATAACCGGCACGGACCAGAGCCACCAGCCGTATGTCTGCCATTGCCCCGGCTTAATGCCGAGATTGACACCGAAAAACGTCGGGTCTATCCGGGCGATATGGAGACTCGGGATGACGGAAGCGTTAATGGTTGCCAGTATTTTTGCCGGCGTCTCAACGTTCAGAATCTGATAAAACACCTGATAGAGCGCTATAAGAACCGGCATCTGAATGAGCATGGGGAGGCACCCTGCCGCAGGATTGACGCCGTGTTCCTTGTAGAGGGCAAGCTGCGCCTGCTGGAGCGCCTGCTTATCTCCTTTGTGTTTTTGGGATAAGGCATCAAGATGCGGCTTGAGTTCTGCCATCTTTTTTGCCGATTTGAGCTGACTCGCCATAAGGGGATAAAGCGCAAGCCGGATAAGGACGGTCAGGAGGATAATCGCAAAGCCGAGCGGACCGGGAATATGGAGGAAGGCAAACAGTTTGTAGCACGCGACCAGTACGTTGAGGATCGGGAGGAAAAAAACGGTATGGAAAAGTTCTCCGATATTCATGTCTTCCGTTCCGGAACCGGATCAGACCCTCCTTTGTGCCATGGTGTACACCGGAGAACCCGCCGCAGCCCAAGAAACAATCCATAGATTATACCATAGCGCTCGATTGCCTGATACGTATACTCGCTGCACGTCGGCGTGTACCGGCAGCTGCCGGACACCCCGAACACATACCGCAGGACGCCCGTATCAAAAGAAAGGGAGCGCTGATAGATGCGGATGCAATACAGAAGAATCCTTTTCATTATGTATGTCCTCCGGTCACACCGACACGGCGTAATATTTCTCTGACAGCCGCTTCTGCTTCCTCCGGCGGGAGGCTCAGCATGCTTTTTTTCGGGCGCAGCACAACATCAGCGCTTTCACCCCCGGCGGGAAGAAGCTTTTGGATAGTGTTGTATATCATCCGTTTTATACGGTTCCTCCGGGTTGCCCGCCGGTCAACGGATTTCCCGACGACACAGCAGAAGCGGCTGGCGCCGGAACGGGTAGGTACCACCGATAACCGCAACAGGGGAGAGTTAAAGGGCCTTCCCCGAAGCATCACTGTCCGAATGGCCTCTCGTGGTATGCGGAGTCTCTTGGGGAGCATAGAAGCGAAAGAAACCGGGCGCTTCCTCAAACGGTCAGCCGTCTCCTGCCGATGGCCCTGCGGTGGCGGAGGACGTTCCTTCCGTTTTTTGACTTCATGCGGCTCCTGAATCCGTGGGTTCTGCGCCGTTTGAGCTTTTTGGGTTGATAGGTGCGCTTTGGCATACCACGACATTATACCGTGCCCTGTCGGGCGTTGTCCAGAGCAGTACTCTCCCTTTACCCGAGCTCCCCGGCCAGAACCGGCGCAACACTCAGCACCTGAAATTTTTCTGTCCGGTCCTCATCCGGTAACGCTATGGTGTCCGTAATAACGATCGCGTCAATATCGCTTTTTTCAAGCGAAGCCGCAACTCCGGGAACGGACAGGTAGTGCGTTGCGGCAACGGCAATGCTTCCCGCGCCCCGGTGCTTCAGATACTTTGCCGTTTCCATAAGCGTTGCACCCGTCACGATCATGTCATCCAGAATGATAATGTCGGTCCCGTCGACCGGCCGGCTGATACCGTGTACCGTGACGGCGCCTGTTGTACGGTCTCTGTGCTTATCTATATAGGCAACGGGCACATCCAGCTCCCCGGCAAATTCAGTAGAGTTTTTTATCGCTCCCGCGTCCGGCGCGACGACAATGGTTTTGGGAGACAGTGTCGGTTTGAAGTGCTTGACAAATAAAGGCCGAGCGGAAAGATTTACGACTGGAATGTCAAAAAACCCGAGAATCGCAAGATTATGAAGGTCAAACGTCAGAAGCCGGGAAAGGGGAGTCGTCTGCATGAGGTTGGCAATTACTTTTATGGACAGTGATTCGCCCTTGCGGAATACCTTATCCTGCTTGCTGTACCCGAGCCAGGGCACGACCGCCGTAATCTCATGAACGCCCAGCCGGTACAGCGCATCAGCCAAGAGACAAAATTCGACAATGTGTCCGTTTACCGGTATGCTGAGTGACTGGACGATGATCGCGCTATGGCCTACATTTTTCGTTTTCACCCAGACACGCATCTCTCCGTTAGCAAAAACGGTGACTTCCACATCACCCAACTTATCTTTGCTGTGTGTAGCGATCTTTTTTGCCAGAACCTTACTGGCTGACCCGCCGAAAATATACATAATTTAATCAGATAAACCGTACATTTCATTGAGAGTGTCTCTGGAATAATCATCGTCTGCCAATCTGGCATCTCTTAAAGCTTTTACCAGTTGTGCCAAAGCTCCATTAGGATGCTCTTGTAGCTCGGTTTGCATGTCAGGATGAGCAAAAAGCGCTGAATTGTAATATGCGTAATGAACGTTCATGACGCCGGCATGTAATAATTCTTCAGGTAATTTTAACTCTCCCTCTGTACTCCTGAAGGATATATCCATGGCTTTTTGAATAAGCGTTTCTGCTTCAACTAAACTCATACGTATAAATTAATTTCTGCACGGCACTGACGGGCTGCCAGCCCAATTTCCTCCGCGCTTCCTTTATAAAGGATAGCGCGACCAATGTTAATAAGCAATCCGCTTTTTTTGCTATTGAGTCCAGCTCTGACTACCTTTTTAATTTCACCTCCTTGAGCACCAATGCCCGGCACCAAAAGAGTCATGTCACCGACAATACTTCTCACTTTTTTTAATTCACTGGGATATGTGGCGCCTACAACCAACAGACAATTACCATTTCTATTCCATTTGCTGACCACGGTTTGCGCCACTATTTCATAAAGCGGAAAAGTTTTTCCTTTGGATTTAACCCGTAAATCCTGAAACTCGCCGGATCCCTGATTTGATGTTCGGCAAAGAATGATAGCCGCCTTATCTTTACGGTCTAAAAAAGGTTTCAGCGCTTCTGATCCTAAATAGGGATGCAACGTCACTCCGTCTGCATTTAAATAATCGTACACAAAGCTGACATATCCTAAATTAGTAGAGCGGATATCAGCGCGCTTTGCATCCAGAAGAAGAGGAATAGTGGGAAACTTTTTACGCAGATAGTCACAGGTTTGTTTGAGCTCGCCGATCCCATCCGTACCGTACTTTTCAAAAAAGGCAGTATTAATTTTAAAGGCAGCCGCAGATTCATAGGTTGTGTCAATAACTAACCGACAAAAAGTGAACAGTGGTTTTCGGCTTTTTCCGAATTTCTGAGGCATCAGAGAAATGTCGGGATCTAGACCGATGCAAAGCATGGTTTGAGTCGACGTCATTCTGTTTTCAATTTTATCCTTAGCGTTCATTTTTGATTTTTCTCAAGATACGTACCAAGTTTGAGATATATTTCCCGTGAAATCTTTTTATGAATCAACAGTGCTTTAAGAAACTCATCGAAAGTAAACAAAGCATGTAATCTAAGCTTTGATTTTAATAATGCTTCTTTTCCGCCTTGTTGGCGGTCGAGTACTACCAAAACATCCTTGACCCATAACCCAACATTATTGAGCTCGCTGACTGCCTCCAGTTTGCTTGTAGCGGCTGTAATAAGATCATCAACCAGAAGTACACGATTACCTTTTTTATACACACCGTCCACTCTGACGCTAAGGCCGTGTTTTTTACTGTCCATGCGCGGTAAGACGTGTGGTTTTTTTACCGCCAGAGAAACTGCAATTCCTAGCGGCAGACCACCAAGGGGAATACTAGCGATACTGTCATATTTAAGTTTCTTTTTAAGGACTAAACGTTTAAGTTCTCCTGCGACATTTTGCAGTAACTTGGGGTAAGACTGCAATACTCTCAAATTGATATAGACAGGCGACCACAATCCGCTCTTTAGGGTCCAGCCTTTCTCAAAATCTATTCGGACCGCTCCGGCGTTATACAAATCTTTAATAATTTTGATAGTCGTTCTACCCATAAAAAAAGAGCCTTAGCGGCTCAGTTTGGTCAGTAATGTTCGTTGTTGAAAAATACCCATTTGGAATTTAAGTTTAATGGTTTCCCTGGTAATCAGTCAAGAGGAATTTTTAACTTCCATGTTATAATTACTTTAATGAAAATCGCCGAGCTGCGCGCCAAACACCCCGTATTTCACTATGAACGCGCCGAGTCCCGGGAGAAGTCAGGGACGCTCACCCTAACCTTCTCGTTTTTCCTCGAACCGGATATCCGGTTTCAACCGGTTGTATCGATACCCGTCGATCGTCCGGTAGATCACGCGCGCCTTGAGCCGTTTGTTTTTTCCCTGGGCATGATCGAGGCCGTCAGCTACTGGAAAGCCGCCTGTGCTCCGGTACTTTCGGTTGAAGCCGGACCGCTCAACAGCGAACAGATCGCCTGGTGGTACGACTTGTTTCTCCGCGGCCTCGGCGAATTTTTTTTCAAAAACACGATCGACTTCACCGCGTACGATTTCCTTACGATACGATCAGGAAGCGCTCTACAACAGCGCAACAGGAGAACGACGGAACAATCCTCCAATTCCGGAGACCTCATCCTGATCGGCGGAGGCAAAGACTCTGCGGTAACCGCGGAACTGACCCGGGGGATTTCGGACCGGAGAAACGCTCTCCTTCTCAATCCCACGCCGGCCGCCCTTGCCGTGACCCGGCAGGCAGGATTTGAACGCCCGCTTATCGCCAGGCGCACCATCGATCCGAAGCTTCTCAGGCTCAACAAACAGGGATATCTTAACGGCCACACGCCGTTTTCAGCCTACCTCGCGTTCCTCGGTGTACTCGTCGGGGAACTCCATGGCTATACGTATATTATCGCCTCAAATGAGGAAAGCGCCTCCGCAGGCAATACGACGTTTCACGGCATGGAAATAAACCACCAA
Organism: Patescibacteria group bacterium; assembly: GCA_023379025.1. Taxonomy (GTDB): domain Bacteria; phylum Patescibacteriota; class Microgenomatia; order UBA10105; family UBA927; genus JAMCTH01. Next base: position 204,029 of record JAMCTH010000009.1, on the reverse strand, counting down.
TATTCCAAAAGCTGTGCATTCGAAAAAAAATTTAGGGAATACTGTCAAAAATTTCTTCCCAATGCTCCGAATTATTTTAGTCTTTTGCGGCCACTCAATGAACTTGCGATCGGCAAATTATTTTCCGGGATGGAACCATACTTTACCCTGTTCAAAAGCTGTAACCTGGGGAGGGGGGCACGCTGGTGCGGGACGTGTGCCAAGTGCGCGTTCGTGTATCTTATCCTTTCGCCGTTTCTTCCGACAGAAGAAATGGTTGCGATATTCGGAGCTGATTATTTTTCCTCACCCCGCCTCCGGAAGCATATGCTTGATCTCGCCGGACTTGGCGCACAGAAACCGTTCGAATGTGTCGGCACGCCCGAAGAAACGAAAGAGGCAATCCGGATGACTCTCGCAAAATATGCCGGAGAGGGGAGAGCGCTCCCTCCGACGCTTGCGTTCCTCAAAGAAAAACTGAACATGTCTGCCGATGGTTCTTCTCCAAAAATCACACCATATTGGAACAAAAATCATTTTCTGCCAAAAGCGTATGAGAGTCTATTACGAAGGAACAATGAGTATGACTCAAATCCAACAGAATAAATGAAACCATCTACCGAAATACATGGTCAGAACATCCTCCTTCTCGGCTACGGCAGGGAGGGGCAGTCAACCCACCGCTTCCTTGGGGCGCAGTATCCCCACATAACAGTTTCCATTGCGGACAAAAATGCCGTTTCCCCCCTCGGGCCGGTTGCATCCGTCATAACGGGAACGGGCTACCTCGCACGCCTCCGGGAATTTTCGACGGTCATCCGTTCCCCCGGCATCCCGTCGCATACACCGGAACTGACACAATATATCCGGAGCGGAGGTTGGGTGACGACAGGAACCAATCTGTTTTTCTCCGTATTCCCGGGAATGACCATCGGCATCACCGGCACCAAAGGCAAAAGCACGTCCAGTGCCCTGATCGCACATATACTCAGGCAAAAATTTTCTGACGTGAGACTCGTGGGAAATATCGGAACACCGATGCTTGATGCCCTGGACGATGTAACAGCAAACACCATCTATGTTATCGAACTCTCAAGCCACCAGCTGGAAGACTGCCGCTATAGCCCGAAGATCGCCGTGATTTTGAATATCGTCCCGGAACATCTGGATTATTACAAGGACTTTAGGATGTATCAACAGGCAAAATCTCATATTGTTAAATATCAAACGTCTGAAGACTTTGTTATTTATAACCCCGGCCATAAAGCCTCCTCAAACATTGCCCAAAGGAGTAAAGGACAAAAATACCGTTTTTCACTGACAAAGATCAGCAATAGTGAGTGTTGGATCGATAACGGAAAAATTGTTACCGTCCGTCGTTCTCGTGGGGATGACGGGGTCTCTCTTTCCGATGTTCCGCTCAAAGGCAATCTTGAAAATGTTGTAGCCGCTGTCGCTGTTGGCTCATTAGTTAAAATATCAACGAAGCACATAGGGGAGGCAATTGCTTCTTTCAACGCTTTACCTCACCGTCTCGAACCCGTCGGAACGTATCACGGGATAACATTTTATAACGATTCGCTCGCGACCATACCCGAAGCAACCATCCACGCGATGGAAGCCTTGGGGTCGGGCGTCGAGACGCTCATTGCCGGCGGCTTTGACCGCGGCCTTGACTACGCCGCGCTCGGAGGCTACCTTGCAACCCGAAAGGGGTTGAAGAATCTTATCCTGTTTCCCGATACAGGCAGACGGATAGAAGAAGCGGTTGAAAAAGCGGTAAAAGCAGGGCCGGCAGCCCGGGCAAAAAAAGAATTACCTATATTTACCGTGACATCCATGGAAGAGGCGGTATCGCTTGCCTACCGGCATACCTCTCCCGGCCATACCTGTCTCCTGTCTCCGGCTTCGGCGAGCTTCAATCTCTTTCGCGATTATGCCGACCGGGGAGAGCAGTTTAAACACTATGTCCGGCAATACGGGGAGGCAGAACGACATGGATCGTAGGTATGGCGGCGTCATCTGGACCAATCACGCGCTCGAGCGGCTCGGGGAGCGGGGAATCTCCCAAGGAGACGCCTGGGTTGCATTTACCAAACCGGATCAATCCCGCTATGCCCAAAACAGGGGAGGGTGGATCTACTACAAAACGATCCACGGCTGGAAGATTGAGGTCGTCGCCAAACAAAACGAGCGGAAAGAATGGATTGTCCTGTCTGTCTGGGCCAAACCGGTCTTCTGGCAAAAGGAGTATACGACAGTGAAGAAGCGCCACTGGTTTACCCGCCTCCTCCGGCAGATATTCTTGGGAGACTACCGGTAGGCATCCCTTCTGTGGGCTACACTTAGGATGGTTACTTCTTTGCGTTTGGTATCAACGCGATAAAGGACTCTGTAATCCCCGGCACGAATTCTCCACCCGTCTCTCCCAACGAGTTTTTTACTTCCTTCGGGAAATGGAGATTCACCGAGATGCTCAATACGACGCAGGAGAAGAGTGTACATCCGCGACGGTAATTTATTGAATTGCTCATCCGACTTTAAAGAAAGAAAAAGCTTCATGAGGAAGACGCGTGACGAATCTTATGTTCGGCGAGCGGTATACGTGGTAACGTGATCGCACGGTCAAATTCCAGCATATCCAGGTAATCTTCGTACGCTTCCTGCAGGGCCGATAAATACTCTGCATCAACCAGAGCGGCAGCTGGCTTCGATCGGCGCATCAGATAGACGTACCCGCGACTCCCAGCAACCCGAAGAACGGCATTCGTCTTATGACGCAGATCCGTAACCGAAAATGTAATCATTGATGTACTCATACATGGATATGTTAAATGATCACTATTCTCCTGTCAATGCCTACTTCTGCTCAAGCTATCGATAAAAACCGCGGCGGACGTATCAAAAAGAGTGGAGGGCTTTTCATGAGGATGTGTAGCCAAGTACTGAGCGACAAGATGATACCCCAGGCTGTAACCTGCCCATCTCGGCAAATCACCCCGGCCGAAAAACCATCTGGCGCTGTCGTACTGTTCGTTGCAAGATTCGATTTTTGCACGCTGCAACACTTCTTTTAATTCTTTGCCCTTGAGCGCAACCGCCCAAGGATCCGGTTCGCCGTGCCAGATTTCCTGGGTAAAATGTGTGGCCAAACCCTCACTTATGACGGCTTCCCGGAGAGTTTTACCATAGCCTACGCGTTTCCAGCGGGCCACGTGGTGCAGCTCGTGACTTATGCAACGCGGCAACTTTTCGGCAATCACCTTGGTAACATCGGTACATCCCGGATCCATGGCAATGGTTACCACATACGAATTGTGGGTTCTACCGCCGACGCCAACTTCGCTGATTGCCTCGGTTGGATTATCATACAGTACGATATCCGCCTTACCGACCGGCACTTTTTCCTGTGTTTTCTTTATGGCGCAGGAAATAATTTTTTCGAGATCGTTGATAAAAGGCGTTAATCTGCCTGAAGCCTGCAAAATAGAGAAATGAATTGAACCGTTATTCATGAGGTGCTGATTGTAGATACCACGGCGTAAAATCGTGACACTCGTACCTTTCGTACGTTTCGAACTTCTCTTATGGCGCCACTTCCTGCCAGGTGACGGGGACATCCTTCATGCTGTCGGGCATGGTCACCAGGAGTTGGGGATTGTAAGTAAAAAGCTCCGCCGATGCCAGGGCGTTGGCATTGACGACGCCCAAGTCCCGCTGGAGCTGGAACGTCCCCGCGGCAAACATGCCCCGTCCGACGAACCGCTCGGTGCCGGCGGCGGAGGTGCCGGTAGAGAACGTCCCGGTCGGGCTCGTGACGTACACGCCTTCCACTACCGGAGTGCTTGACGTGTAGGGGACACCGACGCTTGAAGCAACCGTGATGTTCCCTTTGACGATAAAGGCGATAAACCCACCGGGGGTGATGGTGATTTTCCCGTTAATCGCGAGGTTGCCGGCCACGAGGAAAATAATTTTGTCCGTTGCTCCGACCGTCCAGTTGCCTGAGGTCGCCATGTTGCCGGTCACGTAGTACGTGCCGGAAGATGGTTTGGCGCCGCCCTGGGCTATGGGATCATACGTCTGGGTGGTCGGCGCTCCGAGACGGGTATAGAAAAGGCTATAGTAATCGGTCGCAGCAGAGCTGTCCTGTACCAGCCAATTCTGGCTCGAAACGAGGGTGGAGCCGCTGCTCCCGGTACTCGGGTCAAAGTCGTAGCTTGTACCGTAGGTTACGACGCCCGGATAGCCGCCCGCACCATTGGTATTAAATACGCGCGGCGACACCCCCACGGGAAGGGGGGATGTGACGGTCGTAGACGCCACGACCCCGCCGTCCTGCGTCTGAACCCACGGCGTGCCGTAGGTGTATCCCAAATCCCAGGTCAGCGTGTCCGGATCGTTCGGCACGGAGAGGCTCCCGCTCAGCCCCTGGCCGGTTGCCGGAGTATTGATCTGCTGGGACCAGCACGTGTTTGCAAGAATGTAGCTTGGATCAGACAGCGAAGGGCTGATGGTGTAGTTTCCTCCTAATACATTTATAAAGGTCACGTAACCGGCCCCGCTTTGCGTCTGGGCCGCGGGCTGGCTCGCCGAGCCGGCGGCAAACTGGAACGCCGTCCCGTTTATGCCCGTGGTCGATGCCCTCGTATCGGCGCAGGTAGCCGAGGAGGACTGTACCTGTACGGCGCGGGCGCTGATGTTGCCGTAGCAGTACACGGTCTGCCACGTGCCGCACTGGTTGACGCGCGACTTGGTCGCAGGGCTTCCGGTGCACTGCCCCCAGCCGGTCCAGATGGTCGAGTCGCAGCCGGCAGGCGCTCCCGGCGGGGGAGCAGGCCCGGTCCCGGGGCCGCTTCCTCCCGGCGGCGGCGTCCCGCCGCAGTATGCGATACATGCGCCTGACATACAGGTCCAGTACCCGGAAAGCCCATTCGGACAGGGAGCAACTCCGCTACACGTCCCCGTTGCCTGGCCGGAACAAGTTCCTCCTATATTGGCGCTCCCATTACAGATACATAATGATCCACTCAAGCAGAACGAATTATTACATGTTAGTATTCCTTGAGAGCTAGGACACGTACTAGACTGAGGATCTGGGCAAACTTGAGATGGCCCGCCACTTCCGGGTAAAGGAGTTGGGGTTGGGGCGCCACCTACACATGTCCAGCTTCCCGAAGAACAATATGGCGAGGTGCCGGAAGGGCAGGTTGCCGTACCGGTACAACCTCCTGAAACGCATTGC
>JAMCTH010000009.1:0-198795 GCA_023379025.1 Patescibacteria group bacterium | reverse complement strand
ATGGTTCTTCCGGAAGGAGGTAGTTGAGTATTTCACGCAATATTTTATCCATTAAATTGGGATTTCTGCAACAGATTTTTAGCCTTGTCCAGAAAGAGAGGTGCCGGAAGGGCAGGTTGCCGTACCGGTACAACCTCCTGAAACGCATTGCCACGCGCCGTTTACGCAGGAGGCGGTGGATCCGGACGGGCAGCTGATCGAGCCCGAGCATGGGTAGGGGCCAAGGATAGCCGCAAGCGCGGTCGTCCGCGGCCGGCCTGCCAATAACAAAAGCAGAAATCCCGCGCCCAGGGCAAGGAAAAAAAGAAGGAAGACTGTCCTTTGTAGCGCGACTTTTACTGGGATTTTCACTAATTGGTTACCCCTTTTCCCCAGTCTAGAGCCGGAACTGCAGCGTGTCAATCTGTGCGGAGTCGCTTACTAACTAGCTTTATCACTCAAAATATTATCCAAAACGAACTCATTTTTCTGATAGTAATCTCTAAGATCCTTTAATATTTTATTTCCCAACGTTTCATTCAGTGACTCCTTTTTAGCTTCATTAGAATGATATTCTAGTTCTGCCGCATCCTGCAATAAATGAGCGAGGTCATGTTCAAATTTAGAGTCTACATCAAATGGTTTATTCAAGACGTAATATAACTTTGAGGCGACACACGATAAAACTTTTACGTCAATAGCGTTATTTAAATAATCTCTTAAAGCCATTAGAAAAATGGTCCGGGTTTGAACTTCGCCAAGCGATTTAAAATGAACAGTAACTTCATAAAGATAATCTTTAATTGTTTTCATAACCTTAAATTAATAAGAGAATGGCATGAGAGTAGGAAAAGTTTACCTAGCGATTCTGTCGCTCTCACCATGCTCTCATGCCTGTGGGGGTAGCTTGGTTGCCCCGGCACCTCTCTTTCTGGACAAGGCTAAAAATCTGTTGCAAAAACCCATCTGTCATCCCCGGCCTGATCGGGGATCCATCATCAATTATCTCACTGGATTCCCGCCTTCGCGGGAATGACAGTACCGTTTGCCGCAAAATGCGGGGAATTACGACTAACGCCCGTATCTCTAAAAAAGGTAATCACTTATGATAGGGTGCTCCTTTTATCAAACGATCGCTCCATCCCCATGTTTTATAATCCTCAATGGTTTCCAGCAGTGTTTTTTGACTAAAATACCATGGTTCTTCCGGAAGGAGGTAGTTGAGTATTTCACGCAATATTTTATCCATTAAATTGGGATTTCTGCAACAGGCTAGTAAATAGTAATTCTTTGGCCTCCTTTCAATCCAAGAGGAGTCACTTACCTGTAGATGAATCTGATCAAATAGTGAGCTCTTTTCTGGCATGCCAGTCAAAGGAAAAAATGTTTCATCAAATGTCAGATAAAGGAGTTGAACACTCCGATATTCTTTACGCGCTTGGCCCCGATTTGGTTTTGTAGGAAACTTTTTCAAAATATTCCGAAGAAACTCTAATACTAATGTTTCTGTTTGAACTAGCTTATGTGTTTTGATCGATAAAACAATTTTCTCTACCTGTTTTTTGTAATCCATAAAAATGAGGTGACTAAAAATATCGAGTGCTATGCACACAATTTTTAGTCACCTCTAATTGTACTACTATTCAGTTGTTAGAACTGCGACACGTTCTAACCAAAGTCGCCGCTGTCGTAGTTGACGTTTCCCCACGGATCGCGGTCGTAGAACGTTTCCAGTTCGCCATCATCATCGCAGTCGCCAAGGACCATATGCCCATGTCCCGGATAACCGTGATACCCGTAGTAGATGTCGATTCGGTTATCGCCATCCTCAACGCCAAAGCCGAAATCGGCATCTGCCGGTCCTGGATCAAACATCGGAAAACCTCTAGTGTTTCTTAGTGGGTTTTACCCCCAATTTCAACCGTAATTCATCCCGCGGGTTACCGCTTATGGCAACAGCGAAACGCTTCCGGTGTACGGGCTAACCGTACCTGGCCTGTGGGGGTGGCTTGGTTGCCCCGGCACCTCTCTTTCTAGATAGGGCTACTTGAAACGTGCAAAAGGTCAAAAAAAGACCCCCTCGTCGGGGGTCAAAACGCCGGTATGTCCGTATCAATAAATCCAGCGTAAGCTTTCATACATCTCTCTCATTATGGCTGGGGATTAAGGAGGATCTGGGCATTTGGAAGCCCAAAAAGACCCTGTTCGGCAGGTTTTCCTGGTTGTGCTTTATTGAACGAATCGGCAATCTCCTGCGGAAAGCCATCATATCCCGGAGCACTGTATGCAATCTCGTCTCCCGGCCGGATCATGGCTGGACTAATTGTTTCATCGGGTACTGCAAAATAGCACCATTTTCGTAAATGTGGGAAGTTACTCATTACCGATTGACTCGTCTGAAGCAAAACACTGGCATCAACCATTTCCCCTGAAGGTTTCACCCAGTCAAATCTGACGCGGAACACTGAATACTGCCCATTCATTTGTACGTTGGGTTCAACACTTTTGACTTTAATAAAAAATGCTGTGTGTTTAAACAATTCTGCATTTGGTATTTGAGTAAAATTCGGCGTAGTAAAAATGTCATAGCTTGTCTTGCCGCTATGCAACACAATTTCATAATAATTAAGCACACCTGAACCCTCTTTCAGGTTTACTAATTCCGGTTCTATCGCTAATGCATTTGGATATGTCGGCGGGATTTTGGAAAAGTCGAAGTCTCCGCCGTAGGTGTGGAGGATGACCGGCTTGGGCACTTCGGGCGGAGGAGGAGTCGCCGTCGCAATCACGACTTTGGCATCCAGACGTGCCTGGGCGGAGAGTGTCAATTGTGCAAGACTCGTTTTATCGAGTGTAACCCAATGGATTGTTCCATCTTTGTTAAATCCATTTGCTATCTGAGCCGCAAGAATGTTTCCCTTCTCATCTACCTGCACGTTACTCACTTTGACCGGTAATTCTCCTGCAATACTTTGCTGCTGTTGCCCAACCGGCAGGCTTGTATCGATAAACCGTATACCTCCGCCCGCCGTCATGGCAAAATCATCTACAGAGGGCGTCCCGTCCGCCTTTACCTTTCCGAACTGGGTTCCGTTCGGATCGAGGAGCACAATCCCGTCGGGGGTGAATTTCCACACCAACGCGTTATAAGCATCGCCGAGCCACTGAATACGTCCTGTTTTATCCATCACGAAATATCTGTTCGGAACCTTACTCTCAGGAGTAAATGTGGCCAGGCCGATTGCGCGGCCCGATCCGTCTATGGCCTGGCTCGTGACGTTGGCATCCTTGAACCCGAACGCGCCGGATAGTTCCAATCGCGCTTCCCTGTATTGGGCCTGCTGCGACGCAGCATCCACGGTCGGAACCGCCACATCCCCTCCTTTCGGCTCCGAGGTCGGAATGGGGAGGAAAGTAACCACCTCCGTTGGGGTCGCGGTAGGCGTCCGGACGACAGCTGTCGGCGTATCCGGCGTCAAGACGGGGCCGGGCGTCAGGACCGGCGTAGGATGATCGGGACCAATGGTGACAATGCCCGGGTGGCCGGAATCCGGATGTGCGCCGAATGCCGCACAGGCCGCAGCCACTCCGACGAGCGGAGCCACCTCCACCAGATACCGCCCTGCGGATATTGCCGTCCGCGCATCCTTCCCCACGTTTCTCCTCAACCTGCCGACATGCACCCAATGATCCGGGATTTTGGCAAGGAGCGCGGCGTCAAACCATCGGTTAAAACGGACGGGAAGCGAACTGATTTTCCCAACAAATATAAACGCTACATTGGGAGCTGCATCATCCGTTTCCACAAAATCAGCAACCGCATCTTCCATCGCCAGATTAACCGCTCTTTGCCTCGCCCGTCTGCGCTGGGCTTTCTGCTCAACCACCTGGGCAAAAACGGTGCGTACAGGACCATCCGGGGTAAACCGTATAGCCCCCACTTCATGGAGTCCGACGGAATCCAGAGCCTGCTGCCGTGCCTGCCGCTCCCGGGCGCCAACCATAAAATGCCCTTTTGGCATCGCTCCCGCATCATCTACCGCAATGAGTTTGATCGTCTTGGCATCGGGTAATACATCTTCCGCAATCCCCATGAACGCGCCGGCAAGCTGCGCCGCCATACGCTCATCATCGGATATTGCGGTTAGGTTCTGGGGAGATAATTCGTCATCTGCGGCTTGTACAAGCTGATCCGCTTTGGAGAGGGATAACGGTCCGGTCCGGAGAAAAAAAGCATTCTCATCGACATGCGTTACGCCCGGTTGGGGTGCAGGTTCAGTACTTTCTAAGAACATATATAACCTATAGTATCATCAAAAAATATAGTTGTCAACTATAAGATAGTTTTGTGTATTGCCAAAAAAAAGACCCCTCCGCGGGGTCTTTGGTGATCCTGTTTAGACGTCAATAACACCGTATGTATTCCGTATTCGGCACATAGCAGTATCTCTAGGATATCGTACACATGTTCTCCGGAGAATGCAACCACCCCCGGTACCCAAATGGCGGACAATCAACCGTAAAGACTTCTCACCACGAGTATTCCTCAGGTAAGCGTTTTTTGTCCTAATTTCTTTGCCTCACCCAGAAAAAACTGTTTCAGTTCATCCAAAGCCAGAGGGACAAGCATAGTGGGGAGGAACGCAAACACCTCAACACCGGTAAAGTCGGCAGCAAGGGTAAAGGGGTCAAGCTCTACGCGAAACTTCGCTTTCACCGCATCCTTAAGATCCCACAACGAAAACTTCTTAAAGAGGAAATAGAGGTCAACAAAATCCTTTACCTCAGATCGCTGGGTAAGCGTCAGGAGTTTATTGGCGCCGATATCCAGAAGACTGTCGACTTCGATCATTTCCTTGTATCGTTGCCGTTCACCTAAGGAGGGGTATGGATACGGGGCAAAATCTACTTTTACTTCGTTTCCGTCAGCAAAACGCAGGAGATAGATAGAGGTGGGGTCCACAAACTGCGGCGTGATCGTGAAATTGAGGCGTTTTGACCACGCAGTAAGGCTTGCTATCAGCGTTTGGGGGTTAAACGGTTTGTCGCTGAAAAAATCGAGATCCTGACTTTCACGATGGTGAAAATACATTTCTGAGAGCGCCGTACCGCCCGAGAAATAAAATAAGGGAAAAAGCGCGTCATCCTTTTTGAATTGTTCAAGGATTAGTGCTTGATTTGTGGTGAGTATCGATCTGGCCATAAGAGAAGTTCCAAGAGCCGCTTTTTCTTCGGAAATAGGCGCAGCGCACGCCAGTGTGACTTAATCTCACGGCGGTTCAGCTTCTTTTTCCCCGGGCCATAGTTAATAAGCCGCTCGAGAAGCAGTATTCTCCCTTTTTTCGATTTCCTTAGATCTTTTTCCCGGTAGTCCCACACCCCAGTCATACGTATAGTATAGGGCAAATATCTATACACTGCACATTCCGGCGATCTGCAAAATAAGAAACCTATCTGGCAACAAGTTCCTGAACAAATAACCTGAGCAGAAAGAATAGAGCCTGAATAGTTAAGGCGGCGTCATACCGGAACGCTTTTTGCTTCACATAGCGGACATCACTTTTCATCCATGCCTCAAAGGATTCACGGTGATACCCTTCGAGGATCCACGGAGAGATGATACCGGGTTTGATGCGCTCACGCTCCCGCATCCAGGGCTTGAGTTTTTTCGCCTCAGCAACCGGGAGCGGTCGGGGGCCGATGAGCGCCATCTCACCGCGCAGGACGTTATAAAGCTGCGGCAGCTCGTCCAGGCCGGTGTGACTTAAAAACCTGCCGATCTGAGTGAATCGTGGGTCATTTCTGATTTTGAATACCGGCCCATCCGCTTCATTTCTCGACTGCAACCGATTTTGCTCCTTTACGGCCCCAACCCTCATCGTGCGGAATTTATACATGACAAACGGCGAGCCGTTTTTTCCGGTGCGCTTCTGACAAAACAGTACCGGCATCCGGTCCGTGAAGCGTATCATCGCCCAGACAATAATACCGAGCGGCACGCAGCCTGCCGTAAGAAAAAAGAGGAAGAGGTAATAGATAAGCAGTCGAATGAGTTCCATCGGCGACGAAGCTGATTGTACCACGGGCCGATCAAAACAACATATAGATGAACGGGCTGACGGGAGATGCGGTTGAAAGCACAAGAAGAACCCCAAAAATGACAAACACAACCAGCGGCGGAACAAGCCACCATTTTTTTTCTTTCCAAAGGAAGGCAAGCAGGTCTTTCATCGAAACGGCGTTTTGCTCACGATATAGCGGTCTATAACCAGATAGTCGATATCCGTATGCAAAAAACAGTGTACTGCATCACGCGGAGAACATACAATAGGCTCACCGCGGACATTAAATGATGTATTGATAATAATCGGCGTTCCGGTTTTTTTGCCGTAGAGCTCAATAAGATCGTAATAAAGCGGGTTATCTTCCCGTTCAATTACCTGGAGCCTACCGCTTCCATCTACATGGACTGTGGCAGGTGCTTCTTTTTTCCCCTTCTCGGTAAACGGATACACCATCAGCATGTATTTTGCTGACGGAGATAATGGTTTATCCGCATGAAAATACTCCTTAACATTTCTGTCTAAAACAACAGGGGCAAACGGCCGGAATAATTCCCGATGTTTGACTTTTGCATTGATAATATCTTTCATTTCCGGTTTGGCGGCAGAAGCAAGGATGCTGCGGCTTCCCAATGCTCGCGGCCCCCATTCCATCCTCCCCTGGAACCAACCGATAATTTTTTGGTGCATAAGATGATCGGCGACAGTCCCCAGGAACACCGACCGATCCTCGATTCTGGTATACGGGAGCCCCGTACCCCGAAGAACATCTTCTATCTGTTCTTTGGGGAAACTCGGTCCCAGCAATGGAAAAAACGGCACGCTCTGCTTCTTTCTTTTGTGAAGATTCCAGACATAGAGCGCTCCTCCGATCGCACCGCCCCCGTCACCCGGATCAGGCGTTATGTAGACATGCCGGAAGGGCGTCCGTTTGAGTATTTTTCCGTTCATGACGGAATTAAGCGCGACCCCACCTGCAAGACATAAATTATCAATACGGTAGCGTTCATGAGCGTTTGTTAATATGGCAAATACTACTTCTTCCAGCTTCTCCTGAAGGGAAGCCGCGATATTCTCAAAGTGACGCTCCATCGGCGCTTCGGGCTGTCTTGGTGGGAAGCCAAAAAGTTTTGAAAGACGACTATTGAACATATGGTCGGCCCAACTAAAATCAAAATGGTCCATATTTAATGCAAAACTGCCATCAGGAAAGCTCCGGACAAGTTCGTTAAATTGCTGTCTAAACGGTTTTGGGTCTCCATATGCCGCAAGTCCCATCACCTTATACTCCGCATCGTTCACGGAAAACCCGAGATACGCGGTGAGCGCGCTATACAAAAGTCCAAGCGAGTGGGGGAATCGAATTTCTTTATCTACCCGTACCGTTGCCTCGTGTCCTACACCAACCGTCGTGGTCGCCCATTCACCAACCCCATCAAACGTGACGATCACAGCATCACGGAATGAAGATAGGTAGTAGGAACTGGCCGCATGGGATATATGTTGTTCCACATAGACAATACGCCCGGCATACCCGAATTCCTTCTGTAAGCTCTTTGCGATCTGGAGCTTCAGATCAAACCATGATCCGATTGTATCGACGAATATTTTCCGGCTTTTAGGAAAATGCGCGAGGTGCTGATGGAGGATGCGCTCAAATTTCAGGACTGGTTTTTCATAAAAGACAACGGCATCAATAGATGACGTAGAGAGAGTTGTCCAGTCGAGACAAAATCGGATCGCGTTCCTGGGAAAATCATTATCGTGTTTTATACGGGTAAACCGCTCCTCTGCTGCCGCGGCAACAATACGGCCATCTTCAATAAGCGCTGCAGTCGCATCGTGGTAATAGCAGGAAATGCCGAGAATCCGCATACGTTAGTACATTGTTGTTTCGTCGCCGTGCGTCGTATGTTTTTCCCATGTTGAATTTTGAGGGTTGATGCGCAAAAAACGATGGCCGAAAAACCATGCAACAGACGACGTGACACCAATACCTACGAAATAACTTCCGTTAAGAAATAGTGCGCGGATGACAAGGGTGACTAATTTCTGAACGGAATGTATTGGTCGCATATGTTCTCTGACGAGGCATATTATACTATAATATGCTCCATGCTTAATCACCCGCATCATTATCTCGAACTTCTCCTCGTCATGACCCAAAAAGAAATCCGGGCCCGCTACAAGTATACGATGTTCGGTTTTTTATGGATGATCATTAACCCCCTGCTCCAAATGCTCATTATTGGAACCGTATTCACGTTTTTTATAAAAGAGCCTGTTGCTCATTACTATTTTCATCTGTTTATCGGGCTTCTGGTCTGGAATTTTTTCTCTTTGTCACTGAATAAAACCACCCCGAGTATCGTGAACGAGCGAGTTCTTATAAAAAAGTCACGTTTCCCTCGGACCGTCATTCCGCTGTCCATTATCTTATCGAACTTCATCCATTTCTTTTTGTCCATGCTGCTCTACACCGTTGCAGTCCTGTTTATCGGAACGTTCGACCTGCACAGACTCCCAGCCTTAGTACTCGGCTTATACCAACTCATAGTCTTTTCAACAGGGCTGAGCCTTCTTACTGCCGCATTGAACGTCCGGTACCGGGATGTCAATTTTTTCGTACAGGCGTTCTTGAACGTGTGGTTCTACGCGACTCCGATCATCTATTCCCTGTCGATGATTCCGCGTTCACTACTTTGGATCTGGCGTTTCAATCCGCTGACGTCAACGCTTCAGCTCTTCCAGCTTACGTTCCTGGGTGAACCGGCTCCCGGTTTATTTATGCTGTCTGCAAACTTCCTGGTCATAGCGGTAGTGACGGTGGCAGGGGCTATGATCTTTCGGAAAGAAAGTAAAAATTTCGATGACTGGCTGTAACGGCATCCTATGGACACTAAAACAGTTATCCGAGTTGCACACGTAACGAAACAATATATCATCCATCACGAAAAGCCGACTTTGGCAGAACAATTTATGTCTGCCCGAAATGAATCTTTTTTTGCGTTGCAGGACGTCAATCTGCTCATACACAGAGGGGACCGCCTTGGCATTATCGGTCCGAATGGTTCCGGAAAAACAACACTGCTGAAGATAATCGCCGGCATTACAACACCAACAAGCGGAACGGTGCTGCGTTATGGAAATCCTGTTTCTCTTATCGATCTTGAGGCGGGATTCCATCCTGATCTGAGCGGAGAAGAAAATATCATGCTCAACGGCATGCTGCTGGGAATGTCCAGGAGAGAGATCCTAAAAAAAATAGACGCAATTATCGCGTTCGCCGGCATAAAACAATTTATTGATACCCCGTTGTACACCTATTCCGAGGGCATGAAGCTGCGGTTAGGGTTTTCCGTCGCCATCCATGCCGAACCGGATATTCTATTGTTGGATGAAGGCCTCGGTTTGGGAGACAAAAATTTTCAACTGCAATATAAAGAGAAAATAAATGAATACTTCAAACGCGGCAAAACTATTGTGATGGTAACGCACTGGCTTGAATTCATTCAAAAAACCTGTTCGAGGATAGTGGTTTTGGTTGACGGCAAAATAGTCCGAGACGGTCCAAGGGACTTAGTGGTAAAATACCTAAAAGGAGAATTGTAATATGACGTCATTACCTCCGTTCTTCAGATCGGTTATCGATCGAAAAGGAAAGTTATTCGGCAAGATCCATATCTTTGATGCACTTGTAATTATCACAATATTGCTCTTCCTTGTTGTCATTGCTAAGCAGCTGTTTCGGCAAAAAACGTGGGTTACCGCGGAGATAAAAGTTTCACCCGAACAGTGGTGGTATGACAACTATCCTCCTCCCAGATGGCTTGCACAATCGATTCAGAAAGGGGATCGTGAGGTCGACTGGAGTGGAGCAACGACCGCAGAAGTACTTGAAACCAAATCTTATGACACAGGCTATGACCGTGTTATCACGTATCTGAAAATCAGATTTCTCTCCTCGTATGATTCAAAAAGTCATCAATATCTTTATAACGGCAAACCTTTAGCCGTCGGCGGCACACTTACCCTGAATCTTTCTCATACCACAGTTCAGGGGCTTCTTATTGATGTAGAAGGTTTGCCGGACATGAGAGAAAAAGTAACAAAAATCGTCACGCTCAAATTGTATGACAGATACCCTTGGTTTGCGGACGCCATACACGTGGGCGATGCATTCAAAGTGAACGGCGTTCCCATAGCGGAAGTCGTGGCAAAAGACGTACGACCCGCAGAAAAAACAACGGTCAAAATTGATTCACAAAGCGGCGGTACGCTTTCCATCGCGAATCAGGACCCGCTGAAAATGGATATCACCCTAAAAATGAAAATGCAGCTTATTAAAGAAAAAGACGGCGGATTGATATTTCGCGATGATCAGAGGATCATCATCGGGAACGATCTTTTTATCGCATTGCCAAACGTCAATCTCCAGTATGCGACGGTTATCGATGTAGAATAATCTGCTTATCCAACACCATGAAGACGCCGAAATAAATCATGATATACGCTGACGGGCAACGGCCGACCCGGATCTTGAAGCAATCTGTTATACCACGATTGAATATTTCTATTGCGGTTCAGCGCGACAATGGTATGAAGCTGGAGCTTCTGCGGCTTGTCTTTGTGTTCTGAAAACAAATAACAGCCAGGAAAAACACTCTGGTGGAGCCGAAGATAGGTACGCAAAAATCGCCCTTCTTCACCGTTCATGCGTGCGATTATATTCGAAAGTAAAACACCTTCCGCCTCTAAATGTTTGCGGACTTGCAACAACGCGGTGCGGGTGGCAAACCAAGTCAGATCTCCCGAATCCACACGTTTTCTGGTCAACCCGAGATCCAGGTAGATAATATCGAACGTCTCTCTGTAGCTTCGGAGGTAGTCCGCTGCGTCCCGGGACAACATTCGGTAGTGAGGATTTTTTGGCGCACTAAAATATTTTCTTGATAACGAAATGGTCAACGCATCACGATCAATGACGGTTGTCCTTTTCGGATGTCGGGTGTTCCAGATATATGTTGGTACGGCATTTGGCCCCCCCCCGAGAAACAGAAGCGATGCCGGGTGAGGAACAAAAATATCCGCCAAAAAATACGGTGAATATAACGGGAACCCGGAATCTGTGCGAATACCGGCGACAAAACGGCGATTTCCCGCATACATGATCCGAGTCTTGGCACCGGCGTCTTCTTCAATCACCAGGACGCGGTATGCGGATTTTCCTTTAAACAATGTTGTTTTCCTGTTCTGCCGGGCTGGAAATTTCTCGGTAATAGCGCGGAAGGGATTCCTCATATCAAACCCGATGCCGAAACAGATAATGCAACCGTTTTATCAAAGCCCCCGGCGTCTTTTGTATAGCGAATTGATATGTTGCATTGAACGCTTGCTGGTGTTCCTTAAGCGTGTCGTAGGTCGGCGCGTGTAGCTGGTAGTAGAGGACGGACTCGGGAATTCCGTCTTCCGGCAGCATCAGGTCACCGGGATTTGCCTTCCAAAACAGGGTAAAATATTTGTTTCTGGCCAATGTATCCAATCCCTTCATTCCAGTCACAATTCCCCAATTCGAGGTAAAAATCGAGTTGTGATATGCGACTTTCCGATGTTCACGGAACGAATAATCAACGTATTTCCCCAAACAGATGTCTATATACAAATCCATCATGTCAACGCCGTAGGCCGTCTGATACCCGACTGTCATCTTCCCTCCGGGCAGACGGGCAGCTACTTCCAGAAGTACGGGCCCTCTTTTGGTGAGTTTCATTTCACAATGGAATCCGCAATGATCAAACCCCAGAACGCGAATGATGCGTTTGGTATACTCAAAGCAGCGGTCACGGGCACCTCTCGATACCCGTCCAGGAAAGTACGCTGACTCCTGAGTAAATGTTCTGTCGGACGTCACAAATTCGGCAAGACCACATATCATAATTCGACCGTTCTGTATAAGGCCATCTACGCTCACCGTTGGACCATCAATATATTCTTCCGCTAAAAAATATCCGTTAAACCTGTGATAATCGCGCATCAACGGATGATACCGTGGGTCCAATTGTTTTCTTGCCCGCCGGAGTTTTGCAAGTATCGTGCGGCGTGAATCTTGTTCTTCTATTTTTACGACACCATAACTATGACCGAACATAACCGGTTTAATAACAGCGGGAACGCCAACGTTTCGAAGTGTGGCAAACGCTTGGTCATCCGTCTGAAACATGGCAAACCGCGGCATCTGTATCCCACAGCTCTGACACGTATAGCGCATGAGAAACTTATTTGCTGAACTTCGCCTCGCCGCTGCAGGTGGAATACCAGGCAATGACAATGCTGATGCGAGAAGCGAAGCGTGAGTCACGTTTAACTCAAAATGGGAGGCTACCGCATCAAGATGAATGTTTTTTTTATGGCAAAAACTAATAACGTCAATGAGAATTCTGTCCGTGTCATACGGGTTGGTAACTATAATATTTTCTTTTTTAACGTACCGTTTCATCCACGAAGGATATTCAGGGCCGGTTGCTACATAAATTTCTAATCCCTTACGTGTGGCTACCACAAAAGGGTAGTCAGATACCCACGTTCCCCAACCTACAAATAATATCCGTTTTTTTCTCATATATCCAAATCGCTACATGCGTCCAGTAAACGTTTCGTTTCATCCGAAGATTGCCAGGGGAAAAAATATATTTTTACCCCATATAATTTTTTGCGCCCGCGTTCGGTAGAGATATCCTCATGGTGACACCGGAGAAAGAATCTCTCTTCAAGCTGCTTGAATTGCTGCCATTGATGCCTGTTACACTCCAGAAAAAGGGAGACGTCATACTGAGATATGTATGTGGGAAGCATTGATAATCGCCCAGACAGCGACGACAGAAACTCCGAACGCAATCTGTTACTTTTTTCGTACATTGTCTGAAACCCTTTTTTTCCGAGACTGTGGATAGCTGCCCAACCGGAGACCGAAGGAAGCGTTGATCTCGAATCAAGAAGACTTGCCGTCTCCCAGTTTTTTATATGTTCCGTTACGGTCCTTCTGAGAACAATAAGGCCTGCGGCGTACGGAGTAAGACCAAGCTTATGAAAATCAACCACAAGAGTATCCACGCCCACATGCCGGAGGGGTAAAAATTTTCTCCCGACAAATGGAGCAATAAAACCGTCGAGAGCCGCGTCAATCCAAACAAAATGCTGCATGGTGGGACATTGTCCGTACTTCAGTTTCTCCAAAATAGCAAGCATGTCCTCGTACTTATCTGCGGTGCCAGTTTTTTTATATCCGACAGTGGTACAAAGTATAAAACCACGATATCCAGATTGATAACATGTGCGTATTGTCTGTTCCATTGACGAAAGAGACATGCCCAGATTTTTATCCAACCCGACGACATATACCGGTATTTCCATCATCTGTGCAGCCTTACGCGTTGATTCATGAGACAGGGAAGTAATAAGAAGCGCCATTCTATGTATCTTCTGTTTCAGAAACCGGGTTTTTGCCAGCCAAACAGAATATATATTTCCTTCGCTTGCGCCGGTAGAAATCATGCCCGTAAAATCCTTCTGATTACCTCCGTACAAGTCAATCATGTGTGCTATTATGTCTGCTTCAAAAGATTGGAAGTCGTTGCTGACGGATGGAAATTTTTTGAGAAGCTCCCCGTACCCATGCGGATTAAGCGATGAAAACAGGCTCCACCCAAATAGCCCTATCGAATTTACTGGCATACTGAATGGGCCGAATAACGAGTTTTTCCCCGCTCCCAAAGACGTCAGTTTGAATTTTAATAACCGAAGCACCGTTGCCAGCCGGCTTGGTTCTGCAGGGAAATGAGTATTCTTACAATAAGCGCTGTGTGTGTCGCGTAATAGAAATGTCATATTGTCGAATTCTGAACAGATGTAGGTAATTCTCCCTATGCTTTCTGAAGAATGCCGAGTCCTGAAGGAAGTGTTTTGGAATAAGTAAACGGGATGGTGATTTTCCCTTTTTCTGGAATTTCGTTCCAAAACTTCCAAACTCCGAATCCACGGTAGCGAACATCCGTGTGTCTGCGCAATAACACGTCATGAAAACTCATAAAACACCCTTTATCCAATCGCGGCCAAAACAGTTGATAGTCCTTTTTCACACCCAAGTACGAATGGTCGCCGTCAATATAGATATATTGCCATCGCTGGCGCGTTGTGTTCGCAAATTGTTCCGTAGTCATAACGTGAGTGGTTACCCACGCCGAAAGACCGGCATACGAAAAGTGTTTGTCGGGATCAACCGATTTCCAGTAGCCTATCCCACCCCAATTATTTGCGTTGGCTTCATCATACCCAGCATCCACAAAATCGACGTTGCCGCTGCCGGCATCCTTACACGCCATAGCACAGATTGCCGGAATAAATCCTTTCATCGATCCGACACAAAGCACCCTCTCCGGCCGAATATTACTAATCATCGCGTAATGGAACAGCGCATATCCAAGCTCTCCCCGGGATGTATTAAGATTATGGCCGCCGTTACCCCCATAATAATCAATCAGGTCTTTTGCTGCCCTTCTTGAAAATATCTCCTTCGTATGTCTGTAAAACATATGCCGTGACGGTAAATTACAGTAGTCTCAGATCTCCCAGCGCGAGGGAAAAAATGAATCCAGCGTCGTATTTCAGATATCTGGGAATCAAGCGTCTCGGTTCATGCACGATGCGGTAGAACCACTCGAGACCATGTTGCTGCATCCAGCTCGGTGCACGCGGCCGCACCCCGGCCAGATAATCGAAGGCGCCGCCGACGGCGATTCTGACAGGCACTTTGAGAATTCTCTTCGCCTGATAAAGGAAACGTTCCTGCTTTGGTGCGCCAAAACCTACAAGGAGTATATCCGGCCGGAAAAAGCGTATCCGCTGAAAAATGATGCGTTTATCCTTCTCTGTAAAATCGTGCCGCACTGGTGGGGCATACAAGTCAAAATGTAACGCCGGATATGTGCGTGTAAGCATCAGTTTCAACTTCTGCTGCACGTTTACGCTTGAACCCAAAAAGAATATCTTAAATTCTTTACGGACACACAGAGGAAGAAGGGATGCCACGAGATTCGTTCCGTTTATTCGCTCGGGATGGATGCGGTATTTATAGTGCAATAACCAGGCAACCGACATTCCGTCTATAAATAAAGTATCCGCTGTGCGATAGATATTTTTATATTCAGCGTCCCTGGACATAAGAGCAAGGTGGTGCAAGTTTGGGGTAAATATCGTTGTTTGCCGTTTCTTCCGCACCCGGTTGTCTATAATACGGAGCGCCTGTTCTAATGAACCCGAAAAAATGTTTAAATCCAATAAGCGGAATGTATGCATGCTAGCCCCTCATCGAAAAGCCAAAATCAATATACTATAATACCAGAAATTGCCCCGATACACGAAAAGACACTACCATGCTATTCCGCAAAGCCTCATCTCCCAAAAATATCCGTGTCGCATATATCCTCGGAGAATTTCCCAGCATATCGGAAACTTTCATCACAAACGAAATTCTCGAATTGAGACGACAGGGTGTCTCGATACAAATCTTTGCCCTTCAGAAAAAAGTAGAGGCGGCGAGTCAAAAACAGGCACTCGCCCTTCTGCCAGAAGTGATATTTGCCCCAAGCTATATCATCAAATCCAACCGCGACCGCGTGCAACTGCTCATAAAAGCGCCACTATGGAATCTTTTAACCATTTTGCGGGCCCGCCACCTGTACTATAATCATTATTTCCTGTCGCTTTGGCTCGCGGGACAGGTCCGGGCGCACCATATTAACAGGCTACACGCACACTTTCCCGAACCCTCACTCGTTGCCATGATTACCAGCCTACTTACGGGAGTCCCATACAGCTTCACCGTTCACAGTCATCTGGAAAATGAAAAAAAATATTGGATCAAAGAGAGGGTTGCCCGCGCCGCTTCGGTTATTGCCATTGGAGAGGCAGTCCGGAAAGATCTCGCCGGTATATGTAAAAACAACCATCAACACAAAATGCATGTCGTTCGTTCCGGGCTTTCAAACAGTAACGCACGAACGCACATCCATCGTCCGCCCCCAAAAAGGGGCGCGAGACATGGAGGATTCAAAATAATAACCGTCGCACGACTGGTCAAACACAAGGGAATTACGTACCTCATCGAAGCGTTTCGCCAGTTCCATTCCGCTCACCCGGACACATCGTTGGAAATTATCGGTGACGGGCCCGAAAGAAAAAATATTGTCCGGCAGATAAGGCGACACCGCCTATCCGCATCCATTCATCTCAATGGAGCCCTACCCCACGGAACACTGTTTGATCGTAAACTGCGCGGAAGCGATACATTCATCCTCCCCTGTATCACCGATGAAAATCACAACCAGGATGGACTTCCTGTTTCCATACTTGAAGCGATGGCCGCGGGGCTGCCGGTCGTTTCAACTTCGATCGCCTCTATTCCTGAAGCAGTCCACAGTGACAATGGTATCTTGATAGAAGAAAAACAATCCGATGCGATTATTTATGCTTTGGAAACCCTTTATACAATGCCAAGTGCTCAGCGCTTGGCTATGGGGGGAAAAAGCCAAAAATATCTTCGTAAATATTTCAGCCTGCCCGCCAATGTTCAGAGACTAAAACGGATCCTCATTACCTGAATGAAAAACGATTTACTATCCGGTTCGGTTCTGTATAACGTAATCGACGTGTTTCTGACCCGATTGCCGCCGCTTTTTGCGGTTGCCGCAGCCGGGTCTGCTGTTTTTGTTGCACACACGCTTGGTCAATACTCCGGAACTATACAATTTTTGTATATATTTTTTTGTATTTTTGTAATTCTTACAGCTCTGTATAAAGAGCTTCTGACTCCGCTGTGTATAACCGCAATTCTTCTTTCTCAGTTTGATGTAGGGTGGGGCAGACAAATACTATTATCACAATATATTGCCCCTGGCGCCCCGCCAGAACAGTACTCTGTATGGTTTCTCGTAAATTATGCGGACATCCTATTTTTTGTACTGTTCTGCGCTATGATATTCCTGGTGCGCAAAAGAGGCACGTTTAAACCTTTTCAAACAGACTATCTCCTTATCGCGCTACTGCTTTGGGCGTCTATATCGGCGCTTGTTGCAGTCGAGCCAGCAGGCCCGATCGTGGGCTTGTTCAGTCTTACAAAAGGGATTGCTGTATATTTCATCGCGTCAAGAATCATGACTGGCACACAAGTGCGGCTCAGGGGGTGCATCATAGGCTTCATCGGCATACTGGTATTTCAGAGCGCATGGGCTGGATATCAGTTTGTAAAAGGAGGGCCTACGGGACGTTTTTTTGACCTGGCAAGTTTTAAATCCAGCGAAATGTCCAATACGGTTGCCACACAGGGAACAACCATTTTCCGCCCAAGCGGAACACTTGTCGACCCAAACGTGTTTGCGCTCTATATTCTTATGCTTCTCCCGGTGCCCCTGTATCTATTTATCACGGAAAAAAACAAAACGGTCCGCCTGCTCCTGCTGTGGATACTACTCGTGGCCGTCGGGGCGATTTTTCTTTCATCAAGCCGCACCGCTTATGCTATAACCGCGCTCCTCATGCTATTCGTGGCGCGTACGGAGTGGGCATTGATAAAAGAATCGCTGCAGAAAACCATGAAATCTCTTCGCGTAAAAATTGCGTTACTCTTGAGCGCGTTGTTCATGCTACTTTATGTATTTCCGAACATTGCCGTCCCCAGAATCGAGGATCTTCTGATATCCGGACAAACAAACACCACCATCACGTCACGCGTCAATCTGTCAAAGGAAGCTCTGGCGCTCATTCAGTTTCATCCGATTTTCGGCGTTGGGATAAATAATTTTGTTCCCGAAATGACGGCGTTCAATATAACCGGAGTCAGCCGCGGATTTCTGGCGGAAGTCCACAACCTCTATCTTCTCATTGCGGCAGAGATGGGGCTTCCGGGTTTGTGCATTTTCCTCATATTCGTATATGCCGTGCTCCGGCATCACCCGAAGGCTACCCAACCCATCAGTAAAGCCCTGTTCCTGGGAATTTGCGTTTATCTTCTCTTTGGGTTTTCTATTCCAGCCTTCCTGCGCGGCTCCCAATTTACCTTACTTATGTGTATGTTCGGTCTCTACGCCTCAATATCAGACCATCCGAATAGGCTGGCCAATAGGAAATGAAAATTCTCTATATTACCCAGTTATTGCCATTCCCTCTTGACGCCGGCGGAAAGATCAAAACGTTTTCTACGCTGAGTGCGCTCACAAAATACCATACGGTTGTTCTTCATACGTTTATTCAAAACGAGTCCGACCGCCCATACGGGGACCTGCTGAAAAAGAAACTGCGTCTTTTTGACGTTCAAACGGTATTGAATTCCATTTCAGCGGAACAGGATCGAAAACGGCAACTCCTGACTATGTTTAGGAGCCTGGGAAGCCCTTATCCATATGCCGTATTTAAGTTCTATAACCCTTTGATGAAAAGTCTCATTTTATCCTCTCTCGCAAATTCAGATTTTGATGCAATATGGATCGATCACGCCAGTATGACTCCCTATCTGCCGAGCAACTTTAGGGGCCAACGCATTCTTGAAACACACAACGCCGAGCACATTCTCTATCGGCGGGTAGCACGGGAAGAACCGAGATGGAAATGGAAAACGTTTTTTTTCCTGGAAAGCGTCAAGTACGAGAGAGTATTAAAACGCGCATTGGGATGCTTTGATACCGTCCTTACCATAAGCCGTACGGACAGCAAAGCGCTTACGGCACTTACTTCCGGAGATACACCTTTTCATCTGCGCATCCTTCCTCCGTCGGTCCGCACTCTGCGTGTACAAAAATATGCAGGGGGAGACGGCCATACGATTTTATTTGTCGGTTTACTTACGTGGTATCCAAACAGGCTTGGCGTGAATTGGTTTATAAAATATGTTTTTCCCCTGATTAAACAGGCACGGGCTCCTGTCAACTGTATGTTTGTCGGCGAGCACGTCAGGCATCTGCCGAAAAATCTTCCGGGTGGAATCAGTTTTGTCGGCCACGTGACGGATCTAAGGCCTTATTTTAAACAGGCGTCGGTTTTTATTGTCCCGCTTTTTTCCGGGAGCGGCATACGAATCAAAATTCTGGAAGCAATGACCGCGGGCGTACCGATCGTTTCTACGAGCGTCGGGGCAGAAGGTATTCCCGTAACACATGGGAAAAATATTTATCTCGCAGATAATCCGGCGAATTTTGCGAAATGCATATCACTTCTTCTCACAGAAAAAAAGCTGCATCATAAAGTGTCTAATAACGCAAAGGCATTTGTTCGTAAACACTATAATTCCGCATTGCTAGATAAAACCCTTAAAACAATGTTCCTTTCGGGGCAACCACATCATCGCACCAGGGCGCACTTCGGAATATCACCGCGCACTGATCGCGGTACTTCACTGCATTCTGATGATCGCCATTGAATTTAAACAGTAGCCCCAATGTAACATACAGATCTCCGCGCCATGGATCAGCCACCAGTGCCAGTTTTGTTGCACGGACGGCACGATTGATTTTGTGCTTGGAAATTTCAATCACTGCCTGAGCCGACCAGTAAGCTTCCCAGGACGGATCCGAAAAAAGATAAAGACAGCCGGAATAGGAAATGCGTCGGGAACATGTGTCTCGCGCTGAAATAAGTTCGTCTAACCGGCCTTGCGCCAATAGGTACGAAGCGTACGCCCGATAGTAGTCGGCCTCATGAGGAAGATACGTCAATGCGCGGGATATCGCGCCGGCGGCACCGGCAAGATCTCCCTTTTCATATAACTGATGTGCTAAAAAATATAAGGCGGATCCGATCGATTGCCTCTGATTCTCGTGGGAGCCCAACGATACTCCATCCCACATTCCGACGTATTGCCGAACAAGCCGCACCGCATCAACGAATTTCCCCTTAGAAATCAATTCCTGTGCCTGTGGCACAACAGGATACCATTTTCGAAGAATTTCTTCATGATCTGGATCGGTTAATAATAAAAACCGGTACACAGGGAACAAATCTGACAAATTACCGCGATTATAGAGACTGTTTCCAAGCTCATGTAAACTAGTAAATACCATGACTTTTGTTTCTGGTGCCGGGTTTCGATCGAACAACAGTGTATATACATCCAACTCGGAACGTGTTTCACGCAACGATCTATAAAGCATGGCTAACTTAAAATAGTTTTGTTGGTCTGTTGGATTCTCCGAAAGCACTTTTTTATACATAAAAATAGCTCCGTCTGGTTCTCCGTTCCGGACATAGGCTTCTGCAAACGCGGCGTCTATTTGTGCATCATCCCTCACAAAAAACCGTATATACGGCCTCGCCTGAAGTAATAACTTATACCCACCCTGGCCCGATACATCTAATACGTACTCATCAATATAATTCTGTTCGTAAGGATAGAGCCTGAGGAACCAGGAAGCGGGCCAGGCATATTCATTGACGGGGCGAAGAGTCATGGTTTCCAACTTCCACAACATAACGCCGTGTGCCAACCCCGCTACACAAAGAAGTACCGAGGCAAGAGAAAAAAACATTGTAGTTATGCGCGGTAACACGATCGTATTCCTTTCCGCTTTTTTCATGAGTATTGCGACAACCACCCAAAAACTCAACCAGACCGCCGGGAAGGAAAAGGTAAAATCAACGAGTCCGTGAAGCGCCACGCCCGCAATCCCTATCATTAATGCGCTCTCCAGGGATAGTTTTTTTTCTCCCCGCGCAAGGTGCGTTCGGACCAAAAAAATGAGCGGAAATCCCATCAATAAGCCCAAAGCAATGGTTCCGGAGATGCCAAGTTCCGCAAGCGATTGGAAAAAAAGGCTGTGCGCAAACCACGACCACTGGTCTGCCACTCTTTGGAACCGATAAGAAACGAGTTTGAACGAACCCGGCCCGTAACCAGTCAATGGCCGCGACCGGAAGGCCCGCCATGCCTGATCCCAATAATCCGGCCTTGTTTCTGATGACAAGGGTTTTTGTGTCTGGCGATGTATCCACAATGTCTGTCCTCCGGATAAAAAGTGGAGGGAAATGTTCCGGCGGGAACCGCCGGATGTCACCACAACAAACAATATCGTCACAACAAGCTGCAGAAGACACAAACCAATAATTATCCGCTTGTATCGCCCCCGTAAATATCGTATTAAAATAGCGAGCATCATCAGGAAAAATACAACAACCGCCGCCCGGGAAAAGGTTAGAAACAGATTCAAAACGAAGAAGGCAAAAAGAAAAACCCAAATCGCTTGCTTTTTTTTGTTTCTGCCGTCCGTACAAAAAAAGAGCGTTGTCGGAAGAATCAGAAGCAAATACTCCGACAGGTGGTTGTGACCATACGACGCATAAACGAGGGATAATTTCGGGAAAATCCATGAAGGAGGAAAAAGAATAAAATACATGCTTATTATCGAAAGAACAAATCCTATAAAAATAAAAAGTTGTGCGGTAATACGCCTTTCCATCAGATCGTAAGAAAAGTAAAAATATACAAAAAGAAGAAACGATGCGGCGTTCTCCAAAACCAACACCAGCGACACGTCCAAACGTGGTGCATGAAGCGTTGACAGAAATGAAAGAAACAAAGAGATCATCCAGATCGTACATGTAATTACAAAAACACGCGACCCTCTAAAGACGACGCGTTTCAACCGAAGAAACGCGAAAACGGTTACGGGCGATACCAGAAGAAGCACGGCCGCGGCAAACGATATGCCGCCGTTCAGAACGGCAAGTGCATAGAGAAGGAAAAAAAACAATGTGCTAATCAGGGTCATGGCGGCGCAGAACAAAAAAAGTACTTCAATCTACTATGCATTATAATCATTGTAAGCCATGCATAAAAAAATAATCAGATCCGGAGTATTGTTCCTAAGTGTTTTTGCGGCACTCGCACTATGCGAAGCCACATTGGGGATTTTTGGATATAAATCGAAAATAATCAACTGGAGATTTACCCAAGGGTATGTCGGGGCGCAGCAACAACTAGAAATGCCGTATATTGCAGACGACCGATTAATTTATAGACAAAATGCAAGCATTACCCATGGAACATACAGTACCAATCCTAATGGTCTACGGATAAATCCGGAGCACGCTTCGGCTGACTATACCCCCGGTATTCCGATGCTCATGCTTGGAGATTCTTTTGTATACGGAGAAGGCGTTTCTGACCGCAGCACCTACCCGTACATTACGGAGGCTATTCTCCGAAAGGAGGGGTATCCTGTTTCTATCTATAATGGGGGCATAGACGGCTACGGGCCGGATCAGGAATATATTTATCTTCGGGATTTTCTCCTTTCCGAATACCATCCGTCAATCGTAGTGTGGAATTTTAATATGAACGACATTGTTGACGCCAATGAAGCCTGTCTTTTCAAAAAAAAAGCTCGTGGATACGTTAGGTTAGCCGCCTGGCGGAACACCCTCTTTTTTCCCGCATTTGCCATTCAGCATACCCCGATCTGGATACGAAACACCAAGCTTTTTACTTTTCTTATCGACCTGCCGGCGCTTATCGCAGGAAGAGAACGCTATACCTTCGGGTGCACGCTTCCCAAAAATGTTCCGGATGAACTGCTTGATAAAACTGAATTGGATAAGATATCTTACCTATTGTCCCAAATAAAAATACTATCGGAGAAGAACCATTTTTATCTTATAACCACAATAGTACCATTTCAGTATTACTTCGCACCGCAAACCCCCAACACGGAACCGATTATGGAGAAATACGAAAAATTAAAGGAGACATTACGATCGTCGGGTGTGCCGTATTTGGATGCAAGTGAACTGATCGCCCGCACGCACCAGCCAACTCTTTTTACTTATCGGATATCCGAATCGAAAACGGCGTATTCACCCACAACCTCCGACGTGTTAGGAACCAGTGATGAAAATCTGGCGGACACGATATTTTTGCCGGACAGCTTTGGATTTGGCTGGCATCATCTTAATTCCAGGGGAAACGAACTCTTTGCCGAAGTTATTGGTGAAAAACTAAAGACCCTCTTGAACGCGCCGGAATTTCTTAGAGTCGCACAGATCAGCGCGTGGGGTGACTTCACCACAAAACGCGGACCGTTCAAAAGCTTCTCACCATCGACTATGCCCACAAAACAAGCGTCAAAAAATGATTGACAAGAAGAATTTGTGACTGTAGTGTATACATGATGCGCAAAATTGTCGTTTTCATCGTTGTCCTGGCGCTAACCAGCGTAGGTATACGCTATTATGTATCTTTACCCAAATCATCCAATTCAACCCTCAAGCTTTACTGGTTTATCCCGGACGGCATGCGGGCCGAACCGTACCTTTTCAATATCTATGAATGGGCCAGGGAAGGGAAGCTCCCGAATATCAAAAAACTCATGGACCGGGGCTCTTATGGCTACTCGTACCCTAATTTCCCAAGCCACACGCCGACAAACTTTGCGGCACTCCTGACCGGCACGTACCCCGAGGTAAACGGGGTGGACGACGGCCCGATGCGCGCAATAGGCAAGCCGCTTGATGCCGTTGCGGTTCCCGGATTCCGATCGACCGCCAAAAAAGTTCCTCCGATCTGGAAAACGCTCGAGGATGCCGGCATGAAAGTCGCGGTTATCTCGGTCCCGGGTTCTACTCCGCCGGAAATCAACAAAGGGGTCGTGCTTCGGGGCCGCTGGGGAGGATGGGGCGCCGACTTTGCAGCCATAAACTTTGAAACGAAGGGCGACCTCTCCCAGCGCATCAAGCAGGGGAGGGCGGTGCACCTCTTCTTCTTCGGACCGGAACTGACCCAATATCTTGACCCTGTTAGCCCAAGCGGGTGGTATCGTGCTCCAAAAAGTTATTCGCCGCCGGAAGAGGTTACACTCACCGGATGGGGTACGCCTGTTTACGCTTACATCTATGACTCAACAAACGACAAAAAGACAAATTACGATCGGGTAGCGTTTTCTCTGGATAAAAAAAGTGTCTTTGGCGACATACAACCGGGGGAGTGGAGTGCGTGGCAACCTATCGTGCTCCAGTGGAAGACAAGCGAACAAACCATTCCCGTCAACAGCGATGTAAAAGCAACAGTCATTAAACTGGGACCGGACGGATTTTTCCGCATCCGGCTGTTTTACAATAACCTCAACCGATATATTGCGTTTCCCCCCGAAGCGGCCGACATTATGAACGCGTACGCCGGACCCATGGTTGACTTTGCCGACAACTTCCCGGCACAGCTTATCTATTACCCCGAAGACAAACGGACCTTTGAGCAGGAGGCAACCATGTCCTTCGCGTGGCATACAAAGGCGGTTTCCGGCATCGTCCAAAAGTTTCACCCGAACGCCGTCATTCATGATATTTATACACCAAACCAAATGCTCACCAGCAAATGGTGGATGGGCGCGATAGACCCCTCAAGCGCCGCATACAACAGCACTCCGCCGAAAACCCGCGAGGAGCTTTGGAACGAAGTGAAGGATATGTACGGGGAACTGGACACCATGATCGGAGCAATCATACAAAATGCAGGTCCAGACACCTATATTGTTCTATCCTCGGATCACGGTGCGGTGCCGCTCAATATCGACGTCCGGCTCAACAACCTCTTTGCTCGGAAAGGATGGCTCAAATTTACCATCAATCCGAAAACCGGAGAACCGATCATTGATTGGAATAATTCCAAGGTTATCTACCTCAAGATGGCCCACGTCTACATAAACCCCAATGGCCTTGCGGGCAACTATGAGCGGGCATCCGGACCGGCGTATATCACCCTAAGAAATGAAGTGCGGCAGACGCTTGCCGAGCTTACCGACCCGGATACCGGGCAAAAACCGGTCGTGGACATCGTCAACTGGGAAAATGCAAAAGCCTATCTCCAAATGGATCCGGACCGCGCCGGAGACCTCATCATCGCCAACGCGCCCGGCTACGGCTGGAACGAGGAAATGACCAGTGATCTGACTGTTTTTTCCAAGCCTTCGGTCACGGGCTATAAACAGGCAATTCTCTCAAAAGACGTGCCCGGCATGTGGACGCCGTTTATCATCGCCGGCCCGGGCATAAAAAAGGGCAACTTCCTCGGAAACAAGCCGTTTACACTGATCGACCAGTATCCAACCATTATGAAAGCGCTCCGTGTGGCAATCCCCGGCTTCGTTCAGGGGAAAGCACTCAACGTCTTCGAATGATCCTCCTTAGCGGCACCGGAGCGAGCCGACCACGCCGTGCTGAGCGGTTACGATCGAGGCGTCGTGGCTTGCCTCGTACGGGGAAATCAATTCCAACGTATACATCTTTTTTTGGTCCGCGCAGTAGAAAAGCGCCAGTGTTTCCCGGTATGCACGCTGGTCATTTGTGCAGGCCCCGAAAACCATCCGGTTGTTTACGTACCCCGTAAATTGCGATACCTCAATGCCGCTGATGTACCGCGTTTCAAATACCGGCTTATCACTGTCGCTGCAGACAATCGAATCGGATATTTCCCCGGGGTAGGGGGCGGGTGCTTTGTCAAACAACCCCTGTATCCGCACGGCTTCCGCGGCAATATTCTGCGAAGCGTCAGAGGAACTCTGAACCGCCAGGGCTTCGAGCCGCAACTGCGTCTGGCCGTTTGTGTAAAGCGCACGGAAGTCGCCGGGGTCGGATGCGTACACATCCTTCTCTCTAAAACGCGTGCTTCCGGAAAACGAAAGACATCGTATACCAACACAACCCCGCGTTACCAGATACACCACCAAGGCGCCAAACAGTGCGGCAAAGATAAGTGCGATAGGTCCGATACGTCGCGAGACAACCATGCTATGCTTATACTATACTCGTTTGATCCGTCCCATGAAAGGAATACGCATAAAGACCATGAGTGTGGTGCTTGCCGGCGCAATAGCGCTTACGATAATTGCCGCCCCCGGCTTACTTCCGAAACCAAAACCGTACCGTATTTCCCCGTGCCAGACATGCAACGTCATCATTATTGACTTGGATCCGCTGCGCCCAGACCACATCGGAGCATACGGATATCCCAAAAACACGACGCCGGGTATCGACGCGGTAGCAAAAAGGGGGATTGTGTTTACGAATGCGGTCTCCTCATCCTCCTGGACGCTTCCGGCGGTAGGGAGCCTGCTCACCGGCGTCTATCCATCAACACACGGCGTGACAAATAAGTACATAATCCTCCCTTCCGGAAAAGAGCAGATTGCCAACCTACACACGCTTGCCCCCAGGATCAAAACCATTGCTGATGTTTTTAAAGCCGATGGCTACGCTACGGCAGCATTTACCGGCGGAGCGGCCCTGAACCGGGAGTTCGGCTTCAACGAAGGATTTGACGTATATACGGACAAAAGTAATTTCGGCGGTTTCGACAGCATCCTTCCGGATGCGCTTCGGTGGATTGGAGCCAATAAAAACAAAAAACTATTTATCTTTTTGCAGGCATTTGATGTCCATGGGCAGTATGTCCCGAAAGGAGGATATGACCACAGGTTTGTCGATTTTCCCTATCGCGGCCCGCTGACTGGATCCGCAGCTGAACAAAAAAACCTCCGGGAGGAGGGGCTTGCACGGGGAGAAATTTATCTGACCCGGGATGACGTGAGATTCCTCCTCGCCCTTTACGACGAAAAAATTTCCCGGGCGGACCAGCGGATCACGGAGTTTCTGAGGCAATATGCCTCCCTCGGGCTTATGGGAAAAACCATTCTTATTATCACCTCCGACCACGGAGACGAATTCTACGAACACGGGCAGATTGACCACGGACACAGCCTCTATGACGAACTTGTCCGAATCCCGCTCATCATCGCTATGCCGGGCGAAACGGGCCGGGTGACGCTCACAGATCAGGTGCGCAATATCGATATCATGCCGACGGTTCTCGCGCTTGTTGGAATTCATCCCAGCCAGGACGTATACAAGCAGTTTGCCGGTATAAACCTGCTCCCCGTCATAAACGGTAGCCACATCCCGCTTGATGCGTTTTCCGAAACTGAATACCGCTATGCAACAAATCTGCGGTCGGTAAGGACACCAGACGGACAAAAACTTATAACAAATTTTGAGGACGACACCCAGGAGCTTTTCAATGTGGCGACGGACAAAAAAGAACAAAAAAATCTTATTCGAACGGACTATAAAGACTCTTTATTGTTGGATCAAAAGCTAAATACCTATTTACTAAAATAGGGAAATCAATATGAAAACGATAAAACACACGGCGCTCACCCACATTAAACCCGCCGTCCTGTGTGTGTTTGCGCTTATTTTGATTCTTCTCGCCATTCATGACGCGACACTGTCTCGTGGTCGTCAATCCGGGACCGTGTGTCCGAACTGTAACGTTGTCCTTATAGATATCGACACTCTAAGGGCAGATGACCTGCCTTGTTATGGATATAAAAGAAACACGGCGCCAGAGCTCTGCGCGTTTGCCGCAAAATCCGCACTATTCAAACAAAACTATACTCAAGCCCACTGGACGCTCCCAAGCCTGTTTTCCACAATCACGTCGGTATACCCATGGGAACACCGCGTCTACACAGAGTTTGATGACAGGCTCAGTCCCACCATCCCAACCCTCGCTCAAATATTACAATCGGCGGGCTATAGAACGCTGTATGTCGGACAGACAGGGCCATATTCCATTTCAAAGGAAAACGGCGGAACACGGGGCTACGACAGCATTATTGACTCCCAAAATTGGCTGCAGGAGTTGAAAAAGATAAATAAATCGAGCGCCCCCTTTTTCATTCAGTTTTATTCCGCGTACCTCCACCTCCCTTATCTTCTTGATCCAGGAGTTAGTCCGATGGTGAACATGGTAAAACCGGACGGGTTTCCTCTAAATGAAGAAGCGTATCACAAGGAGCTTGCGGAATACCTGCGGACCAATTATCAGGATATTTTTTCAAGAGACTCCATTAAAACGCATAAAGACCTTTTTACGTCCACCGGCCCAGACAACGACAAAAAACTTCTGAGTTTGTTTTTTAGTCTGGACAGCGTCCCGGATAAGAACGGAATACTTCGATCTTGGAGCGCATACTATCATTCTTACCTCCAACATATCGATCCAAAAAACCCCGAACACCGTGCCTACCTAAGGCTTATGTATGACACAAAAATTCATACGCTTGATAAAAAACTATCGAGCTTTTTTGCGTATCTATTGACCCCCGGGGTCGCACGGAAAACAATTGTCATACTTATGTCGGACCACGGGGAAAACTTTGGCGAACACGGCGGCTTTTCCCATGATCCAAGCCCTTATACAGAGCTTTATTACACTCCGCTTATAGTCCGTGTACCGGAAGCAAAACCAACGTCGTTTACAGGTGTGTCAAGAAACATCGACATTCTTCCTACAATTCTTGATGCTACTGGTCTTCAGCCTGATCCGCTAGCCCGGGGCAATTCGCTTTTACCGGAAATTTACGGCAAATCAGATGTCAGTCTCTATGCCGCCGGAGAAA
Organism: Patescibacteria group bacterium; assembly: GCA_023379025.1. Classification (GTDB taxonomy): domain Bacteria; phylum Patescibacteriota; class Microgenomatia; order UBA10105; family UBA927; genus JAMCTH01. The sequence continues at coordinate 170,264 of JAMCTH010000009.1, read as the reverse complement.
CGTTACATTATTACCGCATTGAAAATGGCCGATGGCTCTATATTGAACCCGACACCGTATCCACGGGGTCTGCAGAATTATATGATAAATTGTCTGATCCGAAAGAACTTCATAATCTTATAAACAAAAGCGCGGGTGTTTCAAATTTTTATGCAGAACAACTTCGGGCAATTCTGCAGACCGCCCGGCTTGCCATTCCAAACAACAGTGTTTCTCCTTCATGGATGGCCCCTTCTACAAAAGAACGATTAACAAGGGAAGGGTATTTCTAACAGCCGTGTTTGGGTAGGAGGCTAATATTTTCATCCTATTGACAAAAGAATAGGACACATTTAGGATGTGGATAACTTATCCACGGAAGCGCCTTACACGGGTCCCTTTTGTCCCGTGGAGACAGAAGACATAGTGCTCGTTATTACAAATCCCGTACCTGCCCGCAGCAATTATGGAAGCAGCAACCTTGTGGAAATCTGTCCTTGCGGAGATCGAGCTCTCCGTATCAAAAGCAACATACCAAACACATTTTAAAGACGCCCGGCTTATGGACCTTAAGGACGGCATTGCAACAGTCGGTCTTCCGAGCGCCCTGATCAGGAGCATGGTGGAAGCCCGGTATTATTCGCTTCTAAAAACCATCCTCGATCATAAAACCGGAAAAAACACGAGTGTTCTTTTTGTCGTATTTCCTGTGGTAACCAAAAATACCGGCCCGCTGTTTGAACAGCCTGCTGTTGAGGTTGTAATACAGAAAGGTCCGGGGGCGCGGAGTCTCCACATCAGGGGGGATGCAACATTCGATAATTTTGCCGTTTCAACAAGCAATCAGATTGCCTATGCGGCGGCCACCGCCGTTGCCAAGTCGCCGGGCTCGGCCTACAACCCTTTGTTTCTTTATGGAGGTGTCGGCGTGGGAAAAACGCACCTCATGCACGCGGTAGCCAACAGCGTTCTGTCAAAAAAACCCGGGGCAAAAATCGTCTACTGCATGGGGGAAGAATTCTTAAACGACATTATCGAGGCTATTCAAACAAAGACGGCCCGCCTTTTCAAGCAGAAATACCGGAGCGCGGAACTTCTCATGGTTGACGACGTCCAGTTTATCGCGGGAAAGCAGACCGCCCAGGAAGAATTTTTCCACACGTTCAACGCGGTGCACCGGGAAGGGGGACAGATTATCCTGACGAGCGACCGGCCCCCGGCGGAAATATCCAAACTCGAAGAGCGGCTCCGGTCAAGATTTGAGGGCGGGCTTACCGTCGACATCTCACAGCCGGACTTTGAACTCAGGGTCGCAATCGTGAACATAAAGGCGAGAGCGTTTTTACTTTCTGTTCCGCCTGATGCAGCACGGCTCATAGCGGCAAACGTGACGGACACCCGGGCCATCGAAGGATTTCTCAGAAGGCTTACAACCGTAAGCGCCCCCATTACGCCCGATGTCGTAACATCAATTCTCGGTACAAAACCCGCGAACGGAGAGGGGAGATTAAGCCCCGCTGTCCGCATCCATCCCCAGGAAATCCTTGAAGCTGTGGCGTCCTTTTACAACATTAAGCCCACCATGCTGAAAGGGCCAAAAAGAGACCGTCCCATCGCCCGGCCCCGGCAGGTGATTATGTATCTTTGCAAAACGGAACTGGGGCTTACCCATGAGGATATCGGAGGAATACTCGGAGGAAGGGATCATACCACCGTCATGCACGGGGTTGAAACCATCACAAAAGAGATGTCCACAAACTACCGGCTCCGGGACGAGGTGTCGGGGATAAAACAAAAGCTTGGGGTACAAAATTAACCTGCTTTTCCACTTATCCCCATTTATCCTCTACTTATCCACCAAGTTATCCACCGCTTTCCCCCTCTTTTCCCCAGACAAAAAACAGGACATTCTCTCTGCGTTGACAGGAAAAACAAAAAGACATACACTTTTCCACGGCAGTTACTATTTACTATTACTAATAGAATATTTCAATATAATGAAACTTTCTCTGCTTCAGGAAAACCTTCTTAAAGGACTTACGCGGGCGGGAAAAAACGTCTCCTTAAAGCCGCAACTTCCTATTCTCCAAAACGTATTACTTGAAGCGAAAGACGGTCTTTTGTATATCACCTCGACGAACCTTGAAACGACGGAAAGGGCTTCGTTGGGAGCAAAAGTAGATAAAGAAGGTGCTTTATGTCTCCCGTCCCGTCTTCTTACGGAGTTTGTACAGTCTCTGCCCCAAGGCGGTGTGACGCTTGAAGCCAAGGGAGAATCACTTCGTGTAATCGGCGGAAAATCAGAAGCAGTGGTGCAAGGGGTGCTTGCCTCGGAATTTCCGCCTTTTCCCGCCTCATCAGTCTCAAAGAAACAGATCATAGACAAAGATCAAATGGTGTCGGCGCTTTCTCTTGTGCTTTTTGCGGCTTCCTCGGACGAAGGAAGACCCATTCTTACGGGAGTAAGGATAAAAAATGAGGAAAAGGACACCATGGTTGTGGCGACCGATGGATACCGGTTGTCTCTGTACCGCCTGGAAGGGGATCTGATAAAAGGGTTGGATGCCGTTATACCGTCCCGCGCCCTGCTGGAGCTGTCACGGCTTCTGCAGGAAGAAAAAGATCAAAACGGGCTGTCTTTTTCGATGTCTCAGGAGCACATGCTGCTATTTAGTTTTGGAAACACGGAAATAGCAACGCGCGCTCTTGACGGGGAATATCCGGATTTTGGGAAAATTATTCCCCAAAAACACACCACCCGCGTGATTTATGACAAAAAAGAGCTTCATCAGGCTGTCCGGTCTGCCGCGATTTTTGCAAAGGACAACGCAAACATTGTCCGCTTGCGTATCGAAGAAAAAAACACCGTTATTTCATCCAACACGCCTCAAGCAGGAGAAAGCCGTGTCTCTCTGGACGGCAGGCTCGACGGGGAGGGGGGAGAAATTGCATTTAACAGCAGATTTATTCTTGATCTCCTGTCTGTATACCAGGAAGACGAGATTGCGTTTGAAATGACGGGCGCACTAAATTCAGGGGTTTTCCGGTCTGTGAAACACGAAGGGTTTTTGCATATCATTATGCCGGTGAGAGTAAGCGGGGCAGAATAGCGAGGGGGGCTTCGTTTATCGCTGCGCCGGCGTGGCGGATAATGTTGCGACCGCCGACACGACACTCACCGTCGTTACCGGATTTCCCGTGTTATCATTGTTGCTTTTCCCGAAAAACACGAAAATTGGGGAAAGCCGGGACTCTCCCTGGGACGCATAATATCCCAACTCCGTTTTCGTGATGGTTGTGGTTGCCAGGGAGAACGTTTCCGGTTCTTCGTTGGTCTTGTTTGTTGACGAAACATCCAGCAGCACTCCTGAATGCGCGATGAGCCGCGCCACAGCCGCCGCAGACGAAATAATGGGGAAGGACCCCTCTTTTTTCAGGCCTGGATACCAATAGCCGGAAACGGAAACAACGGAGCCCGTCCCGTTTATACGGATGGATATGCCTCCGGTGCCGGGAATACCACCATAGAGAGGGCGCCCTCCAAGCGTATAGTCGAAAACAAAAAGAGCGAGAGTCGCCCGTGATGCATCAAATATCTCGTTTGCTCCGCCCGGGCTTTTCGGGTCAAAGTAGTGGATCGCCGTTAATGAAAACCCTGTTTCAGGGCCCGTAAGCCCTGCTTTTTTCAGAAACGCCTCAAGCATTGCCCGTGCGCCTTCCGGGGTAATTGTTGTGATTTGCCGACCCGCATTTTCTCCGGATTGGTAATCAAAGTCCGCGGGATTTCCTCCGATGGTAAAAGACGCCGCCCCGTTTGTCCATAAATACACACTCCCCCGGCTTGTAGCGAGCGTTTTTGGGGTACCAGAGAACCCCAGGCGCGCCGCTACAGAAGAAGGAGGTGTGTTGTCTGAAAATGAAGACGTGCGGACATACGCAGGGAGAGAACCGGGAAACGCCGCTTCTGTTGGAACGACGTACGCAGGCTGTTCTATTGTGGGTACGGGAGGAAAGCTCGGGGGAGGTATCGGGACGGCGGACCGGGCTCCGCCTATCGGTTGCGGCGGGGGCGGACGTTTTTGCGTACGCCACAGATACGCGGAAAAAAGAGAAACAATAAAAAGCGCAAAAAGGACGACGATGTGTCTGCGTTTCATGATTATTGTCCTCCACAGCCGTCAGGGAGTACCATTTGCCCGGGGCCGTTATATTGATAATGAAGATGCGGCCCCGTGCTGTAACCGGTATTATCGGTGTATCCGATGATGGTTCCCGCCCGTATCGTCGCCTGTTTTAGAAGTTCCGGGTCATTTTGCCGTGCCGGACTGTTTGTCATTTCGCTCACGGCCTGAAGCGCCGTTTGAACTTCCGGGGCTATGCTCAATAGGTGTGCATAGGTTGTGTAGTATTCGCCGCCCGGGCCGCTTCCGACCATGCGGACATAGTTCCCAAAGTCCTGGTATTTATACTCGTTTGGACGAAACGACGTCACCGCCGCAGCAACAAAGCCGTCGCTCGTGGCCCGGACGGGCGTCCCCATTGGTACGGCAAAGTCATACGCGTCAATTCCCCGGTGGGACTCCGCGCCGTTTGGTCCCTGCGTAACTACGCCGCCGCCCACAGGACAGCCCGCGAGTCCCGCGGAGGGAACGCGCGGGGTTGCCGGAGGAGGAGGGCCGGTGTAAATAATGGGCGTACCGGCCGGCGGGCCGCTGCCGATTTGTTTCGATGTTACACTGAATGCGCCGGACGTCACTCTCATAAAAGCCGTTGACAATAACCAAAGAGGGATGAGTGTAAGGGCGATAATGAGAAAGGGGAGTAGCCACCCGTTCATAGCCAGCCGGTCCTCTTTTCCCGTGGGGTTTGAAAAAAAACGGAACGCCCCGGAAATTCCGTTGGTTAGTTTATCTATAGAAAAACTGAGAGCCATCTTTCCGATTAAACTTAGGCCCCCCGTTTCAGGGGCTAATAGGATGGCGAGTCCTGTTGAGAGACCCGATTTTCCGATGGCAGCCAGAGTTCCCATGGCGCCCGCTTTTTTAACCGGGGAGCCGATTGTGGTAATCCACAGAAACAAATCCTGTGAAAGAGCAAGATATGAAAACCGGACCGACACCATATTTTGCTGAACCAGGGTGGCCAGATGAAATTCTGGACACCCCCACACGGCTGAGAGAAATTGTAGCGCCCCTTCTTTCTGTGCATAGATTCCTGGGACAAGCCCGGGATGGGCGGTGGGGGGGGTTGTGGGTGGGGTGGGCGGCCGGAACGATGAGAATCCGGAAGATTGCACAAACCCTACCAGCGCGAACGCAGTCTCGTCAACAGGAACCGCTCCCGGCCCCCATCGCAGGAGAAGCGGCGCAAGCCACCTGTCCGCAAGCCCGTGGGCGTTGGCGCTCCGCAGGGCGGCAGCAGAACTTTCCGCGACCGCTTTGTGCGTATCAGCACGGAGCTGTACGAGAAACGGGGTTGTCCCTGTCCCGAACCGTTTCTCCAGTCCGCCCCTGTCGTTTATGGCACGCTCAAATGATTGTCCTTTCACCGCCTCGATGACGCGGTCTCTTGTCTCCGGATTCAACATGCCAAGAGCAACATCACCCAATAGCTGTGCGGCACCATCCTTGTAGGCACGCAAGATTCTGTCCGGCGGTGTGCCGGGGTGTCCCGGAACATAGGCGGCCGTTATGACGCCAAGGGCCGCCGCTTCACGCTCTGCGGCCGGTACCAATGAAGCAATAAGGGTGTTTGGGTGAGACGCGCTTTGTTCCACGAGGGTTGCGGCAAGCAGATCCGGACGGTTCGTGCGGGACCGGAGCATTTCGTCGGTAATTGCGCGGGCCCTGTCCCGGACAGCCGATGCCGGAGAAAAGACCTCCATTTCCCGCCTGAGGACAAGGTCTGCGGCGCGCTGAGGCCCGATGTTTTGTACTACATCATTTGCATCGAGAATCCTCCGTGCTTCAACCTCGAATACATCGGCTGATTGCGCCTTTTGGGCGGCGTCAGCAATGGCGGCCGCCACACGCTCTCGCCTCCTTGACTCCTCAAGCTGGTGCCGTGCGTTGTATTCGGCCTGCTCCCGCCGGAGATATCGTTCGGTCTGGTTGTAATAATTTTCAGTTAAACGTCTGGCAAACGAACGGTACGTCTCTTCCTGAAGGTGCCGTTCCGGATAAACGAACGCGCTTTCGATGATGTCGAGCGGAACGGTGGAAGCAAGCGTTTGCCCCTCAGAGGGGTCGCTCTCCGTGTCAAACAGATAGTGTCGGGCAAAAGCCTTAATTGCCTCGCCAAACACCCGGTCCGTCAGAACGTATTGTCCGGGTGTCAGGTTGTATGTCTGTTGGAGGAATGTTGTAAGTTTGCTTTCCCACTCCGGTTGTGTTTTTGCATACTCAAATATTTGAACGGCCTTTAGGAGCGCGGGGTCACTCCGGAATAAGGTCTCGAGCGTTCCCTGGGGTGTGGTGTGGTTTTTATCGGGCATACAAAACCGGTATTAGGATAGTTTCGGCTGGGCAACCGTTTCAACAGTAAATATCGGCCTGTTAGAAACAGGAAGCGTTCTGTGGTCCGTTGGCATTGCGGGAGGCTTCCGGGCCCCATCCGCTCCGGCCGGCTGAACAGCCTGGTCTCCTGCGGAAGAAGCCTGACCGGACTGCAGCGGCCTTCTTCCCGCCAGCTCCTGCGGTTTGGTGGTTGCGAGTTCGTGCTCCACTGGGGAAGCAATGACGCGGACGGCAGCGTGTGCCGGACCGGCAAAAAAGAGCCCCTCTCCGACGTCCGCCGAGAGAAGCAGGTGCTTCTCTCCTTCTGATAGGAAAAAAACTTTTGCAACCTGATCTATTGCCGCGGTTGACTGTTTCAGGAGCACCTGGAGGCTGCTGTTTTGTATGATGGCCTTTCCGAGGTCTACGGACAAAAAGTCTTCAACATCCTGCGAAATGGTGGTTAGCCCCAGGTAATATTTTCTTGCGCGTTTGGCGATAGAGTTAAGAAATTGTCCGGAATCCGGATATTTCATCATATACCAAGCCTCATCAACGACGAGAATTCTTCTTTTCATGTCGCGGCGGACTTTTGTCCAGATAAAATCAAGAATGAGATACATGGCAATCGGCCGGAGCTCCTCTTCAAGGTCGCGGATGGAGAATGCCGTCAGCGGGTTTCTGATCTCCACGTTGGTCTGCTGATCAAAGATGCCGACAAGACTCCCTTTTACAAACTTTTCTATCCGGTCGGCGAGGCCCCTTGCCATCGGTTCTTCCATGCCGACCAGCGCTTTATAAAGATCTTCCATAAGCGGCGGTTCGAGGGTTTGGGTGGCGGGATCGGGAGTAATACCCTTTTGTTTATAAGCCAGAATAAGCGCGCGATCAAGAAGGGCGTCCTCGGTGGCGCTCAATGTTCCCATGACAACGCGGAAAAATCCGTGGAGAGAAAGAATTTTCTGGTTGAGTTCGCTTTCCTCCTCCTCCTCCGCATCCTGAGCCCGCAGGTCCTTCGGCGCTCCCCGCGTAAGAAGGGCCAAATCAAAGGGGTTGAGTTTTGTGGTCGAGCCAAAATGGAACCGGATGTATTCGCCGCCGAGCGCGTGCGTGAGCGCCTCATACTCGTTTTCCGGATCGATGACGATGATTTCGGTGTCAAACATAAGACTGCGCATGATTTCCAGTTTTACCATGTAGCTTTTGCCGACCCCGGATTTTCCGAATACGACAGTGTTGGCGTTTTCAAGGGTGAAGCGGTCGAAGATGATAAGGCTTCCGTTATGCTCGTTCATGCCGTAGAGAATGCCCTCGTTTGCCGTAAGCTCGGACGTCGTGAACGGAAACGTTGTGGCGAGGGAGGTCGTGTCCATGTTTCGCGTGACAACAATGCGGTCCTGGCCCATGGGCAGTGTCGTTCTAAATCCCTCATCCATCTGGAGCACCGCTTTTTTGGTAATGATAAGAAGTGATCCGAGTGTTGCCTCTACCTGCGATGTTGTTTTGTTTACATCCTCAAGAGATTTGGCCGGTATGGTTATGTATAAGCCAAACTGAAAGAACCGTTCGGAACCTTTTGCAAGCTCCTGCTGGAGGGAGAGCGCGTCTTCGAGCGCGACCTGTATGGACGGTTCGACCACCCGTCCGCGTTTCATGTCGGACTGGATGGTCGCTTCCATCTCACCAACTTTCCTTTTTAAGTTTTCAAGGACCTCCTCCGATTTGGTCGGATAAATAAACATCGAGATATCAAGCGTGTGGTTGAATGAGATGAGCGGTTCGAGCCAATTGGCGCTTACAAATCTCGGGTACCCAACGACAAAAAGCGTTCGGAAATACCACTCGCCGATTTTGAGATAATCAAAGTCCACGTCGACAAGGGGCGGCGCGATGACATCGGCAATAGACAGGGGCACGCCCGCCTCATGCCTGATGGGGGTATCGTCCGGCATCGGATCGATAAATTTTTTTATGAATGTCTGCAGATTGAAATTTGTCATGGTGTTTCCGGCACGGACCCGGGTTTTCCCTCGGGAGCGCTGCTGCTTGGGTTATAGGCGAGGAAGAAATATTTTTTTACCTGTTCGCTCGTGAGTTGTGTGCCGCGGAGGCCGAGCCGTCCCAGCAGTCGGATGACATGATCGCATTTTGGGGTCAGGACGGAAAGGGCGCGTTCATAAACATAGTCTTTGGGGTAGGGGAGTCCGCGGGTTTTACCGCCAAACAATACTTTTGTTGACGCGCCGAGCTCCAGGTATGAAAAGGGTATGATGATGTAGAACTTTTTGTCGAGAACATCCTTTTCTTTGACGGTTTCCGCAACGAACATGCGGTAATCGTGGATGTTTTTGACAAGCTTGGGGTTTGTTTCTTTCTTTTCCTGCGCCTCAAGCAGTCTGAGATACGCGGTGACATCCTTTTGTTGCGAGCGCACGATGATTTCTACGGGGAAGGAGAGTGAGTTCAGAAACCCTGCGTAGGCATAGATAATTGCCTCCTGCTCTTTTTCTGAAAGGAGGCCGAAGTTTACAGCCGTGGTTGTAATAATCGCAGCACATGATCCATCCTTAAACATAACGATATTGTGGCTAACGTCCTCTATTTCTATGAACTCCTGTGTGGAAGAGCGGATGGGAACAATCTGTTTCGTCATGTGTGGGGCGCGCCGGGTGTGCGGCCGAAAATTTCCCGTTCCAGCCGTTCCCGGTTGAGCTGTTTTTCGGTTTTTGCACTGATTTCAAGAGCGGGAGCCTGGTTTCCTGCGAGCGTAATCTGCGCCCGGTCAAAGTGGTGTTTTCCCCTCGGGTCTTCCACCTCAATCACATAGGTGCCGTTTTGAAGCGGGGTTGATGCGGCGAACTGTCCGAGCTTATTTGACTTGAGCGCCCGGAGCGGCACACCTTCAAAGTCCCGTACGGTGATGAGTATCCCGGGCAGCAGGTCTCCCGTTTCGTTTTTTATAATGCCGGTTACAACATTCGGGACCGTGGTGAGCCTGGGGATACCGGCCCTGATCGTTCCTTCCGGTGCTATGACGCGCACCGTGTTTGATGATTTTCCCGGCGCGGACGGCGTCATGTACGTCGCGGAGGGTGCGGCTGAGGCGTGTCTGTTCAGCTCATGCAACTGCTGCTCCATACGCTCTTTTTCAACGGGAGAGACCGTCAGACGGCTTTGAGGGTTTGGGGGTTGGGGTTCGGTTCGGGTGTTTGAAGGCGCCGGCGTCTGGATGCCTGTGTCGGTTGCCAGGGGTTGCGGCGTGTGCGGAATTGTTGGGATCGGGGTGAACGGAATGGGGAACGACGGCGTTTCCGGCCTGAGCGTTTCAAGGATGGCGGGCGGGCGGGAAGGCTGTGCTTTGTGCGGGGAAGTTTTTGGCCCGGCATGGAGCGATGCAAAGACATCTGAAAACGCATACTGCGGTGTAGTCTTCGGGGATACGGCGGGCGCTGCAAAAAGCCGTTTGATCCGGGCGATGACGGCGCCGATGCCATAGGAAAAACGATGGAGAAGCAGCGGCGGTGTTTTTATGTGGGTTGTTGCGGCCGGCGGGGTGTTCGCCGAAAGAGCCGGTCGGTGAGCCGCCGTGGTGTCTGAATGTGCGATGGTGCCGGCCGGAAAAAGCGCTGCCCGCACCAGGGCAGCCAACGAGGCACCCTGCTTGTGTGGTGTTTGGGAGAGCGCTGCCGGAGCACCGGGAGGTCCGCCGCGCAGGTCTTGCGCACCCCCCGGTTTTTGATCCGGAGCAGACACGGAGGATGCGGCATGCAGTTCCGGCTGTTTAGTTTTTTGCCACACGTACTGGGTCGGGCTGTAGACGTTTTTGAAAAACGACATGATCCACACGTCCATGGGCCGTTCTTCAATGGGGACAAATGCAAGGCCAAACCCTCCAAGACCCGTAAGGAGCGTCAGCGGCCAGGTAAAAAAGAACGGAAGCGGAAGCTTGTAACAGAGATACGCAAGGATCACGCCCCCGGCGAGGTACCCGAATTGTTTGATTGTCATGTCACCGATCAGGCGGAACTGAAACGTTGTGACATTTTGCGGTACAGGATGTTGTTCCATGATTATTTTGCCGGTTAAACCCACTCTCATTCTAAAAGGTTGCGGCAACCTTCGCAACTATAACGAAGCGCATCAGGACTGTGAAAACTCTATTTTTAGGTTTTCACGGGACTCCTCCGGGTGTGTGGCGGGCGGCGTTCCGTATGGTATTATTAAGCCATGGAACAAGGGATTGTGCTCCTTGAGGGGAAAAACAGCAAAAGCAGTGAAGAAACACCGGTGGTCATGGAACAGGTGTTTGCGGCGCTTGGCGCGCCGGGAGGAAAGCGGCACCTGCTCTCCGCGTTCTTTGGCCGTACCACGGCTGCCGGGTTTTTTACCTTTGAAATAGTGTCTGTCAACGCCGGTATTCATTTTTTTGTTGCGATGCCCGCCGGGGCAGAAACCTATGTTGAAAGCCAGCTGACCGCGCAATACCCGAAACTTCTGCTTTCACCGGCGCCTGATTATGCTCCGCATTTTTTATCCCTTCCTCATGTTGCCGCCCAACTTATACTTGATAGCCCGTTTTATTATCCCCTGAAAACATACAAAGACGTCCGTGACACAGACCTGTTGGCCAGTGTTTTGGGTCAAATGGCCGCGCTTCCCGGGGGGCAGGCGTTGGCTGTACAACTTTGGATCAGGCCGGCGGGTTCCGGGTGGCAACGAAAAGCGTCGGGCGTGATAGCCGCCGGCGTTCCCGACCCTTCTTCCCCAACGGGAAAAACCAAGAGCCACCCGCAGGCAAATCTGATCGAAACCAAAATAAACCAGGCAGGGTTTGTGTGCGGGGTGCGTCTTGTGGCGGTGGCATCGGACACACGTGAGGCGCAAACCCTCCTTCATACGATGAGCGGCGCCTACGGTGTGTACACGCTTGGCGAGGGCAATAGCTTATCGCTTGTGGAGCCGGCATTTTGGCAGAAAAAGCAACTGGAACAGGCATTTATGGATCGAAGCGGTCGTCTTGTGCCGCGCAACCAGGTGTTGGGGTCAAGCGAGCTCGCATCCCTCTGGCATCCTCCGGGGCTGACGCTGTCCATGATCAAAAATATTTCCTGGGGTTCCAAAACCGCAAGCGATGCTCCGGAAAACCTGCCTATTGCAACCGATGATGAAGAGGCCAAAAAGCACACCAATTTTTTTGCCAGGACGGAGTTTAAAAACAAGACCGCGACATTCGGGATCAAAAAAGAGGACAGGAGGAAACACCTGTATCTTATCGGGAAAACGGGGGCGGGAAAATCCACCATGATTGCCAATATGGCGATCAATGACATGCGAAATGGAGAGGGAGTTGCCGTTATTGATCCACATGGAGATCTCTGTGAAATTCTTCTTGATTATGTGCCATCATTCCGTATTAACGATGTGGCATATCTGGATCCCTATGACACTGCGTTTCCTTTTCACCTCAATCCTCTTGAGCTCCACGATTCATCCCTTCGCGACCTCGCCGCATCGGGAATTGTATCGATATTCCATAAGCTGTACCAGTTCAGCTGGGGGCCGCGCCTTGAGTATATTCTGCGGAATACGCTCCTGACCCTTCTCTACCTTCCTGATACGACCCTTCTTCAGGTACCGGAACTTCTTACGGATGAGAAATTTCGTGCAAAGGCTATTGAAAAACTTTCGGACCAGGTGCTTAAGAATTATTGGGTAAACGAGTTCAACAAACTCTCACCGCAGCTCCGCAGCGAATCCATTTCTCCCATCCTCAACAAGGTGGGACAGTTCCTTTCGGCTCAGACGGTCCGCCAGGTGGTGGGATACCCGGCTTCCACGATCGACCTTGAAGCCATGATGAACCAGGGAAAAATCGTGCTCGTCAACCTCGCCGTCGGAAAGCTCGGGGAAGACAACAGCGCCCTTTTGGGATCCATGATTATCACCAAAATGCAGCTTGCCGCAATGAACCGGGTGCATATGAAAGAGGAGGACCGGCGCGACTTTTATCTTTATGTTGACGAGTTTCAGACGTTTGCGACATCATCGTTTATCAAAATTCTTTCCGAAGCACGGAAATACCACCTGAATTTAACACTCGCCAATCAATATATCGGACAAATAGATGAAGATATACAGAAGGCAATTTTCGGGAACGTCGGGTCGCTCGCATCATTCGGGATCGGAGCTCTGGACGCCAGGATCGTATCAGCCGAATTCGGCGGGATTTATAAGGAGGAAGAGTTGGTTAATCTTGGGAACTTCCAGATAGCTCTTAAGCTCTCCATCGACAATCACACGTCAGCTCCGTTTCTGGCAACAACCCTGCCTCTCCCGAGGAGTAAAAACCAAAACAGGGAAAAGGTAATCCGCGCTTCACGGGAGCGCTATACCAAAAAAGTAGCAAAATAACCCAAAAACCATTATGCACATCGCATTGTTTGGCGGCGCATTTAATCCGCCGCATCTCGGGCACATAATGATCGCCCGGCAGGTGTTGGATTTTACGGATACGGATGAAGTCTGGTTTCTGCCGAATTACGGACAGGATCCGCCAAAGCCGGATCTTGCATCGGTCGGCGACCGGCTTGCGATGGTGAAGCTCATCGAGTCTCTCGGAACGCGGGTCTCGACGCTTGAGATAGACCATATGCTTGACGGAAACACCATCAACCTTCTGCCGTTTCTTCCGAAAGAACACTCGTATACGTTTATCATCGGTTCAGACTGGCTTCCCTCATTTCACCTATGGGGCAATTGGGAGGAGCTCCTGCGGAAGTTGCCGTTTTATGTCTTTCCGAGAAACGGGTACCCAAACGAACCGCTCTGTCCGAATATGACGGTGGTGTCCCACCCAAACCTTATCGTGACGGACATTTCCGCGACTAAAATCCGGGAACGGATCAAGGCGGGCCTTTCTGTTGCCGAATTTGTTCCGGAGGCGGTAGCCGACTACATGAGGTCTCACCGTTTGTATCAATGAATGCGATAGATCCCGGGAAGCCGGCTCAAACGCTTACGCTTTTCATGAGGCAGACGTTTCGGAGGACGGGCTTTACCGATGCCGTAATAGCGGTATCAGGCGGCGTAGACTCTGCAACAGGCCTGTTTCTTGCGGTTCGGGCGCTCGGACCCGCACATGTTTTTCCCCTCCTTCTTCCGTATGGGTCCCTCAGTGAGTCCGGAACCAATGATGCTGAGGCAGCGATCAAAGTCTGTCAGATACCGAAGCAACACACCCGCGTGTTGGATATTCAGTCCTTTGTTGATCCTCGATTCTGGTTTGTCGGTTTCAAGCCGGGTGAAACGGGGTGATCTATGTTTTCCGGTGGCGCGAACCCGTTATATTGCTCCCTATGTCATGACACTATACAATAGAGGTAAAGAAAGGGCTATATGAGTGCAGTAGAGTTCGGCGGGATAAAAGGAGCGATAGAAAGGGTTGTCCGGAAGAATGGTGAAACACGGCATCCGAAACACGTCTTACAGCAAGAACACACTGCTGAACAGGTCGCAGTAAGGATCCGTGCGGCTGCCGCCTCAGTGATTGAGGGCAGGGAAAGGAAAGCTCCTGATCTCGCTGTCGAACGAACCGTTCCATTTATAGAAATTCTCGATGGCGCGTCCAGGCGCGCGTTCGGCCGGGCGTATACAGACCTTTCGCTTACCCAGAAGCTCGATTTGCTTGCCGAGCAGGCAAAACATACAAAGGGCGGAGATCAGGTGGGGATCCAACAAAAGCTTGTGGAGCTCCGAAGAATATTTGACAACCAAACAGCAACGCCGGACCAATGGCAAGCAGCACAGAAAGTTTTTAGCGATTCCAATGGTGTCTTGAAACGCGTTTACGATCTTCCTGAAGACGTCAGACCAATTGTTCAGGAAGCACAACATGCGGTATTTACTCATGTGATTAATGAAAACAACGCTCCAGTTTATGGAATTACAGATCCAGATCAGGCGGCGCTCGACCTCGGATATACCGCAGTTGGCCAACGGGTCCGTCCGCCTCGCGGAGGCACTCGGTTTACATTTTTTGACGCTTCAGCACCAGGTGCGCCCGGACGAGGCTCTCCTTTGCGGGTTCGTCTTGAAAACGTTCAAACATTATTTGATACAGATCCTACCTTGATAAATGACCCGAAAGTTCTTGGCGAAGAAGCTGAACGTCTCGCCCGAGACTCCGTTCGTCTGCGTCGTTCAAGTGAAGCAAAACCGTATATTTTGAGATTACGCCAACGACAGGTAACTTTAGCACAGCTACATCAGGAAGAATTGGCAAAAGGCCGCGGACGGATGGGAGAGATAAACGTTACGTGGGAAGAAGCAAGACAAACCTTACCCCCTGATTTACAGAATAGGGATCAGGAAATAACCGTGTTACCCCTAACTGGATTTACTAGTGATGAAAAGCAATTAATATTGACAGGCGAAGAAGGAGAGGCAAAATGGTTTTCTGAGTTTATTTTTGATATCTACGGAGTAGGTAGAACTAGCCAGCGCCCCGAACTTCCCGATATGTACAAATTTGAAGCGTTTAAAAGATTCATGAAGATGAAATATGGTGATAGGATCGGCACAATTAGGTTACAGCCGTATGAATACCTTTGGAAGGATCGCGGCAGACACGAGTATCTGCTGAAAGCATTAGCATATGACCCTGGAGATGTGAAAGATAAAGTCGGAGCGCTTCAGCGTATGCTTGGAGCGGATCTCGATTTCTGGGGCAAAGTTCCGCTTGCAAATATGGCAATGTCCCACTACGATACCGCGCTCGGCGATATGGTCGCAAATAAGATGAGTCGTTACCACCAGGCGGTTGAGTATCTTGCAAAAGAAGTTCAGCCGTATTGGGAAACAAACCCGACGAAAAAAATTACCATGGATGAATATTACATGGAAATGCGCCGTCGGGATTCCTTAAACCAACTCGGTACTACCCAGCAGGAAATTACGGAACGAAAACTGCTCATGGAGAATATCAAAACGCAAGCTGAGATTGTAGCGCGTGGCGTAACAATTCATGATGAGGACATTCTGGTCTACACAGAGGTAGGAAATCAGTGGATTGCCCTTCAGCAGAAATATGATGATTTGATTGGGAAACGGGAAAAAGGTGTTTCCTTGGATAGGGACGAACAAAAACTTCTTAAACGACTCCCCGAGCTTATTACTGAAAAAAAAGAACTCTATACCAGGCTATCCGATAAACAAACGATATTGCCATCAGATGCAAAGAAAATAGGTACGTTGGATGTATACAGAAGTTATTCTCCAATAGAGGCCGAAGTACACGAGCGTATGGTAGCAGAAATGTTGTCTCAAGGGATGACGCGACAACAGATAGCGGATCAGGAATGGAAAATCCGAGATGCCATATTTGCGGCGCGGATGATTGAAATAGGCTCCGGCCACATCGCCGCAATATCGGCCTATCAGGCAATTCGGCCCATGCATGAAAAATACCGGTTCCGGACGCTACGGGAAAGCGGAATAGAGGGGAAATCCGTTATGTGGGCGCCGTTTATGGAAGATATAGTACGTATCTATAACCCCGAGCTTTTTGCCCACCGGTTCAATATGGGCGGGCTCATGGGCGAGCAGGCCCGAGCGATGCTTCGTGAAAAAGCAATTCTTGAGAGGGGCTTCAAAATAACGAAAACACAAGCGTGGAAGGATGACGAAAAATCCTACAGTAACTCTCCGGAAATGATGCGAATGCGCAAAATCATGGAGTTTGCAGAGGGCGAAATGGGGGTATCGTTTACCGAGCTTTTGGGACCGGGTTTTTTGGCCGGCGGAGGAAGCTTTGATGCGACGGGCTGGCGTTTTGAAGCAGGCACGTTCGATGAAATCAGAAAACATATTATGGCCAAGCACGGAAGCCCTCTGGCTTGGGAGAATCAAGCACTCGGTATTCAATTTTATATTGCCCAAACCGATGCAGAGCGTATGCAGGTTCTTGATCGTATGCTTAAACGGACACCGTCTAAATATTTGCAACTTCTTTCGGGTGAAGTAATGGATGGCATACTTGAAAAAAACCATGTTCTTGGCGCACCCGAATGGCTCACGTTTCAACGCGCTCTCTCGATAGCAGAGCAGAAGATTCGCAAAGGAGACCTTCTGATAGACCCAAACTTGAACCTTATGAGTCAAGAAGGATTTGATGCACATATAAAACCGCTTCTGGCGCAGCTTAAAGTACCCGAAGATAAAATTGCAGCATTCAGAAATGTCATGAAAGATGTGCACAGTTATGTAACTACTGATCGTGATCCCAAGAATCATCAATATCTCACACCGATGGAAGCATGGGCGCATGCGAAATTTCCGATCACCCTATCCGTTGCTGATTTTGATTGGGAAGAGGTAAATTTCTTTAAACTCGGTACGAGCGTCATGCTCAGACGCGGACGCGATATGATCAATATGGCAGCGATACGGGATTTATTTTTTGATCTCATCAATAAACCGGAATTTCTGTCGCCGAAAGATCCCAAGGAAACCATCAAAAAGTTCTATGAATTTAAGCAGCAGTTTGTCTCATATGCATCTTCGGTTGATGCAGAAAAAGCCCTATATCATATCGTAGACACCTGGATCGAGATGAATAGAAACAGAATGTTTAATCCTTTTTTGGACGGATGGCGTGGCCTTTTGGGACTTGTTCCTGGGCTTCAGGGAATTATGCAGAATATCGGTGAAATGGAAGCGGAACACTTGCCGGTTCTTGGTTGGTTTCCGGGGTGGAAACACTTTCTTGAACACAATAAGTTGGGTAGGAAGATAAAGGAATGGCCGGAATCCATAGCTTCTTCGGTATCTCTTTCCGTGCGCTACCTCGGTCCGGAGGGCAACAAGTGGGATGAGCACACAATTGGTGAGGTGTTGAATGAAATTCAACGGGTCGGTGTCTTTACTGATATCAAATACATCAATAAATTGAGGAGAGATTTTAAAGCGACGTTAGGCTGGCGTATGTCGTGGGGGATATTCCGTAAGTATTGGTGGGTTATACCCGTTGCTACGCTAGCGGTAGCAACGAATGAATCCATTCAGGAGGAACAAAAAAGCAGTAGGCACTAGAAAAATGGTTGACGATGGAGAGGTAATGAGGCAACTATGTACTAATACCTGTCGATTGGCCAGTAGTTGCCCTTCCCATTGTATCTGTGCCTGGTCCATATTTTTTCTGGTCGTGGCCGAAAAATGCACCTTTGATTATTCCCCCCTGATATCCTAGTTGGATAATTTGACCCGCTCCTGCTCCAATAGGACCAAGGACGGCGCCAAAACCGGCTGGAACCGCGGCCTTGGTCTTCATTGCTTCTTTGATGCTATTCACAATCGTTGGAATAGTGAGGACAATTCCGAGCCACAAAAGTGTGGTTGCGAGCCCTGACGCGATGTTGCCGGTCTGGACAGGTCCGATATTGATCGCTTGGGGGAGAAGCGGCGGCTGCCAGAGTTGATTTGTTCCCAGCGTGCTGCTTAGGGAAAATCCGAGAATAAGCATAAAGATGGTAATCGGGAATGGAATAAGATTGAGAAACAGATTTTTAAACCAGGATGAAAAGCCCGTTCCTCCCGGAAGGGCATCAAAAAGAATTTGAATCGGGCCGATAATGACCGCCAAAATTATATTAATATAGGCCGAAAGCAACATAAAGAAGATTCGGACAAACCCAAAAAGATAGGCAACTGAGACAATGAGTGTTATGAGTGTCCCAAGCACAAGCGTCGTGCCTCCGGTGAGTACCGCGGTAAGAAGCCCCCCAAAGAAATTCTGCACCCACGTCATGGTCCCAAAATTCTGCGCAAGAGAGCTCGTATTGAGAAGCGGGGCAAAGATGCTTCCGAGAAGCGTAAGGACACCGCCGTTTAAAAAGTCCGCCTGTTGCCCGAATATCGTGACGGTGGCCCCTCCGGGAAGGCTCGCGTCAAGGATTTTGATCCCCGCCGCGATGACCACATACATGAGATCTATCAGAAGCCCGACAATCGCGTAGGAGAAGGTGATGAGAATAAGGACGACGATGATGCGCGGCAGGGAATTCTGAACAGTGACGACGGTTTTGGGGTCTATCTTTTTCCGGAACATCACCATGAATCCGATAACGATCATGACGACAGCAAGAAGCGCGTAGGCCATATTCCGGAAACCCTTCCAGACACCCAGGAGCGGGTTTAGCCCGGTAAAGCCGATGCCCTGCGCCATGGCGGAGTGAGGGATAAAGCCAAGCGTTTGTCCGGCATCTGCAGCCCAGTAGGCAAGATTTGCGGGTGGCGTGCCATACATGGAGGCCATGATCCGGGTTACTCCGCCGAGCGCTGATTGGTCCTGCATCCGGCGGATATAGGCAATATTTGTCTCGTTTATGTTATATGCAATACCGGGGATAGCGACGATGTCTGTTGTCAGGCTTTTCATGTCATTATGGTTAAATGCCGTAACAAAGCAGGAGAGATTTCCAGCCGCACCATTTCCATTATTTTTTAGACATTCAGCAATGGCGTTGGGGTATTCCGATGCATACACCCAGCTGGTTCCCGCGCCGGCAACCCCGTTGGTTGTGCCGGTGATGGATGAGGTGGTCGTTGTCGTCGGCGGTGCAGCGTATGCCCGAGGGGACAAGAGGGTAAGTGTCAGGAGGGTAATGATGGCTCCGGTCAATAGATACAATCGCCGCATAGCAGTGTAGTTTGTATTATCAATGATTCCGGGAGTGCCGTCAAGCTAGGGGTGTCCGAGATTCAAGTTTACCGTGGTGATTTGGCTTACTCCGGTGATGACACCGATCGTGCGGAGGATAAGATACGCAGAGATGACGACGACAATTCCGACGATCGCCGATGTAAGCGTTCCTTTGGCGGCATCCAGCTTTTTCTGGTCGCCGCCGGACATAAGGAAGGTAAATCCGCCCACAAGAAGCATGACAAAGAGGACGACAACAGCTATTCCCATGACAGAAGCAATGACGTTGCCGAAGAGGGTTTCCAGGTCTTTGATTTGCGGCGTATCACCGATATAGGTAGCGGCAAATACCATACCTGTATTATGACGTATAAACGCGTTTTTTGTCCACAGGTGAGTATGGAAAATGACGGCTCCTCGGCTTTATTGATTGAACGGCTTGGGGATGTTGATGCCGCCGCCGATGACCGTGATCCCCAGGAAATTCTGAATGAGGATCATGATGGCCCATGCGGCACCGACGATGATAAGCCCGACGATGGCGTGGGTGATTTTGTTCCGTGCGGCTTCCATGCCTGCCTTATCTCCGCCCGAGGTGATCCACTGGATACCGCCAAGGATGAGGAAGAAAAATGCAAGAAGGGCCGACAGGATGAGCAGTGTTCCGACCAACGCGCTGATGAGCATGCCGAGATTGGATATTTTGACGTTTGATGGCTGACCGATGGTCAGATCCTGAGCAAATACCTGCAGCATATATCCTCCTCTTTCAAGAATAGCCTGATAATATCGTACTTTCTATTGTTACAAAACATTATCACCTTGTCAATAGTGTGCCAATGTGTGATGTCTACTGCCCTGATATGGACGGAATGGGCAGTTGACGGATGTCGAGCCCGATAAACTGTCCGACGAGCACCATGATGGCCCATGCGGCCGCCACAATGATAAGTCCCATGAGCGAGTGGATGATGCGGTTCCGAGCGTTTTCGAGGTTTGTTTTGTCCCCGCCGCTCGTGATCCAGGAGATGGCACCGGTCAGGAGGAAAAAAAACGCAAGAAGAAATGAAACGATGAAGATAATGGAAATGAGATTGCTGATAAATATGCCGGCTCCCCGTATACCGCTGGCCGACCCTCCCTGGCCGATAATCGGCGGGAGGACGGGATTGGTGAGCTGTGCCAGCGTTTCGTGCATACGGTTAGAGCCTGATTTGGTTTATGATGCTGCCGGGATTTGAAAGAAGTATGTCGTACCCCAGAAACTGTCCGACGATTGCAAGGATAGCCCACCCCATGACGACGATGATAAGCCCGATGAGCCCGTGGATGATGCGGTTCCGAGCGTTTTCGAGGTTTGTTTTGTCCCCGCCGCTCGTGATCCAGGAGATGGCACCGATCAGAAGCTGAAACAGAAACCAAATGCCCGCTGCAATCGTGAGAAATCCGATGATGGCAGAAACCGCTTTGGTAATGTCGACGAGCGCCTGGGTTCCTCCGCCGGAGTAATTTTTTGCAGCAAACGGTCCCAAGCCGCCGCCGCCGATGGTGCCGAGACTGTCAGAACTTCCCTGTGCCAACACGCGCACATGATGAAAGAGAGAGTTATGGTCCATACACTTTGGGATTCAGAATAAATCCGGCGTCACCAAAGATGATGTAGCCGAACAGGGCGGCCAGCGCAAATGAGCCGACGATAAGAATAAGGCCGACAAGAGATTGCCATATTCTGCTCCACGCTTTTTCAAGCGCTTTGGCGTCGCCCCCCGCCGTTATGTACTGGTACCCCGCGATAATGAGGTTGAGAAACGCCAGGATCCCCGCGGCGACAAAGAGAAGCCGGAGGACATTGGAAAAGAAGAGACCGATGCCACTGAGGCTGTGATACCCTCCGGGGAGGAGGGTGGTCACGTTTACTTTTCCTATGACATCCTGTGCAAAGACCTGTTCCATACGGAATTACGACGCCGGCGGTGACAGGATATTATATCCCGTAATTTTTGATAGGATCAGGATGATCCAATATGATCCGATGACCAGAAGAAGTCCAACCACCGCCCACGTAAGCGTCTGTTTGGCCTCTTCCATTTTTTTGCTGTCTCCGCCGCCTGCTCCCATTATAAACCCGAACGCGCCGAAAACCAACAAAAGAAAGCTTAAAACACCGGCCAGAACATAGGCATTTTTAACGATAACGGAAACAAGATCCCCGAAATTGGAAAAGGTCCTGAATGACGGCGATGCCTGGGTACCGATATCAAATGCAGCAAACACACGCTCCATACCCGTAGTGTAGGGGAAGGGGAATGCCAGTGTCAACGAGATGCCGATGACGCTCCTCATTGGGCAAATTGTAAACCCGGAAATACTCCATTATACTGGCTGCATGGATTTTCAGCGTGATGTAAGAGCAATGAAGCGAATAGTTGATCGGGCACTCCGCGTGTTTTTTGTTCAAAAAACTGCCGAAGCAAAACAGGTAGACAGCCAATGTATCCGGCTTGTTGCTGCGATTGAAGCCTTTACGCTCGGCGGAGGAAAGCGCATGCGCCCGTTTCTGGTTTGGTTGGGATACATGACACAGAGCAATAGCGTCCGCTCTGCTGCGCCAGCGCGGGCTTTACCCGGAGAACTGATGTCGGTTATGGTCGGAACAGAGCTTTTTCATACGTTTGCTCTCATTCATGACGACATTATGGATGCGGATCTGAAACGCCGCGGACGACCCACCGTCCATGCGTTTTTTCAGGCAAAAAGCAGGGCTGTCGGAGGGGTGGCGCGCATCCGCTTCGGCGAGAGCATGGGGCTTCTCGCGGGCGATCTTGCGCTGGTTTGGGCAGATGAACAGACCGGAAAAACGGAGCATCGGGGTGTTCTGTCCCTGTACCGACAGATGAAGCAGGAGATTATCTTCGGACAAACACTCGACATCCTTTTTGCGGACGGAGACCCCTCGATATCGAAAGCTACGATTGATACCTATAAAACCGCATGGTACAGCGTGATCCGGCCGCTTCAGATGGGGGCGGCGCTTGCAGGAGCTTCAGCGCTTACGCTGGCACAGCTTGCCCGTTTCGGTCTCCCGGTGGGGCAGCTGTTTCAGCTTCGTGACGACGTACTGGACGGTGAAATCCCGCCGGACGTTGGTACGAATCGCTCTGAGACGCTTACCCGACAAGCACTATCGGCACTCGATGCTATGCGTCCGTCTCCGCTCGTCCGGGCGTATCTGCGGGAACTCGTGATATTTGTTTGGAAGCGCGGGAAGTGATATAGTAGCCGGTACCCCATGAGTAATAGTGATGTGATACGCCGGATGCTCGTTGGAGACAAACGGGCACTTACATCGTTTTATAAAACCTACGCACCCAGGCTCCTTGGGTATATTGAGGAAAAGGTCAATAACCCGAAAGACGCGGAAGAGATACTTCAGGACACACTGTTTGCGTTTCTTGATGGTCTGCGCGACTTTAACGGCACCTCTTCGGTCAGTACGTTTTTGTACGCCATCTGCAGGCATAAGGTTGCGGATTATTACCGGAGGAAAAAGGTAAAGCAGGTGGTGTTTTCCCGCATGCCGCAGCTTGAAACACTCGTGTCTCCGCTTCTCACTCCGGAAGAGGAGTTGGATTCCCGGCTTTTCCATGACCGCATCCACCGTACGTTGGGGAGGATCATTCCCCGGTATCGGGAGATTCTGCTTCTCAAATATATGGATAATCTGACCGTAGAGGATATTGCAGACCGCCTTGCCACTACGCTCAAAGGCGCAGAATCCCAGCTGTTCCGTGCCAGAAAAGCATTTGTT
Organism: Patescibacteria group bacterium; assembly: GCA_023379025.1. Taxonomy (GTDB): domain Bacteria; phylum Patescibacteriota; class Microgenomatia; order UBA10105; family UBA927; genus JAMCTH01. The sequence goes on along the minus strand of JAMCTH010000009.1, from coordinate 147,286 downwards.
GAGGCCTTTTTATCCGTATAAATATGCCAGACGCATTGTACGAAAAATTCGTTAGACGGTGGGAAGAAGTCATCGATCTTCCCCCGCAGACGCTCGGACCCTTTACCGCTCACTATAAAACGGTGACGCGGCATTTTAAGGTTATGCCCTGGCCGCTGCTGGTGCTTCTCGCGTTCGGCGTTGCGACCCTTCTGTATTTTTTTGTCGGATCGGCAATTACTCTCCTCGTGTCCCTTCTCCAGCGCGGGTTTTAGCGGATTTTTCCGACTAATACTGGTATGAGCCTCCTTGAGGATGTTGCCGTGGCAAGCGTGCGGTTCGGGAAAAACAGCATCGGACTCGTTACGCGGCCGTATGAAACCTACCGCACGATAATGTTTCACTCCACATATTGGGAGCTGCCGTATATAGGAGCATTACTTGCGGTGTATTTCGGGCTGGCCGCAGCGGTGCGTACCGCATCGTTTCGTCCGTTTCTTCTGACGCGGACGTTTTTATGGCTTGCAGGAATGAGCGGCATCTCGTTTCTTTTCGCTTCTCTGGTGCTGTGGATGGCGGCAAAACTCGTGGGCGGGAGAGGCGGATATCGGAGTCTCAGCATCGGCTGGGCATATACCCTCCTTCCGACGGTAAGCTGGTTTTTTGTCACCTCTCTGCTCTATGTTTTGCTGCCGCCGCCCAGGACGACCAGTATGGCAGGGATTGCATTTAGTCTCGTCTTTCTCGTGTTCAGCGTAACCATTCTTTCATGGAAAGTCCTTTTGACCTATCTGACGCTCCGGTTTTCCATGAAACTGGATCTTTTGCGGATCGTAGGTGCATTGGGCATCTGTCTTCCGGTCTTTGCTGCATATAGTTATCTCACGTATACGCTCGGAATCTTTAAAGTTCCGTTTCTCTAACTATGAGATTGGCTGAATATGGCTCGGGCAGCATGGTAATCGTCCCCAACCGTTTTACTCCGAATGGTTTTAGAGACCTTGGTGACGTTGCTTTTAATATGCCTACTGCCAGTATGCATCTCGCTCCGGAACTTGTAACAGAATTTGGTGCTGATGTTTATGAAAAAATGCTTCACGAAGACTCCGGAATTGTGGATTGGTCTCCGCCACCGGATAAAGAAATAGGTGGAGTCGTACTCGTTGTATATACCGACATCGATCACCATCCCTATATATTGGTGAGTCGTGAACGCAGAGACAAGCCGGAAAACGATAAATACTTTGGGGATTACAGTGTTGTCGCAGAGACGCGTAGGCCGGGAGAGATGCTTGAAGTGACCCGGGCACGGGCAATTATAGAAGAGATGGGTTGGGCGCCTGAGATGGTGCAGGTTTCCCGACGGGTAATTGGCCATTATTTCATCAATCAACATGTCTGGGTGGAAGCGCGCATGGCATATGTTCCAAATGAGCTTATTGCCGTTCACCCTGTTGAGCCAAACGATAACGAAACCGATACCCCGTTATGGGTGCACCCGCTTACTTATTTAGGAGGATTTCCGGCACGGGCGGGAATGCTCACTATTGTTGCACACGGATTGAAAGGATGGCATGATGTAGTTGCTCTGGGATCTGCCGGGAGAAGAGAGGATGTGGCATTTACATTGTTTTCGCATGACCCACCGACTCAACGGCAATTAATTATGAGCATGCAATCATGACACAAACAAAAAAAACACCCATCGTTTTTGTGAAAATCGGCGGGTCGCTTATCACCGATAAGACCAAGCCGTTTTCCCTCAAGGAACACGCGCTTGATACGATCTGCGAGGAGATCAAAAAAGCAACACTCACAGGGAAAAAGCTCGTCGTGGGCCACGGCGCGGGATCCTTTGCACATTTCCCCGCAAAAAAATACCAGACACACAAAGGCATTATCAATGATGCGAGTTACCGTGGTATTGCGGAAGTGGCCGATGTAGCGGCACAGCTCAACCGTATTGTCGTCAAGAAACTGCTTGAGAAAGGAGTCAATGCGGTATCCGTGAGTCCCTTGAGTACCATGGTTGCCCGAAACCACAGCCTCAAATCCGTTTTTTCGGAGAGCATCGAAGCGCTTCTCCGGCTCAATCTCTTACCGGTTCTTTATGGAGACCAGATTATCGACACCCAGGTAGGGTGTACCATATTTTCGACGGAAAAAGTGTTGGGGTATCTTGCGCTCCATCTTAAGAAGAAGGGGTACGTTATAGAACGCATCATTCACTGCGGGCAGACGAACGGCGTGTATGACGCGGACGGCAGGACCATTCCCGAAATCACCACGGAAAATTTTCCGGTTTACCAATCCGTCCTGACCGGGTCCTCAGGGACCGATGTGACCGGCGGTATGATCCATAAGGTGGAAGAAACCCTGGCGCTGGCCCGGGAGGGAATACCCGGGCTCATTATCGACGGCATCGAACACGGCAGCCTCTCCAAAGCAGTCCGCGGAGAGCCCGTGCTGGGTACGAGGGTGGAGCGATGAAGCGCAGTATCCGTGTTTCCGCGCCGCTTGTGGTTGCACTTGCCGGGGACTACGTCTATGAAGCGTTGCCGCTTTTTGCCTCGGCGACCGATCTGCGTCTCACCCTCACCCTGAGTCCGGCAACAAGCGCGCCCCGTTCCGCTGATGACGTATTTTCCGGCCTCTTTATCCTTATTACAAAGTATCTGGAGGGGACCTACCGTCAGAGGCGGCTTCCACCATTCCGGTATAGCCTTTCGTTTCCGGCTGACCTACATAACCCGGCGCTCTATCGGTCTGCGTTCCTTGCAGCGGGAACAGCCGCCCTCCTTTATGCCATGAGAGGCATCTGGAATCCCCAGACGGCGCACACGTTCATGGTGAATATGCGACGCGATATTCTTCCTCCGGTCCACGAGGTAGACATGACGGGCTCAGTGTTCGGCGGGTTTCTGTGGTACCGGAAAGAGCTGACATATCTGCGAAGTCTGTGGCAATTACCGCTTTCCTCCGCGTCGCACATGAACCATTGCTTTCTGGTTGTGCGGAAAACCGGCAAGCCGTTTGACATGCCCGCTCCTTCGGAATCATATATCAGGACTGTTGCTGAGATTATGAAAACAGGGGATACCAACGCGCTTGTCGCTGTTTCCGGAAAATTCTGGCAGGATTATCGGTCTCCATTGCCCGCGGACGATCCCGGATCCGGATGTTTCCGGCAGCTTGCGGAATCGGGCGGAGCGCTGCTTTCTGCCGGACCGATCGGCGCAGTGTGCTACCACGCCGATGCGGCTGTTGCCCGCCGATGGGCCCGGCGGTACCGATTAATCCTTATTCCGATCAGCCTGAACGGAGAAGGGGTGCGGCTCGATTCAGGTAAGGGGTTTGCCAACACATGAAACACAAAACGACAGACGACCTGAGCGAACAATTTGTTGTCGTGGATACACGTGATCATCCGTTGGGTGTCCGTACCCGTTATGAATGCCACCGTGATAGAAGGCTCATTCACCGGTCAGTCGGTGTTCTGATTTTTGATAGGCAAAAAAAGGTGCTTCTCCAAAAACGGAGTCTGACCAAGGATCTGCAACCCGGTCTCTGGGCTATATCTGCCGCAGGACACGTGAGCGCTGGAGAAACATACCGCCGGGCTGCGGAACGCGAACTATTCGAGGAATTGGGCATCCGTGCACCGATCAGATATGTCGGAAAGTGGCTGTTCCGAGACAGACGTGAGACGGAATTTGACGCATTATACAGAGGTTACTATCAGGGGCCGTTCCGGACACATCCGGATGAGGTAGCGGAGGTTTGTTTTTTTTCCAAACGTGAACTTGACGCTAAACGGCGAAGTAAGGAAGTGATCCTTTCTACATGGGCAGTTGCCTCACTTCGACATATCGGGTTTATCACAGAAACATGAAGACAGGCGACACATCACAACAGCTGCCCCGGCATATCGGCATCATCATGGACGGCAACCGCCGCTGGGCACGCGCGCACAGGCTGCCGGTTCTTGCAGGGCACAAAAAAGTGGCGGACGAGATACTGGAGCCTCTTATAGAACACGCAGCAGACCGGGGTATTTCCTATCTGACGTTTTGGGCCTGGTCAACGGAAAACTGGGGCAGGGACAAGAGAGAGGTAGAGGGGGTGATGCGGCTGTTCCGCCATATCATCCGGGACCGCTGGGACCGGCTTCATAAGAAAGGGGTGCGGATCCGAACCATCGGTGACATCAGCGGATTTTCCCGGGATATACAAAAGGCGCTTGCCGATGTGGTTGTTGAGACGGAGCACAACACCAGAATTACCGCGGTTTTTGCCCTCAATTACGGCGGGAGAGATGAATTAGTACGGGCAATGAAGCGTCTTACCGTGTCTATTCTGGATTCCGTTGACTCCCTTTCGGCAGCCAAACAGCAATGTAGCCGTGTAACCACGCAAGAATACGGCAAGTTTTTAGATACCGCAGGTATTCCGGATCCGGACTTTATCATACGGACCGGCGGGGAACAGCGGTTGTCCGGATTTCTGCTCTGGCAGTGCCAGTATAGCGAATTCTATTTCCCCGAGTGGTATATGCCGGAGTTTACGCCTCAGCGGTTGGACGAGGCACTTACGGTTTATACCCTTCGGAAACGGCGGTTCGGAACATGAGGGACAAGGTGTTTACTGAAAAATAGTATTGATTTCCTGGATGCCGAATATCCGTCCGATAAGAAGCATAATCCAATATGAAAAAAATATCACGAAAAAGCCCACCAGTGCATAAGTTAAGCGCTGTTTTCCCTGCTCCATTTTTTTTGCATCTCCGGCGCTGGTCATCAATGTAATACCTGCGGCAACGATCATGAGAAGAAGTCCGAATCCCGCAAATGCGAATACATACGGAAGAGCTTTACTGAGAACGCTCCCGATATCGGTATAGGGTACCGGTCCGGTGATGGTTTGTCCGCCGGGGAGGTTGAGCGACTGAGCCAGGGTATGCATACTCGTATTTTACCGGAAAACACCTAAAATATTTACCCCGATGAGCCGAAGGATAAAGACGGAAAAGATGATGAGGAGAAGCCCTGCAATTGCCGATACGACAAGTTCCCTCCCTTCGTTGAGCTTTTCAGGGTTTCCGGTGCTGGTCATGATCTGGAGTCCCCCGAAAATAATGAGAAGAAATGCGATGCCGCCGGCTAGTCCGATGCCTACATCAAAAAATTTAGTAAAAATGGATGCGGGATCGGGATTGATACAGCCGAGCGCGGTATCGATACATCCGTTGATATTTATCTGCGGCTGCTGAGCGTATACACGGGGAGCTTCAAACAAGGCAAAAGTAGCCAATAAGACCGTTGGGATGCGCTTCATATACTAAGTCTAACAGAGCGGGGGAAAAAAGAAAAGAACGGCAATGATGCCTTACCCTCCATGGTAAAATATACAGTGCCCATGTGTTTCCTATGAAATTTTACCTTCGGACACTGGTCGTTACGCTGGTTTGTTTGTTCGGTATGATTATGGTCTCCCCTGCTGTTTTTGCGCAGACCTGCGATACGTCCAATATGTCCGCACTCAGCATAGGCGATCTGCAGGCAAAGATCGACAAATGCAAGGACGCATGGAATCAGATGGAGGTAGCCAAGCAGCCGCACGTTGCCGCCCTCGAGAAGATGGAGGCGGACATTGCGGCATTTCAGGCGCGCATCCAGGCAATCGAAGGGGAGGTGGCGCAGAAGGCGGTAGAAATTGCCCGGGGAGAAAAACAATTGGGCGGACTTCTGACGGTAGCAAGCCGCCGGATCCGGGAGTTTTATATGCGCAGTTTCAGCTATAATACGTTTTCAGCACTCCTGTCCTCTTCGGACATCGGGTCGATGTTCCGTGTGATGGGCTATCAGCAGGCGGTCATCAATGAGGATAAAACCGCCATTGCGGAGACGGCGGTAGCCGTCAATGTTCTGGAACAGAAAAAAAAGGAACTTGAAGCGGAACAGGCAACGCTTGCCGTTTTAAAAGCAGAGACGGATAAACGGGCGGCCGCCGCGCAAAAGTTGGTTGATGAGGCCAATGCCTATGAAACACAACTGACCGGTATTATTGCGAGCCTGACCGCGCAGCAGCAGGCAATATTAAATGCCCGGTCTGGTACATTTACGACAAGTGTCGGAGATGTGCCGCTTGCTGACGATCCGAATGCATCACCGAACTATAATCCGGGTTTTAGTCCGGCATTTGCAGGGTTTTCTTTCGGGGCATTTACCCACCGGAAGGGGATGAGTCAGTACGGGGCCAAAGGAAGGGCAGAATCCGGGCAGAACTATCACGACATCCTGAAAGCATACTACGGCTGCGATGTGTCAAGCAAGGATACAGGAGGCAATATCAATGTTTCAGGGTACGGATCCATGGATTTTGAAAACCGTTATCTTATGGGCATTGCGGAAATGCCGGCAAGTTTTCCGTCCGATGCGCTGAAAGCACAGGCGGTCGCCGCACGTTCCTATGCGATGAGTTATAAAAGTTCCGGCCAGGCGATCTGCACATCCGAATCCTGCCAGGTCTATAACGACGGGAAGGCAAATAGTCCGCCCGGAGCATGGCATGATGCCGTGACCGCCACACGGGGCGAAGTGGTTGAGTGTGCAACGGCTTACTATTCGTCAACGACCGGCGGCTACCTCACAACCTCGGGGTGGGATACCAAATGCGGAAATCAGGGGTGCTGGACCGGCGATGCCTACGAAAAAATCGCCGGTAGCCCCTGGTTTTATAAAGGGTGGTATACGAGCAGTTACAGCAACTCCTCGGATACCTGCGGCAAGTCCTCTCCATGGCTCACCGGAGAGGAGTTTGCAGATATTGTCAACGCCTGGTATGTACGGAACTATAACAAAGGGGATGCCGGCCGTATTCTGCCGGTAACGATCAACAGCTGCTCGATCAACGGCGTCAGCGGCAATCCGTATTCAATGGGAGAACTCAGGGATCTCGGAGGGTTTACCGGCATTTTTTCGGTTTCCGTCACGTATAATTCCGGGGGATACACCGACACCGTGCACCTTATGACGAACAAAGGACCGATAGATATTCCCGGCAACGAATTCAAAGATGCCTTCAACCTGCGTGCGCCGGGGTACATTGCCATACGGAGTCCCCTTTTTAACATCGAATACAAATAGCCGGCGGGAAGACGGGTGGGAAAAAGGGCGGTCAAGTTGCCCAAACGGCTTTTTTGTAGTATGGTACAGAGGATGCCGACTTTGTTCGAAATGCCAGCGCGTCAGAATCCCTCCCGGACATCTCCGGCCATGGATAGCACCAAGCATTCTCCCATGAGGATTTTTACCAGCTTCGCGGTCAATCCGGAAGGCGTTCATTTTGAAACGCAGGAAGCGCAGGAGACCGTCGTGTTATTCCTCCGGCAGCATGTGGTGGTCAATATACCCTGGATCCTGATCGCATTGCTGTTGCTCATTGCCCCTGTTATCCTTTTGCCGGTGTTGTTCCGGTTTGTGCATCTTCCGATTGTTTTACCCGGAGGGTTTGTCCTTATCGGGACCATGTTCTGGTATCTGGCCGCCTTCGGATTTATTCTGGCGAGTTTTCTCCACTGGTTTTTCAATATTTATATCGTAACGGATGAACGCATCGTGGACATCGATTTTTACTATTTATTGTTTAAGCGATTTTCCGAAGCGGAACTCACAAAAATTCAGGATATATCGTTCACGACCGGCGGGATTGCGGCAACGGTTTTTAACTACGGCAATATTCTGGTAGAAACCGCAGGAGAACTTCCGAATATAGAGTTTGAGGCAGTTCCGCAACCGGAAAAGATCGTTGCGACAATCCGGTCCCTGATTGAGCAGGGGGAAGGGGGCGGCCTGTGATGCCGGACATCGCTGCGACGACGCTTCTCACGCTCAAAATCCTGATCCTCATCGGTCTTGGGGTGTATACGGTGTTTGCCGCGGTCATTGTCCGGCAGGAGCAGCTCATGGCTTCGGTTCTTGAGGAGACGTCAGAGCCTATTCTTCGACTTTTGACGATTATCCACTTATCCGCTTCGATCGCACTGTTTATTCTGACGGTTATCCTTATTTAACGACCGGCCTTGAATCCATACGGCTATGGCAGAAGCGAGCATGATAGGATGGAGGTATGCGCATAACACCTTCTACCGGTTCGGTGGTCGGCGCGGTCAGTGATACCCGTTGGGGGCAGGTCCTGCTGAGTCCCCAGCTGTACGGTGCCATTGAGATTGAAGACCCGGAGGGTCATGCACGCGACCGCGGTATCCGCATCCTCAGTGCCCTATCTGAAGCGGCGGCGGGGCACCTTACCTCTCTGACAGACGTTGAACATCTGGCAGTCCGTATGAAGGAATCCGTCATACGGTCACTCATCCTCATGGTACCGGTTGGCAATGTCGTGTATCTTGTGATGGCGGGGGAGGGCTGCGTGTATTGCAAACGCGGCAGCGCGGTATCCGTCCTGCTTGAGCGTGCCTCCGGTCTTTCCGGAGAAGTCCGAGAAGGGGACACCTTTATTCTGGCAACACGGGGATTTGAACGCGGTTTGACAAAAGACGAGCTCGCCGGCGCGTTTGATCATTTGTCCTCGGAAGAAGTGGCGGAGAAACTGACCCTGCTTCTGCATGGATCCGCGGGGGCTGACGGGGGAGCGGCGCTTATATTTCAGGTGAAAGGACTGGTGCCGGTAGAGGAAGAACCGGCTGCCGGCCGCGTGCGGTCCGAGGCCGTGAGCACGAACTACACCGCCCGCCCGCCCGCCCGCTTCTGGGCAACGATGCGGCAGACCGTTGCATCCCACCGCATGAGGAGAGTGACGCGGCAGGTTCATCGGCTGCGCGCGTTTGCCGAAACACGCAATACCCCCCTCCTTTTGGTGACCGGCATCTTGTTTCTTCTCTTTGTGGCGAGCATCGTGCTGGGCATCCGGAAAGAGGCGGGTTCTGCAGGAGGAACGGCATCGGTCCGGCAGGTTGTGAATGAAGCCCAGCATTCCTATGACGAAGGCGTCGCGCTGCTCGATCTGAATCCGCTGAAAGGGAGGGAACGGCTCAATGCGGCAAAAGATCTCCTGACGCCTGTTGTTGCGACCGTGTCTGCCGGCACAGAGGACGGGAAAGCGTTGCACCGGCTGTATCAGCAGATTACCGACAGCCTGACCATGGCGATGCAGGTTATCAGGGTAGCGCCGTCCGTCTTTTATGATGCAAGTCTTCTTAAAAAAAACGCGACGATACGTACCTTTGCACTGGAACAAAACACGCTTGCGCTTCTCGATGCCACCACTAATACGGTATTTACCGTGTCCGTCGATACGAAAAGCGGTCAGGTGCTCGGAGGAGGGGAGTCTCTGGTCGGGTCGCGTCTTATCGGTATACACGGGGACACCGTCTTTGTTTTAGTTTCAGACGGCATCAGGAGCCTTTCTCTTCGGTCACCGCCCGGGACGCAAGGACTCATCAAAAACGATGCTCATTGGGAAACGATCAGTGCTGTAGTCGCATTTGGCGGCAATATATACCTTCTGGACAGCGGGGCAAGCAGAATATGGAAATACGTGGCAACGGATACGGGATTTTCCGAGCTTCGGGAGTATCTCAATCCGGATACCATCCCAGACTTTCGGGCTGCAACAGGGATGGCGATAGACGGTTCGGTCTGGATTGGAACCCGCGGGGGCCAGGTATTGCGATTTACACAGGGAAAACCGGATACATTTGTGCCCCAGGGTGTCAGTCCTCCGTTTGGGACAACGCTGTCCGTATACACGTCTGACGCGGCCCAACGGGTTTATGTATTGGACAGTGATAATAAGCGCATTGTAGTGATGGACAAGGATGGTACATATGTCGCACAATATCAGTGGGATGCAAGCCTGCAGCCGTCGCAATTTGCGGTTTCGGAAACAAACAAACTGGTTTTCTTATTGGCAAACGGCAAACTATATTCGTTTCCGCTGAAATAACCGTGAGTTGTCCGCCATATGAAGATTTATAACAAAAAAGCAACATTTGATTACACGGTTCTCGAACATGTTGAGGCGGGCGTGCAGCTGACGGGGCCGGAGGTCAAATCGCTGAAAACCGGCCATGCGAAGCTGGACGGTTCGTTTGTGCGTGTTATCGGTTCAGAAGCATACCTCGTGAACGCACATATTTTTCCGTATATTTACGCACGACCCGAAGGATACGATCCAAAGCGCACCAGGAAGCTGCTTCTTCATAAAAAAGAGCTTATCGCGCTGAAAAACAAGCTCGATACATCCCGTTTGACCCTGATACCGCTTGCCTGGTATACTAGGGGCCCTCTCATAAAACTCGAAATCGGCCTCGCGCGCGGGAAAAAGCAGTATGAAAAGCGAGAAGCAAAACGGCGGGAGGACCAGGACCGCGAGATCCAGCGAGAATATAGGGGGAAACTCAGGTAGATCAGGACAAGGTTGTGAAACCTGTTCACGAAGGGGATGTACGACTCGACGAGGCAAGTACATTAAAAACCGCAAGCCGGCGATGACAAACGAGCCGTAAAACTGTTGTCAACCATAATTGCTAAGTCTACTCTTAGCGAGCTCGATGAACTGGCACTCAGAATGCTGGCTCTCGAGCGACGGCAGGCACGATTGGCATTTGCGAACGCACAATACCTTCGGGCCTAACGTCCATCTCACGGCCGGCTTCTCCGGTGGCCGCCATGAGGTGTACATCGAGCCGGGGTTCAGCTTTGCCGGTTCGGCGTTCCGGCAGGGTCACGATCAATACGCCTTGGCCTTTCCTTTCCTGTCAGCCGGATCAGGGAAAGACGACATCTGTTGACTGACTACGCTTGTAGACGTTTCTCGTGTATTTCTTCGGACCCGGGCTCATTACCCGGCATCTCCACAAAGCAGGCCTCTCCTGCGTTGAGGCGGTTCTTCATCCGGTGCGGGATTTTTATCAGAACCGAAAAAGAGGTTTTGTGGTGAATATCCTTGATTATTTGTTCCCGAGGCGGTGTGTTGGCTGCGGCAGGATCGGTCAATATATTTGTGGCCGATGCTGCGCTACCGTGAAACCCATTGTGCGGAGTGAAACAATCTGCCCAATATGTGAACGGCCGGCGATTGACGGCATGACCCATCCTGTTTGTAAAACCCGCTACACCGTAGACGGCCTCATTTCTTTTTTTCACTACACTGGGGTCATAAAAAAGGCCGTTAAAGCCATTAAATATCGCCTGGTTTCAGACCTGGCCCGCGAACTTATTGAACTTATTCCGCCCCAATCGTTATCTTCCGCAATGAAACACTGTGATAGTGAAGCGATGCTTGTCCCCATCCCCCTTCATCCGTCCCGATACCGTGAGCGGGGTTTCAATCAGGCAGAAATACTGGGAAACCTCATTGCTGCAAAGTTACGCATTCACACGCGTACCGACATGTTGAAACGTATGCAAAAGACGACACCGCAGGTTGGGATGAAAGACAGGAAAAAGAGGTTGGAAAACATGAGGGGTGTTTTTACTACCCCATCAAACCTTCAGGTTTTTCAGTCTCTTAATCTTTTTGTATTTGATGATGTGTTTACGACCGGTGCTACCATGAGATCAGCAGTCAGTGCACTCAAGCGTGCCGGCTTCCGGCATGTATGGGCGGTTTCCCTGGCGCGCTGACTGACAGGAGTATGAAAATAACGAAGACAGAAAATCAGATCGCCATCGTCGCGGGAGGACCTTTATCAGATGGGTTTCTGCCGGATATTGCCGCTTGCCGGGTGATTATCGGTGTAGACCGTGGTGCGGCGTGGCTTCTCAAGCGGCATATTGTTGCCGCGGTTGCTATTGGGGATTTTGACTCGGTTTCGCGGGAGGAAATGACGCTCATCCGGCGGGACATTCCGAAACTTATCACCTATCCCCGGAAGAAGGATCAGACGGATCTGGAACTGGCCCTCCGCTATGTCCGGGAGATACCTGCGGATCGGATAACGCTGTGGGGCGTAACCGGAGGACGCGTAGACCATAGTCTCGCGGCGGCACATCTTCTGGAAACATGGGGACGGGTGTTTACCGATCTTCGGATACGGGACGGGAACAATGAACTCTTTCTTCTTCCCCGGGAAGCGATACTGGAGCGTTCCGGCCGTTATCGGTATATTTCGTTTCTTCCGCTGAGCCGGTCCGCTGTCATAACGCTGCGCGGTTTTCGGTATGAGGTGGCAAAGCACAACGTTACCCGTCCGTCAACTCTCGGCATCAGTAATGAGTTCAGCGGAAAGAAAGCCAGGGTCACCGTGCACAAGGGGACAGTACTTGCCGTCCGCAGCAGCGACTGACTGCGGTCTTCTTTTTGCTTTTCCGCTTTGATAGCATGAAGAGGAAGACGTCATATGGTAAAAAAACAATCCGTCCGTATGGACGGGAGGACTATAACCTATATTACGGACGGGAGAGGAAAGCCCATCGTTTTTCTTCCGGGTCTTGCTTCCGGTTGTGCGCTGTGGTCGGAAGTATTGAAACGTTGCGCTTGCCATCACAGGGTGTGGGCGTTCGATTTGCCGCTCTATGGTTCACATAACGCATCCGGACGCGTCTATACACTCCATACGTATCACCGGTTTCTTTACAAACTTATCCGCTATTTTCATATCCAGAAACCGGTCATCGTGGGACACTCACTGGGGTCGCTTATTGCGCTTCGGTATGCGGGAGAGCACCCAAAAAGCGTCCGGGCGCTCGTCATGGTATCTTCCCCGCTTCGCGATCATACAAAACGCCTTCCGCTTCTTTGGCTTTCTGCACTGGAATTTGCGCTTCACAGCCGGAAAACACTTGAGATAGCGGAGTGGATTGCCGCGCAGCCAGAACTTCATGACGTATTGGCCCGCATTATTTTCCCGAACAGAAAAAAAAGAGAGCGGGCCCTGGAAAACAGTATAAAACTTCAGGAAGAGCTTCGCAGATTACCGGCTAAAAGTTATGCAAAGTGTTTTGATGATATCCTGCGGGAAGATTTTCGTCCGTGGCTTGAGAAGCTCTGTGTCCCGGCGCTTTTGATTTACGGGACCCGTGACGCCGCAATAAATGCCGTTCAGGGAACGGCGCTTTATACCAATATCGCCGGAGCGGAACTTTGCCCGCTTGCAGCAGAGCATTACATACCGTCGGATATGCCGGGACCGCTTGCCACGAGACTCCTTTCCTTTCTGGAGAATCACGGCTGAACCGGAGGCGCAAGGTCCAGGATATTTTTCCGTATCAGCGCAAGTGCTCCGGGTCCCCGGACATCGCGGAGCGTAAAGGGTTTGCCGACCGCAAGGCGGATATGGGAAATCCCATGCGGAACATAATGAAGAAGGTGAAAGGTTTCCTCATACCGCGGGAAGGTTTTGCCGAGATTTCCCGAGACAAAGTACGGAATAAGAGGGATATTGGTGCCCGAGAGAAGTACTTCGACGCCGCTTTTGAGCGGGCCGAGGAGGGCTCCTTTGGGGGTCGGGGCGCCTTCAGGCAGGATAAATACCGCGTATCCGTCGTCCAGAAAATCAGCGGTGACGTCAAGAGCTTTGGCTACCGGTCCGCCGTGTTTGTCGATGGGATACGCTCCGGTGAGCGGTGAGGAAACATACCGTGTCCAGAGGGCAAAGACATTTTTCCAGTACGTATCATCTCCCGGACCAACCAGGCGACGCCGTATTCTTGTCGGCAGCGCCTGAAATAAACAGGCGGCGTCGTACGGAGGATTCGGGTGGTTTCCGACGAATACAACAGGCAGGGTAATGTCGGAAAAATTTATGGCGGATTCCACGGTAATCCGAACGAAAATCCGTAAAAACGGAAACAAGACCGTATTTTGAAGAAAAACTCTCAGGGTTTGGTTCCATGGTTTTCGGAGCGCGGCGGCAATGGTATCTATGTCATAGGGATATTGTGTTACCGAGGTTGTATGTATGAGGCGTCGGAGCGCAGTGACTGTCGTATCTTTTCCTATGGCGGTCTCGTCGATTTCACGGTCAAACTCTTCTTCGATGAGGGACACGAGCTCCACGCGTTTTAACGAATCAAATCCCAAGTCACGGACGAGGAATGAGTTGTCATGAATTGCTGATTCGCGTATATGGGTCACCCGTCCGAGCAGGGTAACAAGCGCATCGCCTTTTGTTGCGGACAAACCATGCGCTGCTTTTTCCGGCTGCTTTTTCCTTTCCAGAAGATAGGTTTGGACCGCATGACGGTCGATTTTGAGGGTTGAAAGCCTTGGGAAATCTTTGTCCGGCCAGAGGATTGACGCCCGGATTTGCTGGTGGGACTCCAGCCGGCTATTTGCCCAGCGGATGATACCCTCAAGGGATGTATGACTGTCAGGATGCAGAATGACCGCAACAGTCAGGGATTCTCCGTCTCCGTCCGGAAGTCCGACGGCACAACTATCCCAGACATACGGATTACCGTTGAGTATTTTTTCTATGTCCTCGGGGTATACTTTGTCTCCTGCCGCAGTGACGATTTTAAATTTTTCCCGTCCGGTGATATAGAGATATCCGTTACGGTCAAAATATCCGATATCTCCGGTCCGAAAATAGCCGTCGGGCGCAAATGCTTCCCCGGTCTTTTCCGGGTTCTCGAAATATCCGGGCGTGACATTCGGGCCCCGAGCAAGCACTTCACCTTCAGAAGACAGTTTGACGTCCATGCCGGGAATAATTTTTCCGACGGAACCGAGTCGCCGGTGATCGATGAAATTTGCCGTGATGCCTCCGGTGAGTTCGGATGCCCCATACCCTTCAACGACGCGGATCCCGATGGCTTCCCATGCCTCCGCAAGGTGAACGGGAAGCGGTGCGCTGCCGACACCGAAAACATAGAGTTTTCCTCCCAGGGATGCGTGTATGGAGCGGAAGATTGTCCGGCGAACGGGAAATGGTGTCCGGAGAGTCAGGAAACGGAGAATACGAAAGAGAGGCATGAGTTTTTTCTCGGATATCTCGAACTCTATGGTATCAAGAAACATCCGGAGCATCTGCGGAACCACCCCAAGATCCGTAATATGGTATTTCCTGAGCGCTTTGCGTATGGTCAGGGTGTTGATGCGGGGGATGTAATAAATGGTGGCACCCCGCGCAAGCGGAGCAAACAGTCCGACGATCTGTTCCATGACGTGGGAGAGGGGAAGGATAGACAGAAGCCGGTACTCTTTGTAACTCGGGATCGTTGCAAGGAGCTTCTCTATCTCATAGAGAATATTTCGTTGGGTGATCATGACCCCCTTAGGCTCGCCTGTGGTTCCTGACGTAAACACGATCTCTGCGAGCTCGTCCGGATGCGGAGTCGGCAGGGGTCCGTCATCCACCTCCCTCAGAAGATCCGGAAGGTCTTCCAGAAATAACGTATTGACGGTTTGGTTTTTGGAAAGCCCGAGCGGATAGAAGCGGGAAGTAAACAGAAGTTTCGGTTTCGTGCGGCGTATGTATTTCTCCACAACCTCTCCTGATGAGTGGATCATGGCAGGGACGACCGTGGCGCCGGCAGTCAGACTCCCCATGAGTACGATCACCCACTCCGGCATATTGGGAGCCCAGATCATGACTCTGTCTCCCGGACGGACATGGTGTTTGGCTAAAAACCGGGCAGTTTTTCTGGAAAACGTTTCGAGATCGCGATAGCTATATTTAGCGGTTTGGAAGAGCCGCCGGATATGGAGCGCCGTCTTGTTTCCGTATTGATCCGCAATCGAGGAAAGAAATTCTGGTACCGTGTCGTACATAGATGAGTCCGGCGCCCCCGATGTTACGAGGCACTCTTTTATACTACGTGATGGCCACAAATACGGCAACGGCGACGCCTGCTGCGTGCGTTATGGACAGGTCATGGGAGACAAGCGACGCCGCGGCGTGTTTGTCTGTAATCAGGGCGGTTGGTTTTCCCATATCGGAAACCGTAATGCTGACAGCATGCCAGGCGGCCGCGGGAAGGGGAAGCGCTTTCATGACCGCCTCCTTTGCCGCAAAAAGACCTGCGAGGTGTTCGGGAGACCGATCGGTAAGCTCCTGCGGAAGGAAGAGGCGACGGAGGAAAGATTCACCACCGGAATGAAGCGATTCCGTAAACTCATCGATGGATACGACATCAACACCCGTATGAATATCCATGCTCCTATTCTAACAATATATATGAGGTTGGCGATGGGGACGTCTTGCGGAGGACCATAGACACTGTTACATCGGGTACGAGGATCTTTTCAAGGCGGTCTACCACAGACCGACAACTGCAGAGGAGCGCGAGAAGTTCAAGCAGATGTCAACCGAAGAGCGGAACAACTGGATTCTGCAACACATCGGACTGACTAACGGCATTTTCTGCGCCATGGATCAACGCGCTGAAAACGGCTACATCGCGTTCACAACGCTCCCGTACTTCTGCAAAGGGATTTCGGACGGTGAAATTACGGTCCCCGAAGGGAAAACCGAATTCGTCATTCCGCATCCAGGGACGACAAAGTGGGGATTTACGGTTGAACGAAACGGCCAGACATACAAGATCGTTTCGTGGTGGAACAACGGGGGCAAGGATAACGGTCAAGGTACGCTGGAAATGGACGAAAACGGCGACCTACACGACTGGCGCATCACATCCCCCAAGCTCGCGGCACCCGCGGTATACAACTGGGACGCTCACCGCTGGGAACAGCCAGGTGTATCGTAAAGGAGATATGGCATGACCGGCAAAGTGAATGTACGAGATCTTGATGTGGATTTGGGCGTATTGGGCGATGATGCTGGTTACACCGTTGGCGGTCCGAACAAAATCGGTGGAATGCACCATTCCATATTCACCGGCGTTGAAGGCGAACATTACAGTTTTGACACTGATGCCGCCGGCAATGTCGTTGACGGACACCGCACACCCCCCGAATCCATCGGTGGTGAAATCACTTCTGTCAATCCTCCTAGCCCAAAAAAACCGGGAGTTCGTGTTGTGTTTGATCCCGAATGTCTCTGGGACTAGATGAATATCATGTGCGATCAGCATGCAACTAGCTGGATGCCCGAACACACTTGATATCTACTAAAACCGGCAGGGATTTCTGCGTACTTCACAGAATTCATGCCGGTTTTGTTTTTAAGATCCGATTTATTTATAAAAATCTTTGGGAGGAGCAGATGAACCATGAAGCGCGGAATCCGATTCCTGTTTATAGTCATAAATAGTTTGTAATGTATCTGCTACGTTACGATAATGTTTTGGAACACTTCTAATATCAAAACTTAACTCATTTCCCTCATCTAATGCGCGTGCCAATGCAGGGTTATCGTCATCAAAATGTTTTTTTCTCATCACCAAATGCAAAGAATTGCATATAAGTGCAAATTCATCAAGATCTAATTTCCCATTGATAAAATCTTGACGAAGAGCAAAAAACATCTCTTCAATACTTTTTGCATCAAGCTCTTCGTCTTTTTTGACTCCAAAATCATCTAAGTATTTCTTATACTTCTCAGACGGAAATTTCCTATCCAGCGTCATAAAATCCATTCCCCATTTTTTAACTGTCTGTGTTGTTAATTTATTGCTTTTTTGCATAAAAATTTTGTTATAGCGTTATATAAAACGGATTATACCACTTTAGGTTCTAATCCCGCCCCCTGTCAGGCTAAACTCACTTTTCAGTTAGAACGTGTTTTTCTAATGCTCCGGATTGTCCGGATAACCCGATATTTATTTTGTCCGTGATGGCGGAGGAGGTGGGATTCGAACCCACGCGAGCCTTGCGGCTCAAGGGTTTAGCAAACCCTCGCAATGGACCGGGCTATGCGACTCCTCCTGACAGGTTGCATTATAACAAAGAATACTCGGACAAACCATGAATAGGAGGTGTGCGGTGGGGCGGTCACATGTCAGAAGAGTGAACCCTGTTTTGGGCGCTCAGAGTCTTTTTTGGGGTAAGAAAAATCTATATCCATGGTCCTCTGGTAGTTCCACTTATCCGTATATTTGAGTTGTCCGTGGGTAAACCCGTAATCATAGAGGTCCCGGGTGATGAGGACGTCTGCCTCACAGTATTCCCTGAGCTTCCGGAGGCTTTCGTGGTCCCCCTGGTTCCAGTAGTACACTGCGTTGGTGCCGACGTCTGTTTTTTCATGGCTCAGGGTGTCGCGCGCCAGCGAGTTGAGGCTGAAGCGCCTGCCGGTTTTCTTTTTTATGACATCAAGGAGATCAAAATGCTTGTATCCCTCAAAACCATTGGGAGCGTATGGGGCCAGAGCCGGTACGTCAAAGTTCAGGCTGTTAAATCCGATGATGCGGTCTGCCTTACTGAAGACTTCCCACATGTCGGAAAAGTCCTGTTCCCAGAACGATCGGAGATTGTCCGAGATGAGTCGCCGTGATTCATCAAGGCTTCTTGAATATACCGACACGATGGAGACACCGAGCTCCGCAGGGTCGCCTGTTTCCGTTTCACTGAAAAGCTTTTTCGTTTCGATATCAAAAACAGCCTCAAAAATCATATGTGGCATGGGGTATGGTACCACGAAGCGTGTGCTGCTTGGTATAATAGGCGGGGTAAATCAGTATGGGTCTACTCAGAAAAATTTCCTAATTCGTTCTGAGGAAGGGTGCCGGAGCGGTTTAACGGCCCGGTCTTGAAAACCGTGGTGGGTGTAAGCCCAGCGGGAGTTCGAATCTCCCCCCTTCCGCATCAAGTTTATCCTGCCGGCAATTGCACGCGAGGTTTTTGTATAGTATATACTGGAGACATGGAAGGCAAACAACAACCGGACTCCGAAAAGAAAAAAGAAGATGTCTATCTCGAGTGGTCATCTCCATCCCGACTTTTTAAGCGGCGCGACAAGGAATATTTTACCAATGTCGGCGCGATCGTGGTGCTGCTTCTCATCATCCTTGTCTTTGCGCGTGAGTTTGTCCTTATCGCAGCCGTAGTGTCCATAGTATTTCTTATCTACGTCCTTTCTACCGTCCCGCCGGAGGAAATACGGCACCGGATCAGTAGTCTGGGCATCATGACCGGTGCACATACGTATCGTTGGGAAGAATTGGGGGATTTCTGGTTTGAGGAGCAGTGGGGGCAGACAATGCTCGTCATCCGACCATTCCGGGCACCACGGGAGATCATCCTTCTTGCCGGTCAAAGCAAGGAAAAAGTCAAAAGTATAGTTGGCCGGTATATAGAGTTTCAGGAAGAACCGCAAAAAAACTGGGTGGATAACGCCGCTTCCTGGATTACGGAAAAAATACCTCTGGACAAACCTTCATAATACCTCGAAACAATTAGATCGGATTGAAGCATAATTAATTTATCCCTATATTTCTCGTTCGATATGAGAAGGTATATTCCCGAGAGGACGAAACAGAGAGCCCGCACGTTAAGAAGGCAAGGACGATCAATCGGACAAATTGCAAATGATGTGTTGGTCGCCAAGAGCACAGTTTATGAATGGGTAAGGTCGATGTCCAACGAGAGAAAATATGCTCTTATGGGTAGGCAAAAATGGATACGGGAAATTCAACCTTTGGGTGCTCTTGCACAAAAGAGAAAGAGAGAGGAAAAGATACAGAAAATCGTCACAGAGACAAAGCAAGAGATCAATTCGTTGGATATTGGTAGCACAACGAAAAAAGCAATGCTCGCTATGCTGTATTGGTCAGAAGGATGTAAGGGAAGAGGACCACTTGTTTTTGTAAATACAGATCCGAGACGTATGAAATTATTCATAACATTGTTGAGACACTGTTATCATATTGATGAATGTAGACTCCGAGTAAGGCTTCACCTCCATTGGTACCACAACGAGGCAAAGGTAAAAAAATTTTGGTCGGCTTTACTTAGCATACCTGAGACTCAGTTTATGAAAACATATCGGAAGGATAGGAGTAAAGAGAAAACCTTCAGACGAAATTTTGGTGGTATCTGCTTTCTGCGCTATAATAATGACTATCTCAGAGAGCAAATTGTACATTTTTCATTAGCTCTGGGAGAACATCTGACCGGAAGTATACATGTCCCCGTAGCTTAACTGGATAGAGCGCGGCCCTGCGGAGGCTGAGATTGTGAGTTCAACTCTCACCGGGGACGCAGAATAATTTCTCGGAAGAAATTTCTGCGTAAACGCTGTGTGGTTTACCCGGAATAATTCTTAATTGATTCGGGAGGTGTGCAAGAGCGGTTTTATTGGCTGATCTCGAATCCCGTACAAGCGCGGAGGGTTGGCTGAGCGGTTCAAAGCGACGGTCTCGAAAACCGTTCTCCCATTCGGGAGGCACAGGTTCGAATCCTGTACCCTCCGCGCTGTTACGGGGCAGATCCCGCCGCTACCGAAGAGTGCGAGACGAATCCCGGTCTTCCGGCAGGCAGGTTGTGTTATCTGTAGTGTGCGTAATTTGTCACAACGGTTGTCTACCGGAAAGAGGAGTAATAATTATGAATATCACGATCTGCGGCAGTATGCAGTTTCATAGGGAGATGATTGCGGCCAAGGCTACACTCGAAAAGGCCGGACACCTCGTCGTCATACCTTCCGGCGCGTATCACGATGAACTGAACGAATCGTATATGACGACGGACGAAGAAAAGATCAACGTTAAAATCGAGCACGATTTTATCCGTGAACACTTCCGGGCCATACAGGGAGCCGATGCCATCGTGGTCCTTAATTACGAAAAAAATGGAATAGCCGGGTATATCGGCGGCAACACGTTTCTCGAAATGGGTATTGCCTTTTGGCTCGGTAAAAAAATTTTCCTGTTGTATCCTGTTCCGAAAATGGATTACCTCACTGAAATGCACGCCATGCAGCCCGTTATCCTCGACGGGGATCTGACTACAATAGCCGCAGAAACCCGCGCTGCGGTATAATGAGCCCGGGATGAATGCTCCCTTAGCTTAACTGGATAGAGCGCGGCCCTCCGGAGGCTGATATGGCAGTTCAAGTCTGCCAGGGAGCGCATCGAAAAATGTTCGTGATCCTGAATGTATGAAAATACTCAAACACGTGACCAATATTATCTATGAGGCAGCGGTCGTCAAACGTCTCAAACGGACCGGCTGGCAGATCCTTGGGGATAACGAAGAAGGGGTGGGCGAGCACTCGTTTATGACCGCGGTCATCGCATATTTTTTAGGGAAGGAACTCGGCGCACATCTGGAGACCGTTCTGACCATGGCCGTATTTCATGATTTCCATGAAGCCAGGACCGGCGACCTTGACAAAATCGCGCATTTCTATATGACGCGCGATCAGGACAAAGCAAACCGCGATATTTTTGCCGGAGTGGATGACGAACTCCTCGCTACACTCAATACGTATGAGAAGCAGGAAACCCGGGAGGCCAAGATTGTGTATGAGGCCAACGTCATCGCATTTCTGGCAGAACTCAAGCTTCTGGAAGAAAAAGGAAACACGCATGCGCGGGAATGGCTGGACGCCAATGCAAAGCGGCTGCGGATCCCCGAAGCCGTTGAACTGGCCGGAAGTCTGGCTGAAACGGATTCTCATGAATGGTGGAAGCACCTCCGTGATACCCTGCACAGGGAATTTGCGAAATAATCCCTACTGCCGTCCCATGGTTTTCCGGAGTGTCTCGTGCGGCGTGTACAATCCGGTTGCGACGATGAGTCCGATGACGACCAGGATGCTGCCAAGGACGTATTCCACGGTCATCCGTTCGCCGAGGATAAGGATATTGAGTCCGATTCCAATGACCAGCTGCAAATACTCTTTAAGCGATACGGTAGTTGCCGAAAGATACTGGACCGCCCATTGGAAAAGGAAAAACGTCGTAATAGTGATACCGAGGACGGCATAAAGAAAGACTACTATATAGTTCCCATCGGAAAATGCCGGCACCAGAAACGACTGATGGGTGAGAAGAGCGGCAAGTCCGGTCATGGCAGAAGTCACAAAGAAGTTCATGGCAAGCGCAAGAACTGGATCAAAAGTATCTTTTGAAAGTATTTTCCGTGAGGAAATAATATAGAGCGTCCAGCTCAGGATGCTTCCGAGAAGCAGGATGTTTCCGGAGAAATTTCCATAGATTGGCGCTCCGTGTTTCAATTCCGGCAGAATGATGATAAAGAGGGCGCCGAGAAGTCCTATGAGCACTCCGAGAATCCGTTTCCCGGTGATCGTTTCGTGAATGATGAGGGCGGAGAGGAGTAGTGTCACGATCGGTACGGTCGCGCCGAGGATGGATGAGGTATTTGCGGTCGTCCGCGCGAGGCCTGAATAGAAAAAAAGGATATTTCCGCCGTTGAATATGCCAAGCGGCAAGAGGCGGAACGCAAAGTTTTTGGGCTTTTTGGCTTTCCAAAACCAGGGAAGGATGATGAGAGAAGCCAGAGTAAAGCGGTAGAACGCGATGACGAACGGATTAGTATGGGTCACGAGGATTTTCCCGACCGAGTTTGCCCCGGACCAGAGAAGTGCCGCGGCAAAGACGGCAAGAAGAGCTTTGGTACGGAGGGACATACAGCTCATTATAGCATCGGTGATGCCGGAGAGATGGTATAATCAGGCTTATTGGAGAGGTCGCATAGTTGGTCTAGTGCGTGCGCTTGGAGGGCGCATATCGCCGCAAGGTGATCGCGGGTTCGAATCCCGCCCTCTCCGCCAGTTGGGAAATGAGAGTCTCGGCTCGCCCGCTACGCGGGCTCGCCAGCCGTTTTTCGGAGAAATTTCAAGCCGTTTTGAATTCAGTAAGGCCAGAAGCGGGCTTTTCTTGAAAGAAAGAAATAATTTTGCTATCATAGTATTGTAATAAATATAACATAAGTAATGATATCAAAGTATTGAAACTATGGCAACGATTGGCAAGAATATCAAAAGGGCACGAAATAAGCTTGGCTTGACCCAAGACGACTTAGTGAGAAAATCCGGCGTAAAGCACACTACCCTTACTAAAATTGAGAGCGATGTGGTCATCAAGCCAAGTGTGCAAACGGTCGCCAAGATCGCCAAGGCGTTGGGCGTTCCAATGGAAGATTTAGTAAAATAATAACGATTAAATCTAGAAGTAAATTTACCAATATGAACAATAACCTCATCGCACAAGTATCAACTGCCATCAACGCTTCACCTACAAAGGTTTGGGAAGCATTAACGAAGCCGGAAATTATCAAACAATATATGTTCGGGACAAATGTTGTTTCAGATTGGCAGGTAGGAAGCTCCATCGTCTGGAAGGGAGAATGGCAGGGAAAATCGTATGAGGACAAAGGCAAAATCCTTAAATTTGAAAAAGAGCGAATACTGCAATATAGTCATTTCAGTCCGCTTTCAGGCAAGCCCGATGTACCGGAAAATTATCACATCGTCACAATAGAGCTTTCCGGTGACGAAGCGCAAACAATCGTCACACTCTCGCAGGACAACAATGCAACCGAAGAAGCCCGTGAGCATTCCAAAAAAAATTGGCAAATGATGCTCGATGTCCTAAAGAATCTTTTGGAAAAATAAGCCAAAAGAATTTGCCGCCAAAGAAAAACTACTATGAGAATCGCAAAAGGAAAATTGAAAATATGCAGTCGAGGGCATAAGTATCAGGGGAGCGGGTCGTGCCCTATCTGCTGGCCAGGAAGTCAAAAGAGACGAAGCATAAAGAAGACAAAATAATTTTTAATCAATATGGAAACTATAACCTTCAATTATCTCGCTATTATTTCCGCAGCCGTTATGAGCTTTATTCTCGGCGGTGCGTATACGGCTCTTTTCAAAAAGCAGTTAGCGACGCTCAATGGCTCTGCTGATGCCGAGGCGCAAGCGAAACAGAAACCTAATCCGAAAGTACTTGTTGGGATTTTCTTTGCGAATTTATTTATGGCATTTGGGCTCGCATATTTTGTTAATGCACTTGGCACGAGCGCGGTTTCAAATGCGCTCTGGTTTACATTTTGGTCATTCATAGCGTTTGTCGGCCCACTCACCATCGGGCCCGTGTTGTGGGAAGGTAAATCTGTGAAGTGGTGGTTTTTCAATAACCTCATAAATGTCATCTGTCTTTTTGCGATGGTTTTGATTTTGACTTTTTGGAAGTAAAAAATTTGCCGCCAAAGAAAAACTTGAAATCGTCCTTTCCGCTCCGGTTCCCGCCTTCACTCAAGAGTTTCGGTCGGGCAGGCGAGGCGGGCGGAAGGGGGGTGTGGGGGGAATTCCGCCCGCCGAGCCCAGAGAGTTCCGTTCGGATATTTTCAAACAGACACCGCAGGTTCAAATTGTGTTTTAGCTTGAAGCTGAGATGAAGCGGGAGTAGAACCTAAAGATTTTTTATGATTAAGGCAGTACTTTTTGATTTTGACGGAACCCTCGCCGACACACTTCCTTTTTACATTAAGGCATACGATGTAGCTCTACGATCCGTTGGTTTTGTGTTGGACGAAAAAGAAATAGCTCAAAAATGTTTTGGCAAAAGCGAATATGTTATTTGTAATAGTCTCGGGATTCCGGAAAAAACAGAATTATTTGCTCAAGCATATTTTTCAGCTGTAAAAGATTTGTTTAAGCATGCTCCACTTTTCAACGACACCATTGAAGTTTTGAATTTCCTAAAAGATCGTAACACCAAAATTATTGTAATCACCTTCGCATATCGATGGTATATCGATCAAATGATGGGTCAATATAAATTGGAACCCTATTTTGATTTTGTTATCAGCACCGATGATGTGGTCAGCCCCAAACCTCACCCGGAAGCCGTGCTAAAAGCCATTGAAAAATTGAAAATCACAGCCAAAGAGACGTTAGTTGTTGGAGATTCCAAGAGTGATATATTGATGGGAAAAGCGGCTGGAAGTAAAACAGTTCTATTTACACGAAAAGAATATGATCTATTTTATTCATTTGAAGAATTAAAAAAGACTAATCCTGACTTTATCGTCTCTAATCTTGATGAAGTTAAAAAATTGGTTTTATAGTAAGTTATAACTTTGTAAATAGTTTTCCGCATATGAAAGAAATATACATTTTGAGACATGCAGAAAAAGACGTGACGGGAGAGTTAACTAAGAGAGGCAAAGTTACCGCCGCAGAACAAAGGAGACGCTTAGGTCACTTCGATTGTATTTATTCTTCTGATAAACCGCGGGTCGTAGAAACAGCGATTTTATTAACTGGAAATAAACCCGTTGTTGATACACGAGCCGGGGCAATTCCTCTAACCCCTGAAGAGAAGCAGGATGAGAACCGACGATATATTTCACTACAATAAGTGCTATACTACGGTTACTGAAAGGAGACAACACACTATGAATGGAACCATTAAAACGAAAACGGATCGTGGATTTGGTTTTATTTCCCGTGAGGGCGAATCGAAAGACCTTTTTTTTCATTCGAAAGATTTGGTAGGCGTCACATTTGACGAGCTTCAAGTCGGTGAAAAGGTTACGTTTGACGTGGTAGACGGACCGAAAGGCCCGAACGCGAAAAATGTAAAACGTGCAGCATAACGCTCAGTAGCGTAAGGTACATATAAAAAACTCCGGTTTCACGGAGTTTTTTATGGCCTTCCGGATATAGGAGGGCACTGCGTGTTTTACGCCGTGTCTGAGGCAGTATCATCCATCCTTCAGTGCCGCATAAGGGAGAGCGACCCCTGTTCTTTCCGGTGCCATGGAGAGGTGAAGCTAGAGGTCATTTCTGTTATGTGTGTACAACAAACGAGTTTCGTCCTTTATGACGGTGGAGATGGCTAATCGATGAAGGTAAGCGCAACACCCTGTTTGTCGGCCCGTCCTGTCCGACCGATACGGTGGGTGTAGTCCTCTATCGTTTCCGGAAGATCATAGTTTATGACGTGTGAGACGTTCGGGATATCCAGTCCGCGACTCGCTATATCCGTAGCGAATAATATCTGGATTTCACTCCGGGCAAATTGTTCGAGCACATACCGACGTTGATTTTGCCGCTTATTTCCGTGGATGGCGCCGGATTTGACCCCGCGTTTTACCAGTTCATCAGAAAGCCTCTGAACGCTATATTTTGTTCTTCCGAAGACCAGTACTTTCTCAAATTCCTTGTTTTTCAGCAAATCGTGAAGCGTGTCCAGCTTTGATTTATTGTCAGAAACATGTATGACGTCCTGGATAATGGTCGTCGCGATCGGCTGAGAGGCCACGGATATCCGGACAGGATCTCTCACAAATTGCTTCATAATCTCTTCGACACTGCCGGAGATTGTCGCGGAAAAAAATAATGACTGCCGTTCCTTAGGCAGAAGAGAAATGAAATAGTTAATATCGTTTATAAAACCTATATCAACCATCCGGTCTGCCTCGTCGAGGACGACATTGCGGAACCCCGAGAGTCTGATGCGTCTGCTCTCAATAAATTCTTTTAACCGTCCGGGGGTTGCTGTGACAACATGCGGATCACGCTGGATGTCCCGCGTCTGCCTCCATTCACTCGAACCGCCGATAAGCATAGCCGTGCGCAGGGATAACCCGAGGGAAAGATCCCGCAATTCTTTCGTAATTTGAACTGCCAGCTCTCTTGTTGGCGCCACGACCAAAACCCGCTGCGCCCGGTCCAGTAAAACCTTTTGGATGAGAGGGATGAGAAAGGCCGCAGTTTTTCCGGTTCCCGTATTTGCCGTACCGATTACATCCTTTTTTGAAAGAATGGCAGGGATGACATGCTGTTGGATGGGGGTAGGCGTTATATATCCTTTTTCCCTGATATTCTTCTGTAACATCGGATCTAACGGGAATTCCCCAAATGAATGAGGTGCTGCCGGTGAAGCATGTGTACCCGGTGTTTCCGGAATAACCCGTTTACTTCGGGCGATTGTTTCAAGCAGTATGCTTTTGGCCACGGTTTTTATCCGCCCCTTTCTTCCGCCTTGGGCAGATCGTTGTGTATGAAAATATTTTGTGGTAGTCCGCATAACAAAGGGATTAAAAATATATAACTGCTTACGTCGGAAAAATCGTTGAAATGGGGAAAAGACGCTGATAATAAAGGAGATGGGGCGTTTTTTCTCTTACACTTCTTAAACTTAACTTTCTTAAGCAGATGTATCGTTTTAATACAACTGCCCGCATAGTATAGCAGTTATTGTCCTATAGCGCAAGGGCTGCTATTATGAAAGGGATAGTTCCGGTTTCTATCCATTCCGGACCAGAGTACTGAAGCTACACGACCATTGTAGCCCCGGGAGGTTCTTTTTTTGTTCCGGCTTTTTCACTGTCAATGGTTTTCTGCATTTTAAATTTGCGGTGTTGACTGAGTGATCTGTACCCGGATATCGTTGCATATAGTCCAATGAGCAGGATCGTCGATCTTTCACTGCCAATCTACGATCACATGCCGGTCTATCCGGGTGATCCGGAGTTCGTACTCGAACCGGTGCAGACGATCCCGACGGTCGGGTGGAATATGGCGCGCCTCCATATGAATACCCACGATGGCACGCATGTAAACGTACCCGTTCATGGCATTACCGGGGGAAATACGCTTGATGCGTATACGATTGGGGATTTTATGGGGAAAGCCGTCGTTTATACGGCGCCGGAGGCGATGAAGCGTGATGCCGGTGTAATTTTCCCAGATATGCAGATTACCTTAGACGTCGTACAATTTATAGTTAAAATAAAACCACGATTTGTGGGACTTGCCGCAGAATTTGTCATCATAGAGGAAGTGGAAAAGACACTTCTCTCCCACGGTATCATCACGTACGAAAACCTCGCCAATACCCGGAATCTTTCGGATAAACCGTTTCAGTTCGTTGGTGTTCCTCTCAGGATCCGCGCCGGCGACGGCAGTCCGGTCAGGGCCTATGCCGTAGTAGAATAATCGCCATGCCGCTGGTACCATAGTCACATGAACGAATATAAAAAGATGGTGATCAAAATGACCGAAGAAAACAAGGAATTGTTTGACAACTTCAGGGAAATCCACGACGAGTACGCGCTTGACCCGGTAAAGTGGCAGAAGATATTCAATTCCTACGGCGGGGAGGTCGTGGAGATCATGCGGGAGTACGAACGGCGCCTCTGCGCCAACATGGCAACCGGCGTCTACGGCCGGTTTTCGCAGAATCTTTCGCAGAAATTTTGGGACGAGATCCGCAAAACATTCCCGAAAATCGACTTCGTCGGGGTGACCATCAGTTAGACCTATGATCACCTGCACCTTTGAAAAAGGATATACTGCCAGCCTCCGGCATGTGGTCGTCCATGCCATCGTCGAAGACAGGGGGAAGCTTCTGCTGGTGCGGCGTTCAAACGCTCTCGTCGAGGGCGGGAAGCTTGCGTTTCCCGGAGGATTTCTCAACCGGGATGAGACAGCAGCCCAGGGAGTGCTCCGTGAGCTGAGGGAAGAAACGGGCTGGGAGGGGGCAGTCGTTTCGCTCTTGCGGATTAACAGCAACCCCGAGCGGCCGGGAGAGGACAGGCAAAACGTCGTGCTAGAATATATTATCAGTCCGATCAGGCAGTCCGGCAAACCGGACGGGGAATCGACCGAGGTCCTCTGGATGCCCTTTGAAGAATTGTCCGGCAAGACGTTTGCGTTTGATCATAAAGAAACCATCGAACTCTACCGCACATACCGGAACGCACCGTTTCCGCTGCCGATCATGGTATAAATTGGCATTGCCATAGTGCTCCATCGCGGTATCGGCAAAACGTCTTTATCCCCAGCATTGTAGTGAACGAACGAATACCCTTCCTTCTGTTAGACCACGCGGGTGCTTCATGGTATAGTTCTGGTGCCTATGGGTGATATCGATGACGTCAAATCACGGATCAATATCGTCGAAGTGATCGGCGAGCGGGTGAAGCTCAAAAAGTCCGGTCGTCACTTCACCGCCCTTTGCCCGTTTCATTCGGAAAAAACCCCCTCATTTATCGTCTCGCCGGAAAGGAATATCTGGAAGTGTTTCGGGTGCGGTAAGGGCGGCTCGGTCATAGACTTTGTCATGGAGTATGACCATGTCGACTTTCCTGAAGCGCTCGAGGAACTAGCCGTGCGCGCCGGTGTCAAACTCGAGCGGCGGGTCGCAGATACGCCGGAAGGAAAGAAAAAGGAAAAACTCTACGAGGTCAACCACATGGCGGGCGAGTTTTACCATTTCATTCTGACCCGTCACCGGCTGGGAGAGCGCGCCCGCCAATACCTCAAAACCCGGGGGCTTTCGGACAAAACCATCGTAACCTTCGGGATCGGATACAGCCCGAACAGTTGGGACGCGCTGACCAACTATCTCAGGAAAAAAAATTACGATACCGGAGTCCTTGCCGAGGCTGGGCTTCTGGTCCCGTCGCGGCAGGGCGGGTATGACCGCTTCCGCGGCAGGGTGATGTTTCCGCTCCGGGATCACCGCGGTCAGGTGGCAGGGTTTTCCGGCAGACTTCTGGATCCGGACGCCAAAGAGGCAAAGTACATCAATACCACGGAGACGCCGGTCTACAGCAAAAGCAACATGCTCTATGGTCTGGACGTGACGCATGACACCATCCGCGAAAAAAATCAGGCGATCCTCATGGAGGGAGAATTTGACGTCATTTCCTCGTTTCAGGCGGGAGTGGGAAATGCCGTAGCTATCAAAGGGTCGGCACTTACCGAAGGGCATGTCCGGCTTATCCGCCGGTTTGCTGGGGAGGTGGTATTTGCCCTCGACAGTGACCTGGCCGGAGATGCGGCAAGCCGCCGGGGTATAGAAATAGCCGATCATGCGGGGCTCGAGATGAGGGTGGCTGTGATGCCGAGCGGCAAAGACCCGGATGAGGCAGTGCGGGAGAATCCGTTACTTTTTACGAAAGCCATCAAAGATGCCGTGCCCGTATACGACTACCTCATCTCCTCGGCAGTCCGCCGGTTCGGGACGGAGAGCGCGTACGGAAAGAAAAAGATAGGCGACGAACTGCTGCCGGTCCTTAGCAGGATAGAAAACTCGATCGTCCAGGGGCACTATGTCAAGATCCTCTCAGGCGTCCTCGGCGTCTCCGAAGAGGTCGTGGCGGAAAGCCTGCGGCGAAGCAGGAAAGCGTCCGAACTTCCGCTCCGCGGCCCGGAGACACAGGAAAAGCGCAAGGAAACCGCGCTGACCAGGCTGGACCGGGTAGAGCTCCTTATCCTTTCCCTCATGCTCCAGGGGAAAACGTACGAGCTTCTGGAAGAGCTGAGGGACGGCATTCCGTTGCCGGATTTCACCTCACAACCAATCCGGCGGATCCTGGAAGCGCTTCTCGCGTTTGCCGGGCAGGAGCGCGTGTTTCTCATCAAGGATTTTGCCGATAAGCTGCCGAACGAGCTGGTCCCGACGCTTGATGAAGCATTTCTCTGGGATCTTGGTGCCGGCGCCGAAGAAGAAGAACGCCGGGCAGCAGTCTGGAATAAAGCAATGACCGCGCACCGCTACCTTCTCCTCCGGAGCCGTATCCGGGCGCTCTCGGCAAAAGTCCGGGAAGAGGCCGGGGAAAACGGTGATGCGGATACCCCCCCGATCCGTGAAGCCCAGGAACAGCTTCGTACCTATACCCGGGAACTCAAAACCCTGGAAAACTCCATGAACACCTGATACAATAGGGCCGTTCAAGCGAGGTGGTTTGCCTTTATCCGGTACGGAGGTCCGCGCTTCCTGTATGCGACTATCGGCAAACACCGTCGGTACGCTATGCCACGCACGAAAACCGTTACCACCATCGATGATTTGCTGCGCGAGGGCCGCGACAACGGCTTTGTGGCGCAGGACGATATCCTCCAGCTTTTTCCGAAGCCCGAAGAACATATCAAGGAGCTCGACACCCTCTACAACAAACTGATCCGTTCCGGGGTGGATGTATTTGAGACGACTTCGCAGGACATCGAAAAGGAAGCATCCAAGAGCATTCAGGACCTCGAGCGCGAGATTGAAGCTCTGGCACGGGCCAGCGACGAAGGTGTGTCCGATCCGGTCCGCATGTACCTTAAGGAAATCGGCAGGATCCCGCTTCTCACTTTTGCCGATGAGATTTCGCTCGCCAAACGGTACGAAAAAGGCGACAAGCGCGCCAAGAAAAAGCTCATCGAAAGTAACCTCCGTCTCGTCGTATCGATCGCCAAAAAATACATCGGCCGCGGCATGAGCCTCCTGGACCTTATCCAGGAAGGTAACCAGGGACTGATCCGTGCGGTCGAAAAGTACGACTGGAACAAAGGTTTCAAGTTTTCGACGTACGCAACCTGGTGGATACGCCAGGCCATTACCCGCGCGATAGCCGACCAGGCGCGGACGATCCGCATCCCCGTCCATATGGTCGAGACGATCAACCGGTTTGTCCGGACCTCGCGCCGGCTCATGCAGGACCTGGGGCGGGAGCCGACTCCCGAAGAAGTGGCCAAGGTCATGGAGATCGATGTGGCCAAAGTCCGGGAAATTATGAAAGTATCCCAGGAGCCGACAAGCCTTGAGACGCCGGTCGGCGACGAGGAAGACAGCCACTTGGGAGACTTTATCTCCGATCCGGGTCCTTCCCCGTATGACCAGACCTCGCGGCAACTCCTCAAGGAGCATATGGAAGAAGTCCTGGCGACCCTATCCGACCGCGAGAAAAAAGTGCTTATCCTCCGCTTTGGCCTCGAGGACGGCAGACCCCGGACGCTTGAGGAAGTGGGCGCACAGTTCGGCGTCACCCGCGAGCGTATACGGCAGATAGAAGCCAAGGCCTTACGAAAATTACGCCATCCATCTCGTTCCAAAAAGCTCAAAGATTACCTCGAATAAGACTTTTTCCAAAACCTTTCAGAAGACTCTAACGCTATTGAGACAGAAAGTTCTCATGGTATAATATCAACGTTCTCTAGACCAGTTGGATAGTAGAGAAAAATGGTTTGGAGCATACCGTTTCAAAACTCCGCTCCCCTGTAGCTCAACGGTAGAGCGGCTTCCTGTTAAGAAGAAGGTTGCTGGTTCGAATCCAGCCGGGGGAGCTGAGTTTTGAAACAATTATGCCTTCTTATTGTGTCCACCCACACCCCCGGGGTGTGGGTCATCTTACTGAATATTCTAATTGAGGGGCGTATAGTATGCGTGATGCCATATCGTTATGTTCCTTGTCAAACGTCAGAGACGTATCATATTTTTAATCGCAGCGTCGCGAATCAGATAATTTTCATTAATAGTCGTGATTACCAGCGTTTTTTAGATCTTGCCGAGTATTATCGCTTTGAACATCCTCCGGTACGTTTCTCTGAATATAACAGGCTATCCTTGGCTGCAAAACAACACTACTTCGAACAGTTTGCACACCAGCATCTGAAGTTGGTGAATATACTCGCATTTTGCTGGATGCCAAATCATTTTCATATGCTTCTTACTCAACTGAGAAATGGAGGAATAGCCACATTCGTTTCTCAAATTCAAAATGGGTATGCGAAGTACTTTAATATCAAAACAAAGAGGTTTGGAGCTCTGTTTCAATCCATGTTTAAGGCGGTGCGGATAGAAACGGATGAGCAGCTTGTACATGTGGCCAGATACATTCACCTCAATCCCTTAAGCGCCGGCATCCTGCATTCACAGAACGAACTTATTCAGTATCGGTGGAGTTCGTTCGCGTCATATGCATCACGTGCAGATATGGCGATGTTGGATAAAACATTGCTTATGGGATATTATCGGAATGCGGAGAGTCTGCAAAGGAGTACGTTTGATCAGGCAGAATATCAGCGGTTCCTATTTCTTGAATCACATTTATATCACGACATTGGGTAGGTCTGCCCACACCCCGGGGGTGTGTAATCGGATTTTGGAAAGCCTTGATAACTTGTGCTAGACTTTCAGTCAGATTAATACTAGGATTACGGAGCTTGGTTTTACTGGTGCTTTTTATTATATTTCCTATGAAACTGAAAATGCTAAGTATTGGAATTATTGGTTCAGAATTTACTGATTTTTACTTTTAAGCTCTTTCAGTTCTTTGGGAGTAGTAGATGAGAAGGAAAATTAATCGTAAATTATTAATTTCTATTAGTGTTTTATGTTTGACTGGGATAGCCTTATCAGGCTACATAAAAGTTAAACAGAAAGATATTGGTGTGGGTAAAAGTATTACAAAAACTTCTACTGCAGGGACATGTAAGGAGCAATTAGCAAAAAATCAATTAAATACACGGCCGAAATTTGAAGGAAGTCCTAGTCCGGTCAATTTTTCCAATTTTCCCGAAGCAAAAACATTTGATACAAGAATTAAAGAGGTCGTTGCAAAGGGAGTTAATTTCGCTGGACACTATACTTTTGTTTCTTGGGGGTGTGGTACAGATTGTTTTGGCTATGCAGTAATTGACGTGACTAGTGGAAATATAATTGCCTTTAGTAAAGGTGAGGGTGGTTATCATTTAGGTGATATTAGCGTAAATAGTAATGTAGTAATATTTGAGCCAGTTTATGCTGGTCAAGATAGAAGGTACTATCAGGTTAGGGATGAAAACAACGGAACAAGTATATTTGATTTGGTTTGTACTGAAGTATCAACGAAGGATATGTATGGACTTCCAAGTGAAGTTATAAAACCATCACTTTAATTATATACATTAAATAGCAACAAATTAATAGTTTTATGAAAAGTATCTTCAATAATTTCATAGATAATATTTACAGTGATCCGTTGAAATTCTCTTTTTTCGCGATTACCTTATTAGTATTTTTTGCTAGTTTTCTTGACGTTAAAGGGGTAGTAATACTTGGATTTGTTCTTACTTTCTTTTTACTACCATCATATTTTAATTATCTAGACAGAAGAATAACCAAAAAGCATGAAAAGGATAAACTACCCTGGAAGAAAAAGGATGGCTAAAGTTCGAGTTAGGTCAAGAACGGGGAGCAATCCACCGCTCTAAAATCGTCCCAGTAAGCGAGCTAAAATGTTAGATTGTCAAAACGCGCCATAGAAAATCAAAGCTTAGCTTTGCGAAGCCCATTTCTCGAGCAAATTTTGATCTAGGGCATGAAAACAATCTAAAAATATAGTTAAGATAATCTATAAGTTCAATTTCAGGGATTTGATATAATTCCTCCATGCCTATTCTTGACCTTTCAAACCGCCACAATATGTTTTATTGGCAGACTAACCGTAATATTTCTGCCGAAGACATGAAAAAAATCTTCTTAGATCGATCTGAAAGTTTTGATAAGAGTGATGCAGTACCAGCAATTGAATATGGAATGATTAAAACAGGGAAAAAGCCTCAGGATGCTAAAGTAGTTCAGGTTGGAGAGTTGATAACCGATGGTTTGGTTAATAACGTTCTGAAAGCAAAATTGGCGGATGGTACAAATATAGTAATCAGAATGCATCCAAAAGATGTAAAAAATGGATATTTTTGGGTTGAAAAAGTCGCTGCAGAAAAGGCAAAAGCGTACGGGGTTCTTACTTATTCAACGTATATCATCGTCAATGACAGGAAAAAATTTGATTTTGATTTCATAATCATGGAAGCTTTGCCGGGAGAAACAATGCGAAATTTTACCCATTCAGGTGAAATCAAATACGCTTATGAAGAACAACTAATTAGGGAAACGGGTCGACAAATCGGCCTGATTCATCGGGTGAAAACAAGGGGTTTCGGTTTTTTTGACAATAAAATAGCAAAGAGCAAAGGCACGTTGGAAGGACAGTACAATTCTCTCCGTGAGCATTTTTTTGCCTCGCTTCATGAAGACCTTGAATACCTTGATAATGACCATAAGATCACTCATTCACAGCAAGAAAAGATATTGGCACTCCTTAATAAAAACGCAGATCTCATCAATTGCGATGAACCAGCTTTAATCCATAACGACGTTGCAGACTGGAATACGCTGTCAGATGGGAAGCATATAACAGGTATTGTTGACTGGGATGAGTGCATTTCAGGTGATCCCGTCATGGAATTTTCTGCATACAGCCTGTTTTTTGGGGAGCCCAGAATGACATGGTTTAAAGAAGGCTATTCTCTCACAAATACGTTCCCCACTAATTTCAATAATAAGTTTCAGATCTTCAAACTCAGATACTTAGTCTCAAAACTGAAATTACGAGTGAAAATGGCCACTGTCCACAACTCACCAGGACTACAAAGGAATATAAAGCGAGGATTTGAAGCGATGAACGAGGTTTTCGCATATTTTAAAGTTTAAGCTCTCCGCAAGTATCTTTCTTAGTCCAAGTCTGTGTCCGAACTCCACTCTTTCGTTGATGGATGGGTCGTTTAGGGGAAGTTAGCTATTTTAGCCTCAAGGACCCTTCGCTGGACAGTTCGATCCTTCTGATATAATTGACTCATGAATAAGAAACAGCCTATTGCTTATCTTATCTGCGGGTTCATCGGTTCGGGGAAGACGACGGTTGCCAGGAAACTGGAGGAAGAAACAGGAGCCGTACGTATAACCAAAGACGAATGGATAATCAAAATTTTCGGAAACAAGATAACCGCAGATAAGAATTTTGCAGCCTATGACAATAAAATTACTGATCTCGCAACAGAGACAGCATTCAAAATCCTAAAAGCAGGTAAAGATGTGATACTGGACGAAGGTTTTTGGGTTAAGTCACAAAGAGACGATATAAAGAAAAAAATATATGAAATAGGCGCAAAGCCGATTCTGTATTACGTCGCATGTTCGATGGAGAAAATGAGGGAGCGGGTGATCTCCAGAAGTAAAAATCCGCCTAGAGATTCATTTGAAATAAGCGGAGAGACGTTTGATAGTTATGTAGAATATTGGCAACCGCCGGGAGAAGATGAGGAATGTATTGCGGTGAAATAAGCCCCTTTTTATTAGGTAAAAAATTTATTTGAAAGCTTGCGACAGGAGCACGATGGTCAGGGCATTGAGAACGACGAGCGCAACTACTTCCTGCGGTTTTGACGGAAGCGGCTTAATCAAAATATAAACCGTATAGATTATCGCAACAACCGCCGCACCGATAAAGTTTCCCCGTATCATTACTTTTATGATACACAAAAAAGTGTCTGCATGAAAGAAGTTTTTCCTATCCCGTTACTTCAACACTTTTTTTGTCGGACACCCGAACATTTGTTAGAATGACGCTATGACCAAAAAAGATATGTCAGGAGGCGTCGTCCATGACGTTCCTCCGGATTTGCGGGAGGCCTTACTGTCTGATCCGAAAGCGTCTGCGCTTTGGGAAAGCCTTACCCCGCTTGCGCGTAATGAATGGATTTGCTGGACGATCTCCGTTAAAATGCCGAAAACCAGAAAAGAACATGTGGAGCGGGTATGCACCGAGCTCAAAGACGGCATGCGCCGTCCGTGTTGCTGGATAGGCTGTATCCACCGGACGGATAAATCAGTAAGCCCTTCGGTGCAATACATACTCAGTAAACGGGCCAACAAAGCGTAACCGGTTACAAACGCAGCTGCTGCGACTGTTCCTGATGTCGGGAAAATAGACTGCAGTACATATACGAAAGATCAGTCTCTTGGCCGGGAGCGAGAGATCAGAAGGCGCTTCTTTTGCTATAATGCTTTCATGATTATCCCCGCTCAGGGAGATTCGGGTAATGAAATACAGGACTCTCCGCGCAGGAAAATTTTTGAAGATCTGTCCCGGTATTTTTTCCGGAATATCTATGTGAAATAAAGATATTCTGTCGGCGCTTGCGATGGATTTAAAGCGTGTTGCGCTGGGGTTGCACGGGAAATCGTATCGCACGGCTGAAATATTTTTGAAAGAAGCGAAAAAACGGAAAGCGGAAGTGGATATGAGCACGCTTCCACCGTATATGCAGAAGATGGTGGCCGCCATTGATCATCTCGATACGGAAGGCAGGGAAGCGCAGGCAGAAGACGCGCTGCTGTACAGCACGCGCATCCAGAATTACGTGTTGTACGCTTCTGGTGTGTTGTGAAGCACATTTTCCGCGTCATCCTTTGTTATGGCATGAGTGTCCGATTTGCTATACCATGCCTATGGGCATTGTCATATCCAAAGCAACGAAAAAGGAACTTGGGAAATTCGGCGAGCGCGCATGGCGTGAAGCCGATCTCGAGCTTTACGGCAAACCCATCCGGTGGGTTGAAAAACCCTTTCTCTTTAAGGCAACCAAGGATGGTACCATCGTCGGAAAGATTGATGGCCGTTTTGGCGGGGGAGTGCTCTTCATCGACAATCTGATCGTTGCCAAAGGAGCGAGGCGCCAGGGGGTGGGGACACTGCTCGTGACAGAAGCGGAAAAATTCGGTAAATCCTTAGGTGCTCATAAAGTATATTTGTTTACCGGGGAAGCGTGGGGTGCCCGGCAGCTTTACGAGCAACTGGGGTACAAAGAAGCCGGGAAGTTACCCCTGCATTACTTCAAGCGCGATTTTGTCATCTACGCGAAGATGCTCTGATAGCCCCCTTTTGAGAATTTTTTCTATTCATAGCGCAACGCATCGATCGGGGAAAGGCGTGCAGCACGCCGGGCAGGGTAAAGACCGAATACTACACCAACCGTCATAGATACGAGAACCGCAGCGACGATTGCTTCGGGGACAATGACGAGGGGAATGCCCACGATAAGCGTCACCACAAACGCGAATGTGATACCGAGAAGTATTCCGAGGATACCGCCTATCCCCGTCATCACCATGGATTCGATGAGAAACTGCATGAGGATATCCCGCTCCAGAGCACCGATAGCTTTGAGAAGGCCGATCTCCCGGGTCCGTTCCGTCACGGACACGAGCATGATGTTCATGACGCCGACTCCGCCGACGATGAGCGAGATCGCGGAAATTGCCGCAACCATAAGGGTCAGGAGGTTTGTGATCGTCTGAATGGTTGAAATGGCATCGGTGGCGCTTGACATGATGAAATCGTTTTCATCCGTCGGTTTCAGATTGTGGCGGTCCCGGAGAAGTGTGGTGACGCTCTCCATGGTGTCATTGATGAGGTTCGTGTCTTTGACGCTGATGTCGATTTCGTTGATGCGTACGTTTCCTTCGATTTCGTGAAGCGCGACGTTCAAGGGGATAAAGACGGTATTGTCAAAAAAGCTGCCGAACAGTACCGATCCCGATCTCGCGATGCCGATGATTTTGAACGTCCGCTTGTCGATTTTGATTTTTTGTCCCACCGGGTCTGCGTCTTTGCCGAAAAAAGTCTCCGTCACTTTATCGCCGATCACCGCGACCCTCTGCATATTTTCGTTATCATCCGCCGTAATAAAGCGGCCGTCCACCGGTTCCGGCTTGAGCATCTCAAGGATTTCGGGCGTCATACCATAGATAAGCAGTGTTTTATCCGTGTCGTTTGCCGAGACGACGGCCGACACCATGGCAAATGCGCCGACACTTTCGATGTTGGTGAGGGAGGTATCGTTCCTGATCGCGTCGACGTCGTCAAGCGTCAGCGAATTGGCACCTCCGGAAATACTTCCGATGGCGCTCGTGCCCGGATTGATCTGGAAAAAGTTGGTGCCGAAGGAGGAAAGCTCATGTGTGACGTAGGCAACCGCTCCCTGACCGATGGAAAAAATGAGGATAACGGATGATATGCCGATGATAATCCCGAGCATCGTGAGAAGTGTCCGCGAAAGATTGGTGCGGAGAGCCTGGATTGCCGAGAGAATGAGTTCCTGTATGTCCATATTAGCGTGATGTTTTGTCTTCTATGATTTTGCCGTCGACGATGCGGATTCTCCGGTGAGCGTAGGCCGCAACGGTCGGGTCATGGGTGATGACGACGACCGTACTGCCTTTTTCGTGGAGCGCGGTGAGAAGATGCATGATGTCGCGGGAAGTTGCCGAGTCGAGGTTGCCGGTAGGTTCGTCTGTCAGGATGACCGAGGGGTTCATGATGAGTGCGCGGGCTATCGCGACGCGCTGCGCTTCTCCTCCCGAGATTTTGTTGGACAGGTTATCCGCTTTGCCGGCGATCCCGACCACCCGGAGCGCATCCATAGCCCGGGTTTTCCGTTCCTGCCTCGGGACACCGCCGTATATCATGGGGCGTTCCACGTTTTTGAAAACGGTCGTGCGGGGAAGGAGGTTAAACGACTGAAACACAAACCCGATTTCTTTATTTCGGATTCTGGCTATTTCATCGGGACTGTAGCGGGAAATTTCTTTCCCCTGGAACGTATAGGTACCCGTCGTGACGGTATCGAGCGCCCCAAGGATATGCATGAGGGTGGATTTGCCGGAGCCGGACGGACCCATAACGGAAACAAATTCACCCTTCCTGATTTTCAGGGAAATGCCCCGGATTGCCTGGTATGACTTGCCGTCGTCAATGGGATAGCTCTTGGTGACGCCGATAAGCTCTATGAGAACGTCTCCCCGTGTCATAATCCCAGAAGGCCCTTGCGCTCTACTTTTTCGTTCGTCAGTGCGGTGATAACCTGTTGGCCTTCACGAAGACCCCGGACAATTTCCGTCGTGGTTTCCCCTTTGATGCCGGTCTCAACGGGGATGTAGGTCATGGTGCCGCCCGCGAGCACGCGGACCGCTTTCCCGTTTTTGTAGAGGACGACCGCAGAATTGGGGACCGTGAGCACGTTCTTTTTTTCGTTTGTCATGATGTCCCCGTCTACCGTCATACCGGGTTTGAGAAGGCCCCGGGAATCATTCATCCGGATATAGACGTTGTAGCTCACGACACCGGCGGTGGTATGTCCGACCGTATCCACCCGGGCGACCGTGCCCGGGAAATTCCGGTCCGTATACGCGTCCGGATAGATGACGGCTTTTTGTCCGGGTTTGACCCCCGCGATATTCGTCTGGCTTACGGCAAGGTCGGTTTCCGGTGTGCCGCCGGAGCTGATCATGAGGACCGGCAGAACGTTCGGATTGAGAGCCGTTACCGCCTGTACGGCACTGCCGGAGGCAACAGCGAGGTTTTCGACGATACCCGGAATCTCGGCCGTGACCGTTGTCGTTTGTGTCGCCTGGTAGGCAGTCCATGCAGCCGTGACAGCCGCCTGATTGGCAGAAACGACTGCATCCTGATT
Source organism: Patescibacteria group bacterium (assembly GCA_023379025.1). Taxonomy (GTDB): domain Bacteria; phylum Patescibacteriota; class Microgenomatia; order UBA10105; family UBA927; genus JAMCTH01. The sequence continues at coordinate 107,406 of JAMCTH010000009.1, read as the reverse complement.
GATCACCTGCTGCTCCGCCCCGAGCCAGGTTTCTTTGGCGGATTGAAATTCCGCGGCGTTTCTGTTGGTTTCATCAGGAACACCATTACTTTTTTCGTATGTATCGTTTGTCGCAAGGTCAAAATACGTTTTCCATTTGGTATACATGGCCGAGCGCAGTGAGTGTGCCGTCCCCTGAGATGCTTTGAGCGCGGATACGGCGGCGAGATATGTGGAATATGCCGATTCCTGTTCCTCTTTTGTCGCGCTGCTTATGACGGTAAAGAGTTTGTCTCCGGGTTTGACCGGTTGTCCGTTCTGAACATAGATGGCATCGATGATCCCATCGCTTGGGGATGCAATATCTACATATCCACCCGAAACAATCGTTCCGGAATCGTTGACAACTTCAACGACCGTTCCGCGTTTGACCGGCTCCATGATATAGCCGTTTGTACCGCCGGATGAACGAACGCGATAGACAGCAAATCCTCCGACGATAAGAAGGATCACGATGATACTGAGCTTCACCGCGCGGGGAAAGGCAGAGATTTTTCTGAAAACAGACGCAATAGGTCCCATATGATTGTGTATCCTGCAACAGGATACACGGAAAAACGGATGATATTCATCAGTGTACCATACCCATCTTCGCGCATCGGTAATCCGCATTACCACTCCCCGAACGTATGCTTGTTTCCCGCCGGCTGATAAGATGGGAAATGGGGTATATCATTCTGCCCTGATGAGCAAAATGCTTTTTTCGAGTCAGTATTTGCATTGAGTAGGGAAACCCGGTAGCATAAAAACTATGGATCCGCTTGAGACGGAAGGTGCGAGAAATTCAATATTAGCGCTGGCCGAAATGGTTGCCTATCCGGCAGTTCAAGAACCAAATCCGAGCCCGGTTGATTTGATGTATCCCGCAAGACCATTGCCCCGGCATATCGATGATCAGGTAACAGTATTCGCTGTAAAACATGTTACCCCTGAGCATGGTCCTTCTCCGAATGACGTTGCAGATTTTATTGAAACACTGGGTGTTGAGGCGTTGCCTGCGGTTGCAAGCGGCATGCTGATGCGTTCCACCTGGGTTGACAGCAAATACCCGGATCTCATGAGAGCGCAGTTAGAACTTGCAGCACTGCGTACAAAACAGGCTTTGGAATTCCATGCGGCGGCAAAACAGAAGGACATAATCCTCCCCAAGCCGACATTACCCCTGTTGAACATCAGAGTAATAGGATCGTTTTTGACACAACTCGCCTTGGCTGGACATCAGTCCGCGGAAGGCACCTCCAGACGGTAACATGAGGAAGTCCTACGGTATTGGATACGGCATTGGTTACATCATGGAGTCTCTGTGATTGATTATAGGGGTATGTATGAGAAAAGCGGCCCATGAAGGGGATAAACATTTTACCGTTTCCGTGTGGATGGTCACGGATGGCGCTTCCAAAAAAATCCTTCTCATTCATCACAAAAAACTCGGCACGTGGATGCAGCCCGGCGGCCATATAGAGTCCTGGGAAAACCCGGTCGAAGCGGCTGCGCGCGAGGCGAAGGAAGAGACGGGACTGGACATACGTTCACTTCTGCCCCGGCTTGAGCAGATAGATGCTGTTGCGTCATATCTTCCGTTGCCGGATTTTTTTATGGAACAGGCAATTCCCCGTGTGGGTACGGAACCCGCGCATTTTCATCTGGATCTCAATTACCGTGTCGCGTTGCCGGAGCAGATGGTCCGGCATGCTCCCGGTGAAGCCGAAGGCATCGGGTGGTTTACCAAAGACGAAGCGCTTCGCCTTCGGATGTTTGAAAATACCAAACGCGTTATCCGGAGCATCCTCTGACATTAGACCGCTTCAAGGGAAGACAGAAGTTTTTCGCAGAGTTTCATGGTTTTGACGTTTTCCTCCGCTGAATTTTCCCTCCAGGTGTTATTGCCGACAGAGGCTACAAATTCCCGAAGTTCCCCGACAAATCCGGTAAGGTAGAGCGGTTGGAGTCCGCCGGAGCTTGTCGAATCCACGGAACTCATGTGCGTTTCCTCTTCTTCAATGATCTGCCACCGCGGCGTTTAGGAGAAATTTTCGGTCATCCGTTCCGAAACCGAAGTTCCGGCAGGTGAATATCCCGTGGAGGCAAACCGGCGAACCGAAGCGCGTCTTGTCACCCATAAGGCGTTTGGCTTTTTGGTAGATCGGTGAGAAGCGTTTCATAAACCCAACCTGTATGTGTTTGCCGGTTTTTTGTGATAAGAGGGCAATACGCTTGGCATCCGCAACAGTTAAGCCAAGTGGTTTTTCCACAAAGACATGAACACCCGCGGAGAGCATGTCGGCAACGATTTTTATATGCGCGTTTTCTCCGGCAGCAACAAAGACGGCGTCAGGCTTTTCTTTGCCGAGCATTTCCCGGTACGTATCATAACTATGGGGGATATCATATTTCCGTGCGACCGCATCCGCATGGTCTTTATGGAGTGCGCAAACCGCTGAGAGTTTGATACCGAGAGCTTCAAGAGAGGGATAGATGCACATGGCGGCATGCCGTCCGCAGCCGATAAATCCGAGTTCTGGCTTCACCATGCCCGGGCAGCAGATATTACTGGTTTTTTGCTATGACTTTGTGGGCGCGTCTGCGGCGGACGGTTTCCCTGCGGAAGTTTTCTGAAAGGACGCTGATATTGCCGTCGACTTCAAGGACGGCAAGGTCCACATCGCTGATTTTTGCCGCGCCGTGCTCGCGGACCGCCGCTTCAAGCTCGTCCATAGAAATTTGCGCTTCTTTGAGGTGCCGGACCATAACCCGTCCCCGGTAAATAAGCATTAGCGGTGATCCCTGGATGAACTCGTTGAGTTTTTTGGACCGGAACAGGAGGATTTTGAAGAGGGCGTTGATGAGGAAAAGGGCGGTCGCGGCAACTAAGCCCCCGAGGAGCGTGCTGTTGTCGCCGACCATGGCGTTCTGGACTGAGTTGCTGATAAGGAGGATGAAGACCAGGTCGACAACCGACAGCTGCGCGATTTCCTTTTTTCCGAAAAACCGGATTGCGAGGACGATGAAAATGTAGACCGCCACCGAGCGAAGGACGATTCCCAGGATAGGTTCCATGCTCTCATTGTACGGTATCCGTCAAGAAAAGGTGGGGAGGGAAAGAAACGTCGTATTTGATATGATGGAAGAAGTATGCGTGTCCTGCTTACGATTCTGCGTGTGTTTACCGACCCGGGAGGAAACTTTGGCAATCCGGTAGGGATCGTGTCTGACGCGGATAAACGTTTTTCCGGCAAGACGCGTCAGAACATCGCAACGCGACTCGGTTTTAGCGAGAGCGTTTTCATTGATGATGCGGCCGGCGGCCGGGTCGCTGAGGACGCGCCGCGCAGTATTACCGTATGAGTAAAGGCGGTACGGTTGACAGGCGGGGGTCCTGAGTGGTTCGATAGAAGAGGTACCGTTAAAGGGAGGTGAGCTGCCCGTGAAAAAGAAAGAGAAGAAAAAGCACGCCCATGCGCTGCGGCACGCACCGCGCAAACAGTCCGTCTGGCACCGGGAGGTGAATCCGTTTATCGCATGGGGTCTCATCGGGGTAATGACGCTGTTTTGTCTGTTTATCTTAAATCCGGCAGTTTTTGTCGGGATTTAGGAGGACGTTTCCAAGCGCCTGTCAGAAAGGAGGTGAACCGTATGCTTTCTGCCAAAACCTTTTTTCAGCTGACCAGCGTGATATTCTGCGTTGTAGGGCTCCTGCACATTATCCGTATTTTTACGGGATATGTACTGATATATGATACATGGAGCGTCCCGGCGTGGCTCAGCTTTGTTGCCGGTTTATTCCTGTGGTACCTGAGTTACGTAGCGTATCAGTTTTCGAAAAAGAGGAAATAATGCCCGGATTGCACCGGCAGAAGACGAAACTCCTGCCCGAACGACCGCGGGAGGATTGGCATTCCGGGAACGAAAACATCCGCTGCGTATTCGGTGCGGGGGCCGGTCCGTCTGGCGAACAGAATTACCGTGACATAGGAAAGAGACGCAATACAAAGAAATTGTGTCATGTTTCATACAGATGTTCCCGTAGCAGAACGAGTTGCGTACGCGGCACGCTTGTTTATCCAGGAATCGCTTCCGGCAGAGTGTGTCGGACGGATGCAGGACCTGTTTCCGTCTGACGCGCGCGGAGTGGGAGCGCGTTTGGTCTGGGCAGTGGATATCGGCGGGACAGCCCTGAAAGCCGCTCGGGCGAGGGGCGGTGACCGTGACGCACAACAGCTCATGGACACTGCGGTGCTTGTGACTGCCGTTGCCGCCCGGGGACTCTTCCATGCATTTGGCCTGCCGCCGGGAGACACGGCGGTCATCTGTCACGGCGGCGCGTTCAGTGACGCGGCATTTTCCGATCGGTTCACGCAGATCCTCGACAGATACCCGGGACGGGAAGGGGATATGCCTTCCATTGTAGCCACACGCGCACTCGCCCTTCCTAACGCGTGCCTGGCCGGCGCCAGAAGGCGGAGATTATCCCCGATCCATGCTTCATACAGTTTTTCTCCCCGGAGGTGAGGACGATGTCAGGACCGTTTATTCCCTGGAGGACGTTGAAGAATTTGGTTTTGGTGATTTCAAAATTTCCTGCTTGGGGATGAGGGCATGCCGCATGAGGGCAACCCCGCCTCACCGAGGAGTTGCACTGATGAAGAGTATGCGTATCTTTTTGACGCGGGAAGCGAGGTTTAGAAGCGTACTCATGCCGTCCTCCGAAGTAGTGTCGCGATAGCCCCCGATGGTCACGAGCGGCCGGACCGCTACTTCGTTGTCGGGCGAAAGCGTCTGAAGGAGGTCGTGGGTATCGGAAAACATCCGGGCCGTCCGGGACCAGTTCCTGAAGGGCGTGTCCGTTCCCTCGACCTTTGTGTTCGGGGAAGATGACGGCCGGAATGACGTCATCCCCAAACCACAAGAGGGACGCAACCGTATGGAACAATCCGGAGCGCGGTCCGGCATAGGCCGCGGCGAGGGGTTTTGTGTCGGTTCCGGCAATGGCCGAACGGACGAGACGTGTAATCTGTTCCGGCGCCGCCATATGACGGAGCACATGGGTGTGGAGTTTCGTGGTATCACCGGTGCGCTCCAGGATGCGGAGCGTTTGGTGACTGCAGGCGATGACATAAAACGATGCAGGCGGTATGCGGAGGTGTCCGATGGTCTTGCGGATCCGGACGAGTTTGCGGGTGATGGTGTTTGTTTCTGACATCGTTTCGTTTTCCACTCTTCCACTCCGGGTGCTTTCGGTGCAAACAGTGATCTGAAGCATCGGGATTTCTGCGCGCGTTTTGTCAACGGGGGAGAGAGGGTTGATGGGACGGAATCGTAGCAGTCGGGTTTATCGTGGGCGGACCGGTAGCCCCCTCTGCATCTTTGTGATTCCCATAGGATTGGTCTACGGCGCAATGACGATGAAATAACGTGAATACCGCCGATTTTTTAGCCAAATTCACGATAAATTGACAAAATTGAGTGAAGAGGGATGGTCGCGGAAATATGTTCCGGACGGTGCAATTACATGTGTCAGAAACTATTTTTCCCCACTCCGGGGATAGAAAAGGGTTACACGGTTCGTTTACATTGGTGTTGCAAATATAAACAAAATAGTATAATATGTTTATATTCGTATGAGCAATATAAACAAACCACGCATTGGTCGGTATATAGCACAGAAAGACGGATACTCGTCGTTTACGCCCTTCCCGTTCCCACCGAAGAGCGGATTCCCTATACGAGCGTTCCTCCATAAAAAACATGAACGTGCGATCCGTTTGGTCGGCAAGCTGGACGGCATCACCCGGTTACTGCCGGACAAAGATTTTTTTCTTTTGATGTTTGTCAAAAAAGACGCTACCTATTCCAGCCAAATCGAAGGGACTAGAGCAACACTGCAAGATGCCGTGGCAGCGCCAGTGACCGAAGAAAAATCGCGTTTGGAGCCGGACGTGGATGACATTATCCACTACGTGGAGGCAATGAATTACGGTATGAAGAGATCGGAAATATTACCGATTTCTCTTCGTTTGATCCGGGAGCTGCATAAGAAACTCATGACTGGCGCACGGGCAACGCAGCATGCGTACCCGGGTGAATTCCGGAGGAGTCAAAATTGGATCGGAGGCAAGACGCCGATGGATGCATCTTTTGTGCCGCCTGCGCCAGAAGATATGGTCGCAAGTCTTCAAGACTTGGAATTGTTTATGCATGCCGAAGATGAGTACCCGTCGCTTGTGAAAGCCGGACTCATCCATGCACAATTTGAGACGATTCATCCGTTCACGGACGGAAACGGACGTACGGGCCGTATGCTGGTCGCGATGTACATGCAGCATGCGAAGCTTTTGGAATTGCCGGTTCTCTATCTGTCGGGTTACTTTAAAAAGTACCGCAAGCTTTATTATGAGAAGTTGCAAACATATCACGATGACGAATCTGATGTTGACGGATGGTTGGAGTTTTTTTTGGATGGGGTTGCGGAAACAGCGGAATCGTCTATAGAAACCTGTGCCCGGATTACAGCACTTCGTGACCGCGATTTTGCAAAAATGCAAATGCTCGGCAAAAAATCTGCAGCATTAACCTTAGGGCTCGTTCGGAAACTGTTTGGCCAGCCGATTGTGGGAGTCGCGGAAATTATGAAATGGACAGGTTTTACGGCGCCGGGCGCATATAACGTGATCGAACGCCTTATGCGTCTGGATATACTTGAGCCGCTCGGAACTGCGGTATACGGACAAAAATATATCTACGGCGATTATTACGAATTATTTGATGACAGCTACCGCATAGCGCGCCACCGAGTGAATAAAAGGTAATGAGATTTTTAAATTTGTTATCATCGCGAAAAGGGCGGGGTGGGTGTAAAATAGGGCAGAAGTATGCAGAAAAGCGATATTTCCGTTCGGGATTTGGTTAATAAAGTTCAGAACGATGAGCTACAGCTTCCGGAGATGCAGCGCAAATACGTGTGGACTGCAACTCGGGTCCGCGACCTCCTTGATTCCCTGTATCGCAATTATCCTTCCGGAAGTATTTTAGTGTGGCAAACGTCCGAAAATGTGGTAACGCACGGCTTGTCCGTGGATGCCACGAAACCGAATTTACCGCTCAGCAGATGGTTGTTGTTGGACGGCCAACAGAGAATCACCTCGCTTGCCGCAATATTAACCGGGCAACCGATTATTGTGAGGAACAGAAAACGGCCCATTGAAATCCTTTTTAATCTTGAGCATCCGGAAGGGCCGCCAATAGAAGTCCTGGAAGTGGATGAAGAAGCGGAAACCGCTGATATTGACGAACAAATGGAAAATGACGGTGATGACCGGGATATCCAGGAGGAACTGAAAAAACGGACGTTTGTAGTTACGTCCCGGGCGCTGAAAAACATACCCACATGGGTATCCGTATCGGATATATTCAATAAAAACCATGCGGAAATTCTCAAGCGCGCGGGCGTCACCTCGTTTGAGGACCCCAACTACCTCCGTTACTCCGATCGGCTGCAGAAAGTAAAAGATATTGAAAAATATATGTATGACATACAACTCCTCGAGAGCGAAATGTCGTATGAGGAGGTAACGGAGATATTTGTCCGCGTAAATTCACTTGGGGTGAAACTACGGGGTTCTGATCTGGCATTAGCACAAATCACAGCCAAATGGCGCGGATTTATGAATCTCATGGATGACTTTGCTGAGACATTTGGGGACGATTCAGATTATGTGTTTGATTGGTTACTCGTGCGCTTCATGACCGTGTTTGCGACAAAACAAAGCAAATTCAAGACCATTGGTCGGTATTCCAAAGAAAAGTTGGCGGAAGCATGGGATATTGCTCAAAACAGCCTGCGGTTTGCCGTGAACTTCCTTCGGAAAAACGCTGGAATTGACAATCTGGAATATTTATCGTCACCCATGCTTGTCGTTCCAATCGCCGTTTTTGCGTACCTTCACAATGAGCAATTGAGCATGGATGAGGAAAAGAAGCTGTTGCGATGGTTTTTCCTGGCTCACATACGCGGACACTATGGAATGGGATCTTCGGAATCTATTTTGGATGCGGATTTAGCAGTATTGTTTCGTGGAGGTACGCTCGATGATTTGATTGCCAAGCTCAAGGAGCACGTACGGCGATTTGAACTTGAACCCGGCGAGCTTGCGGGTAAGACGACAGTTAGTCCTATATTTACCATGCTGTATTTTGTACTAAAGGCAAATGGCGCAAAGGATTGGCTGACTGGGCTGCAGCTTTCGGATAAAACGCTAGGGGATACGCATAAAATTCAATGGCATCATATATTTCCTAAAGCCCAGCTAACCAAACGGAACATTGACTCCAAGGATATAAACGAAATTGCTAACCTTGCATTTATCGGAGGGAAAACGAACAGGCACATACTAGACAGAGAGCCAATCGATTACTTTACAAATGAAATTATTCCAAAACGCGGTGAGACAGCGCTTACGTCCCAACTTATTCCGGCAGATAAACGGCTTTGGGAGATGGATAATTTTCAAGAATTTCTCGCATACCGTCGTTCGGCAATAGAACAAAAGATAAACGATTTTTTGGGGAAATTGTCATAAATCGAATAAACTTTCGGCCCGAGACACTTTACATTTAGGTATTTCTGATCGCGCTTTTATACCCGCAGGGTTTTATGGATAATGATGCTATTTGATATATAGATTTCCAGTTGACCCAGAATATTTAGTCGGGTAGTATGGCAGTATTATGAATCTGCCGTTAACGAAGCGTCAATTGGAAATGTTGTCTATCCTCTACGATTATATAAAAGATACGGGGTACCCGCCGACGTTTGAAGAAATGCGGGAGCGCCTCGGCGTTTCTTCGAATCAGTCAGTGATAGATCTTCTCGGGAAATTAGCACAAAAACGGATCATCAAGCGCAATGGATCCGCAGCGCGCAGTCTTGCGATATTGCCATACGGATATGAAGCCTTAGGCAGAGATCCGCTTGTTCCTTTTTTAGGCGTGAGTCATGCAGGGGCACCACTTCAATCAATCGTTATCGACGGAGACTGGAAGCCGGTTTCAAAAGATATTTCGAAGCTAGATGCCGAAGTTTTTCTCCTGAAGATTTCTGGAGATTCGATGATCAATGCGGGTATTAATGATGGCGACAACGTGTTGGTGAAAAGTCAAAAAGAATTCGCCTCCGGTGATATTGTGTATGCACAGATCGGCGAGGAATCAACGATCAAGCGATTTATTTCCCAAGATAAGCCTCCGTATCATTATTTGAAGCCGGAAAATCCGAATTATCCGCCAATATTTTTTACCAGCTTGGTCGAAATGAAGGGAAAAGTCATTTCCATCCTGAAAGCCGGACAGTGGAGGACTGTAAGCTAATATGCCAACCATAAAACCGAATAAAGCCGGAGAAATTATTGACAGAATTTTTAAAGATGCCTCCATCGTCTATGGGTTAAAGGAATTTGAGGGTATTGATATCAACTCGGTACTCTACATCTGGGAAGAAGAAAAAAAGTTTTTTATCAAAGATCTCAAAACGGGAAATCCACGCGTAGTATACGACGAACAGAAAAAACTCGGTCGTCCGGAAGAAATTGTGCGGCAGTTGTGGCTTCACAAGCTTCATGCGCTTCTTGGGTATCCATATGACCGGTTGGAGACGGAAAAAAGCATTCATTTCGGGCGGGAAATCCATAAAAAGGCGGCGGATATTGTTGTGTACAAAACCGACAAGGTGACGCCGTATATCATTGTCGAAGTAAAAAGCCCAACGGAGGAAAAAGGTATTGATCAACTCAAGAGTTATTTAAACGCGGAAGGATGCGAAATCGGCGTATGGTCAAATGGGATTGACCGCGTGATCTTGTATCGGAATTATCCGAATCAATTTGAAGATACGCTTCCGGATATTCCATCTGCCAACAAAACCATTGATGATTTATTGAGCGAAAAAAAGACACTTGGCGATACCAATCCAAAATTTGATTTGAAGCGGGCGATAGAGATCATGGAGGAATTGGTGCTCGCCAATGCCGGCGTTGATGTATTTAACGAGGTATTCAAACTCATTTACGCAAAGCTGTACGACGAAATGGAAGCAGAAAGCCGGCCGGATAATGAAATCTATTTCCGTAAATATAAAGATCCCGCAAAAACGTATACGGCGATCAACGATTTATTCCGAAAGGCAATATATAAATGGCCCGGGACGTTTTATGAACAGGAACTCATCCGATTGTCTCCCGAGCATTTGTCCGTGGTTGTGGGAGAAATGGAAACCGCTAGGCTTTTCGGCGCTGATTTATCTATCATCGACGAAGCGTTTGAATATCTGATTCCGGAAGTGGCCAAGGGGAAGAAGGGGCAATATTTTACCCCGCGCCATGTCATCGCGATGGCAGTCAAAATGCTCAATCCGAAATCGGGCGAGTATGTGTTGGATCCCGCGGCCGGCTCCGGAGGATTCCTTATTGGTGCAATGAATTGGGTGAAAGAACAGTATTTATCGACTGAACACGCGAAACAGGAATATTCAAAACAATATTTGTACGGCATTGATTTTGCCGATGAAACGGCGAAAGTTTCACGCGCTCTTATGCTAATAGCAGGTGATGGACGGTCGCATTTGTTTAAGCTCAACTCGCTTGATCCGCGCGAATGGCAGGGGGAAGACGACGAAAAATTGCAGGCGCGGCGGGAGCTACGTCAACGGCTTTTGAAATGTCAGGATTACGGCGAGCAGGAAGAAAATGAAAAGACGTTTAAAAATTTTTCGTTTGACCTCGTGCTTACGAATCCGCCGTTTGCGGGTGAGCTCAAAGATCCTGGGTTACTCCGTCAGTACGAGTTCGGAAAGAAAAACGGAAAGCTGGTGAATACGGTAGAGCGGCACGTTCTCTTTATCGAGCGGGTGCTTGAATTCGTTAAACCCGGCGGCAGAATCGCCATTGTGTTGCCGCAGGGAGTATTTAACAATACCAATATGGAATATATCCGGCAGTGGCTGTTTGACAAGGCGCGTATTCTCGCCGTCGTCGGGCTGCACGGAAATACGTTTAAACCGCACACGGGAACCAAGACATCAGTATTGTTTTTGCAAAAATGGGAGAGTGAGCCGCTTGCCGATTATCCCATTTTTATGGCGGTCTCCAAGCGCGGCGGCAAAGATAACTCCGGCGAATACGTCTATAAAAAAGATTCCTCGGGAAACTATGTGTACGATTCCCGCGGTCGCAAAGTCCTCGACCACGATTTGGATGAGATAGCAGATAAATTTATCGAATTTGCGAAAGAGCAGAAATTTAGTTTTCGGAGGTAGAGATGATAGCAACAACGTCAACTACCATACGGTCAGTTTCGCGAATAGATTGGGTTTTGATCCTTGAATATGTAAAGGTATTGATTTGGCCTTCTATAGTTATATTTTTAATTATAAAATTTAACCAAGAGATTAAAAATTTATTGAATCGGATTCAAAGCGCAGATTTACCGGGCGGAACTAGAGTGAATTTATCACCCCCTCCGCAGTATGAGAAATTAGCAGAAAATAATCCTAAAACATCAGAGATAGAAAAAATTAAAAAAGATTTAAGCTACACACAAATATATTTAGATTTTGAAAGAATCTATCGGTTTATTTTTGGAAGCCAAATAGAATTGCTAAAGAGATTAAGAGCGCAAGAGACTAGAAACGGCGAACAATCAAAAGATACAATATTATTTTTTGTTTTCACTCAAAATATATTTCCTCTATTAAAAAATTGGACTTTCGATTTCTATTTAAAATTCCTTTTTGATGCAGGGTTAATCCATTCGAGGAATGATCACTATTTAATTACCGATAAGGGAAAGGCATTTCTTTCATATATCGAATTTCTCAACTTTCCGAATAAGACGTTATGACCACATATTCAATTATTAAAAAATCTCAACTTGAAGGGGCGCAACGGATAGACTCTGAATATTACCAGCCGGAATATTTAGAGATAGCAAAAAAACTCCAATCTATACCCCATCAAACACTTGAGGATATATCTGAAAGCTTAATTAGTTTTGGTGCATACGACTTAACAAATTACATTGAATGGGTCGAAGATGGGATTCCATTTATTGAAGCCAATAATATTAAGGAAGGTTATATAGATTATAACGACGTTAAATTTATTGATAATAGATCTGATGAAATATTAAAGAAATCCCGCGTTTATGAGGGACAGGTTTTATTGGCAATGTCTGGATCTGTTGGAAATGCCGCAATGGCTCTCAATATTCCGCAAAAGCTAAATTCCAATCAAGACATTGTGAAGATTTCGTTAAAACCAAACTATTCGGCCCTAATGATTGCTATGTTTCTAAATTCGAAGTATGGGAAAAAACAGGTGTTACGATTGCCAGTAGGAAGCGTTCAACAACATATTTTTCTTTGGCAAACAAAAACAATATTGATCCCTACGTTTTTAGAGAATGAAGTCAAAGAGGTTGAGTCGTTATATAAAGAATCACTTAGAATGACTGATGTCTCAAAAAAAAGCTATGCAGATGCAGAAAATTTGCTGTTGGATGAGCTAGAGTTAAAAAATTTACAATTTTCCGATGACTTGAGTTACGTCATTAATTTTTCTGATTCTACAAAAACGAATAGGATAGATGCGGATTATTTTCAACCGAAATATGAAGTATTAGAGTCAGAATTAAAAAAGCGGGGAGCGAAAACATTAAAGAAAACTATTTTTGACGTACCTGCAAATTTTAAACCAGGCGAGAAACCGGATGAGACATTTAAGTACGTCGAGCTTGCAAACATAAATGCATCAATTGGCGTTGTTGATGGATATGAGGAAGTATCGGGTAAGGAGGCGCCGGGCAGAGCGAAACGATTATTGAAAGCCGGTGATGTTATCGTTTCCAGCGTCGAAGGATCGTTAGAAAAAGTCGCACTTATCGACGAAGAACAAGATGGATATATTGCATCGACAGGATTTTTTCAATTTCGAAGTGATGAAGTATTACCGGAGGTATTATTGGTGATGGCCAGAAGTTTGATAATGCAAAAGCAATTAAAAAAACGATGCGCAGGAACTATTTTGACCGCAGTCCCGCAAGAATCAATTGATAATATGCTTATTCCCGTTTTGGCGGAATCCACTCAACAAAAAATTGCAGACTTGGTACGTCAGTCGCACGAGGCACGGAAGAAATCGAAGGAATTATTGGAGGAAGCAAAACGCAAAGTTGAAGAGATGATAGAGAAGGGAGGCCAGGAAAATGAGAAAACCAACTAAGACTCAGATAAGGAAGGGGCGGAACCCCGGTAAACTTAAAAGAGTTTTGAAGGCAAAGGGTTATCCGAAAGGAAGAGCGCCTAAGGGGAACATAGCGCACCATGTTAAACCAGTAGCGCTAGGTGGGAAAACTACAAAACGAAATGTACGAGTCATCAGTATAGGCAAGCATGTTCGTATTCATAAAAATAGAAGGAAACAAGGGAAAATTTAGTTACTTATGCCTCCGCCTATCGCACAAACGATTCGGGATACGATTTATTGGCAGTATGCTAAGCTGATATCCAAATCCGCCTGCATCGGGAATCAGGGGCGAGGATTTCAGATGAACCGGTTTCTCGCATTGCGGGATGGCGAGATAGAATGGTCTACAACACTCCGTGAATGGGAAAAGGAGCGGGAACATTTGGATGAGTGTATCTATTGCGAAAAGCAAATCGAACTAACCACAGAGCATATACTTCCAAAAAAACACAATGGCCCAGATACGCCGGAAAACGCCATACGGGTATGCAAACATTGCAATTTGAGTAAGGGCGATAAACGGCTGTACGAATGGTACGGATATGAACGCAGAGATGAGATTCCAAGGATAGCAGAAGGAAAATATTTGAAACTTTTATTTGATCTTCACCAGAAACGGGGAACACTGGGTGTCCATAAAGACGATCTTCATGATTCACTCTGCCGACACTGTGATTTGCGTCCGCTTTGTGAGAAGGCACAAAAAGCAGAGAAGCTAAATATTTTTTGTCTGGAAGGAATTTTTTAAAACTGCGTGGTATATACTTCTTGCATGAAGGTGGAGTTTGAAAAGAGGAGACTTCGGGAAGAGGAAATTGCCGTCCTTGTCCATGAGCTCCATATGGTTCCTCATGTCGGGTGGATCGATGCTTCGGGTTGGCGGAACTTCGGAAACGTGTTTGTCCTACGGGTGGACGGCGAGTTTACCGGTGCCTACATTGGGGAACAAGCGCGGCCGGGTACTACAAGGCAGACGTGTACCTCTCCTATCTTCTGGTGTTTCTGCTTCCCGTTCTCGTGGGAATCAGGAAGACCGGAGGCAAACCGCTCCGGCACCGGAGACGGAGCGCGTGAGGAGGGAAGAAAACCGTGCTTCAAGATCTTGGTCCGTGACAGATCCCGGATCCCGGGAAACAGATCCCCGGATAGTTTGTTCAAGACGTGCCTGGGCAGGGATGAGCCAGGCGGGGTCGTGCTTTGTGTTCCGTGTCCGGAGGTCGCTAAGCCGGTCTGCAAGGGACAGGATGCCGTGCGGGCCCACCCTCATATCGCTATAGATACCGATGGCTGTTTCGTACTCCCCTCCGTCCAGTACTTTTTCCGTGTCGTTCCATTCTATGGCAGAAACGATGCGGCAGACGGCATCCGGTGCGCCGAGTTCCCGGCAGATAGTAAGCGTTCCTGCGTGGACATCGTTGCCGTAACGCTCTACTGTCTCATGCTGCACCGTTTTCCAGTAACCGAGACGGCCGTGTTCGGCAGGATCCATGAGGGAATTGGTGAAATCGAATTTGATGATATTGGCCATATCATGGAGAAGGCATGCGGTAACGAGCGACGGCTGGTCTATGGCGGGGCCGGTCCAGTTTCCGGCGATGATTGCGGCGAGGGCCGCAACACGGAGCTGATGGTCCTGAAGGTTCGAGGGGATACGATAGCGCGCGTACGCATCCGAAACGGTCATAGCGCTTACGCCCGGAGCCACTCAACGTAGGTGCAGCCGGTGGCTTCTTTTTTTGCCTTGTCCCATCCGGCGGTCGAGCATTTTTTCATGCGTTTGCCGGCCGCAGTCGTATAGAGGACCAGTTTGGCCCCGCATTCCGGGCAGTTTTCTTCAAGCGGTTCGGTCGTACCGTTTATCCACGCAACATAATCGCACCCGGTGGCTTTTTTGGCGGCACTGTCCCAGCTGTTGGTTGAACACTTCTTCATCTTTTTCCCGAAGCGGGTAACGGCCAAAACGAGCGGCGCGCCGCATTTGGGACAGGGTTCGCCGAGCGTTTCGGGTTCGACGGCGAGCCAAAGGACATAGTCGCACCCCTCGACCTTGCGGGTTTCGGGATTCCAGCGTCCGGCGCTGCAGCGCCTTAGTTTTCTTCCGGTCGGCGTGGCCGTTATGTCTCCCAGGGGACTGCCGCATTTGGGGCAGGTGTTGGATGGTGCGGCGGCGTCTGGCATAGTCTCTACTATACCATGGATGGGAGATTGTAGAACAGTAAGTATTTTTTCATCTTTGCATTCTGGTATCCTTAAGGGAGTGGAGAGTAGTAGTGATGCATTTCGGTTATATGGTCTGCCGCCGTACCGTGTGGCAGTGCTTCATGGCGGTCCGGGTGCACCTGGAGGTATGCAGCCCGTGGCTTTCGAGCTTGGGAAAACCTACGGCGTTATCGAACCATTCGGAACGGCGTATTCCGTGGACGGACAGATTGAGGAGCTTCACGGGGTGCTGACCGCCCACGCCGCATTTCCGGTTGCGCTCATCGGGTGGTCCTGGGGCGCATGGCTCGGGGTTTATTACGCCGCGCGGTATCCCAGGGAGGTTGCCAAACTTATCCTCGTCTCAAGCGGCCCGTTTGAAGCGCAGTATGCCAAGGGCATTATGGCGACGAGGCTGAAACGGTTATCCCCCGCTCAAAGAAAATCAGCGGAAAAGCTATCCCGCAAACTGCAAAACGGCAAAGCGGGGAAGTCGGATTTTTCCGAATTCGGCAGATATATGGATCTCGCGGACAGGTATGACGCGCTTCCGGATCCGCATGCCGGGGACCTGCCTGCTGATCCCCGGGTGTATGCATCGGTCTGGCCGGAAGCGGACCGGCTCCGGGAAAGCGGCGCACTCCTCAAAGCCGCCAAAACCCTTACGTGTCCGGTCGTAGCTATCCATGGGGATTGGGATCCCCATCCGGTTCGGGGTGTGGAAAAACCCTTATCCCGTACGCTCCCTGATTTCCGCTTTCTCCTCCTGAAGCACTCGGGCCATACGCCGTGGCTTGAACGGCAGGCCACGAGGGCGTTTTTTCGTCTCCTGCATAAGGAAGTCGCGGGAACTATGAAAAAGGGAGAGTTATGGAAGCCATAATGTTTGCCATCATTGCGTATTTTGGTTGGGGGTCCGGGGTTTTTGCCGAGACGATTGCCGCCCGGCGTATCAAGCCGCTGTCGTTTGCGGTGTGGGGCTTTGCGGCAAGCCTCATCCTGACCGGGTGGTATATCCCGTTTGCGTGGAAAGACCTTTTTGCCTATACCGTCCCGCTCCTTGCACTGAATATCGCGCTTGGAGCAGGCGGCATGCTTTTCGGGATTATATCCTATTACGAAGCACTCCAGATAGAAAACCGTGCACTCGTCGGAACGATCGCTTCCTCGTTTCCGATCGTGACGGTTCTCCTGTCGGTGCTGCTGTTCGGGGAGCGGATTACCGGCATGCAGCTTCTGGCCATAGGCCTGGTATTTTCCGGCATCTTCATTTCCACGGTGGAACCGGAGGCGCTTGGGAGAAGAAAGGCGTTTCTGACCCGCGGCGTGGCCCTTGCATTCCTGACCATGATGGTGTGGGGAACGTGGTACGCGCTCATAAAAATATTGGTCGTCCGGGTCGGCTGGTTCTGGCCGAACTACCTTTCGTTCCTGACATTTCCGGTCATTTTTCTTGTGATGCGGAGGCGGCACGAACGGCTGGAACCGCTGACGAGTAGGGGGTTTTTCGTGCCGTTTCTTATCTCGACCGTCCTTGTCCGGATCGCGGAATTTGCCTATAACTTCGGTATCAGCCACGGAGCGGTTGCCGTGGTTGCGCCCATAGCCGGCGCCAACCCAACCCTTTTCATCCTTCTCGCGTTTCTTTTCCTGAAAGATCCGCTCGGGAAACGGCAGATTATTGGCATCCTCCTCACGATTGCCGGTATTGCGGCGCTTTCTGCCGTAAGTATCTAAAGGCGGGGTGGTTGACCCGGGTGTTCCTTCCGCGGTAGGCTGGAAGGAGGGGAGGTGAGGCAGTGTGAAGAAATCTATTCGGCGCGCGGCACTGACTGCGGGTATCGTATGGGGGTTGACGGTATTTCTCGGGACGCTTGCGTCCGTATTTATCGGGTACGGTACTGCGTTTTTCAGCGTATTTACAAGTATCTATCCGGGATATCAACTGACACCCGGAGGCAGTGTCATAGGGCTTATGTACGGGTTTCTGGATGCGGCGGTCGGCACCTATATCGTGGTCTGGGTGTATCAGAACCTGACGAAGTAATCCGGTAGGATTGCCGGACGATTCTCTCTCTGCCGGTCGGATATTGATCGGAAGCCGGTTCTTTTTCTGCTATGAACGACACATTCACCGGTTTGTCCGATGATGATGTCAGGAGGTTTCGCCAGCTCTACGGGGCAAACGAATTCCCGGAAAAAAAACCTCCGGGCAGTATCGCACTTGCCTTCGGCCAGCTGAAAAATCCCCTGGTGTATGTCCTGCTTGCTGCCGCATGCGTGACCATCCTTATCGGTCACCTATCCGATGCGGTCATAATCCTGGTTGCCGTGGTCATCAATACGGCCCTCGGCGTTTTTCAGGAACAGAAAGCGGGCCGTGCCCTTGCCGCCCTCAAACATTACCTGACGCATTCGGTTACCGTCATCCGGGGAGGTCGCCGGGAGACGGTTCCGGCACGGCATCTCGTGCCGGGAGACATCGTACTCCTGAACCCCGGCGAACGCGTGCCGGCGGACGGGATACTCATGAAGGTAAACCGGCTGTATATCGAAGAATCCGTCCTGACGGGCGAAAGCATGCCGGCGGAGAAGCACGCGAACGGACAGGTGTTTATGGGCACGACGGTGTCGGCGGGGCAGGGGACGATGAAGATAAGTGCGATCGGGCCGGCGACCAGAATGGGTTCGATTGCCCGGGAAATCCAGACGGAAGAAGCGGAGACACCGCTTGAGCGGCAGCTTCGGGGATTCAGCAGACAGCTCGTGACGATCATCATCGGGCTGACTGTCCTGGTTTTTGCGGTGGGACTCCTGCACCGCGTGAACATCGCGGACATCTTCGTGACGTCGGTCGCTCTTGCGGTATCTGCTATCCCGGAAGGCTTACTCGTATCCCTGACCGTGATCCTTGCCATCGGAATGCAGAAAATATTGGCCCGCCGGGGACTGGTACGGCGTCTTACTGCAGCAGAAACGCTCGGATCCGTTACCGTCATCTGTGTAGATAAGACGGGCACGCTTACCGAAGGGACCATGCAGGTCGTTGATGCGGTCGGAAATGTTCGGCATCTGGCGCTTCAGGCGGTACTCGCCAATGACCTTGATGATCCCATTGTGATCGCCGCTTACGAATGGGCAAGAAAAGAAAGGACGGACGCGTCCACGGGAAACCACCGGCTTGACAGCATACCCTTTACGTCAAAAAACCGCTATTTTGCGAGTCTCCACACCTGGACAAACGGAAAAACCATGCTGTTTGTCAACGGCGCTCCGGAAATGCTTCTCGGATGGACGACGCTTTCCCAGAAAGAGCAGGAGGAGATCCGCGGGACGATAGAGGCGCTGACGCAGTCGGGAAAACGCGCCATCGGTTTTGCGCGGAAAGAATGCCGCGGGGATACAACGCATATCGGACCGGATGACGCCAAAAACGGCTTAATCTGGGTCGGGCTTCTCGCGTTTTCGGACCGGGTCCGCGGTGGGGTAAAGGATGCCCTGGCAGAAGCCCATGCCGCAGGGATCAGGACCGTCGTCATCACCGGGGATTATCCGGCGACATCGGTCCATATTCTTCGGGAGCTGGGGCTCCCGGTCCGGCAGGATGAACTCCTAACCGGCACGGAACTTGCGAAACTCTCGGGAGAGGCGCTTGCCGAAACGATCGATTCAGTACGGCTGTTTGCCAGGACGACGCCGGACCAGAAACTGCGTATCGTCGAAGCGCTGAAACAGCGCGGAGAAGTCGTCGCCATGACGGGGGACGGCGTTAACGATGCGCCGGCTCTTCATAGCGCGGATATCGGAATTGTGGTCGGAGAAGCGACGGATGTGGCCAAAGAATCCGCGGACCTTGTACTCCTTGACTCCAACTTCGCGACGATTATCGCTGCGGTGGAGGAAGGGCGCGCCATGTTTGAAAACATCCGGAAAGTCATCCTGTACCTTATGAGCGATGCATTTGCGGAGATTGCCGTCGTTCTGGGAGGGATCCTTCTGGGGCTGCCGCTTCCCGTGACGGCCGTTCAGATCCTGTGGGTCAATCTGGTTTCTGACGGGTTTCCGGGACTCTCGCTGACCGTTGACCCCGCGCGTGGCGGTATCATGCGCGAACATCCGCGACCGACGGGCGAGCCGATCGTGAACCACGCCATGCTTACGCTTATTTCCCTGGTGAGTGTCGTGGCAGGGCTACTCGCGCTCGGATCATTTATCGCCGTTTTGTCCATGACCGGAAACCGGGAGCTGGCGCGTTCCGTGACATTCATCATACTCGGATTAAATTCGCTTTCCTATGTCTTTTCCGTCCGGCTTCTCATGCGGCCGTTCTGGCGCGGAAAGCTGTTCGAAAACCGGTGGCTCATCGGTGCGGTTGCGGCGGGGCTCATTCTTCAGGTAGTACCGTTTCTCCTGCCGGAACTCAGGGCGTTTTTCGGGGTTACGGCATTGCCGCCGTTCTACTGGGTGCTCGCCGCTTCATTGTCTGTCGTGATGTTTTTTGTGGTCGAAGCGTGCAAACTGCTCTATCAGGTACCGTGTATCTACCGGCGTATACACCTCCCTGTACCGGTGCGGAGTGCCGTCCGGCGTTCCGAATGACCGCGCTTCACCTGGCCAGTTCCGCGTCGATTGCGGCCTTGAATGCGGAATACGGCTGTGCACCCACGAGCATGGTGCCGTTGACGAAAAACGTGGGCGTACCGGTCACTCCGGCGTTTTGCCCTGCGGTAAAGTCTCCGTTGACGTTTGCGTCAAACTTGTTCCCTGACAGGCAGGACCGGAATTTTGCCGTATCCATGCCGAGCGTCCCGGCTGCCTTTGTAAGCGTATCCGTCGTGTACATGGATGTATCCGTTTCCGGCGGCTGGTTCTTGTAAAAATACTCATACATATCCCAGAATTTGTTCTGCTCGTTGGCGCATTCGGCTGCATTGGCGGCAACCGTCGACGCCGGACCCAGAAATGCATAGTTGCGGAAGGCAAATTTGACCTTGCCGGTATCCACGTATTCTTTCATGATCTGGGATTCGGTCTGGGTATAGAACCGTTCGCAGAAGGGGCAGCGGAAATCCGCGAATTCGATCAGGGTGACTTTGGCGTTTTTGTTTCCTTTGATCGGAAGTTTGCCGATATCGACGGACACTTTGGCCGGTGCGGCGGAAGGAACCGGCTGTCCGGGTGCAGTTGGCGCCTGTGCCGTCCCCTGCGGAGTTCCTTTTTCCAGCATCTGCACCTTGGTATAGAGAGACCCCAGGAAAAATGCGCCCGCCACGAGAAGAGTAACCAAAACAGGAACGATAACGCCGTCTTTACCGAATATATGTTTCATATGTCCTCCATTATAGCATCACGTTTCGGTTTGTGAACATACTTTTTGAGACGCGCGACATATTTGTGCGGCCGGAATTCCATAAGAAAGAGGGCAATCAGCGTATTGACGATGAAATACAGGAGTTTGACGACGGTAAAATGGAAAGCAAGACTGTAAAGATCAAAGGGAAGAAGGATGAGAAACAGGGCTATAAGAAGATCGAGTCCCCACTCTTTCTTTTTCAGGAGTCCGATTGCGCCGATTATTTTGGTCGCTCCGAGAATAAAAAGGAATATAGTAATCGCCGTACGGTATTCGACCAGCATGGGGACGACGGATCCGAGAACCCGCACAAGGAGGTCATGCGGATCCTCGAGAAGCTCTTCATTACGGAACCGGGTATACATCCCGAGCATCCGGTTGCCGAAGAAGACGATGCCGGTTCCGAGGATAAGCTCGAACGCGCCGGAGATGAGTTTATAGGCGACGATGATCCAGGATACTTCCACCTGTTCCGTTTCGGATAGCTTCATATAGGTATTATACGCGGTACTTCCAAAGAGTGAGATGAGAACGGGAAAGCGGGATGAAATGTAATCTTGCTTACATTTCACAACAGGGATAGAATGGGATTCTATGAAAAATATCCAATCGTTTGCTCTTCTGGTCCTTGTCGTTATTGTTGTCCTTGAGACTGCGTCTATTTTCCGCGGGAAAATTGCCGGCCGTCTGCCGCCTGAAGAAACGGCCGAGCGTCATGGTGCTTCCTCCGCGCTCCCTCCGGCAGGGCCAAATTCCAGGGGCGGACGGCAGATGATACTTACGAAAGGGATGGAATTTAAAACGTCGCCGCTTTTGCGCTATGCATATGCGATAGCCCCGGGCACCATGACAGCTGCGGCAGCCGCGGCGATGACCGGATTCACCATGACGACGGCAACCGGAAGTGATGGCTCAGAGACCGTGATGCTTACTCCGAAGGATTCGGAAAACGAGAAGCAGGACTATACCATCACTCCGGGACAAACCTTATATTATATAGAGCAGACGCGCGGCGACGATCAGCCGGATACGGATAAAGACCTCAATTACCGCGATGATTACTGCGTGATCGTCGGCGCCGACGGAACCGTGCAGTAGGGATAGCCTCTCCATACATCATATATAAGAGCGCGCCCGGGAGCGCTCTTTTTTTATGGTACAATGACCCACATGATGCGAGGAGTAACGTCACGCGACCGACTCATGGCGGCTCGAATACGAAGGTTCCTCCATTCAGGCTCGAACATTATTGATGTCGGTTGCGGCAGAGGCGGAATGACACTCCTTCTTCGGGATATCGGGTTCCGCTTGACACCTGTGGATGTTTCTGATTATCGGTTGGGAAGAATAATTTCCGATATAACGATCTACGACGGAAAAACTCTGCCGTTTGCCGATAAGTCATTTGATCAGGCGATCCTCTGCACTGTTCTCCATCATGCTCAATATCCCGACAGCGTGCTGGGAGAAGCAGTAAGAGTCTCCAGAGAACTGATTATCATAGAGACGACATATAGGACGCGATGGGAAAAATACCGGACGGTTGTAATTGATACCATAGGGAATTGTAGGTTCCGGTGCTTCTGGAGGTCATACAAAACTGATGTGGAATGGGAACAAATATTCCGTCGAATGAAGCTACGGATATACGATAAACGGTTTTATAACGATCGTGCATTCGGTCTGCCGTTTCTCCACATCGCGTATTATTTGAAATCCCTATCATAAGACTATGGATAGTGGTCGAATTATCGCTGCATTGACGAAAGGATTTCCGGGTAAGCGGATTATCAAAAACCCTGCGGCTAATCCGACGGAAATCCTCTGTGAGACGGAACCGGCCGCCGAACATCCAGAATACTCTGTGGTGATAGGATATCTTGACAGAAGCGCGCCGCATATCCACAGGAAGACAACGGAACGCTATACGGCAGAAAAAGGGGAAATGGATGTCTACCTCGGAGGAAAACGGCGGCATCTGGGGCCGCGCGAGTCTGTGACCATCCGTCCGGGTATTGTGCATTGGGCAAGCGGCAAGGGAACGCGGTTCCGGTGTGAATCCCGTCCGGGCTGGACGCCGGAAGACCATCTCGCCGTTTTTTCCGGGCAGGGCAGCAGAGGCAGGAGAGGGGATGGACGGGATCGGCGGCTACTGCTTCCTGATGCCGCCACGATGGTCCTCAGACCACCCGCGTCACGAGAAAGATAAAGAGAACCCCGGCAATAGTCATGAGGATCGTGCCGACCGAGGAGTGCTTGCTGTGTGCTTCCGGCAGGATGTCCGAAGCGCCGATATAGAGAAGAAACCCGGCGAAGAAACCGAGATAGAGCACAAGTACCGTATCCGGGATGCGGACGAGGAGGGTGGAGAGGACGCCGAGCGTCGGCGTCACTGCGTCCAGGAGCAGGAAATACAGCGCTGTCCGGTCCGTATTTTTATGGACAAGGACAAGGGAGACGGTATTGAGCCCGTCGGAAAAGTCATGGGAGATGACGGCAAGCGCCACCAGTATGCCGATCGGAGCCGACACCTGGAAGCCAAGCCCTATGCCGACGCCGTCAAGAAATGAATGCGCCGAAAGGGCAAGGGCGGAGAGTTTCCCGACAGAGGGATGCGTGTGGGCAACATATTCCTGCTCGTGGCTGTGATGGATGAGGAGAAGTTTTTCGAGGATATGGAAGAGGAGAAATCCTACGACAAGCGCGAGCATGGGTTGGATCGGCTCCATATGAAGCCGCCCGACGAGCGAAATAATTTCCGGAAGGATGTCGAACGATACGACTGCCAGAAGCACTCCCGAGGTAAACCCGAGGATGAGGTGCATCTTCTTCCGGTACCGGAGACTGAAGAGCCCGCCGAGAAACGTCGAACAGAATGTGCAGAACGCGAAAAGTATGGGAAGCATAGACGTTGCCCATTATACGGGACCGGCGGTTTTCGGGCAATAATTCCATGGTGGTACCCAAGGGATTTTTGTAGTAGTATCGAAGCATTGACCGCGAGACTATGAAGGGAGAGACAAAATTATTTCTGGGTTTTGTCGCCGCAATCCTCGTGATCGTCGGAGCCGCCGTGTTTTTCTTCAGCAGTCCCGCCGGGCAATCCGCCACTCCGGCGGCAGACCGGACGCTTCTCGTCCGCAGCGACAGCGAAAAGATTTCCTCGCCGTCCGCGCGCGCGACGCTGGTTGAGTTTGCCGATTATCAGTGTCCGGCATGCGGGGCATATTATCCGGTGGTTAAACAGGTGGTCTCCGAATTTACCGGAAAACTCAATTTCGTTTTCCGGAACTTCCCGCTCGACCAGCACCCCAATGCCAAACCGGCGGCGTATGCAGCCGAGGCCGCAGGACGGCAGGGGAAATTCTGGCAGATGCACGACCTGATCTACACAAATCAGGTAAAGTGGAGTGACAGTCCGGACGCAGCGGCCATATTTGAAGGGTATGCAAAAACCCTCGGGTTGAATATGGATCACTATAAAAAAGATGTCGCGTCACAGGCAGTCTCCGCCATGATTGACCGCGACGTATCCGACGCGACAGCGCTCGGCGTCGACGCAACCCCGACATTTTACCTCAACGGCGTGAAACTGGATAACCCCGCGGCCATTGATGATTTCCGGACGGCGGTAAAAAAAGCGCTGGAAACGGCAGTGAAAAAGACATCCGGGTAAGTGTTTCCTTTTTGACCCGGGCAAACGTGATAGTATAGAAGAAGAGTACCGTTTTATACCTCACCGGCTTATGACACCCGCAGATATCATCCGGAAGTATGTCCGTGCCGCAAACTACCTGACGGTTACCCAGATACATCTTCTGGATAATTATCTTCTTGCCCGTCCCCTCACGTTTGACGATATAAAACCCAGGCTCATCGGGCACTGGGGGACGTGCCCGGGCGTCAATTTCGTCTATGCCAATCTCAACTACCTTATCCAAAAATACCGGCAGCAGGTACTTTTTATCCTGGGGCCGGGGCACGGGTTTGCCGCTATCCAGGCAAACCTGTTCCTTGAAGGGACACTTGAGAAATTCTATCCCCAGGCGACCCGGACGCCGGAAGGCATCGCCTACTTATCCAAAAATTTCAGCTGGCCGTATGGATTCCAGAGCCACAGCAATCCGACGACTCCCGGAGTCGTTCTGGAAGGCGGGGAGCTCGGCTATTCCCTTTCTACGGCATACGGCACGGTACTCGATAACCCGGATCTTCTGACGGTTGTTCTTGTCGGCGACGGAGAAGCGGAGACCGGACCGATGGCGACATCGTGGCACCTTAATAAATTCATGGATCCGACGACCTGCGGCACGGTGCTGCCGATGCTCCACCTGAACGGGTATAAAATTTCCGGTCCGACGATTTTCGGCCGGATGAGCGACGAAGAGCTGATTTCGCTGTTTTACGGGTATGGGTACAACCCGCACATCGTTGACGGCGACGACACGACCATCTATGAAACCATGATCGATGCCCTCGACATCTGTTACGAGGAGATCCGCGGGGTAAAAGAGCAGGCAAAGGCCGGAAGGAGGCTTGTTGCCCCGAGATATCCCATGATCATACTCCGGACCCTGAAGGGATGGACCGGCATTAAAGAGCTCCACGGGGAGAAAATCGAAGGCAATAATCTCGCGCATCAGATTGTCGTACCCAAGGCAAAATCCGATCCCGTCGAACTTGCGGCACTTGAGAAGTGGATGCGTTCGTATAATTTTCCTGAGCTGTATGACCCGGAGCACGGCTTTGTGCCCGATATCCTGGGCCTTGTACCGCCGGAAGGACTGCGGATCGGAGAAAACAGACACGGCAACGGCGGCACCATAAGAACGCCGCTTGTCCTGCCGGACCCGGCAAGCTGCGCAGAGGAGGTATCCCACCCCGGCGTTTTGGGATCAAGCAGCATGAGGAGGATCGGCAAATACCTGACGGAAGTGTTCCGGAAAAACGAGGCAGAAAAAAATTTCCGGCTGTTTTCACCGGATGAAATCTACTCAAACAAGCTCGACGGGGTATTTGAGGCAACGGCGAGACAATTCGTCTGGCCGCTCATGAGCTGGGACAAAAATCTGGCGCCGACCGGGCGCGTCATAGAAATGCTCAGTGAACATGCTCTGACCGGCATGCTTGAAGGGTATATCTTAAGCGGCAGGCACGGATTGTTTGCGTCTTACGAGGCGTTTGTCCAGATCGTCGGGAGCATGGTGGACCAGTATGCAAAGTTTATCAAAGTCCTCCGGGAAACGCCCTGGAGAGGCGAAGTTTCCTCCCTCAACATCATCCTGACGTCCTCGGGCTGGCGGCAGGAGCATAACGGGTTTTCCCACCAGAACCCGGGGATCATCGGGGATCTTCTCGAGAAGCAGGGAGGGTTCATCAATATCTATTTTCCGGCAGACGGCAACATGGCGCTGGTCTGCCTTAAACACAGTCTTGAACGCACGAACGGCATAAATGTCATCGTCTGCGGCAAAACGTACGAACCGCGCTGGCTCACGATCGGGGAAGCGGAACAGGAATTTTCCCGGGGCATGATGACATGGGAGTTTGCGAGCGATCCCGACCCCGACATCGTTCTCGTCGGTATCGGGGACTACATGATGAAAGAAGTCCTGGCAACGATCGATTATGTAAAATCGAGAATTCCCGGGATACGCCTCCGGTGCGTCGATGTCATAAACGTACTGGCACTTGCGGCATCTTCCGATTACGGGACGACGTACCATGATTTTGACGGCTTTCTGACCGCGGACCGTCCGGTCATCGTCAATTTCCACGGCAATCCGGAGACTCTCAAGCCCTACATCCTGGGACATAAGCTCCCGGAGCGGTTTTCCGTCCACGGGTACATAGAAAACGGTTCCCTGACGACACCGTTTGACATGCAGGTCAGAAACAATACCAGCCGGTATCAGCTGGCGATCGAAATAGTTTCCCTTGCCCTCGCGCAGGGGAAAATCGACCGGAAGCGGGCAGAGGCGGAAATTGCAGCGTGTCGGACCATTCTGTCCGATCACCGGGGGTACATCAAGGAACACGGCGTGGATCCGCCGGAGATCGCTAACTGGGTATGGAAAAAATCTTCCTCATCGTAAATCCCGGAAGCACATCCAAGAAATACGCCCTCTTCCGGGGGATGAGCCCGGTTGCCGATATGCGCGCGGGGACTGCGCCGGCGGGCATGGAATGTGTTTTCAGGAGCGGCTCCGTCACGGAGACAAAAACCGGTCCGGCCGCAGCATACGACAAAGCCCTGCCGGAATTTCTGGAATGGGCAAAAAACAAAGGACTACTTGGTGCCCGAGAAGAATTTTCTGCCTCGGGCATCCGCGTCGTTGCACCCGGTACGGCGTTTCAGACGCATGCGGCAATCGACCGCGCCTACATGGAGGCGCTCCGCACTGTGCGGGAGACCGCGCCGCTCCACGTTGACAGTCTGCTTTCCGAGATTTTTGCGCTGACGGACTTCCTGCCCGCGCTTCCGCTTTGGGGTATTTCCGACAGCGCCTTTTACCGTGGTGTGCCGTTTACGGCCAGGATGTATGCCATAGCGCGCGGTGATGCGAAACGTTTTGACATCTACCGGTTCGGGTATCACGGCCTATCCGTGGCGTCGGTTGTTGGGCGCGCCGGGGAACTCATGAATCGGGATCCGGGGCGTACGATTGTAGCGCATATAGGGGGCGGAGTCAGCGTTGTTGCTCTTTCCGGGAGGAAGCCGGTTGCCATGTCCATGGGGTTTAGCCCGCTTGAGGGGCTTCCGATGGGGACAAGGTCAGGAACGATCGACCCCGCGGCGGCGCTCGCGATCGGCATCCGGAAACACCTGAATACCAACGGGTTGGAGGCATACCTCAATAAAGAGTCAGGGCTTCTCGGGTTAAGCGGCAGGACCGGAGACGTTGCGTCGCTTCTGTCGCTTGAGAAAGCGGGTGATAACGGGGCAACGGAGGCTCTCGGATATTTTGTCAATGCGCTGAAGGCTTCTTTTGGGGCATATGCCGCGGTCCTTGAGGGGCTGGATACGCTTATCTTTACCGGTGCGGTCGGGGAACATGCGCCGGTTATCCGCGGGCGGGTTTGCAAGGGTTTATCGTTTCTCGGCATAGACCTTGATGAGGGGAGAAACCAGGCGTTGACGGAAGGCGAGGGGATGATATCCGGAGGAACAGCACGCGTTGGTGTGTGGGTGATTCCGACGGGAGAAACGGGAGAAATGGCCCGGGCGCTTATAAGCCTCGTTTCGCGATAAACATGTTTGACCGGCAGGGAGATTGTCTGCTATACTCCGGTATTCGTCGAGGGCGGCAATAGGCCCGCCGGACCCTCCGTCTTTGGCCCGTTCCCGTTCACGAAATGAGAGGCATGTCTATGTTGGTCACGGCCCATGGCCGGTACGTCTATGGATATAAGAAATATAGCAATCATAGCCCATGTGGATCACGGCAAGACCACGCTTGTGGACTGGATGCTCAAACAGACCCATACGTTCCGGGAAAACGAGGCTGCCATGAGCGAGACGACCATTCTCGACAGCAATGCGCTCGAGCGGGAGAAGGGGATTACAATCCTTGCGAAAAATACCTCGGTCGTCTATAAAGACACAAAAATAAATATCATCGATACGCCGGGACATGCGGATTTTTCCGGGGAGGTTGAGCGCGTCATAAATATGGCAGACGGCGCGCTCCTCATCATCGATGCGGCAGAGGGGCCGCTTCCCCAGACGCAATTTGTGCTTCAAAAGGCACTGGAAAACAACCTTAAACTTATTGTGGTCATAAATAAAATTGACAGAAAAGACGCCCGGCCGGCTGAGGTGTTGCGGGAAACGGAAGAATTGTTCTTACATCTGGCTCATCACGAAGACCATTTGTCATTCCCGGTCCTCTATGCCATAGGCCGTGAAGGCAAAGCATGGGACAGCTATCCGGAGGATCCTGAGGGGTCCGCAGATTTGGCGCCGCTCTTTGACGCAATTCTCACCCACGTTCCGGCTCCGGAAGCAACTGCGGACCTTCCCTTTAAAATGCTCGTGTCGACGCTTGATTTTGATCCGTACAAAGGAACCTATGCAATCGGGAAAGTGAGTCAAGGCAGTGTACAGAAAGGACAATCACTTGTTAGAGTTATTGAAACGGAGCGGTTAGGAAGCGCACGGGTAGAGGATCTGTTTACGAGCCGAGGCCTCAGGCGAATACCTATTGAAGAGTCACTCCCGGGCGATATCATCGCAATTACCGGGATTCCCGATATCGCCATTGGTGAGACACTTGCTGATCCCGTCGACCCTGTTGGGTTCCCTATGATTACCCTGGAAGAACCAACGCTCAAAATTGTCGTTTCGGCAAATACATCTCCGCTATCAGGCCGGGAAGGGAAGTTTTGTACTGCCCGGCAGATCTATCAGCGGCTCATGAAAGAGAAGCAAACGAATATCGGCCTCAAAATTGAAGAGAACGCAGGAGGATCGAGCTTTGTGGTGTCCGGTCGGGGAGAGCTGCATCTTGCAGTGCTTTTTGAGACACTCCGCCGTGAAGGATACGAATTTCAGGTCGGTAAACCGGAGGTTATTATTAGAGAGATTAACGGGACGAGGGAGGAGCCATTTGAAGAGGTAACCATCGAAATCGATGAGCCGTTTGTCGGTATTGTGGTCGAGGACTTGGGGAAACGTCGGGCTGAACTTCTCGACACTCATACAAATGAACGTCGTGTGACGAAAATGGTTTATAAAGTTTCAAGCAGGAATCTCCTGGGGTTCCGGGGAGACATCCTTACAAAAACACGCGGTAATGGGATATTCGCGACGCGCGTCATCGGCTACTTTCCGGCGGCACAGCATATTCCCAAACTTCGTAACGGCGTACTTGTCTCGCTTGAGACCGGAAAATCCTCGGCGTATGCGCTGACCACGGTCCAGGAGCGGGGACGGGCATTCATCGGACCGGGCGTCCCGGTATATGAAGGGATGATCATCGGACTCAACCACCGGCAGGAGGATATCGAGATCAATGTCTGCAAAACGAAAAAACTTACGAATATCCATTCGGCTGATGCCGATATCGCGATCCAGCTTGATCCGCCGCTCGTGATGACGCTTGAGCAGTGCCTCGATTTTATCGAGGAAGATGAGCTTCTCGAAGTGACGCCGTCAAATCTCCGGCTCCGGAAAAGATACCTCTCCCGCGTGGACCGCGTCCGCGCCGGACGACAGCAGGGCTCCAAATAAAATCAAAGCTAAGCGTTGAACTGGGGGA
Source organism: Patescibacteria group bacterium (assembly GCA_023379025.1). Lineage (GTDB taxonomy): Bacteria > Patescibacteriota > Microgenomatia > UBA10105 > UBA927 > JAMCTH01. The sequence goes on along the minus strand of JAMCTH010000009.1, from coordinate 77,263 downwards.
CCGGCTGTCCGAAGCAAACGAAGGACTTGACGTATATATACAATATCTATACAATATATGTATATGCAAACACAAACCCTCAATATTGCTCTTCCTCGCGACCTGGTGAAAAAGGCCGACCTGGTAGCTAAGAAGGAATACCGCAACAGGAGCGAGCTTATCCGTGAAGCCCTGAGAGTGTATCTGGCAGATAAAGCTAAATGGGAGGACATTTTTGCCTACGGCCGGAAAGCCATGAAAAAGATGGGTATAAAAAGTGAAGAAGATGTCGTCAGAATAGTTTCCGAATACAGGCATGGCAAAGCCAAGCGTTAAAGTTGTTCTCGATACAAATATACTTATTTCCGCAGTAGGTTTTGGCGGCAAACCGCACACCATTTTTGAATTAACATTGAACGATCAGTTAACCGCAGTTACTTCGCCTATTCTTCTGGCAGAACTGGCAGATGTTGTCTCTAAAAGATTTTCGGTGTTGGCAATCACGTTTAAGGATATAGACCGTGAGATTAGAAAAAAATTTCAAATTGTTGAACCGCAAAAGTCAGTTCATTTAGCCGGAGATGAATCAGATAACCGTGTTTTAGAAGCAGGCGAGGCAGGAAACAGCCAATTTATCATCACGGGAGACCAGCATCTTCTGAAAATCAAAAAATATAAAGACATGTTACTTCTGGATCCCGCCGAGTTTATTCAGATTTTTCTGGGTAGTTATGCCAACTAGGAACTCCTGGTCAGACTACGTGACCAAACATAGCGTTGCACTCGATTTGGAAGAAGGGGTATTTACGTGGGATGATCCCAAGCGCATTGCCCGTTCCCTTAAACATTCCGCGGATACGAGCACGCGCAGGAAAGCCGCGCCCTTTCAGTCCGCCATGGCGATGCTCAATTGTTCCGTGAACCGCGCCGGGAAAAACCTTCCCGCCTCACGCCGCCGCATTCTCGAAGCGGCCAAAACCGAACTGCGCCGAACGTTCGGGAAAACGTCCCGCTAGCCCAACCAGAGAAGCCAGGCAACGATTGCCCCCTGGACGAAAAACAGACAGACGTTCGCGAAGATAATCGGCTTTTCCCGGTGCACGATGCCGTAGCCGAGCCAGAAGATCGTTCCCAAAAGAAACCCAACCCAGGTGATGATGGAGACGCCCTGGGTGGAATGCGCCGCGATGATTTTCCCCAGCTGGGCAAGATTGGAAGCCACGGAGATAAACGCAGCCACGTAGACACTTTCGTCAAACAGCCGGGCAACCCTTCCGGAAACCTGCCTCCGTTTCGGCCGACCGGACAGTTTTCTGTGGTGGAGCCAGTGGTGGTAGCCGAGATGCATAGCTTATCCCCCTATCAGGTGAACTGCGGATATGACGGTAAAGATGCCCAGGCTATTGAGGAAAAACGAAACGGGGATAAACCGGAGCGTTTTCATTTTGGAAATACCCATGAGCGTCACGCCAAGCTCATCCGGCAGGGGAGAGGCGATGATGACGGCGCCGATGACCGGAAGCGACCAGCGGAAGTACCGGGTACGGAGAAGATGATGGAGGTGGCGGGAACCGAATTTTTTGTAGAGATACTGCATATCCTCGAGAAGATCGTCGCGGACATATCGGAACACGAGAAGATCGCCGACCACCGCGCCCAACCCCGCAAGAAGCGCGATTTCTATAGGGGAAAGCGTTTCCGCGAGAAGAAAAAGGACGAGGATCCCGACCGACGCCGTGAATGTCGATACAAAGAGGATGCCGGCCACAAAGGCGCCGATGTAGCCGAGGGTGCCGAGGTGGAGGAGAAAGCCTGTAAATGCCCTATTTTGAGAAAGCGCGACGGCGACGGCTACCCCCAGAGTGATGAGAAGGAGATTGGTAAAGAGATGTTTCCGGTGATAGGAAGCGCGCGTCATGGATGTGGGTTCTTTGTGTCAGCCGGAGGGGTTGTTGCCGGTTGTCTGTCGATGAAGAGGCGGACTGCATTGTCTTTGACGTGGCAGCCTCCTCCTTCTACCGGGACCGTAAACGGATCTCCGTTTCCCGATCCCGTGACGGTGACGTGTCCGGGGGCCAGAAGGAAAAAAGCTTCCGCGTGATGGTCGAGTATTTCCAGTTCCCCGCCGGATGCGGGAATGGTGACGGCTGCGGCATCCGGGAGTGCCACGGTTTCCGTGCCGAGCCGGTAGAGCGTCACATTCATGTGGATGATTTCTGCGGCACCTTGCCGGTCATATATAGCGTATCAGGCGATGCACCGTCATAGTCCCCGGCGAGGATCCGTTCGCAGCCCAGGAGCGTATCGGCAAGCGGCACAAACACGCCCTTTTTGTCGCTGAATGCTTCTGTGGCATACAGCGGTTGCGTCAGAAAGCGCTGGAGCCGTTCTGCCCGTTTGGCCGTCGTCCGGTCGGAGCGGGAGAGTTCCTCGATACCGAGGATTGAGATAATGTGGGAAAGTTCCTGATAGCGTTCCATGGTCGCGCGGACCTCCGAGGCGATGGCATAGTGCCGGGCGCCCACGATGTCCGGATCAAGGCTAGCAGAAAACGAGCGCATGATATCAACGGCAGGGTAGATGCCTTTCTCGGCAATCGTCCGGGACAGGACGAGCGCCGAGTCGAGGTGGGAAAATATGGAAACTACAGCCGGATCGGTCAGATCGTCCGCCGGTACATACACGGCCTGGATGGACGTGACGGCACCGTGGGCTGTTGATGCGATCCTTTCCTCAAGTTCCGCGATATCCCGGTCAAGCGTTGCCTGATAGCCGAGCTCGGAGGGGACTTTTCCGAGGATCGCACCGATTTCCATTCCTGCCATGGCATAGCGGTAAATGTTGTCGATAAAAAAGAGGACATCTTTGCCGGTGTGTTTCTGAAGATACCGCGCCGCAGTGATTGCAGAAAGCCCGACGCGCGCACGGACGCCGGGAGACTTATCCATTTCCCCGAAATAGAGAACGGTATTGCCGAGTACTTGAAGATCCTTAAGTGTCCGGTAGAGATCATTGCCTTCCCGGATGCGTTCCCCGACTCCGGCGAATACGGAATACCCCTGCTCCTTGAGGGAAAAGTTGTGCATGAGTTCGGTAACCAGGATCGTTTTACCGACTCCCGCTCCTCCGAACATGCCGATTTTGTCTCCCTGACGGAACGGGGTCACGAGGTCGATAATTTTTATGCCGGTTTCGAGGACCTTGCGTTTGGATTTTTGTGCCGTATCAAGCTCCGGGAGGTCGCAGTAGGGGATGCTTTGCGGAGCAGTCAGTTTGGTGCCGTCGATCGGCGTCCCAAAGACGTCAAAGGCCCGTCCTCCTATAGCCTTGGCGACAGCAAGGCGCAATTCCGGTTCGGCGACACTGACGTCTTCCCCGCGGAAGACGCCTTCGAGCGAAGAGAGGGCGATAGCCCGGACGGTATACGGATCCTTCCGCTCAATGATCTCGAGGATGTGGGTCCCGCCGGTATTTTTGAGGATTGCTCCGATCTCGGGAAGTACAGCTTCAAACATCACTTCCGTGACTCCTCCCTGTACTGCCGTGATGATGCCGGTTTCTTTGTTCATACGAGCGTATGGACGATAAAACTTTCAAGCTGCCGCTGCGTTGCAATTTTCCTTCTGGTTTTGTGAAATTCGTGCATGAGTCCCCGGGCGATATGCCTGGCCTTTTCCGCGGCATGTTCCATCTCAAGCGTCCGGGCCGACAGTTCCGAAAGCCGGGTCTCGGCAACCAGACCGGTAAAGGTACTTGTGATTGCGGCATTCAGGACCCAAGCGAAGACGCTGTTTTTTGCCGGTTCAAACAGGGGAAACCCGATGTCTTCCGCGGCAGACGGCGTGTCCGGGAGCGGGAACGGCAGGAGGGGAACGAGGGTCGGCGTGTGCTCCATGAATGATACGAACTTGGGATAGAGGACGTCAAAGGAAACCGGCTCCCCGGCAAAGCGGCCGAGGATGTATGACGATATAGTGTTGCTGACGTCTCCGGCCGGTGTCGCGGGATCATTTGAAAAAAACCGTTCGGTCTCTATGCCTTCCTCGGTAAGGAACCGTCTACAGGTTTTGCCGACGACAACGAATCCGCGGTAGCGGTCTTTTTGGGGGAGAAGCGTATCGACGAGACCGTGATACATGCCGCCGACCAGCCCCTGATCACCGCCGAGGACGAGGAGGATCCGGCGGGCATCCGGGCGCGGCATAAGGAGCGGATTCGCTTCGCTTGCCACGTGCGGGCGTATGGCGGCAAGGACGGCTCGTATTTCCGTGGTATAGGCTTCTATGGTGGTGAGGGAGCGCCTCAGATCCATAAGCCGGGACGCCGCGATTTTTTCTATGGTCTTGACCATATCCGTGACGTCGCGGAGTCCGTCAAGATCTTTCTGAAACTGCAGGTAGGTAATCATATTGCCTCAGACCGGACTGACAAAGTCCTTTTTCATGCTGCTGATAAAAAGCCGTATATCCTCCCGCGTTTTGTCATCAAACGTGCCGCGGGAGATGGTTTCCGTGATCCGCTTGTTTTTGGTCGTTATGGCCTTGACGACCAGGTCTTCAAATCCCCTCCATGTATCGAGTTCTATATCGTCAAAATACCCCTGCTCTGCCGCATAAAAGAGGACTACCTGTACGGGCCAGTCTACCAGGATATGTTTGTCCTGTTTCAGGAGTTCGAGAATAAGCTCTCCGCGCTCAATCGTCCGGCGCGCCGCCTGGCTTAACACCGTTTCTATCTGCGTCAGTTTCTGGAGCTCCCGGTGTTGGGCAAGGGCAAGCCGGAGGCCTCCGGTTACCTCACGGAGCGCGTCCGGCTGACCTTTGGAGCCGATACGGGACACCGAAAGGCCGACATTTATGGCGGGCAGAAACCGTTTCTGAAACAAGCCGCGCTCAAGATAGATCTGTCCGTCCGTTATTGAGATGATGTTGGTGGAGATAAATGACGTCAGGTCCCCTTCCTGCGTTTCGACGATGGGGAGCGCCGTCAGGGAGCCGCCTTTCCGCTTGTCCGAAAGTTGCCCGGCCCGTTCAAGGAGTCCCGCGTGCAGGGAGAACACGTCTCCGGGGTATGCCTCACGGCCGGGGGCCCTCGAGAGGAGGAGGGAGATATCGCGGTAACTGGCTGCGTGTTTGGTGAGGTCATCATAAACGATCAGAACATCCGATCCGAGATCACGAAAGTATTCGCCGATGGTCGTCCCGGTAAACGGGGCAAGGTACTGGGAAGCAAACGGACTGTCTGCCGTTGCCGCAACGACGGCGGTGTACGTCATGGCACCCTCTCTCGTGAAGAGCCGGATGATTTCCTCAAGTTCGCTCACCTTTTTGCCGCAGGAAACATAGATGCAGACCGGAGGGTTTTTATGCATCCGTCCCTGATTGAGGATGGTGTCGACGGCGATCGTCGTTTTGCCGAGTTTGCGGTCGCCGATAATGAGTTCCCGCTGACCCCGTCCGATCGGGAGGACGGTATCAATAATCTTTATGCCGGTGACAAACGGACGGGAGACGGGTTTCCTGTCAAAGATCGCGGGCGCTTTGGTAAAGAGGGGTCGGAGCTGGCCGGTGATCGCGCCGTGTTTATCGACGGGTGTGCCGGTGCCGTCCACAACCCGTCCGATATAGCGCTCGCTCACGGGTATGCTCATGAGCGTGTTGCTCCTGAAGAAGGGTCTTCCGACGTTTTTCCTCTCGGAAAAGAGGAGAACTTCGGTATAGTCCTCGCGAAACCCTACGACGATGCCCCCGGGGCGGCCGTCGCTGTCGAGGATCACCTCGTGAAGCCTGGCATAGGGGAATCCCCCGCAGATGGCAACGCCGGAAAACAAGGCGTTGATGTGACCGGTTTCTTTTTTCAGGAGTTCAGGCATGGACCCTCCGGATATCGCTCATAAGATTGTGTTCGAGGAGTACGCCAGCAAGTTCGAAGGAAAAGCCGGCAAGAAGCGCCGGATTTTTTGTCTCACGAAGCGCCACGGGTTTTTTTGCGACAGATCTGAGCATCCGGTTGAGTTCGGATTTTTCCTTTGTCGTGAGCGGCCGGGTGCTTTCTACAATACCGGTCAGCCGGTCGCGGTCCTGTCTGCCGGACTTGGATGCGGCTGCTCCGGCCTGCTTTTTGGCAAGGATTGCCCGGAGTTTTGTTTCACCCGGCATGCCGGCTCCTGCCCCGGTTTTTCCGGCCCGTCCGGTTTCCGGCCAAATGGCGGTCGGGGAAAGCCGGGCGAGCGAAGTTTTAAGGCGCTCAAAATACATGCGGTCCATCTCTTCCGACAGGGTCCGGTCAGACAGAAGCGTGCCGAAGATATCCGTGAGGCGGGTGGTGAGAAGCGTTGCTTTATTGGCGGAAAAAGCATCTTCAAGTTCCTTTTTGCGCGCGGCGAGTTCCGCTTTGGTTTGTGTCACCAGTTTGGTTCCGGTTTGCTGTGCGTCCCGGAGCGCCTGGAGCTTGATGAGTTCCGTCATGTGTCCGGCATCCGCCACGAGTTTTTCTGCTTCCTTCCGGCCGTCGGTAACGAGGGACCGTTTCATCGCCTCCGATGCATTTTTTTCGTTCTCGAGTTTTTTCCGGTCTTCTTCGGTCTTCAGCCGGCTGCGGCGTTCCCGGTCAATGGCGCTCATGAGCGGCGTATAGAGTAATTTCGTTAGAATCCACATGAGCAGCACAAAATTGACAACCTGAGCAGCCAGGAGGCGGAAATCAATACCGAGAGATCCCAAAAGTTGCATACGCGGAACAATTACGGAATAAATTTCAACAGCAATGCAACAACCAGGGCATAGATTGCGATCGCTTCAGCGAATGCGATTGCGATAATCATGGCAACCTGGATGCGCTCGGAATTCTGAGGGTTTCTGGCCATGGCAAGAAGGGCAGCGGCGCCGATCATGCCGATGCCGAGTGCGGGCCCCAGTGTCCCGATACCCATGACAAATGCGGACGGATACGTAGCGTTCATATGGTCACCTCCTTTGCTAATTGTTTACTCCTGATGCTTCCGGCTTTGGCAAACGCGAGCGTCAGAACGGCAAAAATGAATGCCTGAATGACGCCGACAAACAGCTCCATGACAAGAAACGGCAGGGGAAGGATATACGGGAGGAAAAATGCCGCAAGGAGAAGGAGTACTTCACCGGCAAAGATATTGCCGAATAACCGGAACGAAAATGAGATGATTTTTGTGAGTTCTGACAGCGATTCAAAAAAAGAGATAATGAATTCGAGGGGGCTCCGGATATTGAAAAGGCGGGCAACGAATCCCCTGATGCCGGCTTGGGTGAAAGAAAAGGTCTCCACGGCACACATGGCATAGAGGGCAAGGGCGAGCGTCGTGGTGAGATCGCTGTTCGGCGCGCGCAGAAGCGGCAGGTGAGCGCTCCCGGCGGTAATATAGAGGGATCCGAGAAACCCCGGGATGAGCCCGAGGAGGTTGGCCGTCACGATAAAAACAAACAGCGTAACGACGACCGGGAAAATCTGGACGGTTTGCCTGTGGTCACCGGTGACCCCGTCTATAAAGCCCATGAGTTTATCGGCAATGATTGTTTCCGTTTCCGTAAGACGGGAGGAAGACCGTTTCCCGACGGGGGTCAGAATGACAGCCAAAATACTCAGAATGGCAGTGACAACGAGGCTTGTCAGGAACGTGTTGGTGATTCTGATGCCGGCAAGACGTGCGACATAGTCTGGTTGTAGGGCAATAGTAACCATAAGAATAACGGATCGCTCGTTCTTTTATCATAACACCTTTCCGTATCTGTGGAACCCCGTCAGACTATGGCTGTCATAGGCAGGAGTTAAACGCTGACATATAATACCTGTATCAGGATCGGGGAGAGCAGCGGCATGAACATCACGTTTATCATCGCTTTTACTGCAGGGCTTCTTTCGTTCTTTTCCCCGTGCGTCATACCGCTCCTGCCGATTTATCTCGGGTATCTGAGCGGTGCATCGGTATCTGCATTCGGCAGAAACAGTACGCGCAGAACGTACATCCGCACCGTCGCTGTCCATACCGGTCTTTTTCTCGCCGGGTTTACGGTGGTATTTACCGCACTCGGGATGGGAAGTTCGTTTATCGGCTCTTTCCTTATCCTCCATAAGATAAATCTCCTCAGGATCGGGGGTCTGTTTATCTTTGTTTTCGGTTTGTCTGTATTGGGGGTGTTTCGTAGGATATTCGGCGCCGGAGTGGGATTCCGTCTTGAAATGCCGGGAGCGGTCTACCGGCTCCGGCTGGTAAATCCGTTTTTCCTCGGTGTCGTTTTCGCGCTGACCTGGTCTCCGTGTGTCGGCCCGACCCTCGGGGCGATCCTGACCCTTGCCGCCACCACGGGAAACGGGGCGGGCGGCATGATGCTCCTTCTTGTCTACGCGGCGGGCATCGCCGTACCGTTTGTCGCGGTAGCGCTTACCTTCGGCAGTTCCTACCCGTTTCTCCGAAGGCTCCGGGGGCATATCGCGGGTCTTAACATGATAGCGGGACTTCTCCTCATACTGGTGGGAATTTCCATGGTATTGGGGTGGTATGGAGGACTGACCCCGTGGACCGCAGAAGTTCTGGAAAAACTCGGTGTTGCCCGGTATATCTTCCCCCGTATCTAGGCTTTGTTCCCGCCGGAACCGGGTTACCCCGGTCGCTCTGTGGTATAGTGGAAAAGGAGTAATACGATGAATGCGCGTTTGCGGACGCAGATCATTCTTGGCTGCATCATTCTGGCAGGGCTTGCCGTCAGATTCTTCAATCTGGCCGGCATGCCGGTCGGCCTCCACGGAGACGAAGTGAGTATCGGTTACAATGCATATTCACTCCTCAAAACCGGCCGTGATCAGAACGGAAATTTCCTGCCTCTTGCCATTGACCAGTTCGGAGACTGGCGGCCCGCAGGCTCAGCATCCTGAATGTACCGGGAGGGACGCGGGACCTTAAGCAGCAGCAGGATGAGGACGGAACCCAAAATTCCTTAATAACACGCTTTTTCCATAATAAGCTCGATTTCTACGGCAGACTGTTCATAAGCTCGTACTTTGAACATTTTGATGGGCAGTTTCTGTTTATCAACAACGGAAACCTGTATGCGGTGGAGGCGCCGTTTATCGTTTTCGGCTTTGCGGTACTCTTGGTTGACGGCATAAAGAAAAGAACGTACCGCTGTCTTATTCCGGTCACCTGGCTTCTCCTGGCTGCAGTACCTGCAGGCCTGACGTGGGAAGACCTTCCGAACGTCGAACGCGCATCCTTCATGCTTTATCCCCTTGCAATCATGTCTGGCATAGGGTTGCTGGAAGCAATGGACCTCGTACGGAAGAACTGGAAGCCCGCCGTGACCGTCATTATTTGCGCAATTCTCGTACAGAATGTTCTTTCCTTTCTGCATAATTATTTCTATCACGGCAGGATCCATGAGCCGTGGTACCGTTCGGCGGCGGAACCGGAGCTCGTTGCCACCGTCGAGAAACTGAGGGCCCACTATCCGAAAGTGGTGATGACTACGGAACGCAATAACAACCTCATCCACTATCTGTTCTATACGGCGTTTCCCCCTTCCCGGTTTCAGGCTATGGGATCGCCCAAAGAACATGACGGATTGCATTTTTTAAACATCGTCTATACGACAAATCCCTGTCCCATGGAGGGAAACCCCGAGCAGATAGCGCGCACGGAAATGAATACGGTCTATGTTGATAAAAATGACTGCCGGCTTCCGAAAAACGCCGATATTCTTGCCGCCATACAAACTCCTGACGGTGCCCGGCATTTACCGTCCTAAAACTCCTGCCGGTATCCGAAACAGCCACGAAAGAAACGAAGAAATAAATCTTCAGGATTTGAGGGCGGTGACGAGGTGTTTCAGATTTATCGTCGCAACGGCAACACACTGATCCGCACCCCCGTAATAGAAGAAGATGATGCCGTTTATGACGACGGCGCCGCATCCAAAGACCGTACCGGGCCGGAGCCCGCGCGTCTCATATTTGGCCTGCGGTTCGAGGATCGGCTCCCGGAGTCTGCCGATCACGTGATCAGGATGTTCCTTATGGAGAAGTGCGGCTCCGATACGGTATTTTCTGTCAATTTTAGAAAGCCCGTGGTAGAGGAGGAGCCAGCCGTCGGGAGTTTTGATCGGGGGAGACGCGATACCGATTTTTTCGCTGTCCCACCAATCGGTTCTCGGATCCATAAGAATTGTTCCTTTGAGCCATATGCCTTTTCCGAATCTCAGACTGTCCATAAAATCGATCCAGATACAGGGGGCAATCCGGTGGAGAAAAACATACCTGCCGTTTATCTTTTCCGGAAAGAGACACGCGTTTTTGTCATCCGTACCGGGTGGTGAGATAAGTATCGGCCGGTCCCAGACCCAGTTTCTACTCAGGAAATCCTCTTCCGAAATGGAAGTGAGAGCAACACGGGTCGGATTTTTTGCATCATAGGCGGTATAGCACATATACAGTCTGTTTTCGAGAAACATGAGTCTCGGGTCTTCACAACCCATCGCTTCAAATGAATTCCGGGGTCTGTACACGGGTTCCGGTAAGCGTGTGTCTATATGGATGCCGTCTGTTGCCGTCGCATAACCAAGAACCGATCGGTCATCGGCCCCTTGGGCGCGATAGAGGATGTGCACTGCACCCTGTTTGTAGACTGCTGCAGGATTTAATGTTGTTTTTGACTCCCACGGATGTGCGGCAACCGGAGAAATAATCGGATTTTCCCGCGACCGTTCAAATTTCAGCACGTTATATATTCCGGTTTTGACCGGCATATCGGAATGCAGTGTAAGTTCGGTCATAAGCTCTCCCAACGGCACTGTGGCCCGACAACAGGTTGTATCAGTAGCGCCGTAATAAACAGCAAGCGTATGACCGTCAGCATTAAGGAGCGCTCCTGTTGGGAAAATAACGTTTGGTACATTGCCCTGGAGTTCATAGGATTTTTGCGGAACCATCACGGGAGTCGAGGTCCTCCCGATAATTTTCATGGGGTTCTCAGTATCCAAAAGGACAGCTTCAATACCGAACGTCCGTGCCGAGCTTTGATAGTGGCGTATGTAACAGTAGATGATAAGCCATCCTTCCGATGTTTTAATGGGGGGCGCTCCCACTTCCAGATGGTCTCTGGTAGAGCGCAACAGCGGGAGCGTGTGGGTGTCCAGTTCTTCGTGCCATCTGTCCCAATATGTTGCATCCCAGAAGTCCGATAAGCTTTTGGCAGACGCGATGCATATTTTCGCCGGAGGCAGGTCAGTATCAACCGTCAGGATGGCGGTATAGTTACCATGAATTTTTTCGGGAAAGAGCGCCATAGCCTTTGCGTTAAAGGGTGTGACCGGATGCTTAGCAATAATGGTATGGAAATCTTGGGTGAGCGCGACCCCGATTCTGATGCCATTCGGACTAAAGGGAAACGCAGAAAGAGCGGTATAAAATATATGGTATGTATCAGCTATTTTTGTTACTCTCGGATCTTCACAGCCGTATCGCTCCCATTCAAATTCCGGAGTGATGAGTTGTCTTCGATTTTCGAAATGAATGCCATCCGGACCGTCTGTGTACCCCACGGTAGAAAGCGGAAGTTCACTCCCGGCAATAGTCTGGGGAGATGAGAGTGCACGGTATACCATCCGGTAGATGTCATCCGATTTTATAACGCAGCCGTTAAATGCGGCTTTGGCTTCCCACGGATGAGCGCTCATCGGGGACAGAATAGGGTTATCGCGGCAGCGGTTGACGGTAATCATAAGCGGTAGGATTGCATACGGACTGCGTTCTGTTCGAGAGACCCTTCCTCTTTCAGGTTTTCAAGAAACGATCTAAGCGGTGTTTTTGCCGCACAGATGACGGTATCCGCGCCGCCGTAGTAGATGATGAGATCATTGCCGTGCACGACAGCGCCGCACGGATAGACGACACCCGCTTTATGCCCTTCGTTTTCATACGGCAGGTCCGGCGCAAGGATGGGCATGCGGGAACGGCATAGTACCCGTGAAGGATCATCGAGCGAAAGGAGCATGGCCCCGATTTTGTACCGGGAGGGATCGTGGTCGCCGACCGCATGATAGATAAGGAGCCATCCGTACGGCGTTTTGATAGGGGGAGGTCCGGCACCGATTTTTCTTGAATCCCAGGAAAATATTCTTGGCCGGATTCGGTCGGCATCTCTGAGCCACACGGTTCCGTCAAACGAAAGCGACGGGACATAATCAAGGAGCATATCCGGAAATATCCGGTGGAGAAATACATAGGAATCATTGATTTTTTCCGGAAACAGCACCGCATTTTTATCGACAACTCCCGGCCGGGAAATAAGGACGGCTTTTTCCCAGCGCCACCGCCGGTTCCTGAAGTCCGTCGCATCGATTGAGGTAAAAGCAACCCGCGGCGGATCTGCACCGTTATACGCCACATAGGTGAGATAGAACCGGTCCCCGATTTTTGTGATCCTCGGATCTTCGCAGCCGCCGTACCCTCCGCCCGACGCATACAGGCCCGGGCAGGGGGCGTCGGACCGCGTGAGCTCAAAGGGCTCCTGCGGAATGTATATCGGCTCATCCAGACGTTCATCTATATGTGTGCCGTCCCGGGTAGTGGCATAGCCCAAAACGGAGATATCCTGATCGCCGATGGCGCGGTAGATAAGGTGAATCGTCCCCCGGTCAAAGACCGCGGTCGGGTTGAAGGTGGCCCGCGATGCCCACCGGTGCCGGGCTAACGGTTTGAGTATCGGGTTCTCGAGGACGCGGCGGAGTATATTGGGACTCATGTGACGGCGTTCGTCAGATATATGAGTAACCGGTGTATGGGTGATTGCATGGATGCCGGCACCCGGTACATTCCAGTAACTTACCAGACGTCCTTCCGAACGTGCTACCCCTACCGGCGCCATATTTCTTTGTATCCACTCGTCCGTTTCCTCCCAGACGGCATTGCCTGAGCGCCAGACCAGATTTTCCGGATCGTACTTGTCCGCATAGACTACCCTGACCGCCCAACGGATCCCGTCTTTTCCGTCATGGCCGCTGAAGTAAAAAAATGCAATACCATCATCCGTTGGCATAGTCATGCCGGCCCGGTATGTAGTATGCGGGTCCGGGACGGATCCGCTTGGCGGGATGATCTGCAGACCCCGTTCCCAGCTCCTGAGACTGCCGGACCGGAGAGCATGGATGACGGTGTTGCCGGCGTAGGCGATGTGTCCGCGTCGGAGTCCTGATTGCGGCACAAGGAGGAAAGGAGTATCAGCGTAGGGCACCCGGGTAAACGTTCTCCAGTTGATTCGGTCGCGCGAACGGGCTAGGAAAACGCCGTTTTCCCGTTTATCCCGGTATGAGAGGAGGGAGTCGTTTTTTTTCAGGCATGCGATCCGGAATTCTTCAAGAAATGCGGCTGATACGGGTTGTCCGTCGTTACCGGTGATGTGCACGTTATCGGAGACCGGCCGGAAATCCATGCCGTTTGCCGCGTAGGAGAGAAGGATGGCGTTTTGTTCTTGTTGTGTGTCGAGATAAAGAAACACCCCGTTTTCATCAAAACTTGTTCCAAGGCCGCGGATACCGCTTCCCGGACGAACAACCGATGGATGTGTCATAAGACGATGCGTGCGCGGGATGATATAAGGTTGAAGACCGGCAGGAATTCTTGTGATTCGGATGATTGTCGCTTTCGGATGGGTACGGCTGACGTATCTCCAATATCAACATTCCCGGCATGCCGAGATATGTTTTCATCATAGTGCCCGGGAAGACGAATGAAAAGAGATCATTTTCGTTTTTCGGGGAGTCACGGTAGAATACCATCATATGAAGTTGCCGGGCAAACTCCATACTCTTTTTTCCAAAACTTCACCAGGTTTTCGGCGGAGATTGACGGCTCTTGCAACTATTTTGATTCTTCTCAACCTGTCGGTCTGGGCCGGTAGTCTTTGGGCGTCTGTTGGGAATACGACGTTTGTTGGACTCGTGGTACTTGCATACGGGTTGGGACTACGACATGCCGTAGATGCGGATCATATAGCGGCAATCGACAATACGACCCGGAAACTCATGGGTGAGGGGAAACGGCCGGTCGGTGTCGGGTTTTTTTTCTCGCTCGGCCACTCGACAATTGTCGTGGCGCTTTCCGTCGCCATAGCGTTCTTTGCTTCCTATATCAGAACCAATCTGCCGGCATTCCGGAGTACCGGGGCGCTCGTCGGGACGCTGGTTTCAAGCGTATTTTTGCTCCTTATCGGATTTGTAAATCTTTTTGCGCTTCTTGATATCGTCCGGGTGTGGCGGAGAGTTATCCGTGGCGGAGGATATGATGCGCGGGAGATCCGCATGCATCTCGAAACCAAGGGATTTCTTGCGCGGTTCTTCCGGCCGTTCCTCGGGGCGGTATCCGCGAGCTGGAACATGTATTTTGTCGGGTTTCTGTTCGGGCTCGGTTTTGATACGGCAAGCGAAGTGGGACTCCTTTCCCTTTCCGCGGCAACGGGTGCCGGCGGGATGGAGGCATGGAAAGTATTGCTCCTTCCTGTCGCGTTTACTGCCGGGATGTCTCTTATCGATACGCTCGACGGTATACTCATGCTTGGCGCATACGGATGGGCATATGTCAAGCCGGTCCGGAAACTGTACTATAACCTGAATATTACGTTCATTTCCGTCGTCATAGCGCTGTTTATCGGAGGAGTTGAAGGAGTGCAATTGCTTGCGCGTGAATTGGGGTGGGGAGGCTTGGTAATCCGCGCCATAAACCGCGTGGATCTCGGCAACATGGGGTATATCATCATTATCGCATTTCTCCTGAGCTGGCTTCTTTCGCTTGCGGTGTACCGCCTGAAGGGATACGATAATCTGGGAACAAAAACCCGCTCATGAGCGTGGGGTCTACCGTTCTTGTCTTCCGGGCGACAGAGCGCCGGAGAGGAGCGTCAGAGGTACATGAGCGTCAGCCCGGCGAAAATAATAGCGATAGAGACGGCTTTATGGGCAAGGACACCCCCGGAGATATTTTCCCTGATGAAGCGCGGCAACAGAACGGTAAGAAGCATTCCTTCTATAAGCATGACGATGGGTTGAATGCTTTCGATGGTGTTAACGAGCGGAACGAAAGCAAGAGACAGCGCGACCCCTTCCGACAGTTGTGCCGTGATGCCGCAGGCTTTATCTACCGCCAACAATCCAAGAGAAGATGTAAGAGCGGCGAAGTCTTTTTGAAAACCCCGCCGGACTGATGGGAGAAAAAGGAGAGCAACTCCCGCGATACCGGTACCGATGTACTCATAGGAAAACGTCGTCCAATAGCCGGCATCTTTTACGATATACCGGAAAACAATTCCGACCGTTCCGTAAAGGATGCTCGAAAGGAGGATAAGCCAGAGCGCTTTTCTCGGTCGGAAAATACTCCCTTCTATGTGTTCCATGGATATCGTGACCGCCCCAATAACCACTACAAAGAGCCCGAGGATCTGTTTGAATGTGAGTGTCTCATGCAAAAATAGCGCGGACATACCGAGGGTAAAAACCGGGATAAGTTCATACATCGGGATGACCCGCGACACATCTTCTTTTTGGATTGCGGCGTAGTAGGGAAGGAGATAGAACACGAGAAGCATGCCCCCGGCCATAATGACAAGCGTGTTGAACAGTCCGATAGGCTGAAACCCGTGAATCAGGCCGATGAGAACACCGATGAGACCGCTCGTCATGCCGAATACGGAGGTTAACACTATCGGGTTTTTAATGCGTTTTTCGATAAGGAATTTATCGATGAAGACGGCCCAGCTGTAGAGGACCGGGGTTGCGGCGGCGAAAGCGTACCACGGCATAGAAGTTATTTATCGCCGAAAAACTGGAGGATATTGCCCTCGGGATCAGCAATGGTCATGCACCAAAAGCCGCCGGGCGGTCCCTCAAATGGTGCAGCTATAACGGTGACCCCTTTTTTTTGGAGTTCGGCATAGGTTTTTGCGACACTTTCCACCTCAAATCCGATCATGATGCGGTAGGGGTCTTTGTTTTTTCCGTGGACCTTATCATGGCGCCCGACAGAGAAGTAGTTCCCCCCGAAGTCAAAATCAATGCCCGTATCACTGGGAAGCGTCAGTTCTTCGCGGACCGGGAGATCCAACGTATCCCGGTACCACCCGGCAAGGGCTTTGTAGTTATCCGACCAGATGCAAACGGATAAATTCGTGTTTTTGAGCATGATCAGTATTATACCAGGAATCTATGACAAACATATGGATGACAACGTCTGCCGGAGTTGACCGGGTGGAGAAACAGTACGACAATAGACGTTATAAGGGAGGTGACGCGTTCATGATGGGTTGGAACTATACCTACGGCAACATGGCAGGATGGGGAGGCGGCAATGTATTCGGACTAGCCGTTTATCTTCTCGTGGTTGTCGATCTTATCCTGTTGGGACTTTGGCTCTGGAAACAGCTGCAGAAGAAATGACTGCCGGCGTCATGACATGCGCGCCTGTTCGCTTCCCGAGAGAAGCTCGTCCTGCAGGTGTTTGAGGTTGTGGATGACGATCAGCCGCCTCCGGTAGCTGATGATCCCCATTTTTTTGAGGCGTTCCATCTGAATGCTTGCGGTTTCCCGGGTGGTGCCGACCCATGATGCAATTTCCTTGTGGCTGAACGGCAGCTGCGTGACCAGTTTTCCGTCTTCTTTGCTGCTGTATTTCTGAGCCAGGTATACGAGAAAGGAAATGATTTTGACGTATGCGGGTTCGAGCATCAGGAAT
This sequence comes from Patescibacteria group bacterium, assembly GCA_023379025.1. Taxonomy (GTDB): domain Bacteria; phylum Patescibacteriota; class Microgenomatia; order UBA10105; family UBA927; genus JAMCTH01. Next base: position 60,541 of record JAMCTH010000009.1, on the reverse strand, counting down.
CCAAGCCGGGAGATCATGCCGTCCACCCCACGGAGCAGACGGTTGGCAAAATGCCGGTAGAGTTCAGGATGTGCCGTAAAAAAGGTTTCCACTTTTTCCATGGGTGCACGGTAGACATCAACCGGCGCCATAGCTTCAAAATAGGACGTATTGATGCCCCCGTTTACAAACCACGTCATGTGGAAAAATGATTCTGCACGGAAGACATGGAGGATAAACGTTTCTCCTTTTTTGGATATAAGGTACTGCTTCACGAGCCCTTTTGTGATGTAATAGATGCCTTCCGGTGTTTCTCCGGCCTGAAGGATGACATCGTTCTTCTCAAAATGCAGAGGAGTAAATTTGGTAAAGAAGATATCGATCTTCCTTACGGCATTTTTGTCCATAACTGCCTCACAGTATACCCACTGCGGACACGGGAAACCGGGACCGGGATATCCGTTTGGGTATGGTGCAGGCCGGATGACTTGCTGGATACAGGGTAACAGATTTTTCCGGTTGTTGCAATGTGGGGCGGCAGGACGTGATATAACGCTTAATCCGAACGACTCAGGATGCCCGAAGTGATGTCCGCGTCCGGCGACCATGCCGCAAAAATGCCTGTGGTGAGAATGCGCCCGGACACCCGTTCGCGCATCCCGAGCTCGCCGGAGATGATGTTTCCCGTTCCTCCGGTTTCATCTTCGAGTACGCGGTCGAGGATGACGGAAGAGGTGCTTACTGCGTACGCATTGATGAGGATGAAAAGCGGTTTCGGAGCAAGCAGCTGGCGGCAATACCCCATGAGTCTGGGAAAACCCGCGGTAAAATCCCAGAGTTCCCCGTGGGGTCCGTGACCGCGGACCGGAGGATCCATGACGATTGCTTCATACGCCGCACCGCGTTTAATTTCCCGTCGGCAAAAGGAAACCGCATCATCAAGAATCCAGCGTACCGGTGCCTGGCCCAGTCCTGACAGATGCTGATTTTCCCGTGCCCATCCGATGGTCGGCCGCGAGGCATCCACATGGGTGACGTCTGCTCCTGAAGCGGCAGCAGCAAGGGATAGGGCGCCGGTATAGCCGAAGAGATTAAGCATGTGTACCGGCCGGGAAGCGGCGGCAATCGATGCCATAACCCATTCCCACTGCGAAGCCTGCTCGGGAAAGATGCCGAGATGCTTGAACGGGGTAAGTTTCAGGCGGAAGCGGAGTGTGCGATAACGGATGATCCACGGGTCCGGTACAGGCCGACGGAGGCTCCAGGTGCCGCGGTCTGCCGCGGTACGGGAAAAAACCGCGTCCGCGTCCCACGGCACGGTGTTTTTTCTGCGCCAGAGTATCTGCGGATCGGGTCGGGAAACACGGTACTGTCCGAAACGCTCGAGCTTTTCTCCTGCTCCGGTGTCCAGAAGCTCATACCCGTCAAAACCCCGTGAGATGAGGAGGGACATCATACCGACCGGCCCTTTCCCCAGGTATGGATGTTCCGGATGATACTGCGGAGTGATTTCCCTTTGTCCGTCAGGGAATATTCCGCATGGGGAGGCACTTCCGCGTAGAGTTTCTTCTTTACAATTCCTGCGTGTTCGAGTTCCCTGAGACGCAGTGATAACGTCCGGGGGCTAATGCCGTCAAGCGCGCGTTCAAGTTCGCCGAAACGTCTGGTGCCGCCGGTAAGCTCATGGAGGAGAAATACCGTCCATTTACTCCCGATAATGTTGAGGGTTTTCCCGAGACATTGCTTATCACGGGCATTCATACTATATAATATGTAACTACTTTACAAAGTAAAGTAATTGATGTACGGTGTAGTTTACCAATTGCGACCGGCAAAGTAAAGGAAGTGCGGTTCTATGTGGGATACACTTGCATCCGATCAGACGCTCAGGGAAACGGCTCGGGCTCTCAGGGGTCACGGGTTTGACGTGCTGATGTGCGATCACGCCCAAGAAGCAAAAGAACGGGCGTTGGCGCTGTTGCCGGAAGGCGCGAGCGTATTCACCGTCACCTCGAGAACGTCGGAACAGATCGGGCTTCTTCACGACATTAACGAAAGCGGTCGTTACCGTTCAATCCGCAAAACACTTCTTACGATGGACAGAGCAACACAGCGCAAAGAGATGACGCGGGTGGCCGTTTCTCCGGACTGGGTTGTGGGAAGTGTGCACGCCGTTACCCGCGACGGACAGGTGATGATTGCGTCGGCAACGGGAAGCCAACTCGGGCCGTACGTGTATGGGGCAGATCATGTGCTGTGGATTGCCGGAACGCAAAAGATTGTCCCGTCTGTTGAGGAGGGGTTCCGGCGTATCGAAGAATATGTTTTTCCTCTGGAAAACGAGCGGGCACAAAAAGCGTACGGAAAAGGAAGCGCAATAAATGATATTCTCATCGTCCGGCAACAGCAACCCGGAAGGGTAACGATCCTGTTCGTTAGGGAAAAACTGGGATTTTAGATTCTGATATAGTAGCGTTTTGTGTTGGTCACTCCGGTTTTCAGCCGCGTTTCCACGGTAAGCGTGGCGGCGGAGATATTGTCATGCGGCGTACAGACTCCATGGCTGCAGGTTCCGAAGTAGAGATCACGGGACTCCGTATCCTGTCCCGCCGGCGTAACCGTTCCGACGATCCCCTGTGTCGTTTTGTTCGTTTTGTACTCGAGTGTATACGTTGCGGAATCCACGGTTTCGAGGTGGAGAAACGTAATGATGACGCTGTTCGTTGGTCGGGAGAGTTTGCCGGTTGAGTACGTCTCTCCGCCGCCGGAGTTACTGCGCCATACCCGTTTTTTGGCTGCCAGTGCCGGGCGGGAAAGCAGGGGGATTACCAGAAAGAAACAACAACAGAGTACCAGTGATGCAAAGCGGCGGGAGATACTCATTCCCTTCATTATATCAGGGCCGTGCGGATGGTATACTACGGGAAACTATGCGCATCCATCCACTTGTCATCAGTGCGGTCGTGGTAGGGGTAGCCGCGGGTGGTATTGCGGCATGGTACTCCACCGGCGTCAAGAGGCCGGGGAGGATTATCAATCCTCTGGCAGAATCTGAGCAGGCAGTGTCGTCCGTTTCCCCGACGCCGACGCCGGTTCCTCTCAAGACACTGACCGACAACAACAACCGCATGCAATTTTCCTATCCGGAAAACCTGACACTCAATACACATCCGGAAGATAACGTGAATTACGCCCATTTCGAGTTCACCGACCCGGAGCATCCCGGAAATCTCATCGTATGGGTCCGGGATACCACGGCAACCAACTTGGGCACCTGGATGAAAACCGATAAGCGGTTCACAGATGGTGTGATCACGGACGCGAATCTCGGCGGCAAGCCGGCAAAGAAAATCCGCACCGCGGGCTCAGACCTCATCATTACCGGATTCCCGGATCAGGGCATAGTCTATACGGTTGAAGCGTCAGGAAGCGCATACTGGAGCGGCATTTCCGATGTCGTAACCGGAAGCTTCGCCTTCACCGGCGCACCTCAGGGAGGATCAGGGAATGGAGGGTCCGCCGTGGATGAGACTGCGATATTGCAGTAGTTGGTGATCTATCGGTTTGCCAGTACTGCCGATTGCATTTGTCCCACCGGGTCCGCATGTGGTATACTCCCCTTGATCCTTTGTGAGGCGCGGGAAGTTCCGGGCCAGGAGAAGGAAGACCTAGGAAAGAAGTGTGCGACCCATGACCTTGAAAAGCCGTGTGAGATACCTCATCCGACTTTCTCTTCAGGCGTTCGGTGTCCCCTTTAAGTCCTGAGGAGAAAGGAGCCCATTATGGCCACCAATTTATTTGTAGGGAACCTTCCTTACACTGTGGACAGCGACAAGCTCGGGCAATTATTTGCCCAGGCAGGAAACGTCGTTTCAGCCAAGGTGATTGCCGATAAATATTCCGGTCGATCACGCGGCTTCGGTTTCGTGGAAATGGCAACCGATGAGGAAGCCAAGAAAGCCATCGAACTGTTCCACAACAAAGACGTGGAAGGACGGCAGCTTGTCGTCAATGAAGCACGTCCCCGGGAAGAGCGACCGCAGCAGTAATCTGCTGTACGTACGAAACGGAGAACAACAGGAAAAGTACGGGAGGGTAACACCTTTCGTACTTTTCGTATGCCGGGCGCCGTTTTCTTGCGGGCCACAGGTGCTTTTGCTACTATTAGCCGCGTATGTTTCAGAGTCCGACCTACGGCGCGCTTGATCTTCCGGAAATCCGCAAACGTATTGTTGCATATCTGTCCGCAGACCCCGAGCGCACTTACGAGATCGTGATCGGCACCGACTCCCAGCCGCATAACGGGCAGGGTGTGGATTTTGTCACGGCGATTGTGGTACGGAGGGTAGGATCCGGCGGTATCTATTTCTGGAAACGGATTGTCAACAAAAAGAAGTATGTTCTCCGGCAGCGGATGTACGAGGAGGCAGTGATGTCCCTTGCCATGGCGGAAACGGTCCTGGCGCTTCTTCGTAACGACGGCATTACCAAATATGATGTGGAAATTCACGTCGATATCGGGGCATTCGGGGATACGCGCGAAATGATCAGTGAGATTGTCGGTATGATCCGGGGAAGCGGGTATCTGGTCCGGACAAAACCGGAAAGCTATGCGGCAAGTAAAGTGGCCGACCGGTATACCTGAGCTTTCAGAGACGGAACCGGGGCGCTGGTTCTCCTCCAACCGTCAGCCGTTAAGGGTTGGGCGTCGGGGTCGGGCTGGGAGTGGGGATCGGCGCGCAGTGTCCTCCGGGCGGCTGGGTGCCTTCAAGAAAATATTCAACCCGTCCGTAATAACAGGGGACGGAGACGATGCCCTCCGGTTCCGGTTCCGGTTCATCGGGGCGGTCTTTGAGGAGAAAACTCATGATGTCATGCCAGATGGGAGCCGCTCCCGTGATACCGGACGCCAGGTACGGGTTCATCGGTGAATTGTCATTGTTGCCGACCCACACGACCGCAACGTAGGAGGGTGTATAGCCGATGGTCCAGTTATCGCGTTTGTCGTTGCTCGTCCCTGTTTTGACGGATACCGTCTTTCCCGGGATAACCAGGGGGGAATTGGGTCCGAATTCTATGATCCTGGCAGCATTGTCGCTCAGGATATTTCCGAGAATCCATGCAACACCGGGACGGACTGCGGGTATGGGATCGGCCGGCCGGTTGTCTTCGAGCACTTTTCCCGTATAGTCGGTGACTTTCAGGATGGGGAGGAGGTCGACGCGCTTGCCGAGATTCGCAAGCGTCCCGTATACCCGTGCCATATCAAGCATGGTGACGTCGGCTCCTCCGAGCGTCAGCGAGAGGCCGTATGCAGACGGATCGGTCCAGGAGGTGATCCCCATGGCTTTCCCTTTATCGATCATGGTCTGGACGCCGATGTTGGAGAGCACCTTGACGGCAGGGATATTGAACGAATTGCCAAGCGCATAGCGGAGCGGCACGATGCCGTGGAATTTGCCGTCATAGTTGACGGGGGCATACGGGGCACTGCCCGGGATGTTGTAGATAACCGGCGCATCATCGATGAGGCTGGCTGCGGTAAATCCGTTTTCAAGCGCTGCCGCATAATTGACGACTTTTATGGAGGATCCCGGCTGTCTGAGCGCCGTCGTGACGTTGACGTTCCCCTGGCGGGCGATGTCAAAATAATCCCGGCTTCCCACCATGGCAAGGATTTCCCCGGTTTTCGGATCCGTTACGAGTGCCGCACCGTTGCCGACCCGGAGGCTTGCGAGCGCATCGACAGTATTATTGACGATCTGTTCCGTTTCGTCCTGGATAGTGAGGTCAAGCGATGTCGTTACCCGGAGTCCGCCGCGTTCTACCAGTCTGGCTCCGTATTTCTGTTCCAGAAGGTTCTTGACGTACATGACAAAATGCGGCGCCCGGATGCCGGTCTTCGGAGGAACAAAATGGATGGTTTGGGCGAGCGCCTCGCGTTCTTCCGCGGGCGTTATGTAGCGGTCTTCAGTCATTCTCCTGAGTACTTCCGCCTGGCGTTCAAATGCCTTTTCCGGGTGATCGCCGTAGGGCGAGTATTCCGTCGGCGCTGCGGGAAGTCCGGCAAGAAGTGCCGCTTCCGCAAGGGAGAGGTCCCTGGCAGGTTTGCCGAAATACGTCTGACTGGCCGCCTCAACTCCCCAGGCGGTACCGCCGTACGGCACCTGGTTCAGGTACATCTCCAGTATCTGATTTTTCGTATAGATGTGTTCCGCCCAGACGGACAGCACAAGCTCCCTGATTTTCCTGGTGATGCTTATTTCCGGGGTGAGCAGGGCGGATTTGACGAGCTGCTGGGTAATGGTTGACCCGCCCTGAACCTGATGATTAAAGATAATTTCCTTGAGGCTTCGGAGCATGCCGGTGACGGAAAATCCGTCGTGGTGGTAAAAATTTTTGTCTTCGATCGAGATGGTCGCTTCCTGCATCGGGAGCGGAATTTCGGCAAGCGGGAGCGGCGTCCTGTTCTGGTCCGCATAAATTTCATAGAGGAGATTGCCGTTCCGGTCAAAAATTTTTGTCGTCACTTCGATGTCGCGCTGCGTCAGCAGGTGCGGATTCGGCAGGGATGCAATCCAGGTATAGCCCGTGAACGGGATGACGACAAAGAGCGTGGTCGCGAGGATACCGATCGCAAACCATTTGAGCTCGTCGGGCAGGTTGACGGGGCGCTGCTGCGTTTTTTTCCTCCGGTAGAAAAGCCGGATCCGGCGTAGCCGTTCCGACAGTTGCCGCACAAACACCGTGAAAAACCTCTTGAGCGTCCGCAAGACACCGGCGCCGGGCAGCCGGAGGAATGTCTTTACCCCGTGCGCCGGCAGGGAAAACCAACCGGTTGTCCGCCCTGCGGCGGCCCCTTTTTTTCTGACGCGTTTCCCCGCAGGCATCCGCGGCCGTTGTTTTTGGAATTCATAGAGAATCGCCTGCGAGCGGATTGCCGCGTTGTGACGGAAGGTCCGCATGCCGGCAAGAGACGACTGTATAACCGTCCCGGAGAACGACCGTATCAGGTTTCCGATCTGGATGAGGACCCAGAATGGAAAAAAGAGGATATCAATAAAAAGCGTATCATTGTTTTGTTTTAGCTTGTGTCTTGAGGCTTTCCGTATCATCGTGCAGGCGTTATACCATATCCTATGGGACTGAAACAAGAGGGGAGTTGCGTTATTTTAATACCTGCGGCTGCTCATCCGGCGGATGCGGGCAGTCCAGGCACCACTGGGCTCCGGTCGGGTCCGTAAGCACCTGGTGGGTCTCAGTCTCCACATTATCCGTTTTACCGGGCGGCGCAATGTCTCCGGTAGTCTTGTCTATAAGCACCGGGCGCGCCAGCGTTTCCCGCTCGGTCGGTACCGTACCTTTGATGAAATACTCGAACCGCGTCGGGCACCCCTTGTCGCCGGCATTGGGATCGGGGTTCGGCGGAAGGAGCCCTGAAACGGCGCAGATTTGTGCGCCCACAATGCCGTCCGGCTTGTTCGGCCAGATATCGGGGCGCCCTTCGAGGACTTTGCTCATGAGTTTGTTCCAGATGGGCGCTGCGCCGGTAATGCCGGATACCAGGGATTGGTTCATCGGTGAGTTGTCGTCATTGCCGACCCAGGTCGCGACCAGAAACTGCGGTGTAAAGCCGATCGTCCAGTTGTCGCGGAGATCGTTGGTCGTTCCGGTCTTGACCGAGACAGCAGGATGTCCGCGGATAACCAGGGAAGAATCCGTGCCGAACTCCTCGGAACGCGCGTTGTTATCAAGGAGAATATGCGACAGGAGAAATGCGGTTTCCGGGGAAAGGACTCTCGGTCCGGAAATAAGCAGCTGTGAGGGAATGTCGCGGCCGAGGTTCGGATCCTTGTACTCTTCGAGTACTTTGCCGTTTTTATCCGTGACCTTCAGGATGGAAACGAGGTTCTTGCGGACACCTCCGTTGGCAAACACGCCGAAAGCCGTGGCCATATCCGTCATGTGGACATCGCCGCCGCCGAGCGTCAGCGAGAGGCCGTAGCGGGACGGATCCGTGAATGTGGTGATGCCGAATGCGCTTGCCGAGGCGACCATATCACGGACGGTATTGAGGTAGAGCATTTTAACCGCCGGAATGTTAAAGGAGTTTCCGAGCGCAAACCGGAGTTGTACCGGGCCGTGAAACTTGGCGTCATAGTTGTGCGGACAGTAGCCGGGCTGGTTGATATTGGCAAAACAGGTCGGAACATCCAGAAACATCGTGGCAGGCGTCACGATATGCTTGTCTATGCCGATGGCGTAATTAATGGGTTTTATCGATGATCCGGGTTGCCGCAGTGCCGTCGTGACGTTGAAGCTGCCGGACGGAGTGGCAAAATAGTCGGCGGATCCGACCATCGCCAGGATCTCGCCGGTTGCCGGGCGCGTGACCAGTGCTGCCCCGTTCCCGACATGGAGCCCTTTGAGTTTGGCGATTTCGGACGCAACGGTTGCCTGCGCATATTCCTGTAGCTGTTCATCGAGCGTTGTCGTCACTTTGAGCCCCCCCTGCTCGACCATGCGTTCGCCGTAGCGGTCGACGAGCTGTTCCTTGACGTACATGACAAAATGCGGTGCTTTGATATTTTCGGTCTGTTTGTATTCAAGATTTTCCGCAAATGCCGCATCCGCCTGGGCCTTGGTGATGTATCCGTCCTCGGTCATGCGGGTGAGCACTTCTTTCTGGCGTTCCTTCGCAAGTTCCGGGTGCGCGCCGAAGGGGGAATAGAGCGTCGGCGCCTGCGGCAGGCCGGCGAGGAGAGCAGCCTGGGCCAGGTCCACGTCTCTGATCGGCTTGCCGAAATACTTTTCCGCTGCGGTTTCCACTCCCCAGGCGGTACCGCCGTACGGCACCTGGTTCAGGTACATCTCCAGAATCTTGTCCTTGGGGTAAAGGAGTTCCACCCATGAGGCAAGGATGATTTCTTTGATTTTCCGGGTTATCGTCCGTTCCGGCGTGAGGAGCGCTGACTTGACGAGCTGCTGGGTAATGGTTGAGCCGCCCTGAAGTTGCCCGCCGGTAACGGTTGCCACCATGGCCCGCAGCATGCCGCCGATCGGATTGATGCCCCCGTGCGTATAAAAGTTTTTATCTTCGATCGAGATCGTTGCATCCCTGACATACCCGGGAATCTGGGACAGGGGAACGGTGGAACGGTTTTGATTGGCGTAGATGTCATAGAGGAGTGTCCCGTTCCGGTCATAGATTTTGGTGGATATGGGGATGTCGTACGCGCCGAGTTTCGTCGGAGAGGGAAGGTCTTTAAAGATCGTAAGATACGAGAAAGCAATCATGGCGATCGGAAGGAGCCAAAAGAGGTAGATCCGGGATTGCCGGAAAAACCGGCGGATGCCCCCGGCTCCGGATGGTTTTGGAAGCAGGGGAAACGGTTTGGCGGCGAAGATTTTTTTCCGTGGCGGCATGGCTCACATTATATACCGAACAGACAGAATTTTCTTTGCCCTGTTTGGGCAAAAAGATGCGTCGTACGTCCGGTATAGGGATAATCCTTCCGGGCGGCATACGGAGAATGGCTGTAGGTTTTTTGTTTCGGACGCCGCTGGTATACAATCAGGTACATCCGGGACACGGAGACCCCGGACCGCCGTTTTTCATGGTATGGTGATCACCGATTTTCATACGACGAGCATGATGCTGCCGAAGTATACGGTTCTGTTCGCGGCGCACCAGGATATCGGGTCCAGAGCGACCCAGGAGGATTATTTTGCCAATTATAACGATGAATGTTTTGCGCTTGCAGACGGGGTGGGCGGTATGCCTCACGGCGCTGCGGCGGCAAAACTCGCAGGAGATACCGCAATCTGGGGGTACCGCCAGATCAGGCTCCGTCATTCATACTGGCGGGATAAAAAGCTCTTTATGAACAGAATTTTCCGTTCCACCAATATCGCCGTTTGGCAGAAAAGACGGGAACAGGGGTATGGAGACGGCCTTGCCACAACCCTTTCCGTTGTCATGGTCGGAACGCGCACGTTTTGGGTGGGAAGCGTCGGGGATACGGCCGTTTTCCGCTATTCTGACGGACAGCTGGAAAAACTTACGGAGAACGACGTTGATGCGGAGGGGTATCTGACAAAAACACTCGGCACGCAGCGCTTCGGACTGTTCCCGGCTTTCCGGACGGGGGATTTTCTCGTCAACGATACGCTCTGTATGGCAACGGACGGAATAACGAATGCGGTAACGGACCGCGAAGTATCGGAATTACTCAGGCTGACGGGCGATACGAGCCAGCATGTCGCCGCGGCTGCAGGCAACATCATCAGAAAAGCGCGTGAGAACAGAGGATCGGATAACATGAGTATCTGCATTATAAAAAAGATAGCGTCCGGTTCTTCATTGACAGGGCAGTCGTCCAGATGAAACAATATCATGATATGGATGATATACCTCAGCATGCACGGGAGGAGGCCGGCGCGCCGGATCAGACTTCTTCCGATCCGAAGACCACGCTTGAGTACGAAGAAACGCCGATTATAGAGCCTATTGCTGATCCCTCTCCGGAAAGCGCTTCATCGCCGCCTGAGGCATCTGCGCCGTTATCTTTGGGAAATAGCTCTCCTGCGCCAAGCGATCCGCAGCCCGAAGAATCACCTCTGCCGCCGCCGGTATCACCGGGAAAGAGCGGCATCTCCCCCGCGTCTTTCGGCAAAAAGGTTCTGACGGTTCTTATCCTTGTTCTTCTTTTTGCCGGAGGGGTGTGGCTCAGTACGGTCGTCCGGCGCTCTATGCCGGGTTCCGCTCCTTCGGAGCAACCACGACAGTCATCTGCGGCCGGGAGTACGGCATCACAATCAGGAGCGGCGGCGAAGATGAACCCCCACAGCAACTGGAAGTCCTACTCCGTCGTGAGCGGAGCGACCCGGCTGCCCATAACGGGTCTCACGTTTCTTCTGCCGCCGGACGTCGCTCCACCCATATGCGACGGCGCCAATTGCGCTTCGGAGGGGACGTATCTGCCCGGAGGGACGCGGTTTACCGTTGCCGCACGGGGATCCGGAGAGCTTTTGCCCGCCGTTTCTGCGGGCGCAATACTTACGGATTCCGGAGGACGCGCATTTACCATGCAACCTGCAACGGTTGCGACCGGGTCTGCAGGTCCTGCGCTTGAGTTTTCAGGCTTGTTTACCGGGACGACAGGCGGAGGCTATGCATTTGCCCAGATGCGCGGGATCATGATACCGGGCCGGGATGGATTGACGCTTGAGATTAACCATTTTACTCCTTCCGGAGTCAATGCCGACTGGACGGCGGATGATGCTCTGTTTGATGAAATTGTGAAGACCGTATCGTTCCCTCCGGCGGCACCGGCGACTGCCCTGCCGCGACCTCTTACGCCGCAGCCTCCGGAAGCAACTGCTTCAACAGGAGGCGCATCCACGCAATAGGCAGCCGCACCGGAACAGAGGAAGCGCCGTTATTTTTGTTCCGGAACAGGCCATCGCGATACGATGAGCGGCTCCGTATGTTTTCGGGGTATCATGCTCCAGACTTCTTCCGTCACAAACGGCATAAACGGATGGAGCAGTTTGAGGATCGTGAGATAGACATGCCGGAGTACTGCCAACGCTTCTCTGTCTCCGTTTTGATACCGCGACTTGTTTTCCTCAAGATATGTGTCTGCGAGCCGGTGCCAGGTAAAATCATAGAGCGATTGGGCGGCATCGGAGAACCGGTATCGTTCCAGATGGTGAGTAACGCCGGCAACAAGCATGTTCAGCTCGGAAATCATGCGTGTATCACCGGGGTTTTTTAACCCCTTATGCATGGTTTCGTCATAAAAGGGGATGGGGACACCTGCGGATTGTCCGTCCCGGGGTTTTTCGATGGATTGTATTGCAAAGGTTATGAACCGGCCGATATTCCACAGCTTATTGGCAAAGTTGCGCATACCGCGGATTTTGTCTTCGGATATCGCGATGTCGCTTCCGGGAGCAGCCCCGAAGACGAGCGCAAACCGCAGGGCGTCAGCGCCGTATTTTTCCACCATGTCTATGGGGTTCATGACGTTGCCTTTGGATTTGCTCATTTTTTGGCCGTGTGCATCGACGACGCGGCTGTGAAGATGGATGACCTGAAACGGCACTTTACCGGTCCGATAGAGACCCATCATCATCATGCGGGCAACCCAGAAAAACAATATATCCCACATGGTGTCGAGAACGGACGTCGGGTAAAAATATCTGAAGTCCCTGCCGTCGGGATAGCCCAGTGTCGTGATCGGCCACTGGCTTGAAAGGAACCAGGTGTCGAACGTATCCGTTTCCTGGAGAATATGGTCCCCATGGCAGGCCCCGCAATGACTATCCAGTGAATACGACGCTCCGAGAGGAGCACTGAGCGATTGAAGACCTTTTTCAATCCCGGAGAATGTATGGGTTTTCAGAAGTTCTCCGGCCCTTCCGGTAATTTTGTTGCCGTCCGCATCCACAAACGTGAGGGAGATTTGGGAATTACAGTCTAGACAATACCAGACCGGAATTCTCGGACCCCAGACGATCTGCCGGCTGATGTTCCAGTCGGTGATATTTTTGAGCCAGTCAAAATACAGTTTTTCAAACCGCTTTTTGGGAACAATTTTTGTCTTTCCGGCCCTCACTGCTTGTATTGCCGGCATTGCTAATGTTTTTGTGCGTACATACCACTGGGGGATCGGGAGTGGTTCAAGGATAGAGCCGCACCGGTAACAGGTGCCGATCCGGTGTGAGTATTCCTCGTCGGTTTTAACGAGGAGGCCGTCTTCTTTCAGATCCTCAATCATGAGAAGACGGGCCTCCGCAACTTTTTTGTTATGATATTTTTCTGCGCGGGCACGAAATTTCGGATCACCATCCCTTTTGGCAAGGAACCAGGAAAAATCCATACGTCCGAGATGTGTGATAATCGGAGTAACCGGAAGATTAAATTTTTTCCCGAGGTCAAAGTCATGCGGGTCATGCGCCGGCGTGACCTTCATGATGCCGGTACCGAAAGACATATCAACCTCCGGGTCCGGGATAACGGTCATGTGTATCGGCCCCAGCAGACCCGGAATGTCATAGGCTTTTCCTATGATATTTTTGTACCGCTTGTCCTTGGGGTTCACGGCGAGTGCCGTATCTCGGAATTTTGTTTCCGGACGGACCGTCGCGATGGTAAACGGACCGTATTTGATGTAATACAGGGGATCCGTCCGTTCGACATATTTGACCTCAAGATCCGAAAAGCCCGTACCGTCTTTGGTGCAGTAGTTGACAAGTCTGGCATCACGATAGACGAGGCCATCGGCATGCAGTTTCCGGAATGTATCGCATACTACGGCGACAATATCCGGATCGAGCGAATACCGGTAGCGCGTCCAGTCCATGGAAAACCCGAGGCGTTTCATCTGATCGCGGTTAATATTTTTGTTTTGCTCGACAAATGCTTCGATCATCCGATAGAGTGTCTCGCGGTCGAACTGGAACCGGCTCTTTCCTTCTTTTGCCAGCTTTTTTTCAAACACATACTGCGTTTCTATGCCGGCGTGGTCGCCGCCCGGAAGCCAGAGAGTAGGGTTGCCGAGCATGCGGTGGTAGCGGATGAGGATATCCTGTACCGTGAACATCGCGTGTCCCATGTGCATCGGGTCGTTGGCGTTGGGCAGGGGAAGAAGAATGGAAAATGGGGGCTTGCCCCGGGTCATGCGCGGAGTAAAGTATCCGCCGTCTTCCCACATGCGGTAGATACGTTTTTCGGCATCATTCGGATTGTATGTTTTTTCCATAAAGCAGACAGGGGCTCCGGGTAATCTGCGCAAGTTTCTCCTCCGGCAGCACGCTTCCCGGTACGCTCCTATTGTATCGGGCTTGGTGTATTGCGGCAAGCCGGCCATTACCGAACTTCCACGGAGAGATCGGGTTTTGCCGTAATGTTATTCCATGGGACCGGTTTTCCCCGGAAATACGCATAGGAGGCGATATAGACGGCATTGTCCGTACATAAGCTTATTGGCGGGACATAAAGCAGTATCCGTAGAGCTGGTCTATGCTCAACTGGTACATTGCCACATTGTTGAATTGCTGAAGCAAATTTATCCCGGAGGCGCAGATTGGCGGCAACGCCGCCGGAAATCAAGATAGATTTTGCGTTATACTTTTGTGCCGCTCTCATGGTTTTATTGACCAGCACGTCAGTGATGGCCTCCTGGATCTCGGAAGATAATTGTTTCACTGTTATATTGTTACATTGTTGTTTTTCTTTCAGGCTGTTTACCTCACGTACCACAGCAGCCTTGAGTCCGCTGAACGAAAAATTTACTGAATCTTCTCCTATCATTGGCCTGGGCAATGTACTTTGGTATGTGATATTTGGTATTTGGCATTTTTCTGCTGCTTCCTGTATTGCCGGTCCGCCCCGGTTGCCAAACCCGAGGAGTCGTGCCGTTTTATCAAAACATTCGCCGGCCGCATCATCCAGCGTCCCTCCGAGCCACCGGAGACTTTTTTCTGATTTCATGAGATATAGTTCCGTATGACCGCCGGAAACGACAAGAGAAATAGCAGGGAATTGAATTGTTTCATTGTTACATTGTTTCATTGTTTGGTCATTGTGATTTGTGATTTGTGATTTTCCGTTTTGTCTGTCCCGGACAAAATTTGCATACATGTGCGCCAGAACATGATTGACCGGAATAACCGGTTTACCGGTGATCATGGCCATGGTTTTTGCCGCTTCCACACCGATAAGAAGACTCCCAATGAGTCCGGGGCCGACGGTGACAGCGATGGCATCAATATGATTTGAAATGCATTGTTTCATTGTCACATTGTCACATTGATGGAAAAAAGAGAGAACTTCCTGAATGACAGGAAGAATGCAACGGAGTTGTTCCCGCGCGGCAACTTCCGGGACAATGCCGCCGTATTTTTCATGCATGGCGGTTGAGGAGGCTACGCAACTCGAGCGCACCATCGTTCCGTCTCTCACTACCGCCGCCGCAGTTTCGTCACAGGATGTTTCAATAGCCAGGATGTCCATGATCCGCGTATTCTACTCGAGACCCAAAAGTTTAGCGAGCTGTGAGGTGGAGGGGGTGTGAATTTTGGGAATAATCACAAAACGGGCTCCGATGCTGCCTGCCTGCCGGCGTTTTTTACCAGTAATCGGATCGCCCTCCGTAATCGCCATGACCTGGGGGCGGATAGCCCGAACGAGTTTGTCATACGCTGCGTCCCCGGTCATCGGCGGAAGCACATAGACCTCATCTACCGAACGGACCGCAAGAAGCATCCGTTTCCTCTGGTCCTGCGTGTGGATGGGGCGCATGTCCCCCTTCATCTTTCTGACGTTTTCGTCGGATTCAAGCGCTACGATCAGGTGGTCGCCGAGTTTTTTTGCCTGTTCGAGAAAGCTGATATGTCCAAGGTGAAGAAGGTCGAAACACCCTCCGACGAGAACCACTTTTTTGTTGCCCGTTTGGTTATGGAGTTCCATAAAGCGATTCGTTTATTGATAAAGGACTCTGTGATCTTATCAGCAATTCTGCGAAGGAGCAATGCAATGATTGAGCCATGTCCCTATTTCGTTCCTTTGAGGTACACTGCCTGCCAGGGCTGATAGTTCGAATTAAACGTCTCATCCTCGATTGTTTGCCCGTTTCTTGTGACCCGATATCGGAATGACGCTTTTGCCCCCCATGCCGCAAAGTCCACCTGCTTCACGATCCCCGCGGGAATCGTCGGATCATCCTGAAAAAGATCCGGCGGCGGCGGGGTCTCGGCCCACAGGCGCTGGTCCAGAATTTCTGCCTGTCTGCCGTCGCCCGTGCCGTAGAGATTGAAGGTAAGGGATGGTTTACGAAGATCCAGTACTGTTTGGATCAGGATATAGCCCGGCGTATCGTTTTTAAATTTAAAATCCACGGACGGCGCAAACACCGTCGCATCGATGCCGGGTTTGTAGCCCCCCTCTTCATAATAATGCACCCGGTACGCATGCGCGTGGCGTTCGACGATCGGCAGGCCCGCATTGAGTGCCGCACGGAAAAGGGTCGTTGACACCTGACAGACGCCCCCGCCGTCGCCGAGGATAGTCCTTCCGTTTTGTATGATATAGGCGGGCTGGAACCCGGTGGCTGCCGATATATCGCCGAGAGCATCATCGAGCGAAAAGGTGTCGCCCGGCCTGACCAGTATGCCGTTGATTTTGGTTGCTGCCAGGACGATGTTATGGATGCGTTCCTCGGCGGATCCGGCGAACTCCGAATAGCCTTCGCCGATCTTTTCCCGGATGCCGAACGTATTAGCTCCGTCGGTCGTTACGGCGGGATGTATGACATCCACCGGCAGCGGTATTGTGAAGGTATGCGTGTTTGTATGCGGTACGGATGCGAGAATGGCCGTAAACCGTTTTTTGGCTTCGGCAATGTTAACGCGTCTTCCGTTCCTGGACGGCTTAAAGGAGGTAACTCTGCCGTTTTTATAGGCAAACAGGGCATTCTGAACCGGGATATCGATGCTGTCGCTCATATCCGCGAGCATGCCGGTAAGCGTTCCGTCGTCCCAACGGAAATAGGGGGACAGGTTGGTGTGATACGGGATCAGGCTGACGAAAAGATCCGTCAGAAGATTCCCCGACCGTCCGACGAGATATGCCTGGGTCGCGGAAAGTGTGGCATCGTATCCGAGGTTGAGGTCCGTACCCGATATCGTCGCTGTTTCCCCTTCAAAGGTAAAGGTAAACGCACGTTCCTCAAACGGTTGATTTTTCCCGAGCCAGTAGGCCTGCACTTCTTCCGGCGTTTTGCCGCCGAACGGGATATTCCCGACGGATACGGTGGGAAAGACATGCTCACGGTATTTTTGATTGTACGCTTCATACGTAAACACGGCGAGCAGTACAACCGTAAAGATTCCGATGACAATGGCACCCAGAATTTTTATACACATCCCCGGTATACGCCGACGGAGGAAGGGAACAGTCTTGTTCTTTGCCTGATGCATGCTATGATGAAAAGGAGGGAAGTTTTAAGTTCCCGTATTGTACTACAGCTATGGATCCGAACGATACTCCGCCTCCGCCATCGTCCCCATTCCAGGCTCCGTTTCAGGAAGGCGGCGTGGTACTGGATCAATCCAAAACTGCCGAAGCATCCGGTCCTCCGATTCAGGAGACGGTCGTCATCCCTGCAGGGGGCGCCGGCACATCTTCCCCTCCGCCTCAAGGGGGGAGTACGGCACCGTCAGGGGTACCGGAGAACCCGTTTATCCCCCAGGGTGTTGCGGCTGAAACCCCGCCGGTGCCTGTAGCGTCCGGAGGCGGGAGTTCACTGCCCAAGCGCATCCTCATGATCCTGGTTTTTCTGGTTCTTATCGGCGGCGTGGCGGTCGGGGCGAAGTTTATGCTCGGTGCCGTGTCCCGGCCGAAGCTCGTGACGATTTCGTATTGGGGATTATGGGAAGACAGTCCGGTGCTTGAGTCCGTTCTCCGGGATTTTGAGGCAAAAAATCCTCACATACATGTTATCTATACCCGGCAGTCTCCCCAGCAGTACCGGCAGCGGCTCCAGGCGGCAATCGACCGGGGGGACGGACCGGATGTGTTCCGGTTCCACAACACGTGGGTGGCGATGCTCCGGACGGAACTGGCCAAGGTGCCGGCAACCGTCATAACGCCCGCCGCCTTTGCTTCTACCTATTACAAGGTGGCGAGCGCCGATTTGGTGGCCGGTTCGGCTATCTACGGCATACCCATGGAAATAGACGGATTAGGGCTCTATTATAACGAAGACCTGTTTTCCGCAGCCGGCGTATCTCCTCCCCAGACGTGGGAGGATGTCCTCAATGTTGTTCCAAAACTGACGGTTAAAGACGGCTCAACCATAACGACCTCCGCTATTGCGCTCGGTACGACGGGCAACATTGAAAACTACAGCGATATTCTGGCAACCATGATGATGCAGAACGGGGCAAGCCTCGCCCAGCCTACGGGCAAGGAAGCCGAAGAAACACTCATCTTCTACCATAAGTTTTCCGATCCGGCGGATCCGGTCTATACATGGAATGACACGCTGGATAATTCCATCTACGCATTCGCAACGGGAAAGGTAGCTATGATCATGGCGCCTTCCTGGAGGGCATTTGACATAAAACAGATCAATCCCAACCTGCATTTCAAGATCGTTCCCATCCCCCAGCTTCCGGGCAATACCGTGACGTGGGCTTCCTATTGGGCGGAAGGAGTATCCGCAAAAAGCAAAAACCCGGACGCGGCATGGCAATTTCTCCAGTACCTGACCTCCGCCGACGTGGAAACGAAACTCTATACGCAGGAGTCGCAGGAACGCCTGTTCGGAGAGCCGTATGCACGCGTAGACCTCGGAAGATCACTGCTGTCCGATCCGCTGGTGGGGGCATATATTTCCCAGGCCCAGACCGCCAAATCGTTCCCGTTGGCATCGCGGACGTTTGACGACGGCATCAATGACCAGCTTATAAAATATCTGGGTGATGCGGTCAACGGACTGTCCCAGGGGTCGGCACCCACCGCGGTACTGCAGACCGCCGCAGCAGGCTTTCAACAGGTTTTGGCCAAATACGGCCTTGTTTCCGCGACTGCTCCTCCCCCGCAATAAACCCATGAAGGGATATGACGGTAGCCTGACGTATGTAACGCTTGCGTATGCCGATATCTTTGCATATCCGATGACGAAGCAGGAACTTCTGGTATGGGGGTATGCCGGGGCAGCACCGGATACGCGCAGCAGGCTTATCGGTTCAAAGACCGTACGCGGCAGGACGTATTATTTTCTGCGGGGAAGGAGCCGGACCGTCAGCCTTCGCCTGGACCGCGAGCATGCCGCAGCGGGCAAATGGCTCATTGCGCGGCATGCGGCGCGGGTATTGGGTTTTCTTCCCACTGTGCGCCTGGTCGGCGTCACCGGCGGACTCTCCATGAATAACGCGCCGGAAGATGAGGATATCGATTTTATGTGCATCGTTTCCCCGAAGACGCTGTGGATATCCCGTCTTTTCATAACGCTTGCGGCGGAACTGCTGCATCTGAGAAGAAGACCGGGGTCGGATCAGGTGAAAGACACCGTCTGCCTCAATATGTTTATGGATGAACACGCACCGGCTGTTCCGCCGGGAGAACGGGACTTTTTCAGCGCCCACGAAGTCCTGCAGATGCGGCCCGTTGTCGCGAAAGAAGACGCGTATCTCCGGTTTTTACGGGCAAATGCATGGGCCGGGACCTACTTGCCGACCGCCTGGGCGGAACGGATGGCGGGTGCTTCCGGAGAGGAAAAAGACAGCCGTTTCCGGCGGCGGCAGGGAATGGTATCGGAACTCCTGTCTCTTCCCGGACTCTGCTACGCGGCGATCGGAACCCGGGTACTGAGAGTATTCGAATATCCGGCAATGTACCTGCAGTTGTGCTATATGAGGAAGCGGAAAACACAGGAAGTCACGACCCCGACGCTCATCCGGTTCCATCCCAGAGATACGCGGGAGATCGTGAAGAAAGAATTCGCGAGGCGTCTCAGAAAGGTAAATATCCCTCTTGACAAGATTTTTTACGGCATTTAAAATAGCACTCATCATATAGGACTGCCAAGCGTGAGAACAACGTACCGTACACGAGTGCGATGTTCATCAGGGATGGATACGGCACCATATATCCATCAGGGATGATCGTCGGAAAAAGGAGGATTCATGGCAAAAATCAGCATTCAGCCGTTATTTGATAATGTCCTCATCAAACCCCTTCCGGGTGAAGAAACCCTGCCTTCGGGCATCGTTCTCCCCGACAGTGCAAAAGAGAAACCCCAGATGGGTACCGTCATGGCCGTCGGACCCGGGACATCCGATGACAAGGGCAATGCCGTGAAGATGGTCGTCAAGGTCGGCCAGAAAGTTATGTACAAAAAGTGGGGCGGCAACGAGGTGAAGGTAAACGGGGAAGAATGGACCATCGTTGAGCAGAAAGACGTATTGGCAATCGTTGAGTAAATCTGAAATTCGAAGCACGAATTCCGGAATAAATTCAAAACCTTAGGATTTTGATATTGTTTAGGATTTCGATATTCGGTTTTCGAATTTACCAACAAAGGAGGTATCTATGGCAAAACAAATCAAATTTTCCGAAGATGCGCGGCAATCCCTCATTCGGGGCGTCAATGTACTGGCAAAAGCAGTGGTGACCACGCTTGGTCCCAAGGGCAGAAACGTTGCGCTTGATAAAAAGTGGGGAGCACCGAACGTCGTTCATGACGGCGTGACCGTCGCCAAAGAGATAGAACTTGAGGATGCATTCGAAAATATGGGTGCGCAGCTTGTGAAAGAAGCTGCGAGTAAAACCAACGACGTGGCCGGAGACGGGACGACGACTTCAACGCTTCTCACACAGGCGATCGTCAATGCCGGATTTAAAAACGTCACGGCAGGCGCCAACCCCATGATGCTCAAAGCAGGTATGGAAAAGGGTGCGGAGGCGGTTGTTGCCGAGATTAAGAAAATGGCAAAAACCGTCAAAAACGGCGAGGTTGCCAAAGTGGCAACCATTTCCGCCCAGGACGACAAGATCGGGACCCTCATTGCCGAAGCGCTTGCCAGAGTCGGCAAAGACGGCGTCGTGACGGTCGAAGAGGGGAAAGGCCTCACGATGGAGATCGAGTACAAGGAAGGGATGGAGTTTGATAAAGGCTATGCAAGCGCCTATTTCGTGACCAACCCGGACAAGATGGAAGCGGAAATATCGGACGCGTACATCCTCATCACCGACAAAAAGATTTCCGCCATCTCTGACCTGTTGCCGTTTTTGGAAAACTTCATCAAGGTTTCCAAGAATCTCGTCATCATCGCCGACGATATCGAGGGGGAAGCGCTGGCGACACTTGTGGTCAACCGCCTCAAAGGCGTCGTCAATGTTCTGGCCGTTAAGGCGCCGGGATTCGGCGACCGCAGGAAAGCGATGCTTGACGATATCGCGGTCATGACCAGCGGCACCGTCATCTCAGAAGATACAGGACGCAAGCTCGAGAACGTCAAAGTCGAGGACTGCGGACGCGCCGACAAAGTCTGGGCGGATAAGGACAACTGCAGAATCATCGGCGGCAAAGGCACAAAAGCCGCGCTTTCGGCGCGGATCGCGCAGATCAGGCGCGAGATCGAGGAAACGACGAGCGACTTCGACCGCGAGAAACTCCAGGAACGGCTTGCCAAACTGTCCGGCGGGGTTGCCGTCATAAACGTCGGAGCTGCGACGGAAATAGAGCTCAAGGACAAAAAGGAACGCGTCAATGATGCCGTTGCCGCGACCAAGGCCGCGCTTGAGGAAGGCATAGTTCCGGGCGGAGGGGTAGCACTTCTCCGGAGCCGTGCCATCCTTCCGAAATTCCGTGACAGTCTGACGAACACGGATGAGAAGGTGGGCGTTGATGTGCTTTTTGAAGCGCTCGGCGAACCGGTCAAATGGATTGCCAAAAACTCCGGTGCGGATCCGGGATGGGTCCTTCACATGGTCGAGGGGAAGCTCAAAGAGACGCCCTCCGGAGACTACGGCTTCAACGCCATGACCATGAATTTCGGATCCATGCTTTCGGCCGGCATCCTTGATCCGGCGAAAGTTACGCGGTCTGCGGTCCAGAACGCGGTGAGTGTCGGGATGATGATTCTGACGACCGAAGCGCTTATCACCGACATCCCTGAAAAGAATCCGTCAGCTGGCGGTGCCGGCGGCGGTATGCCGGGCGGTATGGGAGGAATGGGCGGCATGGGAGGAATGGATTATTAATAACCCAAGAAAGGCAATAAAACCAACAAAACCAAAAAATAATAAAGCCGAGAGTCCCGCCAATGAGCGGGGCTTTTGGTATAATGTGGGCGATGGCGCTTTACGAACTTGCAGAAATTGTGACAAAGGATAATCTCGTGCACCAGGGGATCGTAAGTCCTCCAAAGAAACCCGGGAATAAGGCTTTGCTTTGGGTGCACGGACTGACCGGAAGGTTCTATGGGGATGTGAAACTCATCGATGGCCTTGCCGATTCTCTCAACCGCGCGGGCATAGGATTTGCCGCATTCAACAACAGAGGGCACGATATCATAGCAAACATTCATAAACGTACTGACTCAAAAGGAGGCTGTGATCATGTGATGATCGGGGCAGCCTACGAAGTATTTGAGGAATCGGTGTACGATATCGAAGCAGGAATAGCGTTTCTTTCCGGGAAGGGATTTTCGGAGATCGTGATTGCGGGTCACAGTACCGGTGCCAATAAAGTTTGTTACTACGCGGCGGAGAGCGGAGACGATCCGAGAGTCGGAGGCGTCATCCTTGCCGGCCCCATGTCCGACCGGTTGTCGGAAAAGACGGATAAAAAGGGGTATGAGGAGCATCTTGGCATAATCAAAGACCTTCTTGCCAAAGGAAGGGGAGACGCCCTCCTTACTATGGCACACCGGTTTCCGGTCTCCGCCCGGCGCGCATGGAGCCTCCTGGCTCCCAATACGCCGGAGGATGTTTTCAACTACGGTGATACAGAACATGTGCTTGAAGCGTTTTCGACTATCACCAAACCCCTGCTCGTGACGCTTGCCGGCGGCGATGAGACGGCAGACCGCCCGATAGACGAGATTCAAAAGGTTTTTGATACCCATACCGGTTCAAAACGATACAAAAGTGTTATCATACCCGAAACGACCCATGGTTATGAAGGGAAGGAAAGGGAATTTGTGAACGTAGTTATCGATTGGATGGATGCGGTATATCGTACATAATTCTGTTATCATGTACCGTTACATGATAACAAAGGATATATGGAAGAGCATATGTGGATTACAAATCGCTACGGGGAAAAATAGATGGGTTATTGTGGAAGCCTGCCACACAAGGAACATTTCCTGCGGTGCTATTTGTATCAGGATTTGGAATGGATTTCCATGAGTACAAAAATTCGTTTGATGAGATATCCGAACGACTTGTACGGAATGGTTACGTAACACTTCAGTTTAGTTTTTCCGGCAGAGGGAATTCGGAAGGTGCGTATAAGGAGATGACGATAGAGCGGCAAGCCCGGCAGGTTTTGGATATGGTGCAGTGGCTGAAAGAACGGGAAGACGTGGTAAAAGGACGTATCGGGATATTTGCGCAATCTTTCGGAGCCGCTACCGCCATGCTGGCCAACCCTCCGGGCATTACATCGCTTCTCTGTAATTGTGGTGCATACTATCCATATAAATCGATAAAACGCGGAGCATATTTCAACCAGAAAAAGCAGAAGCACAGGACTGACAGTAGAAGTCGGACCCGGATTCTGGCGATCACGGAATTACTATTGTTCCGCAGGTACTACGTGAAGAATTTCTGCGCAGTGTCGTAGACTGGTTCCTCAAAACAAACCGTTAATTTTTCCGATATCCGGCGGTATGGCAGGCACTGTGCCCGCGTGGCGTCCCTCATGAACGGGTTGCCCACCTTTTACTGAGTGTGTTATCATCGGTACTGTCATGAAGCGCAAGATAGGATTCATCGTTATACTCGCCGGTATCGCGGTCCTCATCATCGGGATAGTCAAAATACTAGGAAACAGAAACCCCGGGCAAGGCGAACTGCGGATCAATTCCGATCCCTCGGCCAATGTTTTCCTCGATAGCAGCAGTCTCGGTAAGTCTCCGTATGACGAAAAGGTCAACGCAGGTGAATATACCATCAAGCTGGTTCCGGATGCCGCCACGGGTACGTTTGCCGGTTGGCAGGGGAATGTCACGGTTTCTCCAAATCTTCTGACGTATGTCAATGCCAATCTTTCCGATTCAGACTTTACCACTGCCGTGGATGTTCTGTGGCTTGAAAAGATTTCCGGAACTACATCCGAACTGTCCGTAACAACAAACCCGGCAGGTGCTGCCGTATCTCTTGACGGCGACACGAAAGGCGTCACTCCGCTGACACTCCCCGGAGTCGCCGCGGGAGATCACACACTGACCCTTTCCTCACCCGGGTTTCTCAGCCGTTCATTCAAGATAAAGACAACGCCAGGGTACAAACTGATCGGGAGCATCAAACTTGCACTTTTTCCCGGCGGCGTATCCAATGAGGAAGCCTCTCCGTCACCATCCATTACAGCTTCGGAAACGCAGGGAGGATCCTCGCCGTCCGGATCCGTCCGGGGAACCGGCACGCCGGAAACGCCGTACATAGTTGTGAGCGATACGCCGACGGGATTCCTGCGGGTACGGATGGGGCCGACAACCGGCGCAACGGAAGCCGCACAGGTGAAGCCCGGAGAGACGTTCCATGTCTTTGATGAGCAGGACGGCTGGTTTGAGATTTCCTATGACGGGACGAATAAAGGCTGGGTTTCCGGACAGTACGCGACGGAAACAAAATAGCCGGAGTCGCGAACCCCGGTAATCGTCAGATGTGTCTTTTATCCTCCTATCCCGTAAATAACAATGAGGACGCTCCCTACCCAGAGAATGACCGTCAGAAGAAGCGGCAGATCGGACGTCAGAATTTTTTCCGGTGATTCCCCTTTCCCCTCGTAAATAAGCTGCATGTACCGCATGATGCCGAAAAGGACAAAAGGGATACTCAGCATAAGCCATTTGCGGTCGGCAAGATCCGGTGTGAAGTCGGTATAATTCTGGAAAAAAAGCCCTCTGTTTTCCGGCCGCGCCAAAAACGTAAAGAAGGCATACGTGATAAATGTTGAGTTCGCAAACATAGCGGTATAGGTATCGAGCAACTTCTCGGAATAATGGGAGAGGCTGACGCGTGTATCCTGCGGGACGACGCCGCGGTATCCCTGGATCAGCGTCAGTTCCGCACGGCGCTTGCCGATTGCGAGGAAAAGAGCAAGGGAAAGTGCTGCCAGTGCAAGCCAGACGGAAATGTGGAACCCGGTTGCCGCTTCCCCGGCATAGACGCGGATGAAATATGCTGCGGTGATCGCGAGGATATCGATGACCGTGAGGTGCTTGAGGAAGAGCGAATAGGCATATTCGAGAAAGAGGAAAAGGATCGAGAGCAGGAAAAAGGACTGTCCGAGCGTGTGACTGATGAAAAGTCCTCCTATGGCAAACAGCGCGGATATTATGACGGCAAGCGGTTCGGGGATGATGCCGCGCGCGATGGGGCGGTATTTTTTGAACGGGTGCTTACGGTCACGGGGCGCGTCAAGAATATCGTTGAGGATATAATTTGATGAGGAAAGGAAGCAGTACGCAACAAATCCCCATACCGTCTGCCGGAAGGGAGTCGGAACGAGGAGTTGTCCCGCAAACAGGATCGGGGTGAAGAGCGCAAGATTTTTCAGCCACTGTCTGGGTCTTGTGGTTCTGACAATTGCGTAAAGAAGTTCACCCATACCAGAAACCCTCCGACTCCTACGGCAACCACCAGCAATGCAAAAAGTTTCTGCTGACTGTTGACGAGGAGGGCGACTGCACCCAGTATAGCCGAGACTCCCCAGTAAAACAAGGCGATCCGCCGTTTTCCCCATCCGAGATCTAAAAGCCGGTGATGCAGATGTCCGCGGTCCGCCGCAACGAGTGATTTTTTCCCGGTCACCCGCCGGAGGAGCGTATAGGCCGCATCGATCATCGGTACCCCGAGCACGAGAAGCGCGGTTCCGAGCTTGCCGTATGAGAGGATGCCAAGAAGTGCCAGTAAAAACCCGGCGATGGTTTTTCCGCCGTAGCCGGGCATAATTTTCTGGGGATAGAAGTTCCAGGGGAGGAAACCCACAAATGCGCCGGCGGTAATAGCCGCAAGCACTGTCACCGCGCTTTGCCTGGGATCGGCAAGCGTGAATCTCAGCGAGAGCATGCCCAGTGTGATTGCGCCGATTGCCACAAACCCCGGCATCTGTCCGTCTACCCCGGCGGACCACCCGACGATGTTCATGGTCCAGAGTATCCAGAGGAATGCAACGATGTCCGCCCAGAGCAGGACGGAATGCGGACCGAAGAACGTGAACGAGACGCGCAGGGAATCGAGCCGTAGGACGCCGCCCATGAGAGGATTGGTAACATACGGAATACCCGCACCGGCACCGACCGCAAGGAGTGCGGCGAGTGCGTTGGTAAAGAGGCGTTTATAGGGATTGACATCCCGCCGGTCATCCGCAAGTCCGACCAGCGTAAGGAGGGCGACGCCGGCAATGATTCCGACGGTCAGTTTGGTGGGGGGCAGAAAGAACAGGCAGGGAATGATGACCCCGAGGGCGATTGCCAGCCCGCCCGCGCGCGGGATGATACCCGTATGCGTGTGCGCCGGATGATAGCGTGTTTTCGGGTTGTCGACGAGCCGGAAACGCCGCGCGAAACGGATGACCAGGGGGCTTAGCGAAAAGCTGACGAGCACCGCCACGGCAGCCGGAAGGAGAAATTCCATGTTTATGAAATAAGAAAGAGTATCTTAATAAGCGTGATGAAGGAGAAGAGGCTGACCAGAAACGAGGCGGAGAACAGTGCCTGGGAAAAGATGAGGATGTCCGCGGTGATATAGGAGGCAACGATGATGTTGATAAGATATATGAGGAGGCTTCCGACCGGCAGGAGCAAGAGCCAAACCGGTTGTGCCAGCTGTTCCTCTCCCCATGGTTTTGCATACCAGAGGGGGACGAAGGGTGGAAGATTATGCCACTTCCACAGGAGAAGCGCCAGGGAAATGAGGAAAAGCAGCGGGACGAATTTATTGGTTACGGCGATAAGCCAATTTTCCGACAGCCCTCTCCATACCCGCAGAATATAGCGCAGGTGTCTCATGAGAAACGGCGTTTTCATACGGATTATCTCTGAGCGGGAGCACCGGCGCCGGAGGGCGGAGGTGTCACGGTGCTGTATGCGATAGAGTATGTCCCGTCCGTATGGACAAGGAATGCCCGTACGGGATATGCCGGGAGCCTATCCTCCATCTGGGACGGACGGACGATATCACCGCCCACGTACCACGGGAAAGGACTGTGCTGAGGATTATAAAGAAATACTTCATTTTTGTTTGTACTGTAATAGAGAGTCTCAAAAAAGATGAGCGGACTGTCCGCATAGACGAGATCCGCAGGTTCCTTGAGTGCATTGACCTGGGAGATGGTTTCCCGGATATCCGGTTTGGCATGTTTGTCGGGGTACCAGAAATCAAAGCCGATGACGGAAAGAAGTAGTATACCGGCAAGCAATACCTGTGCCGGACCCTTTTTCACTGATGCGATCGCTGCGGCAACAAGAAACACTTCCGCAACGGTGACCGGGATAAGATACCGGTTGACGAAAAGCGGCTTCAGGAACGATATGCCGATGACGATCGTAAGCGGCAGGAATACCATGAGGAGAAATAAACCGTTGAGGGAACGCGCTGATTTTTTCCGTAGGGCAAGGACAAAGAGGACAAGCAACACAAGAGAGAGCAGTGCCGTATACCGCCAGAGATACCACGGCGTCCCTTCATACCCGGTGAACATATTGCCGAGGACGGATTTGACAAGCCCCAGGGAGACGGGGAAATACCAGGATTTTCCCAGAACGGTGGCATCCCGGGCGATTTTTACGAACCACGGTATCATACAGAGAAAAATCAGGGCAAGACTCCGTACCGCCCGATCGCCGGGGAGCCGCGCCGGATGCCGGAAATGCCCGGGATGCGAAGCCGTCCAGTGGACCCCGATGACGAAAGGAACGAACAGCATATACGTATGGGTATAAAATCCGAGGACCGATGCAAGAATCAGGAGGAGCCACTTCCGTTCGGCATAGGCAGAGAGTGCCAGTACGGTAAAGAAGATATACCAGCCGTATGAACGGATTTCAAACGCATAATAGAGGAGCATCGGATTGAGGAAAAAAAGAAGCGGCAGAAACCAGGAAAGCCAGTGATGTTTGTAGAGCTTTTCCGCCCAGTATATGACGACGACGGTCGCGAGCGAAAACCCGAGAAACGAAAGGCTTCTTGCGGCAATCTCTCCGGTGCCGAAGATGCGCATCCATACATGAAGCAGAATGTAGTAGACGGGCGGCTCGAAACTGAGCCGTCCGAGGATAGTCGACACTGGACGGACGGCAACGAGGACCGAATAGGCCTCGTCCCGCCAGACGCTCTGCGTGAGATAAAGAAGCGGTGAATATGTAAGAAGCCAGTGCAACATGGCGTACCCAACGTACGGGAAGTACGAGATGCCGAAAGGACAGCAGTACATTTCGTACGTTTCGCTCCTTTCGTATTATATCTTTTCTGTCGTACGATATTCCAATCGTTTTCCCAGAAGCAGGCGCGTATGGGCATCCAGACCCGGAAGCGCGGAGAGAAAAAAGGACACGACCGGAAGGGTGAGCCACTGAAGGTACAGAAACGGTAATTTCCATGATGCATACTCTTTGGGTTTCGGCGGTTTTATCCTCCAGTCGATCATAAAAATCACGATGAGAAAAACCGCGGATACGGTCAGAATCCCGGACGACAACCGCGACAGATTATGTCCGAGGATGGTTCTGCCGAAATCCACGTTGATGATCGGCGGAAGGATGCTCCCGACGGTCAGGATAAACCAGTTAGCGGGCCAGAAGACGTGATGCTCAAGCAGCAGTCCCACCCGGATAAGCCGGTTTCCCAACGGTATTTCATCATGATCGAGTGCATTTTTTATGACATAGGGGATATCCGATACTCCCCACGCCCACCGTTTGACCTGCTCATACTGGTTGACCATGGTCCGGAAGAATCCGTAGCTTTCCGCCGCATCGACCAATACCGGGAGGAAAATCGGGATGGTCCGGACCTTTTGCCCGAGGCGGAAAAACATCTTGAAGAACAGATGATAATCTTCCGGGATGACATCCACGCTCCATCCGCCGGCTTTCATGACCGACGCAAAGGAAAGGGAATAGGTTGAGGTGTTGATGAGCCGGTACCCGCCGTGGGAAAGCAGGGACAGGTTCCAGATGCTGTTGAGCGTATTCATGAATCTGTTGGGAAGGGGGATGCGCCAGATGTTGGAATAAAACAGTACTGCTCCCTGATAGAAGTGATACATTCTGTCCGGATCCGTAAGGAACTGATAGGCGAGACAGGAAAAGTATTTGGGGTGGATACGCGCGTCCGCATCGCAGGACGTGACGGTTGCGCTGCGCAGGGGAATATGCCAGGTCCGGAGCATTTTGGCAGCTTCCGATGCCGCCCAGGCCATATTTGAGGATTTCCCGGCAATTTCGCCGGGTCTGAGGGTGTGGCGCGTGATAAGGAAATGACCGAAGCGGGTGCCGTATTTCCTCCGGATGCCCGCCGCTGTTTTTGAAGCGTCCCCGTCCTTAGTTTCGGTGGCAAAGACGATAATGATCCGCCGCAGCGGAAAGTCCTGTTTTGTCAGATTAGCGATGGTGCGTTCGAGGATATGGATCGGCTCTTTGTACTCAGGAATGATAATGACGTGATGGAGTTCCGAAAACCCCCGAAGTCCCCGCGTTCGGGAAAGCCAGTCCAGTTTGCTGAATGCGGACATGGTTACGAACGCCCGGACCGCATAGTACGCAAACGTCAGCGATTTGTAAAACCAGTAGACGTCAAACGTGATGATAAGGTAGGCAGCAAGCGCCGGGTGGGAAAATGAAAGCCAAAGCGGCATGGTGATGAGAAACCAGGATGATGCCGGGATGGCGATTTCAAGAAGCCTCCGGGTGGTGTCGGGGTATGTGGAAAAGATACGGCGCATACGGGCAAGGGGGATTATAGCACGCGCGGGCTTCAGCGGATATCCGGAAATCCTATGGTGTTGGCTTTCCGAAAGAACAGGTAGAGAAAGAATGCTTTAAACGTCCGAAGGAGCAATCCCGGGCCTTCACTGCCCCGGCGGCCACTACTTACGACGATGAGGTCCTGCCGGAGGACGAGCTTTCCCGTGCGTTTTAGGCGTCGCGCCATTTCTATATCTTCGGCGATTTTGAAGTCAGTCGGAAAGCCTCCGACTGCGAGCGCCTTTTTTTTCCAAAAGGCGATGTTCTGGCCGGGTGCCATGGGGATGCCCATCCAGAAATAGAATTGGTTGAGTATGGGTTGGAGCCGATTGATATATATGCGGTACGGCAGCCAACCGTCCGGAACGCGGAATGTACCGAAGACGCAGGATACACTTGGCCGGGAGAGCGTCTGTTCTATCTTCGTGAGCCAATCGTCGGGGACGAGCGTATCGGCATCCGTGAACGCGATAACATCCCCCTTTGCATGTTCGATGCCCTGTTGTCTGGCATAGCCTATGCCGCGATGTTGGATGGTGTATACCGACGCGCCCGACCGCCGGGCAATGGCTTTCGTACCATCTGTCGAACCTCCGTCTATGACAATGATTTCGTCGGGCTTGCGTATGAGATGTCTCAAGGATGTGAGGGTTTTGGGGAGTAACGCCTCCTCATTGTAGGCCGGAATGACGACGGAAATTGTCATACATTAATGGGTCTTATTATCAAATTATCTAATGATCCGATAGTCAAATCAATGAGGCGGCAATCCGAATAGGCATTCGGCATTTTTTGCGGTAGCTGTTTTCACCTCATTGAGTGTGACATGCATGAGCTCTGCTATGTGTTTTGCGATAAGAGGAATATATTTGGGTTCGTTCCGGGTACCGCGGTGCGGCGCCGGAGTGAGGAGCGGCGCATCCGTTTCCAGGAGGAGCATGGAAAGCGGGATATCCGGCACGATGGTTCTCAGAGTTTTTGAATACGTGACATTGCCGTCAATACCTACATAAAGCTTGCGGTCACGGGCATAGCGGATATCGGCGAGTCCGCCGCCGAAACAATGGATGACGCCTCTGGGCATTGAGGGTAATCCGTCAAGGACCGAGTAGAGGTCATCGAATGCGTCCCGGCAATGGATGATGACGGGAAGGTTGTGTGCGAGGGCCAGCCTGAGCTCAGCCTCAAAGAGTTTTTTCTGGTAGTCTTTCCGGCTTACCGCCGCCTCCCCTTTGTATAGGTGGTAGTCCAGCCCGCATTCTCCGATAGCTACGATGATATCGTTATAGTGTTGAATTGTTCTGTTGCTGTATGTCGCCATCAGTCTATCGAGATCATGTACGTTCCAATCATGCTGAGCCTCGTACGGATGGATGCCAATTGCAGCATAGATCACCCCCGGATTTTTTTGGGTAAGAGCAATAGCTTGCTGCGAGGACCAGATGTCGACGCCGGGAACGATAAATTGTTTTACTCCTGCCTTTTTTGCATTTCCGATGACCATTGCTCTGTCCGTATCGTAAGCATCAAAATTCAGATGACAGTGAGTATCGATATACATACGTTTGTTAAGATTACATGGTAACCGGTGCCGTCGAGGTATGATCGCTACAGTCTTGGGAACAGCGGTTTGCCCAGAGTAAGCTTAGTTCCCGGTGCGATATTTGTCCAACCGTCTTTGACTACGGGATTCTTGAGTAATAACTTTTCAGAGCCCATGGCACGCGCGATGTGCAGGGCGGTTTCCGGAAGATACGGATAAATCTGCCAGGCGATCTGATGGATGCTGTCGAGGAGGCCATAGAGCACCCAGGCTAATGCCTTTGGGTCCTTTTTTGAGAGCTCCCAGGGTTTTTGATCGTTTATATATTTATCCGCGTCTTTCAGAAATTTCCAGACCGAACCGATGCCGGTATTGAGTTCGTATGACCGGAAACTGGCATCGATATCTTTCCATGCAGTTTTCCACGTGTGGATAGCAGGATCGGTCCGGAGGGGGTGCGCGTCAGGATCGCGGTCCGGCGCAGGTATCTTTCCGCCGAAATTCTGTGCGGCTAATCCGAATGTGCGGGAAACGAGATTGCCGAGTCCGTTGGCAAGATCCGCGTTGTATACTTTTTTGAATTCGTCTTCGGAGAAATCGCCGTCCGAAAACGGGGAGAATTTAGCGAGGAAATAATAGCGGAGGGGATCGGCGCCGTATGTGTCAATCAGCTTGACCGGGTCTATGACGTTTCCGAGGGTTTTACTCATTTTCTGTCCGTTCACGGTAAAATATTCATGGACAAAAATTGCCCTGGGAAGCGGTAATCCGGCAGAGAGGAGGAACGCCGGCCAGTAGACCGCATGAAACCGGGTAATGCCCTTTCCTATGACATGAACATCTGCCGGCCACCATTTTTTGTACATTTCTTCATTCCAACCAAATCCAATGCCGCTTTGATAGATATTGAGGGCGTCAAACCAGACATAGATCCGTTGTGTATCATCACCGGGTACAGGTACTCCCCAGTTTTTCGCGCGTTCGTTTGATCGGGAGATGCTTATATCCTGCAAGGGTTGTTTGAGAAAGGATAACACTTCATTTTTTCGGGTATCTGGAATCACTCTAAGTTGGTCCTTTGTAATAAGCTCAACAAGTTGACTTTGATATTTTGACAGACGGAAAAAATAGTTATTTTCAGAAACATTTTCCAGCTTTTTGCCGGGGTGTTCGAAACATTCACCGTTTTCATTGAGTTCCGAGGGCTCATAAAATGTCTCGCAGCCAACACAATAGAGACCTTCATACGATTTCTGATAGATATCGCCTGCTTTGGCACAGAGTTTCCAGAGTTTCTGGCTAGCGGGGAAGTGATGTACCTGGTCACTTCCTTTCTGCCATACATCAAATCGACAGCCGAGCGCCTTCGTAAGATCGAGAAATTTTTGCGTATTGTCATCGACAAACTGTTGAATGGGGACGCCGGCTTTTTCTGCTGCCTGTACGTTCTTGAGTGCGTTTTCATCGCCGCCGGATAGGAGGCGCGTCTCTTCACCCAGAAGCGCGTGGTAGCGAGCAATCACATCGCCCTGCACAAATTCGAGCGCGTGGCCAATATGTGGGGCCGCGTTTACGTAGGGGATAGCACAGGTGAGGTAAAATTTTTTGGCCATATTTGATGCTTAATTACTTTTTAATATACTAATCACCGGTGGTGTTAAGTATTTTTGGTTCCAGTAATAACACTACTGACCTTTTTTTTGCAATCGGGCAATGCCTGACCCCTTTTGGAATAACATATCCTTCTCCTGCTGCTAATTCTATGTTTCCTTTTTCTGTTTGTATAACAATTTTCCCTTTATAGATTAAAAAGAACTCATCATCGTTATGGGTATGCCAATGAAATTCTCCTTTGAATGCGGCCGCTCTTAAAACCCAGTCATTAATATATGCTACATCAATAGGTAACCAATAGTTTTCACCTAACTGTCTGTCTATATGGTTCAAATTATATTTATTAGGTTTTAGAAATTTCATATGTCTATTATATCTCAATGGCCCCATGTAAAGCTTCCAAGATCAATTCTTAGGCAATACGTTTTGACAAAACCAATTTCATCTTCAGATATTTGTTCTCCTGCCTGTATGAGACCCGCGATATAAGTTGCTTTTAAGAGATCTCCCAACTCGCCTGATCGAAGTGCATTTTCAAATTCTGGTGTCAATACTTTGGGAACAGCGAAAGGAATCCCATCTTCAGCAGGCCAATCACTCCGAAGATTTTTCAGATTTCTGCGTGCCTCTTCCGGGTTTTGGTTTGTCAAACTTTCTCGAAATAAACCGAAAACTTGTATCTCAGTCCTTAATCCAGGTGGACATCCTAAATCTTCTAGTTTATGTTCGATGAACGATTCTCTTCCTTTCATACTACTTTTGCAATACCTCCTAGCTCTTAGATTCAGCATTAGATATGGTTTCTATAAGTCTTCGTCGAAAATCATCAGTATATGGTGGCCAAGCCCATCTATTGACGTCAATTATGTGCGAAAAGCCATCGCAATCTGTAAGTAGATTTGCACCACCATAGTCTTCGGGCACCAGCCCCGTTTTTACCCGGATTTCCTGGGCGGACAGAGATTCGCCCTGACGAGTGACAGGAAAGTAGGGTACTTGAATTGTGTTTACTATCACACAGCAGGACCCTTCAATGGTTTGTAATATTGCTTGGGGAACCTCAGCGCGGATGCCGTTACGATGTAATTCAAGCAATATGATTGCCTCCCAAAGACTTTGCTCTTCAACCACAGGATTTCTTAGGACAGTTGTTCTTTTTTCCTGTGATCTGGATCCTCCCCACCATGGCCAGCCTGTCGCAAGGTATTTAGGCTCTTTAGTAAATATTCGTTCCGGTGATTTTAGGGTAATCCTCGGTCTTGTTCCGTCTGATAGTCGGTCAATACTGGCTACTTGACGGAAGTTACCTATAGGCACAACAACACTCCAGTTAACTGGTTCTAAACACTCGATCGGTACACTGCAGGTTGAAAGTACGGTTAAAATTTCTCCCTTTTCAAGCTCGTATTGTTTATATTCACCATAAACTCCGAGCACGTCTGCAATGTTTTCTGGAAGTTCGCAAAAAACGTCTTTCATACATTTTAAAATCCAACAAAAAACCTCCTTGCGGAGGTTTGTTTATCCCACGAATAAACCTCCGCTAGACGGAATTCATTTTCATCATCATGGAGGTTATCATTATCACGATGGGGAGTATATTAAAATATTACCCGTTGAATTGCAAGGAGGAGATTATTTTTTTGAAAAGAGGAGGTCGAGGGAGAGAAGACAGGCGACAATGAGGATAAGATAGAGGAGTTGATGCAAACCAAGCAAGCGAAGAAGGAGCCATATTCCAATCCCAAATCCAATAAAAATTGAACGTCGCACATTATTTAGAAGATAATAGGTTAGAGATAGGATCGTGCCTTCCAATAGACAAAAAAAGAGTGTTATGTTGAATGCGTTATCCGGATAAAATTTGTACGTAAACCATGCCGTCAGTCCGCCGGTTACCAGGCCACATATCAGCCACAAAACGTGTTTTTTGGATCTCCGAAGCTGACGCATACGTCCTATTGTAGGCAGTTTGTTTCGGGTAGTACAATGAGCGGTGCATGCAAGGAGAATTCTTCATACTTATTTTTATCATTTTTGTTGGTTTTACGGTCCTCTCGTGGCTTGTTATACGTGCGTTATCGAAGCTTGGTCGTGAGAGAGAAGATCCGACCATGATTGAGTGGCTCAAAAGTATGCAGGTAACCATCGAATCAACCAATAAGACTCTTAATGAGGCAATGCGTGGGTCGACATCAGATGTCGCAAAACTTCTTCAGGCTAACACGAAACAACTCAATGAGCGGCTTGATACTGCGGCACGCGTGATTGGCGATCTCAAACATAATTTGGGTGAGATGTCGGAAGTCGGGCGCGGCATCAGGAGCCTTCAGGAATTTCTGCAGTCGCCAAAACTGCGCGGGAATATCGGTGAGCAGGTACTCCGTGACATGATCGGGCAGACGTTTCCCAAGCATGCATTCCATCTCCAGTATCCGTTCCGGTCAGGCGTCAAAGTCGATGCGGTTCTGAAGACGGATGCCGGACTTCTCTGTATCGACTCGAAATTTCCGATGGAACATTTTACACTCATGCACCGCGGCGAAACGGAGTCGGAGCGCGCTGCTGCAAGACGGGAGTTTAGTGCGGATGTAAAAAAACATATAAGCGATATAAGCAAAAAATATATCCTCCCGGAAGAGGGCACCATGGATTTTGCCCTCATGTACATACCGTCTGAATCAGTGTATTACGAGATCGCAACCATGAGCGATCTAATGGAATATGCGCAGAGGCTCAGGGTATATCCCGTATCTCCCAATACGCTTTACGCGCACCTTCAGGTACTGCTTCTGAGTTTCCAAGGCAAAGAGCTTGAAGAAAAATCCCGTGAGGTGTTTCAGATTCTCCGGGCAATCCAGAAGGATTACAATAAAATTGAGGAAAATTTAGGAATTCTTGGACGGCATGTAGGTAACGCATATAACAGCATGAATGTTGTATCATCTGGTTTTTCGCTGTTAGGCCAAAAACTTAACAGAACAAAGTTCCTCCATGAATCCGCTTCGGACTAAATAACCCAGGACAACATTCTTATAGCTGCTGCGGTATAATAGGCTTATGACGTTTGTTCTCATTCATGGGGCGTTCGGAAGCCCGGAGAGCAATTGGTTTCCGGACCTGAAAGGGAAATTGGAGTCTTTGGGACAGGAAGTAATCGTTCCGGCATTTCCCGTAGAGAAATGGGATGCAGTAACGAAGGCCGGTCCGAAGGGAAAGGTCATACACCAACTGCTTCCATTGTGGTTGAAGGCCTTTGAGCCGTATGTTCCCTCACTGAAAAAGGACAAAAAATTGGTGTTTGTGGGACATTCGCTCGGATGTGTTTTTATCCTCCACGCAATCGAACGGTTTCATCTGGAGCTCGACAGCGCGATATTTGTCAGTCCGTTCATGGACTCATTGGGAGAACGGGTCCCCTGGCAATTTGATCACGTAAACGCAGGTTTTTACAAAACCGATTTTGATTTTCTGACCCTCAAAAAACGTATCCCTCTTTCTTACGTCCTTTATTCGGATAACGACCCGTATGTCGATAAAAACCACGCAATACTTTTTGGGAAAGCGCTGGACAGTTCGCTCATTTACGTGAAAAAGGCGGGTCACATGAACAGCGAGGTGAACCTGAATGAGTTTTCCCTGATCCTTGATTTGTGCGTGACGCGTCTCGACCTTACGCTCTACCAGCGGTATCTCATGATTCAGCAGAAACTGGGTGCCGTCGGGTATACCCACGCGGTGAAAGGAAATGTAGTAAAACTCAACGCGCAGGACGCACTTGATGAAGGGGTATTCCGCTGGAGATACCTCGAGCGGTATGGGTTTGTGACGCTTTATACGGGAATCAGTTCCTTCTGGAATCCCAATTCACAGTATATGAACGACGCGCGGCGGGCAGCAAAACATGCGGACCTGACCCGTGTCATAGTAGTAAAAAAACGGACAGACCTGAAAAACCCGATGCTTCGGGAACAGATGAAACTGGATAGTGCAGCAGGAATCCATGTATATATCTGTTTTTATGATGATATAAAGGATGAGGTGCCCGAGCCTGACTTCGGACTTTTCGATGACAGTTATGTCTGTATCGTCCCGTCAACTCCCGAAGGAAAGGTAAGCGGTACCATAGAGCTCAACAGCCAGGACGCGGTCGTTGCGGAAGCGGTACGGTGGAAAAATGTCATTTTAGAACACGCAAAAAAAGTTACCGATGCCGAAAAAGATCTTCCGGTTCTTCCGGCCGGACTCTCACGGAAAAAAATCACACCCTAGACAGAGCTGCGACCCGCGGTATACTAAGGCCGGAGTAAACCCATGAAGACCGAGAATAAGCACCGGTATACCCTCAATGCTGAACAAAAACGTGCAATCGGCTTTGGTGAAGGGCCGCTTCTTGTCATCGCGGGAGCCGGGACCGGAAAAACAACCGTTGTCACAGAACGCATCGCCCACCTCATAACAAAAAAATCCGTCCGACCGGACGGGATTCTCGCCCTTACTTTTACAGAAAAAGCGAGCCGTGAGATGGAAGAACGCATCGATATGCTCCTTCCGTATGGGCTACCCGACATGTGGATATCCACGTTCCATGCATTTTGCGACCGTATACTTCGGGCAGAGGCGATCAATATCGGCTACGATCCCGGATACCGTCTCATGACCGAAGCGGAAACCATACAGTTTTTCCGTAGACACCTGTTTTCCTTTGATCTTTCCTATTTCCGCCCGCTCGGCAATCCAACTAAATTTATTGCAGGAATGCTGCAGCATTTTAGCAGACTTAAGGACGAAGATATCACACCAGAGCAATACTTAGGATGGGTGAAAGACCATATATTTACGTCTGTCATTGCGAGCGAAGCGAAGCAATCTCAAATAAATAAGAGATCGCCACGCCGTAAGAACGGTCTCGCGATGACAGAGGGGAGAAACGAAGAAGGTGAAAAATATTTCGAACTTGCGCGGGCATATAGGACATACGAAGAACTAAAAGTGAAAGAAGGAGTGGCGGATTACGCAGACCTGATAAGTAATACGTTGAAACTTTTTCGTACGAGAAAAAATATTTTAAAGCGGTATCAGGACCAGTTCCGTTACATTCTCATCGATGAATTCCAGGATACCAATTTTGCCCAGAATGAACTGGCTGTCCTTCTGGCAGGCAAGAAGAAAAACCTTACCGTGGTCGGTGATGACGATCAGGCAATTTACCGCTGGCGGGGTGCGGCAATAAGCAACATCATCCAGTTCCGGAAGCGCTTTCCCAGGGCGAAGATCGTTGTCCTTACCAAAAATTACCGTTCCACACAAGAAATCCTTAACCGTTCCTATGCGCTTATCCAGCAGAATAACCCGGACCGCCTGGAGATTGCCGAACGGATAGATAAAAAACTCGAAAGCATGCGGAGGATAAACGGTTCGCCTATTGAAGTACTGTACAGAGACCGCGTAGAGAATGAAGCTGAGGGGGTGGCTCAAGCAATATCAAATATCAAACACCAAACATCAGAAAATCAGATACGTGAAGGCGGGTATGACTGGAAAGATTTTGCCATCCTTGTCCGTGCGAACAGTCATGCAGAACCATTTTCACGCGCCCTTGAGCGCGCCGGGATTCCGTATCAGTTTTTGGGACCGGGCCAGCTGTTCCGGCAGGCGGAAGTAAAGGATCTCATAAGCTATCTTAAACTCCTTACGTCGCCTGATGATAGTGTTGCTATGTACCGGGTACTTTCCATGGATCTGTTTGCTATCCACCCCAGGGATCTGGCCGCGCTCATGCAGTATGCCAGAACCTACGGACAGTCTCTTTTTGAGGCCTGCGAGACACTCCTGCCCCCGGATGCCGCCGGTGACGCGATGAAAAGCGGAACCGTTCCGGTGCCGAAGCTTTCGGAGAACGGGACGGAAAAAATCTTGCGGCTCATTCGGATGATCTACCGGCATCTGGCTCTCATAAAGAAAGAAAGTGCAGGGCAGATACTCTACTATTTTCTGGAGGACACGGGGCTCCTGAAAACTCTTGCTTCCTACAAAAACGCCAAAGACGAACGCAGGGCGCTGAACATCGCCAAATTTTTCGATAAGCTCAAGACCTATGAGGCGGAACATGATGATGCGGGCGTCTATCCCGTAAGCGACTGGATAGAGCTGTCAAGCGAGCTCGGCGAATCTCCCCTTGCCGCGGACACGGATTGGGTGGCAAATGACGCGGTAACGATCCTGACGGTACATTCATCCAAAGGACTTGAGTTCCCGGTTGTATTTCTCGTAAACCTTGTTTCGGCCAGATTTCCGACGATCGGGCGGAAGGAACAGATACCGTTGCCGGACCCTCTCATTAAAGAGATCCTTCCGACCGGCGATTTCCATATTGAAGAAGAGCGCCGGCTCTTTTATGTCGGTATGACGCGTGCCCGCGACCGGCTGTATTTTTCGGCGGCACGCTATTACGGGGAAGGGAAACGTGAAAAAAAGCTTTCCCCGTTTATCGCGGAAGCCCTTGGCGAGACCATGCGTGAACCCGTGCCGGAAGAGCATCAGGAGGCATTACAGCTTGCGTTCCGCGGATGGGAAAAGGACAAACAGACAGAGGATGACCAGGAGACCGGACGGGCTGCCGTCACCTATCTGTCGTATTCGCAGCTTGAAACGTACAAAACCTGTCCGCTCCAGTACCGGTACCGCTATATTCTGAAAATTCCCGTTCCCCCCCGTGCCGCACTGTCTTTCGGCAGTACCATGCACAGGGTCATCGAGGCATTTTACCGGCTGGTGCAAAACAATCAACACCCGACGAAAGATACGCTTCTGGCGCTGTTTGACCGCCAGTGGTCACCGGTGGGGTACGGAAATAAGGCATATGAGGAAAAGATGAAAGCCCGGGGAAGGGAATTACTGGCCGGTTATTTTGATCACGGCTATGATCCGAAGCGCGTCCCCCTGGCGCTTGAACAGGCGTTCAGGATAAAGATTACGCCGGCTCTCACTCTCGGGGGGAAAATAGACCGGGTAGATCCGCTGCCGGACGGAAAGATAGAAATTATCGATTACAAAACGGGACATGCTCCGAAAAGCCGTGATGCGGCGGATGATTTCCAGCTCACCGTCTATGCCCTTGCGGCAACCGGTCCGGGCATGGCGGCAAAAAAGCCGGATGACGTCATCGTGTCGTTTTATTTTTTTGAGGGTCAGGAGAAACTATCCGCATCAAGAACCGACGAGCAGCTCGCCCGCGCAAAAAGCGAGATTGCCGGAAAGGCAGAAGAAATAGCCCGGAGCGATTTTCACCCGACACCCGGAAAACAGTGTGACTTCTGCGACTTCCGGCTCATCTGCGAGGCGTGGCAGTAATGAAATGATAAATGATACATTTCCAATGATAAAGAATCAATGAGGTATGGAAATAGGAGCGCCAGATCTCTGCCTCGTGTGTACGTTTTTTTCATCAGCGATTTTTTTGTTAAGCTCTGTATACATTGAAGATACTGTGTAGGTTAGAACCTCCGTTTTATTGCCGTCCTGACTACCGTCTTGTATGATCCCGGGAATAAATCGGATAATATACCTCTTTCCCGCCGAAGCCTTCCTTGAACTTTGTGAATCCCTTCCAGGCACTATACTTGTCCGGCAGACGTTCATCGACAACTCCGACAAAATCAAACCAACGGCATTTCCGGCGTCTTGAGATCCTGAATGCTTCCCATACCAGGAGTGTCGGCGCAAACAGTTTTTTACCCTTTTTCGTCGCACCCGCAATCCAGTAATACGCGATGCCGTCAAAAAACAGAAGGAGGATGCCGCCGACCAGATTTCCGCGGGATGGCCGTCCGAGTCCGCCCGGAGCATAGGCAAGGACTATGGAGGTGTGATCCGGCGCCATGATGGGCCACAGATGTTTTATGCCGTGGGTTGTAATAAATCCCAAAAGTCCTGCAGATTTGTTTTTTATCCGTATCAGATCATCTATGTCAGACGATTCGCGTATGACGATGCCGTTTTTGAGCGCCCGCCGGACTGCACGGCGTTTTGCGGAACTCATACGGTGAAAAATGTCCTCCTCCGAACCGGAAAGGCTCACCCGGATTGTTTTCGTCGGAATGAAGGGATCCGTGTTTCTCGAAATCTCCCGGCCGACGCGGGAGTACCACGCGGAAAATTTTTTCTGATCTACGGACAGATCAGGCTCAACGGCTATCCTGGTAATCTTATGCTGCTTGAGGAAACGGATGAACCGCGATGGATGGGGCAGCGTCCTCGGGCGCTGCATCTTGGCAAGCCCTCCCATGAGCGGGAAGTGCCGGTATATGATGTATGCGCCGTCCATCCTGTCCCAGCTCCAGCCGAGCGTTTCGATATACTGCATATAGAGCGGTGATTGCTGGATTTCCATGGATTATGCCTGTGGTTGCATTTGGTTTACAGCGCCATGGCCCGTTTGGATTTGAGATACATCCACCGGACGGTGTCCGCAACCGAATAGACGCGATAGAGCATGGGACGGGTCACGAGGTCGAAGGATCCCGCATATTCGACCAACGCCGGCCGGTATCCTGCTTTGAACCGGTGAAATCCGTACCAGGGATCGTGCGGGTTGGGATCCGGCCCGAGCGCCCCCCAGAGGTCAAATGCCTTACATCCTCTTTGTTTGGCCCACGTGGAGATTTCCCGGAGGAGAAGATTGGGGGCCATAACCTCACGGTGTTCGCGGGATGAGCTGCCGTACGGGTAGTAGAGTGTGTCTTTCCAGAGAAACACGATCCAGGCGCTCAGGACGGTTCCTTTGTAAGACGCGGTAAAGAGTTTTGCGATCCCGGCTTTGGACAGGGTATCCCACATTTTTTTGTGATATTCTGCCGTATGCGCATAAAATCCCTGCCGTTTTGTCGTTTCTTCCGTAAGCCGGAGATATGCCGCAAATCCGTCCGCGGAGTTATCCATGACAACCCGTACGCCGTGCTTTTCCGCTATCCGTATGTTGTAGCGGGTCTTGGGATGCATGGCGGAAAGCAATTCGTCTTCGGACTTTGTGAGGTCGAGAATGAAGGTATACCGGGTGAAGAGCGGGTGATGGGAAGGGACGAGATTGGGAGATCGGCAGATTGGGAGAGGGGATGAAGCTTGTATATTTGGCTCCAGTTGGATGAAGACGGAATTTTTTTGTCGACCGAGCTTCATCAATGCAGCAATCATGTGCTGGTCAACCGCCGGGCCTTTGGGGCCATAGCCGACGGTCCATGGGGTATGGGGGATGCGGTGGAACGTAACCTCTAGGCAGGATACCGGCGTTCCATTCCGTTCCTCGATCATCCGGACAAGGTCGATGCCCATGGATGTACGGAACTCCCCCCAGGCCCATGACTGGAGCGGATGCCCGGCCAGCCCGTCCCATATGTTTTGATCCTGAGGACTGGCCTCACGTATTGTCATGGCGGTCCTTTGCATAGCACCATTATCTCGCAGAATGCGCTGTGATACAATGAATCTGCGATGAGGAAGACCAAAAAGGGCTTAGGAGGCGGGGCGAAGATGCCCGCGCCGGTGCATTGGTTCCCTATAGATACCCGCATAATCCCGCAGATTTTTTCCTTCGGTCACGTCAAGGGCATAGCACGGGTATTTTTAGAGCTGGAAATCGTCATGTCCGTGGGTATCGTCTGCGGGACGGTACTTTATGCGTTCCTGTCTCTCGTCCGCTAGAGCAGAAAATCACCGGTTCTGAATCCACGATCCGCGCTCAGGGACACATTCAGCTCCATAGCTTCCTGGGGGATATCTGCAATAAACCGGGAAATCATGTTTTGCGTGCGGGTGCCGAAAAAAAGCCTCCGGTCGGCGTACGTCAGATATAAGCGCTCCTTGGCGCGCGTAATGCCGACATAGCAGAGCCGCCGTTCTTCCTCGAGCTCTTCCCTGTCCATAAGGGAACGCGAATGGGGGAATAGCCCCTCCTCCATACCGATCATAAACACCACCGGAAACTCGAGTCCCTTGGCTGCGTGCATGGTCATGAGGGTGACCGCGGAACGGTTCGCGTCTCTGTTTTTTACTGCAGCCGGCTGGTATTCCTGCTCGACGAGCGCAACCGTTTCCAGAAATTCGGAAAGGACCGGAAATTCGGTGGCGACGGAGCGGAGTTCCTTGATGTTTTCGAGACGGTAGGCTTCTTCTTCTACATGTGCATCATAGAGCGAGAGGTACGATGTATCCTCCAGTACGCGGTCAAGAAGCTCGAGTGTCGTGAGGCCGATAAGTTTGTGATCGTTCGTGATTGATTCGGAAAACGCCAGAAATTTCTCAAGACGGCCTTTGCCGAGTTTCTCGATGCGTTTATACGAAACGCTGTCTTTCGGATTGGCGAGAAGCCGGAGGTAGGAGAGGACGTCTTTTATTTCCTTGCGTTCATAAAACCGGGTGCCGCCGACCAGCGTATAGGGGACTCCTGCATGGAGAAAGGACTCTTCGAGGACCCGGGACTGGGCGTTGGTGCGGTAGAGGACGGCAACATCGGTATAGGGACGTCCGGACTGAAGGATGGTCTGGATCAGGAAGGTAGCTTCATCCTGTTCATTCCGGGCCTCATAGAGCACTATTTTTGCCCCGCCGTGTTTTTGGGTCCAGAGTTTGAGGATGGGGTGCGTGGTGTTTTTGGAGATCACGCCGAAGGCCGCGTTGAGGATGACCTGTGTTGAGCGGTAATTTTGCTCAAGATGAAAAACGGCAACATCCGGAAAATCGGCTTTGAAATTGACGATATTCCTGAAATCCGCGCCGCGCCAGCGGTAGATGCTTTGGGATGCATCACCCACGACACAGAGATTTCTGTGCCGCCCTGCGAGTTGTTTCGTGATGACGTACTGGGCCCTGTTGGTGTCCTGATACTCATCAACCAGGATGTACTGATACCGTTCCTGATAGCGTCCGAGTACGTCCGGGCATTTTTGAAAAAGGACGGCCACATCCATGAGGAGGTCGTCAAAGTCGAGTGCCTTGTTTTCCCGGAGCATCTTCTGGTATGCAAGATATACCTGTGCTACCGCTTCCTGGAAATTTCCGCGTGCATATTGCGGATACTCCGTCGCCGGTATGAGTTCGTTTTTTGCCTGAGAGATGGTGTGGAGGATAGCGCCCGGATTGTAGCTTTTGACGGAGAGATCACGTGCTTTCATGCACTCTTTAATAAGATCCAGCTGATCCGCGTCATCATAGATGAGGAAGTCATCCGGAATTCCTATGTCGGGGCCGTCCTGCCGGAGCACACGGACACAAAAAGAATGAAACGTCCCGGCAAACGGCAGTCCGGCGTCGTCGGAACGGACGTGATGACCGTTTGAAAGGAGTAACCTGATACGTTCTTTCATCTCGTTGGCGGCTTTGTTCGTGAACGTGAGCATCAGGATGTTTGAACCGGATAGATGTTTTTCACCCATGAGGTAGGCTACGCGGTAGGTGAGTACGCGGGTTTTCCCGCTGCCTGCGCCTGCCAAGATCAGGACCGGCCCTTCGGTTCGGGTAACAGCCTTCAGTTGATCGGGGTTCAGGTCGTTGAGGAAGGATGCGGCCATAGAATATAATAGTACCATACCGCTTCCATGAAAAAGCTTATCGTTTTGGGCAACTGGAAATCCGAAAAAACCCTTCAGGATGCCACAGTCTGGATGGAAACGTTTGCGTCCCTCGTCCGGCAATCGGAAAGGCAACAGCAGCCGGATGTAACGACGATCCTTTGCCCGGCATTTATCCATCTGCCATACTTTAGCGGACATCTCGGCAGTCTCCCGTTACGCGTAGCTTTGGGTGCCCAGACCATATCGGCATATCCTGCGGGCCCTTATACCGGAGAAATATCGGCAGATATGCTCAGCGGACTCGTCTCCTACGCCATGATCGGACATTCCGAACGAAGAAGACTCTTGGGGGAAACGGATGCATCC
This sequence comes from Patescibacteria group bacterium, assembly GCA_023379025.1. Taxonomy (GTDB): domain Bacteria; phylum Patescibacteriota; class Microgenomatia; order UBA10105; family UBA927; genus JAMCTH01. The sequence continues at coordinate 15,760 of JAMCTH010000009.1, read as the reverse complement.
GTCAGAGCAAAGGTGGAGATGGCCCGTGCCCGTGAGATCGCGCCGGTCGTTTGCGTCTCAGAACTTGATGAGGTGCGCGCTTTGCACGACGCGTATCCGGATTATGAAACGTACGGCACCATTCTCTATGAGCCGCTTGCGGCAATAGGAAGCGGTCAGCCTGATACGCCGGAAAACGCCGATGCGAAGGCTTCCGAAATTCAGGCGATACTCGGTAAGCTGCCGGTACTGTACGGCGGAAGCGTGAAACCGGAGAATGCATCAGGATTTTTCGCTATGCCGCATATTTCCGGCGTCGGTGTCGGAGGGGCGAGTCTTGACCCCGGAAAATTTTACGAGATCATCGAGAGCGCCGGCTCATCTGGTTAAGCACTGTTTTTTTTGCTTCCCGGTTATGCAGCCAAAATTCAGACGGATATATGTTCCAAAATTGCGGTTTCTCCTGGCTGTTTTTCTGTCTGCCGGTTTGATCGTTTTTGGAATACGGACCGCACTGTGGATAGGGCATATCGAAGAGCACCTGGGTATTGATGTCATCTCAGCGGCGGAGATATTCGCCGGAAAACGTTCAGTCCTGGATTCGACCGGCGGTAGAACGAATATTCTCCTTCTTGGTGTCGCGGGCGGCGACCATGCCGGACCGGATTTGACGGATACGATGCTTGTCCTCTCTCTCCGCGAGGGCGTACATACCCTGTCGATACTTTCCGTTCCGCGCGACATATGGTCTTTTACGTTAAAGGATAAGATAAACAGCGCCTACCATTATGGTGAGGAGAAGAAACAAGGAGGGGGCATGGTGCTTGCACAGGCAGAAGTCGAAGACATCATCGGCATGCCCATCCATTATGTCGTCGTTGTGGATTTTTCCGGGTTTGAACGGATCATAAACCTGGCCGGGGGCGTAACGCTCGATGTGCCGGAAGCATTTACCGACCGCGAGTATCCGGTTGCCGGAAAAGAAAACGACGAGTGCGGCGGGGATCCCGCCTATGGTTGCAGGTATATGACCGTTCATTTCGACAAAGGGAGGCAAACCCTGAACGGGACCCGTGCGCTTGAATATGTGCGAAGCCGTCATGCCGAAGGCAACGAGGGAAGCGACTTTGCCCGGGAACGGAGGCAACAGGACGTGCTTCTTGCACTTCGGGAGAAACTCGGAAATCCGTGGTTCTGGACGGACATCAGGCGGGACCGTGCGCTATACGGTGTGGCCGTCCAGACGATCGTTACCGATATGACTCCGGCGGACATGGCGGCTACCGGAGTCGCTCTGCGGAACATTCCTCCGGCAAATATCGCAAAAATTGCCATCGATACGGAGTTTACTGCACCGCCCGCATGGCTTTACGGGGGCAGGTATGTCCTGGTGCCCCGGCAGGATTACGATGCCGTCCATGCCTTTATAGCAAAACACCTGCGATAATACACCGATATATCGATACATCGAAGTACTGACACAAGGCTTTCCATGTCTCATGTTTCCTGTCTCATGTCTTCGGATATTCACGGGCATTCACATTGACACTCTGACCTATTGATACGGTTTTATTGGGGGCGGTTGTCACAAAACCCGTCAGAGGGCAAGACCTGCAAGGAGAAGAAGGAGTCCGCCGCCGATTGCCGCAGCTCCCAGGATACCCGGTCCGGTTCCGGATACGGGGATTTCGGGGGTCGGGGGTGTGGGTGTCGGTGATGATCCGGCGGAAGTGAGTACTCCTCCGGGTGTCGGAGTGGGAGTGCTATAGGTGCCGCTTCCGGGTGTCGGCGTTGCCGTCGGTACCGGAGTCGCGGTCGGATTAGGAGTCGGTGTCGGCGTTGCCGTCGGTACCGGAGTCGCGGTCGGATTAGGAGTCGGTGTCGGAGTATCCGTTGGTGTTTCGGTAGGAGTTCCCGTGGTCGTGATGGCAAATGCGAGCGTACAGGCAGGCTCCGCGGCTTTTGGCTTCTGCTGCGGCACGTTGGGTGCAACAGGAGTCGGCTTGTTGAGCTGCTGTGAGGTTAAGAACGCGGCAACACCGAGGCCGATCGTTACGAAAGTCACGATCATGAGTTGCCAGTATTTTTTAAGGAATTTCATATGAGTTATTGCCAGACGCCGCTAACATAAATTTCCGCTTCTATCGTAAAGTTCGTGACGCCCGACGGGATCGTGAACGGCACCGTAAATTCGTTGTTGCTGTTGGTCGTTGTCGTTTCTATCCAATCTGCGCCGTTGACACGGATATGTGCTTTTGTCGCGCCGGTTCCGGCTACGGCTATCAGGATATTGTCTCCGGGCCGGAGGGTTGAGGGAGTCACCTGTGCTCCGTCTTTATAGATTTTGATATTCGTGCACTGCGGACCTCCGCCGGTCGGCGGGGTCGTGCCTGGCGGGTTACCTCCGGGGGGAGTGGTACCCGGAGGATTTCCTCCGCCTGGCGGAGTGCTGGTGCATCCGCTTGTGTTTATACCGGCAACGGCAGCCGTGCCATCCGGATTATTTGCGATAGATATATCCGTCTGCCAGGAACCGCACTGGACCGTTGCGGGCTGGCAAAGATTCGTATTCCCGTGAGCCGTAAGGTTTATGCATTTTGCTCCGCCCTGTTCGTTGTTTATCTGGTTCCAGCTTGGTCCGCAGCGGCCGCTGAAGTCCCCTTCGCACCCACCGCTGAAGGCACAGACCCGGACCGACTGATCGGTGTTATTTGTTACGGTGCAGCCATTCTGGCTTACCTGCGGTACTACACCCTGCGGAGGAGGAGTGGGAGTGACGAATGTCACGGCGCAGTGCCAGTAATTGAGAACGCAGGTCGGTTCCGTGCCGGCGCTGCACGTCGGTTTTGGTCCGGTACAGGTATCCGGCATTATCGTAGGTACCGGCCAACAGACTCCTTTCGTTCCTTCACAAAGGCCCGACGAACATTGAGTGCTATTGTCGCACGGATTGCCATTTTGAATATATCCAACGGGCAAAGGTCCACAAAGACTTGTGCATTCTCCCGACCCATTGCCTGCAGCAACACATTGCTGTTGGCAGTTTGCCGTCCCACGGATAAATGCCGGTGTTGGTGTGGTATGCGCCGGATCGCAGAGATATTTCTGACACTCACTTGCACCGTTTCCGGATGCTACACATTCCTGCATGCAGTTCGGATCACCAGGCTTCCAGTTGTATTGCGGTTTTGTCGGGTTACAGAGAACATTGCATTGAGATGCATCGTTTCCTGCTTGACCGCAGTATGATGTACACTCCGCAGTCCCGGGAACCCATGTCGGTTTTGGAGCAGGTGGACAATCCCCTGAAAATTGATTCACACAGACATCGTACTTATATCCGGGACATTTTGCAGGTACCTCACCTAATCCACAGTTTTTTACGCTTGCCGGACACTCAACTCCGATATTTGCAGGACGGGACCACCATCTTCCGCTTGAACAATAGTTAACTCCCCCCGTATCATTACACTGGATTTGTCCCTCCTGACAACTTGTAGATGGCGGGGGAGTGGTTGCTGTTGTTGTACCGGGAGGTTGGGGGCATACTCCGAAAAAACTATTCAAACAGACGCCCATAGGATATCCAGGACAATCTGAGCGTGTCTCACCTAATCCGCAGGACGGGGGTGTTGGCGGAGGAGGTGTATTGACTACAATATTACAATACCTTGCACATTCAATAGGGGTATTGCCTGATTGCAAACATTGCTGGCAGTTAGAGGTCGGTGGCGCTGGGCATTCGCCGGAAAATTGATTAAGGCATACATCAAAATTGTACCCTGGACATTTCGATGGTACTTCTCCTGGAGCGCAGCTTACGGGTGACGGAGTAGGGGTCGTGCCGTAGTTTGTATTATAGCCCCCGCAATAGGATGCACACTCAACCGGGGTATTGCCCGTCGGACTGCCGTTTGAGCTATATAAACAGTTGTTATAACAGCTCTGTTGTTCCATAGTATTTGATCCGGGAGTAGTACCCGGATACACTCCGGGTTGGGCAGAAGCGTTACTTCTGATTTCCGCGAGTTGCCGTTGCTGCGCAACGAAATAGACGGCAAGCGGGAGGGTCAGGAGGAGAAAAAGAAGCGCCGCAACCACAACACCCCTGTGGCCGTGCCTCTTTTTCATGGAGGGGGGAGGGGTAAGCGGCGGCGGTTCTTCAAGGGTTTCCGACGGGGATAAAATTTCTGCCGGCTTTTCATGCATATCTGCCGGGAGCGTAGCGTCCTTCTGCTTCTCCGGGAGGGGTGCGGATGACGCTGGAGGAACCGATGGCGGAGAAATCGGGGAAGCATCCTTTGCGGCAGTATCCCCGGGTTCTGTCTGTTGGAGAGACTCCGGCTGTTCCGGAACGACTACGGGATCGGATGCTCCGGGGAGCACATCGTCCAGATTGGGTATCGGAGGCTCGTTCTTTTGGGGAGAAGGAGGTGCGGCAGTATCTCCCGGAGCAGTACTGCCGGTCGTCGCCTGTTTCTGAGCAGCGTCAAGAATGTCAGCCATGGTATGTGTATGACGAGAAAACAATCCCTATCATCACAGTAGACTATTTCTTCGATCTGCGTCAAGTCGTCGCTTCCTGTCTGTCGTTTTTTCAAAGTTTCGCTTTGCTCTTTGAAAGCGTAGCTTTGAATGATAGGTCATTTGAGAAATACGACAGCTCCGCTTGCCAGAAATCCGATACCCATAACGATCATTATGATCGTCGGCAGTTCCGTACCGGTCGTCGGAATGGGCTGTGCTGCAATAGTTGTCGGCTCCGCGGTGGGTGTTGCGGTGATCGCGGGTTCGAGTGTTGCGGAAGGCGTCGCGTCTCCCAATACCTGGGAACCGCTTTTGAGTATCGTAAACATGTGTGTGATAGCTACGGGTTTGCCGGCTGCATCTGCCGTGGTCATGGTAACGCTCTGTCTTCCTTCGGCAAGCGCCGTTGACGGAGTGAATCTCCAAACTCCGTCCGTGCCGACTTTTGTGCTGCCGCTGACGGGCGAAGTGATACCGAGCACAAGCGAAACGGTGTTTCCGGGGAATCCCGTGCCCTCGACCAGAGGTGTCGTACCGGTGAGCGCTGCCCCTTCTGCCGGTGATGTGAGAGAGACGTGAAAGTTTTGACCGGTCGGTGTCTGCGTTTCCGCACCGAGTACTGCGGGCGTTGTCCCGCCGGCCGGTGCGTTGGCAAGCGGGGAGCCTGAATTTTTTGCCTGGATTTTCCGGAAGTCATAGGTTTTTCCGAGAACCATGAGGGGTACCGGTGACGCGTTCAAACTGTCGGTCATCGCCGTTGTTTCCAGTGTCCCGGAGACGACGCGGATCGCAATGGGAAGGCGTTCGCCCGCGGCAACGTAATGGTCAAGGGATTTGGTACGGCTGACATTGAGGGGGATGAGCCATGTGCCGTTTGATGTGACGGCAGTTCCCAGCAGTGATCCGTCATCCAGCGTGACGAAGACGAGCGCGTCCGTTGCCGGCGTGTTGTCCTGCGTGTTTACCTGGCCGTATGCGGGTTTAAGGCCGTTATCCGCTTCCGAGAGTATCGGTCCGGTGCGGACGGAGTAGGGGGCGCCGCTGTCATCGTATGTTCTGCCGTTCGAAATGATCCGGAGGGAGTAGGTGGTATTCGGATTCAGGCTCCGGATCGTGACGATATGCGTCACATACCGCGCCATGGCAGTACGGGAAACCGACTTTCCCGTTGCCGCTGCAAGATCGCGGTCGTCAAAAAACGTAGCGTTGCCCGTTCCGGGTTGGGAAAGTTCTACCTGTCCTGTCGCCGCATCGGGCGTCGTCCAGGTCATACTGAACGAGGTGTCTCCGATGTTGGCAACCTGTATGGCCGATGGCGTTTCCGATGCTGCCGCGCGGGAGTTGAGCTCCGTAACCTGGTTGAACGCGAAAATAAAGATACCCGCGATGAGACACACAAGGAGGAGGCCTACGATGGTGGGGATGCGTGGTGCGTTTTTCATATGGTTAATAGTGTTTTCTGGCAGCAAGCGATGTGAGTACAGCGGTATCCAGGGATTTGGGAAGCGGGGCAATAACGTTCTGGACCGTCGGAACGACGGTAGATGTTTTTGTGGTCTTCACGAGTTCAAAAAAAATCCACAGCGAAACCGTAAAAAAGGTAAATACAGAAACCAGTAATAAATCCCGATCGGCTTTCATGGGCTAGAGCTAGGACTACGGTAATATGTATTTAATTTTAGAACAAGTCTGAGCGGTTTGTCATTGGCAGAAATGTCGCCGGCTGCGGCCGTTTCCCGGAGTATATCCGCGGAGTCTATGGTCACGATTCTGCGCATGGCGAGAAGGCCGTTCAGAAATGCTTTTAGCATGTCATAGGAACCGGAAACGGATACGGTAATCGGCATGACCCCGACATTTTGTCCGGGGACAAGGGGCACCGTCTTCTGTGTGTCCGGGGGCTGCGCTGCTTCAAGAAGCGGCGCATCGGCCCCGATGAGTGCGGTATCCGCAATCGTCACTGCCGACAGTGACGCATCGGTGACTGCCGCGAGGTTGCGGATCTCGGCAACCACAGCTATGGGATCCGGATTCTCCGGCAGCGCCTCGTCCAGAACCGGCAGGTCACTCCTGACGTTCTGGAGCGACGCCTGCAGTTCAATAAGGTGTGTAATTTTGTCCTCCATTTGCTGGCTGACTTTTTTGTCGTCCGCAATCTGGCGCCGGAGGAAGAGGATCGTTTGGATCGTCGGGCGTATGGCGTACCAGCCAAAAAGCGATACGACGAGAAATGAAAAGATAGCCGATGTATAGGCATTGGCGACCGGCTTGTTCAGGGAATCGCCGAGCGACTGATAATACCGGCGGTAGCGTTTGAACTCGGTTTTGTAGTCGAACGCTGCCATAGGATTATGTTCCCGGGTTCCGGGACCGGATATCCGCGGTAAAACTGAAACTGATGCCGCTGACCGGATCCCGTGAGATGTCTCCGATTTCTATATTTCCGATTGCCTGCAGCGCCTGAAGGTTCACGAGGAATTGGGAAAAGCCCGGGGTCGTACCGGCAAACACGTTGGCACTCAGTTTTTTTTGCGTGATATCGATGGATTTAAGCCGGACATCGCTCGGGAGGATGCTGGCAAGAAGCGACAGGAGGTCGACGGGGGCGGACTGACCCGCGGTCAGGCTTTTTATGGCAGTCAGGCGGCTGTCGACATCCTGAATTTCGGTTTCCAGGGGTTTATTTGCCGTCAGAATCGCCTGTTTCTGGTCGATTTCATCTTTGAGGTCCGTAAGTTTCCGGTCCAGACTGAAGCGGGAGATGAACGCGAGCAGGACCACGATTTCCGTACCGATCATGATATACCGGCCATAGGTCAACGCCCACAGCACCAGCCTCCCCTGAGGCGTATGGGCAAGGTCTTCATGACCCAGAAGGTTGATCTCGATCTGACCGGCAGGCATGATAACTATAAAAAAATCCCAAATCTCAAATCCCAAATCTCAACGTCCGACATGCATGGTATAGTGTTCAAATCCAAATCAACAGAAAATAAAAATCCCTTTCCATTCTAGTATGAACGGGAATTTTCTTCAATTTCCTTCAATTTCTTCCATGAAAAGACGTGTCTCCGGTTTCAGTTATTTCGTTTTGACGAGTTTTGAAAGGCGGGACTTGAGACGCGAGGCTTTGTTTGCGTGGATAATATGGTGTTTTGCCGCTTTATCCAGGAGTTTCATGGCACGGGAAAGATGTTTGCGTGACGGTGTGCGTCTCGCGTTTTTGACCGCGCCCATGAGGTCATCTTTTTCGCGGCTTCGGGCTTTTTGGCGCCCTCTGTCGTGCGCGAGCTTTTTGATAGCGCGTTTCGTAATCGGCATATGGCGGTAAGTATACCATAAACTTCTTTCTATACGAAGCGGATATTGCTACGCTATAATAATCCGCAGTATGAAACGGGTGTTCTCTTTATTCGGCAGGGAACAGCGATCGGTTTCCGGCGCCGCATTGATTCTCATGTCCATGGTATTTACGTCGCGTATCCTCGGGCTCGTCCGGGACCGTCTCCTGGCTGCACGGTTTTCCCCGGATGAGCTTGGTATTTATTTTGCCGCATTCCGCATCCCGAACCTCCTGTTTGAGCTTCTGGTCATGGGGGCGCTGACGTCCGCGTTTATTCCTGTGTTTACCAAATACATTACGCAGGAGAAAAAAGAGGAAGCATGGCGGATTGCTTCCATTCTGGTAAACCTTTCGTTTCTCACGCTTCTTCTGGTCGCCGTTCCCGTTTTTATCTGGTCGAGGCAAATTTCGCATCTCATGGCTCCCGGATTTACCGGGGAGCAGATAGACATCATGGCGGGATTTACCCGGTTTATGATCATATTTCAGGTGATACCGCTTCTCATCGGGAACTTTTTTACCGGCATTCTCCAGTCGTTCAACCGTTTTTGGCTTCCGGCGATTGCGCCCGTCGTGTACAACATCGGGATCATTGCCGGCATAATTGTTCTGACGCCGGCGCTTCATCTTGCGGCGCCGGTCGCCGGTGTCGGAATCGGTGCATTCCTTTTTATGGCGATTCAGGTTCCGCTCCTCGTACACCTCGGATACCGCCATCGTTTCACGGTGGATATCCGTCACAAAGGGGTGCAGGAAGTCGGCCGCCTTATGGCGCCGCGGACCCTGGGCCTTGCGGTGTCCCAGGTGGATACGACCGTTGACCTCATCCTCTCAAGCCTTCTGGGCGCCCGGATGGTGACGATTTTTAACTTTGCCCAGCACCTGCAGCAGCTGCCGGTCGGACTCTTCGGCGCGACCATTGCCCAGGCGGCGCTTCCTTCGCTTTCCGTGTCGTCCGCGCGTGAGGAGAAAGAACAATTTAAACGGACGATCATCTCTTCCCTCCACCAGATTATCTTTTTTGTCCTGCCGGTTTCCGTCCTTTTTATCATTCTCAGGATTCCCGTAGTCCGGCTGGTTTTCGGGGCGGCACAGTTTGACTGGGAGGCAACCGTCATGACCGGGATGACGCTTTCCGCCTTCAGCATTTCGCTCGCGGCACAGGCCATGGTACAGGTGCTCGCCCGGGGCTTCTATGCCCTTTATGACAGTAAAACACCGGTGGTTGTCGGCATCGTTTCCATAGCCGTTAATTCCGTTTTGAGCATTCTGTTTATACAGGTGTATCATCTGCCGGTCTGGTCTCTGGGGCTTTCCACATCGGTCGCGAGCGTCGCAAACGGGTTTTTTCTTTTTATCCTCCTCGACCGGAAAATCGGCGGGTTTACGCGGGAAGAACTGCTTGGGCCCGTCATCAAGATGTGCCTTGCGGCACTTGCCGCGGGGGTTCCGCTTTTTATCCTTCTCCGGCTTATGGATCAGCTGGTGTTTGACACGACGCGTACGTTCGGATTGGTACTTCTGACCGGATTTACCGGAGGCATAGGGTTGTCGATCTATGTGTTTATTGCCTGGGTGCTCGGTGTCAACGAGGTACAGCTTCTCCTCAATCTTATCACCAAAGTCCGGCGTTCGCGGCACGTCATTTTTGAGCCGGCAACCGAGGTCATCAACGGAGGCGTGCAGGATAAATTGTCATGACCCGCCGCCGCCAACACTGCCGTCGGTTTTCGTAAGCTCGAGGATCATGACGCTTTGCGCGGGCATATAGACCATTTTCTGAAGATCCTGCACGCTTCCGGCGACAACGTCATGCGTCTCGACGGTCCGGCCGAACAGCTGCCGTTCCCTGTATGTGTACGTGCCGGGGTCAAGGTTTGCGAAGGTAACCGGTACGGTTTCGACATGGCGCCCTGATGCGTCGAAATTGACAAGGAGAATCCGGTACGTACCGTCTTTTTTTGTGGCAAACGCCGTGACCCACGACCCTTCGCCAGAGAGCGCGAGCCGGGTCCCTGCCATGCGGTCGATAAAATCGTAGACCCAATACCGCGGTTTTGCCTTGGCTCCGTTTGATTCGTGGGTGATAAGGCCCCAGCCGTTGCCGGATTCCTGACCCGGCCCGTCTTTCAACTGAAAGCTAAAGAGATAGGCCGGGTGTTGGGAAATAAGCTCCCTGATGACCGCCGCCGTATACGCAGCGGCATATGGAGATCCGTAGAGCGTACTTTTATCACCGCTAAAGCCGAATTCCGTGATCATTTTGGGGATGAGGGTATAGCGGGGATAGGGCAGGAGCCAGCTGATGATATTTCTCTGGTCGTCATCGAACTGTTTCGGATTGGGAAGGTAGGAGTGCCAGGAGAGAAAATCCAGGCGGTTCCCGCTTCTGACGAGCGCAAGTATCCAGTTTTTATAAAGACCCGCCGTGGCGGGCCCGCCGAGCGCAAAGCGGTTGACGTCTTCCGCGCGCCCGGCGCCGAGGGCGGCATAACGGTAGAGTGTCAGGTAGTTTTTGTCCCCGGAAAGGCCCCATTTCCCGAATTGCGCAAGATCCGGCTCGTTCCAGACTTCATAGTGCACGTTCGAGAGATTTTTGTTTCCTTTCCCGCTGAAATGCTCGATAGTGCGTTCGACCACGAGCGCCCAGTCGTTCCAGTCCGTCGGCGGATTGATGATGCTGCCTCCCCGGGCGATCGCTTCCGGCATATAGGAGAGGGAGAGCATGGGGGTTGCCCCGGTTGCGCGGATCGTATCCACCGTCTCGTCCAGTTTTGTCCAGTCAAACGTCAGATCGCTGCCGCTTTTCCCGACGACGTGATAAAGGTCATAGATATGGTCGATACGGATAAACCCGGGATGGAGGCTCTTTACCTCGGACTCCACCGGAGCCAGCATATTTGTTGCCTCTTCCCCGCCCTGCGCAAATGCATGGTAAAAATCCGTCGTAATTGGTTCAAGGGAAGATTTGGTATCTACGATGATGCTGGCGGGTACGCCCGCTGCCCGAGAGATAAGCGTGACCGTCTGGTAGGTTGCAAGCAGGAGAAGCGGCAGAAAAATGAGGATCGCAATGAAGGAAACGACGGATGTTACTTTGGGAGTGATGCGGCCAAAGAGTTGTACCATAGGAACATTAGAATAACGGAATAATCAGACCGGAGAGGATGAATACCGCTCCGACGGCAAGTGCCGCATAGGTCAGATCTATCGTTCCGGTCACCGGGATAGCGCTTTGTGTTGCGATTTCCGTACTGCCGCCGCTTGCCACGACAAACGCGGCGGATGCCGTCTGGGTTGTACCGCCTGTGTCCGTTGCCGAAGCGACGACGTTGTGCGGTCCGTCGGCAAGAGGAGCGGCCGGCGTATAGCTCCAGTTGCCGTTGCTGTCTGCCGTCAGAACAACCGTCTGCGGGGTTGAATAGATGGTGAGCGTTACCGTCGTATTGGGTGGAGCCTTCCCCCGGAACGTAGGCATATCGCTCGTTGCCGTCGTGCCGCCTGCCGGCGAGAGAATCGCGACTGCGGATTCACTGGCCGTCTCACCGGAACCCGTTGCGGGATGTGGTGTCGGGGTCAGTGAAAGGAGTGCGGAAGGGCTTGCGGACTCGGTGGCGGTACCGGGAGGGGAAAGCGCCGGTGTCGGCGAGGCGGCCGGGTTTTGGGTCAGCGCAGGACTTACCGCCGGAGCGGGCGACGGACCCGGGGATGCTCCGGGGGCACCGGTTACGGTAATGACGGCGGGACTTGATCCGACAAGAATATTGGTCGCTGCTTCACCGAGGCCGCCGACAAACGTATTGTCGGCAAACCGCACGGATACCGGGCCCGCGGTTGTGGACAAGGCTTTCATCTGGACGACCGCCACCGTTCCGGTGCCGTGAACCGGCGTCTGGACGTTGGCAGCTCCCACCGTGATCGATGCAACACCGTTGTCGACGACCCCGGACGTGAGAATGCTCGGGAACAGGGAACTGTTGGTAATGCTTACCGCCTGAAGAACCGTCGGATCGAAAACGAGATGGATCTCCGCGGCTACCACCTGGTTGTCGCCGGTGTCGATGCTGACTTCCAGGGGGAACGTATCCCCGACCTGCCTTGTGAGGGTCGCCGGAGTGAGGGAGAGTGTGGTCGCCGGGGCGGCTTTTTTCCGGAGTTCCTGTTGCTGCGACACGAGATAGACGGTCGCCGGTATGGCTACGAGTATGATAAGTACGGAGATGAGCAGCAATAACTTCTTCATTTCTATCCATTATGGACACTTTTTTGGCGGGAGGCAAGAGCAAAACCGGAAAGGGTCTTGACAGCTTTTAGCACTCGTTGTATAGTACTGCTAATTCGTTACCAGGAGATTTCCATGGAGAAAATTCAAAGCCTGACAGAGCGGCAAATCCAGATACTCCGGGCAATCATTGAGGAGTATATCGCAACCGCCGAAGCGGTCGGATCGGAAACGCTTGATAAAAAGTACAATCTCGGCGTATCGCCGGCGACTATCAGGAACGAGATGGTCCGGCTGACCAAGAACGGATTCCTGAAGCAGCCGCACGCCTCAGCCGGCCGCGCACCGACTCCCATCGCACTGAAATATTACGTCGAGAACCTCATGAAGCCCAAGGATCTGTCCGTGGCCGACGAAGTGGCGGTTAAGGAGAAAATCTGGGACTACCGGCAGGAAGTCGACAAGCTTTTGCGTGAGGCGACCAAGACGCTCGCGGAAAAAACCAAGACCCTGGCGATTACCGCAACCAAAGACGGGGATCTCTATTACGCAGGCGCGGCAAATATCCTTGATATGCCGGAATTTTATGATTACCAGCTTACCCACCAGCTTTTGGCAACGCTTGACCAGTTCGATTTCTGGTGGACACTCCTGTCCCGCCATGAAAATCCGTTTGATACGCTTCTCGGGGAGGATATCGTCGAGCGCGGACTCCTGTCACAGTGCGGCGTGGTATATTATAAATTTACGGCACCGCACGTATCCGGGGTAATCGGCGCCGTCGGGCCTTCCCGCATAAATTTCCAGTACGTCATACCCGTGGTCAATTACATCGGCGGGTTAGTCGGAGAGTTTGCAAATAGCTGGTAATGTTCATCGATAAGATTATAGAGATACTATTGAGTTAAGATATATCCCGATGAAGAAGCAAGGCGACCAAATAAACGAACGAATAGTTCAGTTGGAACGTGAATTAACCGAATGGAAAGCCAAGTATTTGCGAGCGTTGGCAGACTACCAAAATCTAGAGAAAAGGGAGGCGGAAAAGAAAATATATATTGCAAATTTGGGTAAAGAAGAAATAATAAAGAAACTGTTAAAAGTACTAAATTCTCTGTTTCGGGCAGTGGAGAGTGCAGATAACGCCAATGCAGCCGCGTCTTGGTTACAGGGAGTTAAATTATCAGCTTTGGAATTTAAACGAATATTGGAACAAGAGGGATTGGAGATTACTCCAAAGGGACCGAATGATGACTTCGATCCATTACTACATCATGCAGTTGGTATTACAGATGGGCCGGATAATAAAATAATTGAAGTGGTTGAAATGGGAGGTATATTGAACGGTAAAACGATAGAACACGCAAAAGTGATAGTAGGTCGAAGTCAAACAGGCAAAGAATAAGATAGTAGGGCTGATTCTATAAAGTATTTAATAAAGGAGGTATCTATGGCAAAAATTATCGGTATTGATCTCGGAACCACCAATTCCTGCGTTGCCGTCATGGAAGGCGGCGCGCCGAAAGTGATCTATTCCGCCGAAGGCAGGAATGTCATCCCGTCGGTCGTTGATCCCGTGAAAAACATCGTGGGAGATGTAGCCAAACGCCAGATGGTCGTCAACCCCAAATCCACCGTATTTTCCGTCAAGCGCCTCATGGGACGGAAATATAGCGACAAAAGCGTGCAGTACGACATAAAATGGCTGCCGTACGCCATAAAGTCCGGGAAAAACGACATGGCAGTCGTGGAGGTCGAGGGCCGGCAGTTTACCCCGCAGGAGATTTCCGCCAAAATCCTTTCGAAAATCAAAGCCGATGCGGAGCATTATCTCGGTGAACCGGTGAAGCAGGCGGTCATTACCGTACCGGCGTACTTTGACGACAGTCAGCGTCAGGCCACCAAGCAGGCGGGGGAAATCGCAGGGCTTGAAGTCATGCGGATCCTCAATGAGCCGACCGCGGCAGCGCTGGCCTATGGCCTCGATAAGAAAAACGCGCATACGATAGCAGTCTATGATTTGGGCGGCGGTACGTTTGATATCTCGATCCTCGAACTCGGAGACGGGGTCTACGAGGTCAAAGCGACAAACGGCGACACGCACTTGGGAGGCGATGATTTTGACAAGGTGATCCTTGACTATCTCGCCGACGAGTTCAAAAAGGAGCACGGAGTCGACCTCCGGAAAGATCCTCAGGCGCTCCAGCGGCTCCGGGATGCAGCGGAGAAAGCAAAAATCGAGCTTTCTTCCTCGATGGAATCGGAGATCAATCTGCCGTTTATCACCCAGGGGAAAGACGGTCCGCTCCACCTCGTGATGAAAATTAACCGTGCCAAGCTCGAATCTCTTGTCGGTGATCTCATCCAGAAATCGATCGAGCCGGTGAAGAAGTGCCTTGCGGATGCCAAGAAGAAGACAAGCGACATCGATGAAGTGGTCCTGGTCGGCGGTATGACCCGGATGCCCAAGGTGATCGAGACAGTCAAATCGTTTTTCGGCAAAGACCCGAACCGGTCCGTCAATCCGGACGAAGTCGTTGCCGTCGGCGCAGCCGTACAGGCAGGGGTTCTTTCGGGAGACGTCAAGGACGTGGTGCTTCTCGACGTGACGCCGCTTACCCTCGGAGTCGAAACCATGGGTGCCGTATCGACGCCGCTTATTACGAGAAATACGACCGTCCCGACCAGTAAAGCCGAGATATTTTCGACTGCTGTGGACAATCAGACTTCGGTAGAGATCAATGTTCTTCAGGGGGAGCGTCCGATGGCGGGGGATAACAAGTCGCTCGGGCGGTTTACCCTGTCCGGCATCCCTCCGGCTCCTCGGGGCGTTCCGCAGATCGAGGTGACGTTTGACATTGATGCGTCCGGGATTCTCAATGTCACGGCGAAGGACAAAGCGACCGGCAAAGTCGCCAATATCAAGATTACCGGTTCCACGGGTCTTTCCAAGGATGAAGTGGAGAAGATGAAGAAAGAAGCAGAGGAGCACGCATCCGAAGATGCGGAAAAGAAAGATAAGATCGAAGCCAAAAATAAGGCAGATAACATGATCTATGTCGCCGAAAAGACATTAAAAGACATGGGGGACAAGGTAAAGCCGGAGGACAAGAGCGCCATTGAAGAAAAAGTTAAGGCGCTGAAAGACATCCTCGAGTCCGGCAGTAAGGATGATCTTGAGAAAGCGACCGGCGAGCTTTCCGATGCAGTGCAGAAAGTCGGAGCGGCTGCCTATTCCCCGGAGGGCGGAGCACAGGGTCAACCGCAAGGCCAACAACAAGACCAGGAAGACCAGGGGGACCAGAAGGATGATGGAAAGAAGAAAGATGAGAAGAAGGTTGAGGAAGGAGAGGTGGTTAGCTGATATAGCTACACTTATGTTATCGGATCAAACGAAAGACGATTTGAGGCGCAAAATACATCATTACCTCACCGAAGAGGTTGCAGATGCGGACGGAAATCCAATGACCCGGGAGCAGATAGCAATGAATACCGTGGGCAACGTACTGTGTTCACTGCCGACTCAAATACTATATGGTCACATAACTGAAGAAGAAGCAAGGGCGAGAGTGGATTTCTTCAACGAGATTACTGGGATGAAGATTACTTGGGACTTATTGCTATCGTCGAACGGATCAGGTAAGGAACTGTAAACATTTTTATTTCTTCTAGCCGGATATCCGGCGTTT
>JAMCTH010000008.1 GCA_023379025.1 Patescibacteria group bacterium | reverse complement strand
AGGAGCGATGCACACATCTTGCTGAAACATTTCTTGATCGCTATCATTACGACAGACCACACATGGGGAAAGGAATGCATCCGTTGTTAGTGAGGGGGTAATGCCGGATATTTACGCGGAGAGATCGGGGAGAGGATACAATAAAATCTCAAATCACAAATCTCAAACCTCAATATCCAATAGAAGGAAGACTGTTCGATCAGACTTCGACCGGGATTTGGTCATTGGGATTTGAGATTTGTATCCTATGTCGGGGCATTCAAAGTGGTCAAAGGTTAAACACCAGAAAGCGACAACGGATGTGGTAAAGGGGCAGGCATTTACCAAGGCAAGCCGGGCCATTACCATGGCGGTGCGGGAAGGAGACGGCATAACGGATCCGTCAGGAAATTTCCGGCTGCGGCTTGCGATCGAAAAGGCACGCATGGTCAACATGCCCAAAGACCGGATCGAGCGTGCCATAGAGCGCGGGACGGGAAGCGGAGGAGAGGTACTCGAAACCATTTGGTATGAGGCGTTCGGACCGGAAGGATCCGCGCTCCTTATTGAGACGCTGACGGATAACCGGCAGCGTACGGTTTCACAGGTAAAAAATATCCTGGACCGGCACGGGGGGAGTTTGGGTACGCCGGGCTCCGTTTCGTACCTGTTTGAACGGTCCGGTCTGATCGTTGCGGGGAAGTCCGGCGCACCCGACTCCGATGCCATGCTTGCGCTCGGGCTCGATGCCGGCGCGAACGATATCCGTGAATATGAGGACGCGTACGAAATCATGACGCCGTCTGAGTCAGTCACCGCGGTGAAGGAATATCTGGAAGGCAGGGGGGTCGGTATCCGGTCGGCCGAAGTGATGATGCTGCCGAAATCGCCGGTCCGTGTGACGGACCACGCAAAAGAAAGCGTCGATCGTCTCGTCGAAGAGCTCACCGGCCTTGATGACGTTCAGGAGGTATACCACAATGTGGACTAAAGCACTCTGGAAAAAAAGGCTGCGCCGTTTCAGCCTTTCGTTCGGTTTGACGAAACGGCAGCAGTTCGTGCTGGTTACGGGAGTGTTATCGTTCGGTTTACTCCTGACGCAGCTCGTTCCCATCGATCTCCGGTATCCGCTGATCGGTATCCTTTCCGGTATCGCCTATATACTCTGTGCACTGGTATTACGGGAGGATCTGGAAGGGGTTGAATACCTGACGCTGCTGACGCTTCCGACCCTGTTTACTGCGGCCGTCGGACTTTTTTATTTTCTTTTGCCGGTCCGGTGGCTCACCAGAGTCCCCGTTGTCGTATTCTACGCGGTTGCGATGTATGCGCTGCTTCTGACGGAGAATATCTACAATGTTGCCGCCAACAGAAGCATTGCGCTGCTCCGCGCTGCCCATTCGGTGGGGTTTCTCCTGACGCTTGTGACGTTTTTTCTGGCGAGTTTTCTTCTCCTGTCCCTTCGGATATCGCCGTTCGTGAACAGCCTGGGTATCGGATTATTAAGTTTCTTCCTGGGTTTCCAGTCCCTGTGGGTCATCGAACTCAACCAAACGGTCAGCAAAAGACTTTGGAGCATTACGGCGGCCCTTGCGATAATTTTTACCGAACTTTCCTGGGTGTTTGCGTTTTGGCCCGTACCGCTTATTCTGATAGCGCTCTATCTTACGACTTTTTTTTACGGCCTGGTCGGGATGGCGCAGCAGCACCTGGTCGAACGGCTCTATAAAAAGACCGTCATTGAGTTTACGAGCGTTATCGCGATCGTTTCCGTTGTTGTCATGATTGCGACACACTGGCGGGGCGGACAGTAAGGCGGGGAAGGTCGGGGAGAGGGGAGGGACGGCGTGGGGATGATATAGTTTGATCCGGTTTGGGCAGGAACCGTAAATATAGCCTATAATATTTTTGTGGATAAATTATTTCACGCTGTTCTGATGGGCTTTTCACACACGTCTTTTGTAGCTACGGGAATCGGTATTGAGTACACCCTGTACGCACAAAAAATAGTGTTTGTATTGTCAGTACGCTCTAAAGTAAAATTCGGATACCATTCCGGTCGAAGAACTTAGCTTCAAATTAATCGATACAGGGCGTTAGAAAGCCCTAAATTAAACCCGAATAAACCTCATCCTTTTCGAGGGATGTTAGCCTCAGAAATACATGTTTGGGTCGTAATAACAATCTATTTAGCGCTACTCATAGAAAACCCGAAAGGGGGTGTTTCGAATGTTTCAGCTCTGGTTTAATTTGAAGACCAGCACTCTTAGTCCGGAGGACGGAAGCAGCACCGTTCTCATCGGGTATGCTTCCCGGGCTCTGGTTCTTCTCCTCCGGATCAGGACCCGGAAAATCGCCGCGGCCGGTCCCGGGGTTTTCTGCCGCCGGGCGGGACAGGGAACGTTTAGCTACTATGTCGTACAATAATACTTTTGCGACGCGATACTGCGTCTCATGCGGGAGAGTGCGCATTTGCTGTCATAACATCTTTGCCGTTATCCTCAAACGCATGTAAATTGATTTGTATCGATGACTATCCCTCTGTATTTCATTACCCGATCTTCGCCAGATGTTCTGACCATTTCCGATACACGTCCGGGTACGGCTTCGTGACAATGCAACAATTTAGCAATATGCGATCTGCGGAATGGCATTGAAAGGTAAATAATTTCTGTTTCCGTTTGCAGATGACTAATAGTATCATTCTTCGAAATCAACGGCCGTCCTGGGTCATTACAGGGGCTCAAAAATGAGGCTAGATTTTGACTGCTTCTTCCAGGAGTTTTTTTGCGAGATGGTAGTTTCTTACATGATCCCGCGGCGGTTCTACCAATATCCACAGATCCCCGCGGTTTGAAAAACATTTCAGGAGTTCTATCATCTCCTGTTTATTCGGAACGGCGTCATGGGTATCAAATACCGGATTATCGAGCATGTCATGATTATCCGTACCATTGAGCGGCGGCACCAGGAATCCGAGGTGTATGAGCCGGGTGCGGTCGCTAAGAAGTACGGTTTGATCTTTGAGATAGCGCCAGATAGTATCGGGATCCGGACTCGTGCAATGCGTTGCCGTATGTACAAAATCGTTTGCGATGGTTAGGCCGTTTCGGGCTCCTGTCAGGAGTAAGTCGGGCGGCGGTTCATGGATGGTAAAAGGCCTGAGTCTTGAGTCGGGATTATACCATTCGGTTTTGGGGACGTTCCGCGATACAGTTTCGATCGTCAGGACGATCCCGTGAGCCTTTGCATAGGCATCAAGTTTCATCGCGTGTTCGAGAAAATTCGGCATTGCTGCTTCAAGGGATACCGGATCGGAGACATACGGATAGTCCATTCCGATGAGGTCGACCCTGACTGTCGCGAGTTGACCCGGGTGGATATTGACGTACCGGAATTCCTGACTCGCCGCCACGTCAATGGCCTGTTGGATAAGCCGTACTGATGCGCCGTTGATGCGTTTATCAGGATACGCGATGTTTGCGAGTGTGTGGTCTTCGAGAGCGCCCCAGAAATGGAGCCCGACATCGATGGAACGCTGTTTGAGCGCGCTGAAGAGATCCGAATATTCGTTTACCCGGTTGATATTGAACCAGACCTCGGCCATGGCGGGGTCGGCCGCCGAAAGATCGTCAATACTGTGTTTCTGCAGACCGACTTTGATGCCAAGCTTCATGGAAGTATTATACCGAAAATATACTTGACAATTCTTATTATGTCGTACAATATAGTTTTAGTAGCAAAATTGTTATATTGTTAAATTGTTATATTGTTTTCTAAATACCGGGCAATTTATCAATATAACAATATAACAATGAATCTACCCGACCTTATCCAGGAATTCCTTGAATATCTTGAAATTGACCGGAATGTTTCGCGTCTCACAATCCGCAACTATAAACACTATTTGAAGCGGTTTGTGGCGTACCTTGGCTCCGAATCCCCTCCCCTTTCGGTGATTACGGCGGAAAAAGTCCATGCCTACCGCCTCTATCTTTCGCGTTTTGTTGACGGGCACGGCATAAGCCTCAAGCGCGTGACCCAGAATTATCATCTCATAGCGCTCAGATCTTTTCTGAAGTTTCTCACAAAACGGGGCCTTAACGTGCTGTCCCCTGAACTCGTGGAACTTGGGAAAGCAGAAAGCCACAGCATAAAATTTCTGGAACGTGACCAGGTGGAACGGCTTCTCAACATGCCGGAACTTTCCCGCACCGGGGGGTACCGCGATAAAGCGATTCTGGAGCTTCTGTTTTCTACCGGACTCCGGGTGTCGGAGCTTGTATCGCTCAACCGCGACCAGATCAATTTTGACCGGAAGGAATTCGGGGTCATCGGTAAAGGCAGGAGGGCGCGCGTCGTCTTTCTTTCGGATTCCGCCGTCACCTGGGTGAAGCGCTATCTTGATGCGCGCGAAGACCCGGCCAAGGCGCTCTTCATCCGGTATTCGGGTAAAACGCCGGAAGCGGACGATCCGAACGGGGAATCGCTGCGTCTGACTGCCCGGAGCGTGCAGCGGCTGGTCGAGAAGTACGTCAAAAAAGCGCGGTTGCCCATAAAAATTACGCCGCATGGTTTGCGTCACAGCTTCGCGACAGACCTCTTAACGAGCGGTGCTGACCTCCGGGCGATCCAAGAGATGCTCGGGCATAAAAACGTCTCGACGACCCAGATTTACACCCATATCACCAACCCCCAACTCAAACAAATTCATGAGAAGTATCATAGAAAATAAAATAATGATAAAATCTCAAATCCCGATGACCAAATCACAATGACCAAATTCCAATATGACCATTGCTGTCGTTTATAGCGTTCCGACGGACCGAATGAAAGCATCCCCGTATAGCGAAGCTGAAGAGGATACGGTCGAATCGGCCGATGAGGTAGCGGGCGCCCTCAGGGAGAAGGGCGCCGCCGTTGCCGTGATCCCCCTCACATCCCGCGAGGCTGACCGGATCCCGCCGGTCCGTGCGGACTGCATTTTTAATCTCATCGAATGGTCAGGAAGGGAATTGCCCCTGAGCATCCGTGCGGTGCGGCAGCTTGAGGAAACCGGCATACCGGTGACCGGCGCCGACCCGGTGAATTACGAGATGACGACGGACAAGCTGCTTCTGAAAAAAGCACTGGACCGGTATGCGCTGCCGACACCCCGCTGGCAGGAGTTGTCAACCGGCAACGAACCGCTGAGGAGTGATTTTTGTTATCCTGTAATCGTGAAGCCTCCGCGTGAACACTGCAGTGTCGGGTTAACATCCTCTTCCGTCATATGGGAGAAAGAAACGCTTGATGTCAGGATTGCGGATCTGCGCAGGCAATTCGGCTCTCCCGTGTATGTTGAGGAATTTATCCGGGGACATGAGTTTCAGGTGACGGTACTTGACCGCCCCGAGGGGCTTGCCGTTCTCCCGCCGGCGGAGATCGTCTTTGATAAAGGCGCACGGGATGCATTTCTTACGTATGCGGGCCGGTGGGATGAAGCAAGCGATGATTACCGCGCCTCCCGTGTCGTTCTTGCCGCTCTTTCCCCGAAACTCAAACGACGTATAGAGGACATATCGCGGACGACCTTCCGGTCTCTCGGGTTCCGCGATTACGCCAGGATCGATATGCGAAGCCGCGGGGATGAGGCATATATATTAGAAGCAAATTCCAATCCGGGTTTGGGAGACAGCGACGAGTACGGGATGACCGTTTCCTACAAAGCAGTCGGTATGACATTTGCCGATGTTGTGTGGGAGATCGTGGGTTCGTGCCTCAGGCGAAACAGTAAGGAGAAACCATCCTATGGCAGTGCTTTCGCATGACAGCATCATGAGATATATTGCAAACGGGACGCTCCGGATCGACCCGTTTGATCCCCGGCGGGTGGGTCCTGCCAGTATTGACCTCACGTTGTCCAAATCGTTTCGTGTGTTTAAGAAAGTCCATGACCCCGTTCATCTCAGAAACGACGCGATTGATTTTGATGCGGTGAGTGAACTCATTACGGTCGATCGCTATTATACCCTTTTGCCCGGGCAAACGGTACACGGCATAACGCGCGAAACGCTGACGCTGCCGGCGACCCTGTGCGGCTGGATACAGGGACGGAGCCGCTTTGCCCGGCTTGGGCTTATGGTGCATATCACGGCAAGCTTTATCCAGCCGGGTGTTTCTAACCGTCAGGTCCTCGAGATGAATAACGCCGGACCATTTCCGATCGCCATACATCCGGGTGTTGCCATCTGTCAGATTATCCTCGAGGAGATGCGCGGAGAAGCCCGATACCGCGGTCTCTTCCGGGATCAGACGGCACCCTAAATCAATCCGGTGTGAAGAGGCGCGCCGTATCGATCGTAAACGCCGGAAGCGTCCCGGGATCTTTGGCTATGACAAGCATGAGCTGCTCCTGCCAGCGGCGGACGAGCTGAAATTTTCTGCCGCGTTTTTTGAGCCGTTTTCTTTTGAGGTCATAGTCCATCCAGCGCCTGCGGAATTCTACCCAGGGATACGACTTCTTTTTGTTTGAAGCGCTGTCGAGCAGGACTATTCTGCTTCTCCGGGCGGAATAGGCGCATACGACCGCCCAGTGACCGGAATCCGGATGCGGCCGGTCCTTTTCGTCGAGATCATAAAGATAACTTACCAGGGTTGCCCGCATCTGATTGGACGGGTAGCGCAGGGCGCTCTGGAGATGATGGAGTGTCGCGTACTGCACTACCAGTACCGACAGACCGAGCTTATTGATCGCACGGACCATGTTGGCCGTTGAGGTGCCGTTCCTGTTTGTTTGACAGAGGTCAATAAGTGTTGCCAGCGATTTGCGTTTGCCGAGCACCGCAAGCGCGAGTTTAAGCGCGGACGGTCCGCAGGTGGTATCGTCCGGTTGCTGTATCGGTGTAACATGTGATCTGCCCATAGATATCTGATGCTAACGGCGTGAATAGTACGTGTAAAATTAGCGCGTGGATACCTTCCATTTTACTCTGACCGGAGGGGGTAAACAAGACCTGTAGGATACGCAATGCGGACGAGTCGGGGGCGGGGCGGTCAACGGATTTCGTAACTCAGGGTGACTGTCACGGAAATCTCGTTCGTGCCCGGTTCTACCTGTGTCGGCGGTGTTGCCGGTCCCCCTCCTTCGGCCTGGGCCATCATGGGAACCGGCCGGGGCATGCCGCCAAACGTTTCACTGTAATTGACGATGGTGCCGAGGGAAAAACCGGCGATTTTAGCGGCATTTTCCGCCTTTGCCTTTGCGTCCGCCACGGCCTTGGCGCGGGCTTCATTTTCATAGTTGGATTTGTCTGAAACGTCAAACGTCACGCCGCCAAGCTCGTTAGCACCTGCCGATGTCGCGGCGTCTATAACGCTATTTACACGCGCCATCGTCCGTACTTTAACCGTAAGATTTGAGTTGGCTGTATACCCGGTGATTTTTCCGGGATGTATCTGATAGTTGTAGCTGGGAGTAATCGAGTAGGTGGATGTTTGGATGTCCTTCCCGTCCACACCCGCGTTTTTTACGGCATCGGAAACTTTGTTGATCACGGAGTTTAAGCTATTCTGTGCGTCTCTGGCGGTCGCGCCTTGGGCTGTAACGCCTGCGGTAAAGATCGCAACATCCGGCGTCGCAGTGACTTTTCCCTCGCCGGTAACGGTAAAAGGCTGTGATTGATTGGTCGTGACACTTGTTACTGAAAAGGGTATCGGGCCAACCAGTTTGACGTAGGCAAAAAGCGAGAGAAAAAATAATATGACGGCGCCGGCAAAATCATTTCGCATGCTTGGATAGTATACCATTCTTTATTGCTGCCGAGTCAAGTTGATTGTGTGCCGCCAGGACAAGATTTTGCATAAGGCACGCGACATTGACCGGGCCGACACCGCCGGGTGTCGGTGTATAAAAACGTGCGATATCTTTAATATCATCTTCTTCATAATCGCCATGAAGTTTTCCCTCCAAATCGCGCCAGAGTCCGACGCTTATGAGTATACAATTTGATTTAAGTGTTTGACGTCGTACAACATTGCCCTTCCCAACACAACTGACGATGATATCCGAATCCTTAAGAATTTCTTCTGGGTGAGCTGTCTGTGAGTGGATTTGTGTTACCCTCGATGAGCGCCCGGAGAGATCATTAAAAATAGGTTTCCCGGCCGTCTCTCCCCTACCGATGACCGCAATACGTTGGTTTTTGAGCCACCGGTTAACATTATGAGAAGATTGTGTGTTGTGAAATACCTCTCCGAGTATGGCTAAAACTGCCAGAGCAACAGGTACAGAAAATGGTGAACCTGCTACAAACCCATCGATATCTTTTTGGGGTGCAACTTCGTTGAGGACAGTTTTATCAATAAGAGAACTTTTGGGTAACGGCCGTTGGACAATAATACCGTGGATATTGGGATCACGGTTCCATTGTTGAATTGTTGCACGCAATGTTTCGGTGGTGGTAGTCGCAGGGAGTTGTGTAAGGACAACGCTGGCGCCGATAGTGTCCGCGGCTTTTTGTTTTTGTTTAATATAGGAAAGCGAGGCCGGATCGTCGCTAACGAGAATAACGGCCATGGTCGGCACAATACCCAAAGCCTTAAGGTTTATGACTTTCGGTTCAAGACCCTGTAATATTTTTCCAGCAATTGCTTTGCCGTCTATTTGCATAACCGATGGTGCTGCTCAGAGTGACATGACGATGAGTCCGGAAATGATAGCCGTAATACCCGCCACCTGATAGGGGCGGAGCCGTTCTTTGAGGAAGAGAACCGCCAGAAGTATGGTAACGACCGGGAAGGCGCTTGCGACGGGCGCGACCACTGCGGCGTAAGCTCCCGAAACGCCCAGATTATAGGAAAAGTGTCCGAGGATATCGAGCGCCCCGACGAGAAGGAGAGGAATCTGCGCGGAGCGTGCCTTGGGAAACACCATCGGCCGTTTTATCAGGAGGAGGTAGAGGAAGAGCATGACAAATCCGAGCGCGCGGTAGCTTATGGTCGGCAGAAACCATCCGAGACTGCGGCTGACCGGCACGACCAGAAATAATCCGATTCCCCACCCGAGCATCGCAATCATCCCTTCGGAGACGCCCGCAAAAATCACTGTTTTCTTTGAGGTGAGAAGCGTCTTCCAGTCGGCGGAGAGGAGGAGGATGCCGCAGAGGATGACGGCAATAGCTACAGCCTGCCCCGGACGGAGGATGTCGTGATAGAAGATAACGCTGAGGATGGACGTGACAACCCCCCAGCAGCCGCCGATGGGGCTGACGAGCGATACCTGTGCTTTTTCAAGTCCCCGGTAAAAGGCGATATAGGCGAGGACGATAAAGAATGCGACGGCTCCCAGGCGCGGCAGAAACCGTCCCAGCGCGAGTAGCTTCGTCTGGTCATACGTCAGGACGAAATAAAAGGATGCGAGGATGACGCCGGTTGCCTGCATCCAAAAAAACGTGAGCAGATTGCCGATTTTCCGCGAGGAAACCGCCGCAAAAAAATCTCCGGCTCCCCACCCAATGTCGCTTCCTATTCCGGCAAGTATTCCAAACATAGATTCACCTTTGAAGACGCGTGAGTACCGTATCGACATCTCCGGAAATCATTTGCCAGTGTTCAATCGTTGTAAAGCCGAGTTTTTTGTACCAGGAGAGCGGATGGCTATGAACGATATGCGTATAGGTATCCCAGGAGCGGGCATTATATTTCGTCTTTGCGGCGGCAAAAAGCGTCTTCAGGAGTCTGGGTCCGATGCCCTGTTTTTGATATCCCGGATCGACAAATATTTCGCCGTCTATCAGATGATTGCCGTCCCACCAGGGTTTGACCATGGCGACCGTCCCGCCGACGATCGTGCCCCCCTCTTTTGCGGCAAAAAATAGATCCGCCTGTTCCCGGAAAAAGTAAGCCATAAGGTTTTGGGCGCTGTCCGGGGTCCAGTGCTCGCCGATGCCGAGGGGGTTATACGCACGGGTATAACAGGATGCAAGATGCGGGAGATCACCGGATACCACCGGACCAATGGAGAGCATGATGCAATGTTAGCATATCGCGCAGCTTGCCGCAGCAACCGAAATAAAAAGGGTTGATCCCTTAAGTTTCTGCGTTATCATCAAGACAAAGGTTTCCTAGAAAGTCAATTTCATGTAAATCATTGTCTTCAACAAAAGATTGATATGATCGATACTTACGGCGTAATGGCCAATTATCAGAACCAAAATAGTTGAGGAGAATGTTTGGTTGAACCCAACCTGATGATCGTTTACCCAGGTAATCCCCGTAGCTAGAGTAAGGATATGAAACAAAAGGGTTGATCCCTAATATGGGATCAACCCTAAGACCGATAGGATTTCTATGGATATATCGGCTCAGATGTAAAAGATATGAATCATTATCAATCAGTACTGCTTTATAGATGCCCTGAAATAAGGGACCAACACGATTGTAGCGTTTATTAAAATACATAACGTAGTTCGTCATAACCCGTTTCATCAATTTAGTAATACCATCCTTGGTGGTTTGCTGGACCAGGAGGTGGAAGTGGTTCGGCATAAGGCAGTGAGCTAAAAGCTTAGTTTCGGCTGAAAGATTCATCAGGTTAGGAATACCTGTGGCCTCGTTAATTTTTTGGTTAGGATCAAGATAACTTTTGAGGAAATGATAAAAGGTTTTATAGTCCCGTTTATCCATGAAGATGTTGCGTTTTTCCACCCCGCGATTGAAGAGATGATAATACCCATTTTCCAGAAAGTGTTTGACAGAGTTTTTTGGAGGCACAATCTAATCGTTTCATGAGGGATCAACCCTGTCAAGGGTTGATCCCTTGTGGATCTATTTGGTGAGGCAGGTTGCCGCAGCGATTGTGTCCTCTTTATCGGCGAAACGCATGAGGATGACGCCGCCGGTCGCCCTTCCGAGGCGCGGGACGGACGTGATCGGAAGTTTGACGACCTGGCCTTTGATTGAGGTGAGGATAACGCTTTCGCATTCCGGCGGCACGAGCTGGGAAACGACGACTTTCCCTGTCCGGTCCTTGATGTCGGCTACCTTGACTCCCTGGCCGCCGCGGCGCTGTTTCGGGAACCCTATGACGGCGGTCTTTTTCCCGATGCCCCTTTCCATGACGGTAAGAACGTCTCCTTTTTTTGCCTCGTTGTCGACGACATCAATACTGACCAAAACGTCTGCGCCTTTCAAAAGTATCCCGCGGACACCCATGGTATCCCGGGCAGTCTGCCGGACTTCTCCTTCGCTAAAGCGGATGGATTTTCCCTCCCTTGATACCATGAGGATATCGTCCCTGCCGCTCGTAATTTTGGCCCAGGCGAGTTTGTCGTCCCTCTCGAGCCTGATGGCAACGAGTCCGCTTCTCCTGATATTTTCGTATTCGGACAGCTTGGTCTTTTTCACCGTGCCCTTCCGGGTTGCCATGAGAATAAACTCCGTTCCCTGTTCCTTCTGTTCGTTCCGTTTCAGGCTGTAGGTGAGGACGCTCGTCACGTTTTCCCCTGACTCAACGTTTATGAGATTGACGACCGCCTGTCCTTTGGACTGGCGGCTACCCTCCTGGATATCCCATACGCGCACCTGGTAGACGCGGCCTCGGTCGGTAAAAAAGAGCATATTGTCATGGGTCTGGGCGGAAACGAGGCGGTCTATGGAGTCTTCCTCCTTTGTGGTCATACCGATGACCCCTTTGCCCCCCCGCTCCTGTGTCTTGAAGGTGCCGCGCGGGACGCGTTTGATATAGCCGGACTTACTCATGGTGATGATGACGTCTTCGTTGGCGATAAGCTCCTCATCACTGAATTCCCCGACGCGGCTTTTGTAGACTTTGGTTTTCCGGGGGTCGCCGTACTTTTCCCTGAGTTTGCCGAGTTCGTCCGCGATGACGTTGAGGATTTTATCCGGATGCGCCAGGAGGTCTTCGAGGTACTTGATGGTTTCCCGGATCATCGCGAGTTCGTCTTCGATTTTCTGGCGTTCCAGGGCGGCAAGACGCCGCAGCTGCATGTCCAGGATGGCCGTGGCCTGGAGTTCGGAAAGCCTGAAGCGCGTCATGAGTTTGGCTTTGGCGTCATCGGCATCGTTGCTTTTTTTGATGATGCTGATGACTTCGTCGATATGATCAACGGCGATTTTGAGGCCCAGGAGAATATGTTCCCGTGCGCGCGCTTCCCGGAGTTCAAATTCGCTCCGGCGCCGGATAACCGTGACGCGGTGGCGCACGTATTCCTCAAGGATCGTTTTGAGACTGCAGGTCTCGGGCGTACCGTCAACGAGTGCGACCATGTTGACGGGAAACGAACTCTGGAGTGTCGTGTGTTTGTAGAGATTATTGAGCACCTGTTTGGGGCGGGCATCCCGTTTCAGCTCGATATAGATGCGGATGCCGCGCCGGTCGCTTTCATCCCGAAGATCCGTGATGCCTTCAAGTTTTTTCTCCTTGACGAGGTCTGCAATTTTAGCAACAAGCTGCGCTTTGTTTACCTGATACGGCAATTCGGTAATCGATATGGCGCTCTTTCCCTGGCCGATATCTTCGATTTCCGCTTTCCCCCGCATGATGATTTTTCCGCGGCCGGTGCCGTAGGCCGAACGGATTTCGTTAATATCATAGATTGCTCCGCCCGTCGGAAAATCCGGGCCCTGAATAAAGCCCATAAGATCCTCGAGCGATACGTCAAAGGTGATCGGCTCTTCGGTGCGGGGTGGGCCATCGTGCTCGTCACCTTCCGCCTTCTTTTCTTTCGGTTTTGCGGGTATGTTTGCTTTTCCGAGCATGAAGACGAGAGCATCAATCACTTCGCCCAGGTTGTGCGGCGGGATTTTGGTCGCCATGCCGACCGCGATACCCTCACTACCCATAAGAAGAAGGTTGGGAAGTTTTGCAGGGAGGTATACCGGCTCGTCGATCGAACCGTCAAAATTCGGGATAAAATCGACGGTTTCCTTTTCGATATCGAGAAGCATTTCGTTCGCGATCCCGGCAAGCCGGCACTCCGTATACCGCATGGCGGCGGGAGGATCCCCGTCCACTGAGCCGTAGTTTCCCTGGCCGTCGACCAGCATATACCGCATGGAAAAGCTCTGCGCAAGGCGGACGAGCGCTTCGTACACCGGGGCATCGCCGTGCGGGTGGTACTTCCCGAGCACTTCGCCGACGACGGATGCGCTTTTTTTGTACTTGGACTGATGGGTGAGACCCATCTGGTGCATGGCATAGAGGATCCTTCTGTGTACGGGCTTTAATCCGTCGCGGACATCCGGGAGGGCACGGGCAACGATGACGCTCATCGCGTAGTCAAGATATGAGCGCTGCATTTCCTCGTTTATTTCCGATGGTTTGACTGTTCCGATATTCATAGTCAGAGAATGCCCGGCCCGAATGACGGGTACGTCTTTGTACCGTTAGTGGAGAAACCCGGCGATGAGAAGCGCCACGATATTTGCCACTTTTATCATCGGATTTATCGCAGGACCCGCAGTATCTTTATACGGATCCCCGACGGTATCACCGGTCACCGCCGCCTGGTGTGCCGGCGATCCTTTACCGCCGAAATGTCCTTCCTCGATGTATTTTTTCGCATTGTCCCAGGCTGCTCCTCCGGTGGTCATGGATATGGCAACGAAAAGCCCGGTGACAATGGTCCCGACCAGGAGTCCGCCCAGGGCAGCGCGCCCCAGGAGGAATCCGACGAGAATCGGTACGCCGACAGGCAGGATTGCCGGTACGATCATTTCCCTGAGTGCGGCGCGGGTCACGATATCGACGGCCCTGCCGTATTCAGGTTTCTTTTTGCCTTCCATGATCCCTTTGATGGTTTTGAATTGTCTGCGGACTTCTATGACGACTGCTCCGGCTGCCGTACCGACGGCTTCCATGGCAAGCGCTCCGAAGATATACGGAAGGGCGGCGCCGATGAAGAGCCCGACCAAGACATAGGGATCGGACAGGGGAAAGCTGACGGCTTTTCCCGCGGCGGCAAGCTCCTGGGTGTAGCTCGCAAACAGTACAAGCGCCGCCAGTCCGGCTGAGGCAATCGCATACCCTTTGGTCACGGCCTTCGTGGTATTGCCGACGGCATCAAGCGCATCCGTGACGTTTCTCACTTTTTCCGGCTGATTGGTCATTTCCGCGATGCCGCCCGCGTTATCCGTAATGGGACCGAAGGCGTCTATCGCGATGACGATGCCGGCAAGGGACAGCATGGACATGACCGCAATGGCGACGCCGTAAAGGCCTGCAAGCCAAAACCCTAGAAGTGTAGCTGCTGCGATAAGAAGGACCGGCGCAAGCGTTGACTTCATGGATACGGCAAGCCCCGCAATAATATTGGTGCCGTGGCCCGTGTTCGCCGACGCCGCTATATGGCGCACGGAACCGTAATTTTTGGACGTATAGAATTCCGTAATGACGACCATGCCGATCGTGACGGCAATGCCTATGAGGCTGGAAAGGTAGAGGTTCATGGTGCTGAACATGCCGTTACCGCGCATGAGGGCGGTCGTAATTACATAAAAAAGGCCTGCGGAGACGACGGCAGACACGCCGAGTCCTTTATAGAGCGCCGGCATGATTTTTTTACTTTTTCCGAGACGGACAAACAGCGTACCGATAATGGAAGCTACGATGCCCCCCGCGCCGACCACCATAGGGAGAAGCATTGCATGGGAAAAACCGGGAATCGTCAGCTGCCCGAGCAGCATAACGGCAACTGCCGTCACCACATACGTTTCAAACAGGTCCGCTGCCATTCCGGCATCGTCCCCGACATTGTCGCCCACAAGGTCGGCAATCACGCCCGGGTTTCTCGGGTCGTCTTCCGGTATGCCTTTTTCTATTTTTCCGACCATATCCGTCCCGACATCTGCTCCTTTGGTGTAGATGCCGCCGCCGAGCCGTGCAAAAACGGATATAAGCGATCCGCCGAACCCGAGCGCGACAAGCGGCTTCAGATCAATCGCTTCCGGGGACGCACCCCCCTCTACCAGGAGGAATGTGACTACGACTGACAGAAGCGCGAGGCCCGCGACCATGAGTCCGGTGACCGAGCCTCCGGTGAAGGCGAGGGACAATGCTTCCCCGAGGCCTTTCTGTGCGGCAACGGAGGTGCGGATGTTACTGCGGACGGCAATATTCATGCCGACAAAGCCGGCAGCCGCGGAACAGAACGCGCCGATAGCAAATGCTACGGCCGAGAGTGCTCCGAGCGTACCCCACAATATCCCGAAGATGACGAGGGCAATGACGAAAATCGTACTGTATTCCCTCCGGAGGAACGCCTCTGCACCCTGGGCGATGGCGTCTGCGATCGCGTTCATGGGCTCGGTGCCGGTGGGTTTTTGCAGGATTCTCCATGACTGGTAGAATCCCCAGATGATGCCGAGCATTCCTGCTCCAAGTGAAAGTGTCAAATAGGTGTTCATATAACCTCCTTTATACGTTCAAAATCCCCTTCCTTATTATATACTATATACTATGCCATCCTCAGCGGGCCGCTTCCCCCGGTTCACTCAGGAGTCAGGCAAGCGAACAATTATATATCTAAGGTAGCCAATTTGGCATGCGTCTGGATAAACCGTTTCCTGGGCGGAACGTCATCCCCCATGAGCATGCTGAATACGTCGCCTGTTGCCGCGGCATCAGCGATATCGATCCGGCGCATGACACGGTTGGCGGGATTCATGGTGGTTTCCCATAACTGCTCGGGGTTCATTTCCCCGAGTCCTTTATACCGTTGTATACCCGGCTGCCCTTTACACTCTTTTTTCAGTTCTTTGAGGATGCGGTCGCGGTCTTCATCCGTATACGCGTACTGCATGGTCTTCCCTGCGGTGATTTTGTAAAGCGGCGGTTGGGCGACATACAAATGGCCTTTTTCGATGACATACGGGAGGTGCCGGTAAAAGAACGTAAGAAGGAGCGTCATGATGTGTTCCCCGTCGACGTCCGCATCGGTCATGATGATAATACGGTGATACCGGAGTTTATCCGGGTTCAGGCTGTCCGCTATTCCCATGCCGAGCGCGATGACCAGCGCCTTCAGTTCTTCGAATTCGATAATTTTGTCAAGTCGGGCGCGTTCGGTGTTGAGGATTTTCCCCCTGAGCGGCAGGATGGCCTGGAATTTCCGGTCCCTCCCCTGTTTGGCACTGCCGCCGGCGCTGTCTCCTTCGACGATGAAAAGCTCTGAGACCGACGGATCTTTTTCCTGGCAGTCCGCAAGCTTTCCCGGAAGACTTGAGCCTTCAAGGGCGCCTTTCCTGATGATGGCGTCTTTGGCGGCTTTGGCGGCAAGACGCGCTTTGGCCGCGAGGAATACTTTTTCGAGGATTCTCCTTCCGTCCGCCGGATTTTCCTCAAAAAAGGTATCCAGTCCTTCTTTGACCGCTGACTGGACGAACGGCTGGACCTCGGCGTTACCGAGCTTGCCTTTCGTCTGACCTTCAAACTGGAGATTCTGGGAGGGCATTTTGACGTAGACGATGGCGGTCAGTCCTTCCCGCGTATCGTCTCCGACGATGTTGTCATCGCCGTTTTTGGTAGCGCCGGCCTTTTTGGCGTAATCGTTAATGGCGCGCGTCAGGGCCATGCGGAAACCGGTGAGGTGCGTGCCTCCGTCGGCGGTATGGATGACGTTGACGTACGATTCGACGGATTCTGCGTATCCGTCGTTATACTGAAGCGCAACTTCAAGATCGATGGCACCGTCGGGCGATGTTTTCCGGATGCTGATCGGTGCATGGATGACGGTTTTGTTCCGGTTGAGCGCCCGGACCAGCGAGGTAATCCCGCCGTCAAAATAGTAGTGCGCTTCCCGGCCGCTTCGCTCGTCATAGAGGTGAAATGCAAGTTTTGCGATAAGGTATGCCCGGTCGCGGACCTGTTTTTTGACGGTATCAAAGGAAAGCGCAATGCCCTCTTTAAAAATCTCCGGGTCCGGAAGAAAGGTGACGATGGTTCCGGTATCCGCCGCTTTCCCTTTCACCTTGACCGGGCCGTCCGGAACGCCCCGTTTATAGGACTGTATATAGGCTTTACCGTCACGGTGTACTTCGACGGAGGTTGCCACAGAGAGCGCGTTGACGACCGAGGCGCCGACACCATGGAGTCCGCCGGAGACCTTGTACGCCCTGCCGTCGAATTTGCCGCCCGCATGAAGCTTGGTCATGACCAGCTCAAGGGCCGAGACATTGTATTTGGGAACGTTATCAACCGGTATCCCCCGGCCGTCATCACGGTCCGTGACGCTTTCGTCTTTATGGATGGTGACCCAGACGTTTTTGGCATATCCTGCCAGTGCTTCGTCGATGGAGTTGTCGATAATTTCATTGAGGCAGTGGTGGACGCCGGCAAGCGATGTGGTTCCGATGTACATGGCCGGCCGTTTCCTGACCGGTTCCAAGCCTTCGAGAACGACGATCTGTTCTCCGGTATATGATCCTGATGACGACGCTTTTTTTGCCATGGGTACGTATGTATGAAGCGAAGCCAGGTACCCCGCGGTACCCGGAAAAAAACGAGCCTTCCTGCCGGCAGGCAGGCCTTATCGAAGCTCTTTTCCACGCACTATTGTACAGTAGCAGACTCTGCTTGTCCAGGCAACGCATAATTCTCCGTAAATATCCGGCATGACCAGAGTAGACTATGGACATGCAAAACATCACGAAAATCACCCTTGCTTGGGAGCTGCATGAGCAAGGCGTGATGCAAAAGGATATCGCAGCACAAT
>JAMCTH010000007.1 GCA_023379025.1 Patescibacteria group bacterium | reverse complement strand
TTGTAGAGATAGAGGTTGTTGTCGGTCGTGGACCAGAGCATTGCCCTGGGAAGTACGGGCGCCGTTCCCCGCTCGACCACCTCGACGGCCTCGGCCCTCATCCTCTTAAACGGCGCAACCGGCGATATCTCCGCAAGCGACCTCACGCTCGGCTACAACAGCGCCACCGCAACCCTTACGACCGGCGGCACCAACCAGTCCCTCACGATCGATCCCAACGGCACCGGCTCCATTTACTTCAACGGCTCAACGTACAATCTGGACAGTAACGGCGTCCTGACCGCCCAAAAATTCCAGGACAGCGCCAACACCGCCTATTACCTCGACCCGGCCTCAGCCGGCACGTCACTCAAAACCGCGGGCGACATCATCTCCGGCGGCCAGGTGCAGGTCGGGGGCTACGCCTCCGCTCCCACGGCCGTAGGATCGGGCGCCCTCTACTACAACACGACCGACAACAACCTCTATCTCTACAACGGCTCGGCCTGGAACGCCCTCTCCGACCCGACCATCATCTCGGCTACCAATACGAGCGGCGGCACGCTTGCGGCCCGGACCCTCGTCATCTTTGACACGTCGGCCAATACCTCGGTGACGACTACGACTACACCATATAAAAAGGGTACATACGGGGTCATCCTCACTTCCTGCGCCGCCTCCGCCTCCTGTTCCGTCAAAATCGGCGGCTCGACCACGGTCACCATCAAAAATACCACGACCGTCGCCCGCGGCGACTATATCTTCACAAGCGATGTCGCGGGCCAGGCCGTCACGAGCGCCAAGCAGTTTGACGGTTTAATCGGCACCGTGACGGACACGAGTACCAGCGGCTCCGGCTACATCACCATGGTCTTCATCCCCCAGATCCAGGTCACTGCTGCCGCTTCCATTGACAAAGGTTCAAAGCACAACGAATACTGGCTTCTGGCTAATAACTACACCGCAGTTAACGCCGGAACTTCTCCCAACCAGAACATCGCCCCCAAGGGCCTGTATTTTGACAACCTCTCCGATACCACGAAGACAGATTCTGCCAATACGACCGTCTCCGGCCCGGTGCAATATTCTTCGAGCGAAGCGAGAAGTTCTCAGCCTTCGGCTTCGAACAATATAAATACGCCTACTGCCCCCTATCGTGCCGGCCTCATCGGTGGTCAAACCTTTGCCACTTCCACCACTGACAACGCCGGCAATACGTATTTGGGCAGTAACACCGTAAATAAGGTCTTCTACTATGACAGAACCCGGGATTCCTCACCTCAAGTTCAGGTGGAACTAGGCATTGACCCTAATTGGTATAACGGGATTACCCTCTCCGTCGCGACAACGAGTGCCAGTTTCAGTCAAAACGATACAATTTGGCCCTCTTCCCCCAATTCCCCTAATTCCCCCAATCGCCCTAATCCTAACCTGTCAACGGTTTACAACGGTTCTCTCTTAAAAGTCTCTGGTTCTTACAGTTCGAGCGCGGCCGCGAGAACTATCTACATCACCATCGCCTCCCCCACGACTTTTTCTTGGACCGATTACAATGGTAACAATGCCAGCAATGTAACAATTACGCCCGGAGCCAGTCAGGCACTGACTGGGACGGGCGTCAGTGTCACCTTCACCAGCCTCGCCGGCTCAAATTATCACTACAACACCGGTGATGTTTTCAAAATCGCATCGTGGGTGGTGGAACCCGCCAGTTCCACCCGCGGCGCGAAAGCGGCTTTTCCGGAAAGAAGTTATATCGTTGGAGAAGATTCTTATCTGGATATCATAGATGCTGATACTCAAAAACTATGGATGAGATTCAATAGTGATTCTGGTGGTCACGCCATTATTGACAACTGGGGTTATTCTTCAACCGCACTAAAATCTGTAACTGCATTAAATGGTGTGATCTATGCTGCGGCCAATAATGGAACAACAGGAGCAGCTGGAAATATTAGGTTTTATTCAGACTCAGGTTACTCATATTATGGATCCCCCAATGGTTTAAGAAAATATAATGGTGTTATTTCGCAACGGAATTCCGCTTTAAATTCAACAACAGTAAATGACAGCACAGCTATTGTCAATGTGGTCGTCAACGACGTCTCCGCCGCCGTCATCCCTAACCAACCAACTCAAACCATGACTGTAAGTGGATGGGGATATATACAGGCAAACGGAACTGCCTATATCTCCGAAAGTGTCAATTTTCCTTATAAATTTAATGGTATCCCGGGAGTTAATCTAACCGCTAACGGGTATAGCGCGTCCGCACCGGTGAAATTAAGCGATTGTGCCACTAATTCTGGAAATGCAGCTATTGGCGCTGAAGCTTATGCTATCACTAATACTAATTTTACTGCTCGGTTGAGTCTTTCAACATCATATTTTTCTAATACATACCAATGTTACACCTGGACCGCCACTGGCCAAGTCAGCCCAAGAACGTATGTGGCGGTGGGGACTGACGGTGGGGTTTCGGTCATCAATGAAACTGACCAGACGGTTGCAAACGGAACTCGTACGAATGAGAACGTAACTAAGGCAGTTTACCTGTTATCAAATGGTAATCTTTACATCGCGCATTTGGGAACTACTCCCATCATCCACTGTAAATACAATGCTGGAGCTACAGGCGATTGGGAATTATATAACGGTAAAGATTGTGAATATAGAAGTGACACTTCCAGTAAGGGGTTATCCATTCTCGGCCTTTACCCCAATACGACAAATAACATTAAAATTTATGCGACACAAGGAACTTCTACGATTGATGGAAAATCAAACACAGTATATGTTTCAACGGACTACGGCCTTAATGTTATTCAGGAAAAACAATCAGGTGCTAATACGAATGAAGGTAAGGACGAAGCCAACGGTTCCGTCAAATACTACACCAAAGACTACATTTCTGAAGAAATGGTGGGAGATATTCGCGGCATGTGGCCGTTAAATGGCAGTGGCACTTTAGCCGTGGCCGGAACAGTCTCTGATGCGTCTGTGAAAGCCCAAACTCTTTACAATAAAGTCGCTTCTGCCACATACGCCTCTGGGGTAAGAGGAACAGGATTAACTCTGGGCGGAACTGGCTATCTTTGTTCTGATTCAACCGGAGGTGCCTGTAGTGCAAGTGCCACTAATTACAACTTCACAACTGGGTCATTTTCTGCTGGCTCTTGGTTAAAAACTACAAGCACTGCAGCAACATATGCTGGTTTAATCAGTCACGCCGGTGCAAATGTTGGGTGGGAAATTCTATATTATGCGAGCAGCAATACGCTTGATTTTTCCTACGCTGGTATTGGTGATACCCAGACTACTGCAGTTAAACTTAATGACGGTAATTGGCACCATGTGGTTGCAACTTGGGATGGTTCGATCAAAAGAGTATATATTGACGGCACACTGATGGCTTCAGCTTCATCAAGTGCGCCAAATACCGCGGCCGTTCCTTTGGTAGTTGGGGGAAGTACTAACCAAGGCGCATATATTAACGGTACCATTGACGAACCCTTTGTGACTGCCACTGCCCTTTCTGCTGGTCAAATCAAGCACATGTATGAAGTTGGGTATCGGGCTTTGCAGAGCCATGCGACGACCTTGGGAGGAGGCGCGGCAGACAGCAACCAACAGCTTGGCGGTTCCACCAACACCGTCGGCGATGCCAGAGTTGATTTTAACAATCAATATCTGTATGTAGGGACAAATGACGCCACCAACGGCCGGGTCTCCCAGATTGATTTAACTTCAGACACCAACATTAAAACCTATGACAAAACCGCCAACACTCCAACCGGCGGCACTCTTTTGGCCAATGACGACACCAAATCCCTGGCCGTTTCCTATAATCTTGAAGCCGCCGGTTCGGCCACCTCGGGGGTGAAATCTATCGGTGTTGATTCCTATGCCACCGCCACCTCCGGCAATTTTATTTCCAAAACTACGACGACTGCCGAAAGTTTCTCCCAAGCCTACTTGTGGGCACAGTATACGCTGGATTCGTCTGATACGTCCAATACGGTGACGGTTTGGGCCTCTAATGACGGTGGCTCCAATTATTACCAATGCAATCAAACCAATACCGACACCTCCCAATCCCCCACTGAATACGAATACTTCTGTCAGTTCAATGCTATAGGCAGTTCCTTAAAAACAAAGTTTGTCATTGCCAGAGGATCTACAAAAACAAATACGTATGTGACAAGATATGGCATCGCCTGGATCGGAAGCGACGCCATTGCCGGAGCTCCCGGAGGAAATGGACTATATACCAATACCAACGCCTCGGTTGCCAACGGCTCCTATATAGATGTGGCCCATAATCAGAACACCAGTGATGTGGTCAGTGACGGGTGGGTGAACTTAAACGGCCAGTGGAAAGACATTTCCACGGCCACCGAATCCGGCGTCATTTCTGCAACAAATGCCAGTGTTGCCAATGGTTCATATGTGGAAGTTGTTCACAATCAGCAAACCAATGATCTTTTGGCAAGCGGGTGGTTCTATAACACGGCTACCTCTTTATGGGAGTCAACAAACATTGCCAGCTCTTCCGCCACCGGCGGGACAATAACGACTGCTAATGGTTACAATATCCACACTTTCACAAGCAGCGGAACATTCACACCTAATGGGGCCGGGCTTGTTGAGTATCTTGTGGTTGGTGGTGGGGGCGGTGGCAAGGGGACATTAGGCGGTGGTGGAGGTGGGGGTGGTGTGCTCACAGGAACAGGATTTTCCGTTACCCCACAAGCATATACAGTAACTGTTGGCAATGGTGGTGCAGGTGGTACTGCTCCTGAAGGATTTGGCTCGCAGGGTGGTAATAGTGTTTTTGGCACTCTTACTGCTATAGGTGGTGGTCTTGCTGATGCGGGTAATGGCGGCTCCGGTGGAGGGGGTGGCCGTACTGGTACTTCGTATGGTACAGGGACTGCTGGACAGGGTAACAACGGTGGTGTTGGTGGAAACAATGATAATTCAGGAGGAGGTGGGGGCGGTGCGGGGGCTGTAGGTGGAAACGGGAGCGGCACTACCGGTGGAAACGGTGGCAACGGGATTTCTTCTAGTATTTCTGGATCAGCGACTTACTATGGTGGTGGAGGTGGTGGTGGAACGCGTGCGGGAACAGGAGGTTCTGGTGGCCTTGGTGGCGGAGGTAGCGCACCAAATACATCAGGAGCCGGGAACAACGGAACTGCCAATACGGGCGGCGGCGGCGGTAGCGCGAGTTACAATGGGACACACTACGCGGGCGGCAACGGTGGTTCGGGGATTGTTATTGTCAGATATATTACCGGTTCTTTGAGTCCTTTCAAAATTGTCCAGGTGGATGCCAATACCACCAGGCTCTATAATTATTCCGGTTCCACCCAGAATTTGCGGCTGGATGTTTCTACCCAGGCTTTCCAGATTAAACAGGTGGACACCAACACGGTGCGGTTGTGGAATTATTCCGGCTCGGCCCAAAATTTGCGTCTTGATGTCATCACCGGCGGGTTGGGAAGAAACTCCGGCACGGTCTCCCTCGCTCCCTCTGCAGCGGATGTGGACAGTAATTCCAATATGAACTCTATTTGGGTGAATAAAACGGGCTCGTGGGGCAATTTGATTAAATTGCAAAGTAGTGGTTCTGATGTCTTTGGGGTGGACTCCCAGGGCCATGCCACGGTCTCCGCCTCGCTCAAAATCGGCTCTGCCTCAACCACCATAGACAGTAACTCCATCTCCTGGACCTCCGGTCCCTCGATCATTAACTCCTCCGGCAAACTCCAGCTCCAGGCAGGAGGCACCGGCACCGGTTCAACCGGAACAGGCAGTATTTACTTTTTGGATAGTAGTGGGAATACAGCTGGTAGATTCGATACAACTCCTAAGTTTTTTGCCACTGGTGGAACGATTGCTACCGCCTCCGGTTATACCACTCATACTTTCACTACTTCTGGAACTTTCACTCCAAGCGCAGCCGTGAATGTCGACGTTCTCATTGTGGGTGGTGGTGGTGGAGGAGCCGGTAGTGGCAGTGGATACCATGGGGGTGGTGGAGGTGCAGGAGGCTATTTAGAAGGCTCCTTAACAGGAGTAACTGGAGCTCAAACAGTAACTGTTGGAAACGGCGGAAATGGCGGACCAATCGGTAACGGATATACGGGCTCTAACGGAGGGAATTCTTCTTTTGGAAGCTATACCGCCTATGGTGGTGGTGGTGGTGGAAGTAGTACGGCAGGACTCAATGGCGGTTCCGGTGGCGGAAGCGCAGGCAGCAACGGAGGGTCTGCAACACAAACCACACAAAGTCCACTAACCGGCTATGGTAATGCAGGTGGTGGTAATAGTAACGGTGGTGGCGGAGGAGGAGCGGGAGGGGCTGGCGTCCAATATAGTGGTGGCGCTGGAAGAGCATCTTCTATCTCTGGTTCTTCTGTTACTTACGCCACAGGAGGAAGCACACCGGGTGTTCCCCCCACTAATGGGACAAATGGTCTTGGCAATGGTGGCATGGGTGCTTGCAATTCAGGTTGGAGTGGTTGTACTGGAGGTCCTTATACAGGTGGTAATGGTGGTTCTGGAGTTGTAATAGTGCGTTATCTCACTCCCACTTATAACTACGGTACCCTTTATCTTGGCGCCACCAATACCACCTCGGCTGATTTGGCAGAATATTACGTTACTGGTGACAAGAGTATTGAAGCGGGAGATGTTGTCTCAATTTCCCCCACCCGCGTCATCCTGGGGAGCGAAGCGACTCCAGGATCTGTTCCCGGTCAAGCCGGGACTTCGGATTCTGGACAAGCCAGAATGACGGAAGAAGAAGTGACGACGAAGGGAGTGATGAGGAAGGCGGATAAACCGTATGATTCGAAACTGTTGGGGATTATTTCTACTAACCCGGGTGTGATTATGGGCAGCGTGGATGGAGACAGTGGCAAAGCAGACAGCCGGATGTTGGCTTTGGCTGGACGTGTTCCTGTTAAAATTGCACCGGATTCGGCGCCGATTGAAATTGGCGATTTCCTGACTTCCTCCGCGACCCATCCCGGCATGGCCCAAAAAGCCACTAGCTACGGTTACACCGTTGCGAAGGCTTTGGAAGCATGGACTCCTTGTACTCCCTCCGTCATTCTGGGGAGTGAAGCGACTCCAGAATCTGTTCCCGGTCAAGCCGGGATGGCGTCTGGACAAGCCAGAATGACGAATAATGCGTGTGGTTCTTCCACCATTGAGGCTTTTGTCCACCTGGGCTACTACACCGGCGATGTGACGCAGGATGGATTTTTGAATGGCGGCACCAAAAAATCCGCTTTCGCGGATTCTCTAGGGGCCTCCTCAGGTTCGGAAACTGACCTGTTAAGCCTGTCCACCAGCTTTAGCGGTTCCGGAATGATCCGTGATACCAGCCTCTCAAGCGAAAATAGTGTAGCATCCTCATCAGGAGTTGTCAATGGTCAAGTAGGGAGTGGACCCGACGGGAATCGAACCCGTGGAACCATGCTTGAGAGGCTGGCTCCGGACCAACCCGGGCCCACTCCCCAATCCATCATAGCATCGGCTTCTGCCTGGCTCAAGGAAAACTGGGACAGCTTAAGCAAGACCAACGTCGACCTTATCCAAAGCCTGTGGGTGAAAACCGGCCTCCTCCAGTCCGACCGGATCATCTCGCCGGTAGCTGATATCGGAGAGCTTCATACCGACGTGATCTCGCCTTTAAGCAGTGAGGCAAGTGAGAGTGCCGGGGTAGCCGTCCGGCTCGGGCAAGGCCAGACATTCGGGATCTACAACCGGGAAGGTACGCCCGCGGCAACTTTTGATAACCTGGGGAATGCCA
Source organism: Patescibacteria group bacterium (assembly GCA_023379025.1). Taxonomy (GTDB): domain Bacteria; phylum Patescibacteriota; class Microgenomatia; order UBA10105; family UBA927; genus JAMCTH01. The sequence goes on along the minus strand of JAMCTH010000007.1, from coordinate 55,324 downwards.
GCTTTAGTGGAACGCTCACTGCTTCCCGTCTTGTCATTGCGAGAAGCGAAGCGACGAAGCAATCTCCAGAGATCGCCACGGGCTCTGCGAGCCCTCGCGATGACGTACTGCTGGATGTCCGTGGTTCCGCTACGTTCTCGGGGACGTTATATGCCGACCGGATCGTGACGCGGTTCGGGGATATTACGGACCTGGCGGCATCCACCGTGACCGCGGCTACGGTGTCGGCCACCACGATTGAGAACATCACCCGGATCGTGTTCGCGACCCCTGCGGCTACCCCCCAGCCGAGCGGCCTGGATGCGACCGCCTCGGCAATCCTGGCTCTCCTCTCCGGGGATACGGTGAGTAGTCCCCCGCCGGAGCTTGCCGCCATAGCCGGGACCCTGACCGGACAGACCCTTTCCGTCACGCAGAATCTCTCGGTCCTCGGGAATACCTCGCTCGGGATGACGAGTATCGCCGGAGGGCTGACCGCTGCCGGACCGGTCCGGATCGGAGATTCGGGCCTGAGTACCTTCGGACCGACCCTCTTTCTTGAGAAAGACCGGCTGGCAAGCGTCGATATCCTGGGAGGGACCCTCGTGGTCAGTCCTCTCGGAAGTGTCATGGTGAACGGAGACCTCGCCGTGTCCGGCAACCTGGCCGTCGGCGGAGTCCTGGGGGTGGATACCATTGCCCCGGCCGGGGGCGACCTCACGCTTGACCTCTCTTCCACGGAGCTTGCGTCCGGCTCGGCCTCGGGTTCAGCCGGGCTCCTCACCCACTTCGGGAACCTCATCATCCGGGGGGCGCAGGGACAGGTGGTTGCGGCGGTCACTGCCTCGGGATCGGCGCAGTTTGCCGGGGGGCTCTCTGCAGGGGGCGACGTGGTTGCCTCGGGAGCCGGCATTTTCCGGAAACTCCAAATCGCGGAAGCCGCCGCGGCCTCGGGTTCAGCCGTGCCGGCGGACACGACCGTAGGGCAGGCAACGTTGAGCGCAAATACAACAGACATAACCATCACTACATCACAGGTAACTGATCGATCGCTTATCTATATCACACCGATTACTTCTACACAAAACCAGGTCCTCTATGTAGCGGCTTCCACCCCGGGCACCGGCTTTACCGTCGGCATCGACCACCCGATACACACGCCTATCGCGTTCAACTGGTGGGTAGTAAACTAATCCCCGCTTCACACTTCAACCCGCCGGGTTTCTTAGATTTAAACCTCTTCTTGACAGTTGACAGACAGGCCCTGATACGCTAGGCTGAACTCATGGCTTCACCCCGCCCGATTGCCTTCCGCAACAGCTACGTCTATCACGTCTTTAACCGCGGCGTTGAACGGCGGAATATTTTCCTCTCTGCCCGTGATTACCGCCGTTTCACACTGCTTATCGAGTATTACCGTTTTATGGATGTGCCGAGAAGCTTCTCCCATTTTCTCACCCTGCCCGTGAACGAACGCCAATACTATGCGGCAAAGCTCCGAACAACCCCTCCCGGCGTAGACATTCTGGCCTACTGCCTCATGCCCAACCACTTTCACCTGATCGTGAGGCAAAACGTTGATCATGGCATTATCACTGCAATCTCTACTATCGCCAACGGCTACGCTAAATATTTCAATAAAAAGCAGGACAGGGTCGGACCGCTCTACCAGGGGCCGTTTAAGGCCGTACCGATCGAAACTGACGAACAGCTGCTTCACGTATCCCGCTATATCCATCTCAACCCCGTTTCCTCAGGCATCATCGATGAAGCTGACCTCTGGACGTATCGCTGGTCATCGCTCCCTGCCTATGGAGGAACTCCTCCTGTCCCATGGTTGGAAACCCGTACGGTTCTTTCCCATTTCTCTGACAAACACCCATACAGGGACTTCGTCAGTGATCAGATCGCCCTGGCGAAACAATTAGAAAAAATCAAACACCTGGTTCTGGAAGAGGTTTAAACCTATTCAACCCGGCGGGTTGATGGAGTCAGTCTGCGCAGAGGACATAATCCGCCGCGGCGTACACGACGGCGCCGGACTGCCCGGTCGGCACCGCAGCCGGGCACCGTGCCTGGCTCGCCGTACTGTCGCCGTCCGACACATTTTCGAGGGTCGTCACGAGCCGGAAATCATCCGTTCCCACCTGATAGTAACGGAACGACGCCGTGCCGTTTATCGCCGGAAACTGCTTCATATACACATTACTGCACCCGTCCGTGCCGCCTGCCGCGAAATTTGCCGTGGCACATACCGGACAGCCACCCGTGCCGCTTGTGCCGCAGCCGTCGATCGTGGTACCGCCGCCGGACCACATGGGATAGCGGGCGTAGTCGTTGTAGTAGACGCGAAGCGCGGTTTTAAGCTCGAGAAGCTCGCTTTTGCGCTTTGCGTCCCGCGCCCGGACCCGCGCGCCCAAAAAGTTCGGAAGGGCAACCGCCAAAATCATGGCAATGATCGAAATGACCACCAGAAGCTCGATCAGGGTAAATCCTTTTTTCATGGCGTCAGGTTGGTACTTGCTATTCCGTACGTGCAAAGAAGCGTGCCGCTGCCGGCACAGTTGGTGCCTGCATACCCTCCCGCATGGTAATCCGCATCATTGGTATTCTCAAGCGCCGCGTACAACTGGTATCCGGAGCCGCTTTTCCGGTAATAGTAGTGATCGCCGGCTGCCGGGTCGGACGGAAGCTTCACCATATAGATGGTCCCGTTTTTGTCGACAAATTCCCCGCCCCACGGACAAAGCGTCACATCATCCGGCGTGCATCCGAGGATGCCGCCGTTTGCGTCACCGGCCGGATAGGCGCCTTTGTCGTTGTAATAGGTCTCAAGGGACGTCGCCACCTGCCGGAGGGTCGCTTTTCCGCCGGCTGTCGCGGGATTTGATCTGGCTCGACAGAAAGCTCGCAAGCCCCAAGCGCACGAGGATGCCCAATATGGCAATAACGATAAGAAGTTCTATGAGGGTAAATCCCCCCCCGCGCTCAGTATGATTCATATGCATCGCTCTCTCCACTATGCAGTATAGCACGGGAGGCGAACCTTCCCTACCGAAACCTTCCCTACTGTTTGCACCAGTACGACGGACCCAGTATCGGGCACTGGGTCTGGCACTGGACTTTGTCGGCAAAACTCACCGGACAGCAGGGGTCGCCCGGGCCCGAACAGGCGGTCGGATTGCTGTACGCATTGCAGGTGCCGCTCGGATCGCAGGCGTAGGTACCCGGCGGGAACATCGGCGTAGGGGTCGGCGTCGGGACCGTCGGAGTCGGGGTAATCTTGTAGGAAGGGGTAAAGCCCGGCGCGGTAAGGAGTCCGGCCGTCGATATGCCGTAATTCCACTGGGTGCCGTACCCGCACCCTTCCGTGGGCGAACACCCGTTTGCCATGATGGCCGGATCGCCCGTATCGGCAAGCGAGGCAAAGAGACGGTACCCGAGACAGAGGTTGGAGCTGTCTATCGGCATATAGTTGTACGGGGTGTTCGTCCGCGGATCACAGGGAACGGTCGTGAGGTACGGGGACAGGTCAGCGCTGCCGCACCGGTCGAGAATCGTGAGGGGCGGGTAGCAGCCGTGGTCATTGTAGTACTCCTCAAATGCGCGGCTGATCATGTTCAGGTCGCCTTTCCTCCGCGCGTCATAGGCCCGGTCCGTCTGCCGCATCAGACTAAAAAGGAGCCCGACCAGGAGCATTGCGATGATCGCGACCACGATCATGAGTTCGGCCAGGGTAAAACCGGCGGCGCCGGCAAAACGGTTTCCGGAAACAGGACGGACGCTCATACCAGGTGACGGCCTCCTCTTTGTGCATCCCCAGTATGACAAAGGCCGGACGGGATTGCAAGCAACGGTGTTTCTTTTATAATGGGAGGTAATGCACCGAATGCTTTCCGCCGCCCGATGGTATCTTATCTGCTTTGCCGCGGTATTTCCGCTCTTTGCCCTGCCGTTTACCGAGGATTTCTATGGGTTCAATAAGTGGGTACTCCTTCTTGTTACCGCGGTCTTCCTGACGATCCTCTGGTCGCTCATCGCTCTAAAAAAACGCGCCCTGGCCGTCGGACGCGGTGCGGGGCTTGCCGGGTTTGCCGTCCTGACCGTCTCCTCCGTTCTTTCCACGCTTGTGGTCTCCGCGGATACGCCCGAGTCTGCCGCCGCACCGTTCGGACCCCTGACGCTCGTTGCGGCAACGGCAGTGCTCGCCCTGGCTCCCGCCTTCCTTACGGAACAAAGCAGGACCCTCCTCCGGTGGGCGCTCTACCTGGCCGCCGCGGTATCCGGCATCATCGCCGTCTACGGCGCTATCGGCTTGGGGCGCATGGTATTCCCGGCTGTTCCCGCCCTCACGAATCCGCTCTTTACCCCCGCCGGCAGTTCGCTTGCCCTGATCACGCTCCTCATCGTGATCCTTCCGGCAATCGCCGCGGAAACGCTTGCGCAAATCCGCAAAAGGGACTGGGCGCGCACCGGCTTCCTGGCTCTCGGGACGGCCATCATTGCCGCGGGGCTCGCGCTCACCGCGGCCGGCATCATCCCGCATATCCCCGCGACCGTGCTTCCCGCGGCGGACGGCTGGAGCATCCTCATGGATTCCTATAAAGGGGCGGAGCACCTGCTGCTCGGCGTCGGGCCGGGCAACTACCTCTCGGCATTTACTGCGGGCCGGCCCGTCAGCCTCAATCTGACGCCGCTCTGGAACACGCGGTTTACGTCGGCCAATTCCTTCCTGTTCCACATCGGGACAACGACCGGCATCCCCGGTATTGCCGGTGTCCTGATCATCATCTGGGCTTCAGTGCGGCCTTTGTTCAGCCGGCGCCAACGAAGCCTCACCGAAACCGGCCTCGCAGCCGCCCTGGCCGCCGCCGGGCTGTCGCTCCTCATCCTTCCGCCTTCAATCATCCAGATCGTCCTCCTCGCCGAACTGCTGCTCCTCTCCGGCGACCGCGGAGAGGCGGAGCCACCTGCCGTCCGTATGCCGGCTTTGTCCCGGCACGCCGCGGCGGGAGCGGCGGGAGCGGTAGTCCTTCTTTCGGCGGGGCTCCTGTTCCTTCTCGGGCGCTACTACGCCGGCGAAACCCTTTATTACCGCGCCCTCCGGGCAGCCGACGCAAAGAACGTGAAAACCTATAACTACCTCCTCCGGGCTATCGAAATGAGCCCGTTCCGGACCCAGTACCACCTGAGTTTCAGCAGGCTGAACCTGCTTCTGGCCCAAAATCTCCTGTCCGCGGACCAAAAAAACGCCGGGACCGCCTCGCCCGGAGCCTCCTTCACCGATGCGGAAAAAAAGACCCTGACTACCCTGACCCAGCAGGCAATCCGGGAGGGAAAAGTCGCGACCTCACTCGAACCCCGGTGGGTTACGGCGTGGGAAAATCTCGGCGCCCTGTACGATACGCTGTCGGCCTATACCGACGGCGCAGAGCAGTGGAGTATCGCATCCTATGAGAAAGCGATCACCCTCGACCCGGCTAATCCCCGGCTCAGGCTTACGCTCGGCGGCATCTACACCCGCCAGGGCAATAATGATGCGGCCGTTTCGCAGTTTCTGGCCGCCGTCAACCTCAAACCCGACTACGCCAACGCGTATTACAACCTGGCCTACGCCTATGAGCAGAAAAAAGATTACCTCCGCGCGGCAATTGCGCTCCGGGAGACGGTGGCGCACGTCGGGAAGGATACGGCCGACGCCAAAACTGCGGGCAGCCTGCTCGCCGGGGTGACGGCCAAACTTTCCCCCGGAGAAAAGACGGCGCTTGCCGCCATGGCCTCAGCGACCGCCGCCGGCACACGCGGCGGCGTCAACCCGCTCGACATCCTCACCCGGCCGACCGGCTACCCGGAACTCGTTGTTCCGGCAAGCCCCGCGCCTGCGCCGCCGCACTGACGCCGCCCGTTATTTCCCCACCCGCCCGGCGACGGCGCCCGCAAAGATAAAACAGTAGAGGACAATGCCGGTCAGGAAGCTTTGGAACGCAAACACTATCCCCCGCTCCCGCGCCGCAAACCACAGAAACTTACGGACAAACAGGAGGTGGATCACCAGCACCGCAATGACCAGCCACTGCAGCATACTGCCCGTGCAGAACGAAAGGTAGAGACCCGGAGCCCTGAAGCAGAGAAAACTGTGCGGCAGAAGGAAAAACGTCAGGACCCGCATCGGCACGAGAACGGCGAGGGCCGCGGCAGAAAGCGTTGCGGCGGCTTCCTTGCCGGTTGCCGCAACGGAATCAAACCGCCTCCGGTCCATGAACAGTTTGGTCCAGTGGTAGCTGCGCCGGAAATATTTTTGGGCGACCGGCCAGAAGCCTTCAAACTCATGCCGCACGCGGACGTCCGGGGCAAACAGGACCGCGTAGCGCCGGGCAATCCGGTAGGTAAACTCGATATCCTCAACGAGCGCGGCGTGGTAGCTTTCGTCAAATCCCCCGAGGCGCAGGAATACGGCCCTTTTGATGGAGGCGATGCGGGTCGAAAACAGGTAGTAGTAGCTGCCGAGTTCCCGCTCGTTCACCCAGTAGCTCCAGTCCCGGAGCGCTTTGAAATTGGGGAAAAATGCCTTCGTACGCTGTTCTTTGGCCCACACCCCCGTGACCGCAACCACGTCCGGATCCTCCCGGTAAATCCGTGCCAAATTGTTCAGCGTATCAGGAAACAGTACGACATCACTGTCGAGGAAGAGGAGAACCTTCCCCCGTGCGTTCGCCGCTCCCCGGTTTCTCGCCGCCGCCGGCCCGCGGTTCTCTAGAAGAGTGATGATCCGAAAATCAGTCAATTTCTTTTTTAATTTGGCATTTGGCATCGGACATGTAGCATTCTTCTCAGATCCGTCGTCGACAACGATCACCTCATAGGCAGGAGCGGTCTTCGACCGCGCGATCGACGCCAAAAGCCTTCCGATCGTTTCCGAACTGTTGTGATAGGGAATGATAAGTGACAGCAATGGTCTCATAACCTATCCTTCCGTGGTATCCTCCGGTAGCTCATACGTCGGAAACGCATAGACAAGCTCCGATTCGTCAAACGCCGCCCCTTTTTCCAGGAAGGCCGCCGGACCGACGGACAGATGAGTCTCAAGCACAATTCCCTGCGCCAGTACCGCACGGGTGTCTTGCCTCACGATCGCATAACGCTGACCGGTCTCATACCGCGCTGCATCACCTATCGGCACGATAAAACGGACCTGCAGGGGGTTGCTTGCTTCCCCGACAGTGATGCATGCTACATCCGCAGCCGGTACAGCAAGAATATCCGTCACTTCACCGGATCCGACGACGGTAAACGTCCGGGGAAGAAGCCTCTCGGCAAGGGATGCAAAAAATCCGATACGCCGTGCTTCGGCTGCAGCATGGATGAGCTCCGGTATCTTATCTTCAATACTCGACATTGTCTCTCCGGTGACGGGCAATCTCCGGTTCCGATTTTCTTTTATATATATGCCTGCAGGGTCTCCCGCACCTGTTGGACGACATACTGCAGCTGCTTACTCGTCAGTCCCGGGTAGATCGGGAGCCGGACGAGCCGCTCCCAAACAAAATCAGTTACTGGCAGGGCAGGACACGGCGCTTCGCGCGGCTCACTTTTTGCTGCGCATCCGTCAGGCGCTGGTACGGCGGGTGGCTCGGTTCGGGGGACCCCCAAGAAGGGGTCCCCTTGTGGGTTTTCTTGGGGGAAAAACCGAGACAGGACCCGCCGCTTTCCGGTTTCCGGCGCAGTGACGGTGCTCGGAAAAGCTCGCCGCGCCGCGCATGATAATTGTCCTTGATCAAAAATCGACCCAGCCAGTTTCCTTCCCATCCTCGAACTATGGAGCGGCACGTAATGGTAGGCCGCGTCAATTCCCCGCTTCCTCATTTCCCGGAGGAAGAGATCGCGGTGTGTTTTTTTCTTAAAAAGGACGGCATAAATGTGCCAGTTCGGCTGTGCGCCCGGCGGCACCCGCGGCAGATCGAACAGACCTGCGTAATGCTGAAGCTGTTTGGAGTAATAGAGAGCAATTTGATTTCTTTTTTTATTTATCGTGGTAATGTGATCCAGTTGTGCCGATACAATATTCGCTAATATATCGGAAAGGAAATAACTAGTACCTTTCCCGACCCAACTGTATTTATCCACAATACCGGCAAGAAACGCGGTACGGTTCGTCCCGTTGGCCCGGTAGATCTCCATAGTATCATAGAGATCTTTCCGGTCGGTCACGACCGCTCCCCCCTCGCCGCAGCTCACGTTTTTGGTCCCGTGGAACGAGAAGACGCCGATGTCCCCGAAAGTGCCGAGGTGTTTCCCGCGGTCATAGGCGCCGATCGCATGCGCCGCATCCTCAACCAAAAATAACCCTCTCTCCCGGCAGAGCGCCCGGATGGCCCGTATATCGCCCGGCATACCGGCATACGGCACGAAGATCACCCCTTTCGTCCGTTCGGTGATCCGCCGCGCTACATCACCAACCGACAGGCCATACGTGAGCGGTTCGATATCCGCAAAAACGGGTGTAGCCCCACGGAGTACCACGCAGTTGGCAGTTGACGTCATGGTAAAGCTCGGCACGATCACCTCGTCTCCCGGCCCGATCCCGAGGGCCGCCATCGCAAGCTCGAGGCCATGGGTACAGGAGGTCACGGGGATGGCGTACCTCATGCCCGTAAGCTTCGTGAGCTTCCCCGCAAGCTGTTTCGTGTACGATCCGTCGCCGGCGCCGCTCGAGTGCCGTAGGGCCTCAACGGCCGCCCGTTCTTCGGCTTTCCCCCAATATGGTTTGGTAAGAGGGATATACATATATAGAGAGAGTACTGACGTCACCGGCGTCACCTGAGAACCTTAATCCTTCTTGCCGGCACGCCGGCCACAACGGTTCTCTCCGCAACGTCGCGGGTGACGACCGCGCCGGCGCCGACGATACTCATGTTCCCGATACGGACTCCGGGCAGGAGAATGGCGCCGGTACCGATATATGAGCCGTCCCCGATGACGACAGGCGCTTCCCTGGTCGGATAGTATTTTTGAAGCGGGTGATTTGGGTATCCGACGTTTATATGCGTGACGATTGAGACCCGGCTCGAAAGGGTCACGTCGTCCCCGAGGCGGATGCCGCCCCGGACATCGAGCATGACGTCATCGCCCAAAAAACACCGTTTCCCGATCGTGAGTTTCCGGAACCCGTAGTGGTAGAGATTGGCGAAGCGGACCTGCAAAAGCACGGTATCAGCGCCGACCGCCGCTCCCGCAAACCTGAGGAGCACCGCCCGGAGAGGCGGAAGCAACGAAACGGAAACGAGTCCTGCATAGACGCTGGTCCAGAGAAACCGTATGGCTTTTTCTATCCCGATAGTTTTCACGGTATTCATGGATAGTTTAAAACTATTGAACAGTTTACGTTTCCATTATGTTCTGCTTTTTGCCAGTTTTCTCCGGAACATCCACAGGCTTTTCCCGTAATCCAGCAGATCAGGAAGAAGCCGGACGGATGATTGCTTGTCCGTCCGCCGCGAAAAAAGGACCGGTATTTCGGTAATCCGGAGACGGTTCCTCAGCGCATAGACGATGATTTCCGTATCCCAGAACCAATGCGGGTGTGCGGCAAGCGATAAAATGGGTACAATCTTTTTTCGATTAAAGAATTTATACCCGGATTCAGTGTCTATGCCGCCCGTAGCAATCACCAGATCCGCGAGCCGCCGGTATCCGCGGCTCAGGATTTCCCGGAACAGGGAAGGTACCGCAGTCCGGTAGATCCGTTTTCCGACGGTACTGTCGGTCTTTCCCGCAAGGATCGGAGCCACCATCTCCGCGATATAGATCGGGGAAACCTCAAGGTCTATATCTATGTATCCGGCGACCCTTCCCCGCGCCGCGATGATGCCGTCCGCAACCGTTTTTCCCCGTCCAACATTGAACGGGTGATAAATAGCCCGGCAGCGGCGGTCCTTTGTACAGACTGCCCGGATAAGCGCCGGAGTATTATCGTGACTTCCGTCATCGACAAACAATATCTCCCACCGGTACGGGAGGCGATCGAGCGTCTCGATAATCCGGCCGACACTGTCCCGGAACAGCTTCTCTTCGTTGTAACAGGGAAGGACAAGGGAAATATCAGTTCTACCCTTCATTGCGGCTCATCATACAGGAGGCGTTTCGGGTTTGCAAATACCCCGGTCAGTGACGTACGAGGAGCGCCGGGTCGCCATCGGCCACCGGATGGTAGTGTAGGCGTATATATTCCTGATCGGCCGGGAGGAGCGTCGATACGCGGCCGGGTTCTCCCTGATATATATATGGCACCTTTTCCCTCTCAAGCGCCGCCGCAAGCGGCGGAAGGGGCCGCGACAGATAGGCCGCAAACTGCCCTATCGGGAGACAGCAGGCATAGTACGGATCGGGGTAATACAGCATGCTGCCGACCAGATCCAGAACCGGCGTCGCGCGGGGAAGGGTCCGGTACAGCACGGCAAGCGCAGTAAGGTTTTGTGTGTTTGTTCCGGCCAGCTTCGGCTGCTCGGCCGCCGCATTCACCGAATAGAGGAGCCCGAGGAGCCCGAGCGCCGCAACGCCAAAAACCACAATTCCGGCGGTACTTCTCTTCATCTTCTGCCAGAGACTGTCCAGCATATCTGCCGAATACCATGCGACAAACACGGCTATGGGGATGAGGTATTGCGCGTGCTTCAGCGGGATAAACTCCACGTAAAAAAAGACGAGTGCCAGGAAGTTTAGAGCAAGAAGAAGTTCTTCCCAAAGATACGTTTTTCCCCGCGTCAGTACCGGCGTCAGGAGCCGGTACAACCCAAAAACGAGTCCTGCCATCCATAGGGCATGGTTGACAAGAAGCGCCTCCCCCCACCCGCCGGCGCCGAAATAGACCGCATTGGGGTAAAAGAACAGGTCCGGCATCATGACAAAGGTCCGGCTTATTTCATTGACTTCAAAAGGCAGCCGGAAGATTGAATAGAGAACAAGCGGAAGGTTCCCGACGGAAAGGCACCAAACGCCAAACATAAGAAGCGGGAGGAGGAACCCGAGGGCCGGCGCCGCAAGCATCCGAACCATGCGTTTCCCCTCTCCCCTCTTCCCATCCTCCCCTCTCCCCATCGCAGATCCGGCTGCAATCCCGACTCCCACAACGACACCCGGCAGTGTCTTCGGCAGTACTATGAGTGATGCCGCATAGAGGACCCCGGCCAGGACTCCGTACCGCGCGCCCTTCTCCCGCATCCAGAGAATCTCGCCCACTATCCCGCCCGTCACGAGAAGCGCCGCAAGCGTATCCGGACGTACCTCAATAAATTTATCAAACGGGAGAGGCAGGAACGCAAGGAACACTCCGGCGAGGAGGGCAAGCCACGAGCGCCTGAGAAGCCAGAAAAGACCGATCGTCACCCCGACCAGAAGGGTGAATACCGCAAATTCCATGACGCGTGCCGCAATAAGGGGGGAGATGCCATGACCGAAGAAAAAGAGCGGCATGAGAAACCACCCGAATCCGGGCGGCACGAACAGGAAAAAATCCCGGTACGGCACCCGGCCCGCCGCCATATGCGCCGCCCAGTGGAGGTAGGCAAACTCATCCGCATCGAAAAAGCGGACAAGGCCGAGCGTCCGGTGCCACCGGAGAAGATCGCCCAAAACGAGGCCGCTTCCCAAAACGCACAGGACGACGCAAAGGGTGGAGAGGGTTCGGGTAGTCATAGGGAAATTCCGCTATAGTAAAGGGTATCACTTTTTTTTATACTCCGGATAGCCAAAAGACGGAATACATAAGACGTATGCAAAAGAAACAACACAGAGTGATTGAATGGATATGCGCGGGATGCCTCGCTATCCTCGCCGCTGTTGCCAATCAGGCACCGGTTTTCGTCGGCTGGTTTAACCAGCCGCCGCACACGGTATTTACTGCAAGTATCCAGTACTGGGCAGATTACTTTCTTTACACCGCTCAGATGGCGGAAGGTGCTGCAGGACAACTTTGGTATACCCAACGCTTTACCGGTGAACCGCTCCCGCCTACCTGGATGTACTGGTTTAACAACGTTCTCGGATGGCTGGGCCACCTGGTCGGACTTTCTCCGTTTGCCGTATACAACACGGCGCTTTTTCTCCTGGTCAGTTGTTCGCTCGTCCTTGTCTTCCTGGTACTGTGCCGGAGCTTTCCGGATGATCCCGCTGCACGTATCGGGGGATTTCTTCTGTACCTTATCGGATCCCCGCTTCCTGACCTTTCCGTCCTTCTCAATCAACACCGGCTTCTCTTCCCCGACGATCTCTGGTTCTCTCCCGCGCCGGTCTTTAACCGGCTGGGCGGCGTCCCGCACCAGGTCTGGCAGACCATACTTTTCCTGCTTCTCTCAATTATGTTTATCAAAGCGCTCAAGCTCACCAGCCGCAATAGTTCCGCCGCGCCGAAAACATACCTGCTGCTTGCGGCCATATCCATGTTGGCAGCTTCCGCAAATCCGCTGCCCATACTCGTTTTCCTTCCCGCAGCGGCGGTTACCGGTCTCTGGTCGGCCTTCCGCCATACATCAGGATACAAGCCGGCCCTCACAGCACTTCTCATTACCGGTCTTGCCGCGCTTCCGGCTGCCTGGCTCATAAACCGGGAATTCTCCTCGCCGATTTTTGCGGCTGCCAAGGTTTGGGAGCTGCGGCAGTATGTCAATACCGGTTTCCGGCATTTTCTCGTATCCCTGGGCCCGCTGACACTGTTCCTGCCGTTCGGGCTTTTCGCGCTTGTCCGCACAAAAAGTACAACGGCAGTCCTATTCTCTGCCACGGCGATTGTGTCTGCGGCCTTCTTTCTCTCCCCGCTTCCGCGCCTTTTGGGAACTGTTCCGTCCCGCTACCAATTCCCGGCAGGGTACGCCGGCCTGACCATCCTTGCGCTCCTCGGCATGCAAAAGCTCAGTCGGACGTTACGGACAGTCGTTGAAAAGATCCGATTGGGGCCCGGCAATCTTTTTCTCATCCTTTTCCTTGCCGGAGCCCTCATTCTGGATCTGCCGGGAAGTATCGCCGATTTTTCTGCGCGCCTCACGCCGGCCGGTGATCCGGTGCTCCTGGCCGGTTCTCTCTATGCCTATGTTCCGAACCCTGTCGCCGGTGCTCTCACCTGGCTCAAAGGTCAGCCGGATAATCCGCTAAGGCCCGTCGTCATGGTCGACAGCGGTATGCCGATAGAAATCATGGTTCCGGTCTTTACCGACAAAACCGTTTTCAACGGCCACCCCATCCACACCCTCCATCCGGACGAAAAAGAACGCCTCAGACAGATGTTTTTCTCCCGTTCCCTCAGATCATCCGATGCCGAAGCCTTTCTTCAACAAAACAGGATAGGATACATCATCGCCGGAACGCTCCAGGGCTTTCCTCTGTATGCACAAAACCTTCCGTTCCTTTCTAAAATCTATAAGAATGCGATGATCACGATATATCAGGTTACTTCTCCCGTTCCCGGAATCGAAAAACCCTGATTGAGAGAGCGGTATACGCGCCGGACCAGGGTGTACAGCGAGAGAGGATACAACATGGACAAAAAAACCCTATTCATCGGCTTTCTCATCGCGCTTTTTTTTCTCTGTATCCATCTTGTGGCGATCAATGACTATGGATTGACCTGGGATTTCCATTTCCATTTTTTCGGCGGCGGGCATTTCCTGGGGCTCTCCTGGCAGGACCTCGACCCGCGGCCGCTTCCGTATGTAGCGCCGGATCCGAGAAACGCGTGGACGCTTCCCTACGGGCCGCTCATGTCCATACCGCCCGTCCTGTCGTTTCTCTACCTTTTCCGGGCGTGGCACATCCTGCCGTTTGACAGCGCGTACAATCTTCCGATCATTCTTTGGGGCGTCGCCGGCATAGGGATCTTATATTTCTTCTTGGCAGAGGCAGTAAACCGTCGCGTCGCCATCCTTGGCGCACTATTCCTTGCGTTAACGCCGCGCTATTTCGGCGACCTCCATAATAATATGAAAGATATCCCCTCCGCCGTCATTTTTGCCCTCAATATCTGGCTTCTGTGGCGGCTTGTCCGCTACCGGCGGGTAAGGGATTTCATCCCCGCGGTTCTCGGATTTGCCCTGGCATTCAATATAAAAGTAAATGCCATATTTATACCGGTTGTATATGCGGCATGGCTTATTCTCCTTCAAATCGCAAAACCCAATGCCCAAATCCCGGTAAAATTCAAAAAACCAAACGCAAATCATACATCATTTTTTTCGTTTATCATGTTGAGCCTGTCCCGGGCGCGGTCCGCCGGCTGGCGGACGGGATTTGGGTTTTTTCTTCTGGCTCCCGTTGCGGCGTTTGCCCTCTGGGCCCTCTTCTGGCAGCATCCGGTCCGTGAGGTTGTACAGCTGTACCGCACGTTTAGCGTCAGCACCGACAATCTTGAAGTACTGCTCCATGGCAGATGGTACTGCTCCGGTTCGACCGTGCCGTGGTATTACCCGTACTGGTATCTTGCAGTCACGACGCCGCTGCCGGTACTTTTCTTCTCTTCGTTGGGAGTAATTACGTTCATACGTGCCATAGTCTCGCGGGCCAGTATGTGGTTTCGAAGTATCGTCACGGCCTTGGCAAAAAACACTGGTAAACAGAACAGCGTCCCGGACCTTGACGATACGAGAACACCACATACTGACCAAAGCGCGAACCTCTTGATACTTCTTTGGTTTTTCCTCCCCCTCACCCGCTACTTTATCCCGACGATCGGCGTCATCGACGGCATACGGCATTTTGAAGAAGTCCTCTTCCCCATCGCCGCCCTTGCGGCAATCGGGGCTGATTTTTGTTTTCAACAATGTAACAATGTAACAATAAAACAATTCTCAGTAAAAGCAAAAACTATGGCAGAGGTCTTCATAACCGTCATACTCCTCGCCTTCCTTTCCTTCCAGATCCTCTCCTATCACCCGTATGAGGTGACGTACTTTAACGAACTCGTTGGCGGTGTCCAGGGAGCATACGGAAAGTATGATCTCGACTATTGGGGTACCTCACAAAAAGCGGCTGTCAACTGGGTGAATACCCATGCTCCGGAACATGCGACGGTGGACATCGTCATGATGCCGGATGTGGGCGCGTTGTATCTCCGGCCCGATCTTCTCAAAACGGTCAACACACTCGGATACGGCTCGGATTTTGTGGTTATCCTCAACCGCCAGTCCTTTTACTACCGGTTCTTCCATGCCTTTGACTACCTCCTGACCCACAGACCGTCCTACACCGTATCGGTACGGGGAACGCCGCTCACCTGGGTATTTGACAACCGGACGGATAACGTCATTCCGCGCAAAACCCCCTGGTGGCACGGTGAAGACCCGTGTATTGTCCCGTATTGGAAAGGAGCGAAATGAAACGGATTGCCGTCCTCTCCGGCGCGGCCATACTCCTGTTCCACTTCGTCTTTCTGTTTCTCTATACGAATATCGACGGCTATTTTTACTGGGCGATCGGCCGGTACCTGACAACCGGCACGTACCCGTTTATCGCGCCGTTTCTTTACAGCCGTCCGACGACCGTCTCTCCGCCGCTTTACGGCATAGCTATCGCGCTTATCGGCATACTGCCGTCCGGCACGATACTTCTCCACCTGGTGCATATCGCACTTTTTGCCTCCGGAGCGTTCCTGTTGTATGTACTGCTTACCCCGGGAGTTTCCGCGCCGGCAGCCGCCGTCATCAGCCTCCTGTTCCTCCTGTTCCCGGTAAATCTCATCTACTCGGTCTCCATGATGACCGAACTGCCGGCACAGACCGCGTTCCTCCTGTACCTGGTTCTGTTTACCCGTTTTATACAAACGAAACGGATTGCCCCTCTCGCGTACGCCGTCGTCCTCGCCGCGTGCATGAGCCTCCTCAAATATCAGTTCATAGTTCTTTTCTGTTTTTCCGTTCTCCTCCTCCTCCGGTACGGCCTCCGCCGGAAACGTTCCGCAACAATGACGGGTTTCAGCCTGGCCGCAGGCCTGGTTATCCTCGGCTGCTGGGTCCTCACCAATCATGCGGTCACCGGCGTCTGGGGGCTGTCTGATACCAAGCTCATGCCGTTTTATACCAATTTTGTGTGGGACGGCCGGCATTTTCCAAGCGAACAGACTCCGGCGGTACGGACGCTGCGGCGGTTCGTGCCCAAGACGGTAAACCCCTATGCGGAATACTGGGATCTGCAGGACTATATCCTTCCCAAAACGGGGCGGAGCTGGCACGCCCTCGATACCATTCTCGGAAACGTGGGGATTGCCGCCATCCGGCAATATCCGTTTGACTACCTGGAAAGCGGCATCCGCGTTTTTTTCCGGACGCTTACCGCACGCGCACCGTTTTGGCATAACCTTGAAACCGAAGGCGGAAGGGATCCGGTACAGCCGCTCTACTGCGGAAACCTCGGGACGATCCGGTTCTGCAGGCCGCTCATCATGACGCCGTGGACGTATCCGCTCTGGGACCGGTATGTCTCTGTGTCCCGTACGCTTTACGCCGTCATCATGCCCCCGTTGTTCCTGTGTATATTCCTCCCGTCGCTTCTGTTCGCATTTTTCGACCCGCAACCGGTCTTCCGCTGGTATGCCGTCCTGTATCTCGTAAGCCTCGTGCCGATTTCCTACCTGGCCATGACAGAGCCGCGTTATCTTATCCCGTACTACCCGTTAATGGTTATTTTGTCGGTCCGCTGGCTCATCCGTGCATCCGAACATACCGGCAGAAAGCGGCCGGAAAGTCTACAGTGACCTGACGAACGGCTGATGGACCCGTTTAACCAACACGGTATCGGCAGTGATTAACCTGCACTTTTTTTCCCGCGCGAGTTCCACGTACGCGGCATCGTACACGGATATGGCATATTTGCGGGAAACGGTAAGGCAACCGGTAATAAACGACGCCGTAGCGGATACCGTAGGAATATCCAGGAGTAAAAAACTTTGCCACGCTTTTGAGATATCCTTTGGCGAAAGTTTGGTTTTATACGCAAAAATGTTGCCTATTTCGTAGAGGAGGATGTCGGGTGCCACGACCTTTTCCCGTTTTGCAAGGTAGGTATTACGGAGCTTTACTGCCCGACGGGTTGCTTCATCCTGTTCATCAACAACCCACTTGTAGACTACTGAGGCGTCAACGACAATCATAGCTCTTCGCGCATCTTTCTGATCGCTCGCGCCGCGTCAAAGCCTTTAAGCTTATCGCCGAGTGCTTTCGCCGTCGTGTCAAGCCGAGAGGTTAACCGTGTCATTTCCGCTTTCGAACGGCGTGTATCGCCCGCTCCGACTTTCTCGCGGACTACTGCGGAGAGACTGAGTCTTTTTTTGGCTGCTTCTTCCTTGAGCGCCAGATAGATGTCTTCAGGGAAACGGATGTTGGTAGTCACGTAGTTCATATATAATACTATTATACAATTGTATTGGTTTGTGTCAAGAACAGAGAGTGGCCGCCGGTGCCGAGACGTGATATGCCTGGGCGGACCGATCAACGCCTGATGCCTGTCCTTGTGCGGTTTGTATCATCCTTTTTTTATAGTTTTCTTTCCTGTATACTCGAGCTATGTTTCACTGGAATACTGATGAAAAAAACTCAAACGCGAGTTTCCCGATGAATATAATATCTGGCGCGTCATCCAGCTTATTAGTTATGGTCTCGAAGGAGAAAAGCTGGACCCGGAGTTTATCAAAACACACTGGTCTTCTATAAAAAACCGCATCAGCCCGGACAAGCAGAAAGTGTTAAAATTCTATCTATGGCACAAACCATGGAAAACGGAACAGGGCTTAGCCTTCGACAGGAGCAATTTCTGGCAGTGGTACTCAAAACACCCTGGATCCTCAACAACTTCTATTTAAGCGGAGGAACGGGACTATGTAGATTTATACTGTATTCTGACGCAGACCGCATGGACGATCGAACGCTTATTCCGCGATGCAGATAAGAAGTTCGGGGAAAGGGTTGATCCCTTGCAAGTATCAAAAAACTTTCTCAAAGCAGCAGAAATCACGGATGTTCCCAGAATGCTTATCCCCTTTGACCGAAAAGCAATGGTAACGTTCTACACCGGCTTAGCCAAAAAACTCACACCAACAATTTTCAAGTGAGGACTGTATTCCGTCTTGCCAACAGCCATATGAGTATGAGGGCAGAGCCCATGGTTACGGATCCTCCGATGAGAAAAATCGCCGGTTCATAGACCATGATTACCGCGTGATTTCCCCTGGATATAAAAAGTGACCGGAATGATCCATTTATTCTATCCATATCAACCTTCTTATTATTGACATATGCCGTCCATCCCGGATACCAGACTTCCGAACTGACCAGTCCGGCGGCACAGGTCGTATCGACATCCAGCCGTATGGTATTTGGGGTGTAACCCGCGAGACGGACCGTGCCGCAGGAACGCTTGTCAAGGAAAAACCGCGGCTTCACCGTCGTATTCTCATATACTCTATAACCGCGCCTGGCGTCTTCACGGACCAAAACATACCGTGCATTCCCGGCAAACGGATCGTATGCCGGCGGCACGAGTATATATTTGATATTCAGAAAATCCAGGGCGTCCCCCGAAGCCGGGGCCAGGTACGGGACCTGCACATCCGTTGTCCGGACCGCATCGCTCCCCGTCTGCCCCGAAGCCCGGGCTACATAGTCGAAATAGGAGCGTAGAATTGACGGGTCGTAGCCGGTTGCCGAAAATATTCCGTACATCATGGTGCTGTCAAAATCCAGGCTCTCCCGCGGAGAGACCCATACGCCAAAATCCTGAAGCACCCGATACGGACCGACGTCTTTCTTAAAAAGAGAAACTAAGGTCGGATCGGTCTGACCGCCCGGGATCGGAGAAAGCGTTATGAAGGTTTTTCCATACCAGAGCATCTCCCCTACGACGGCGAGCGTGATGACAATCCGGAGGGTCCTATTTCGGAGGGCGCCGAGCCCGATTCCGGCAAGCGCGCTCATACCGAATACGACAAGGATTACATGGCGGGTTGGAATACGGAGGTAATGGTATGGCGGAAGGATGCTCCATAGGATATGTTGGAGATCAACCGGCGCATTCGGTCCAAAAGACATCCAGAACCCAAATACCGTGATAACCACCATTGCCAAAGCTAAACTCCAGGATTTTTCTATCCTCTTTCTCTTCATGGTCCATAAAACGCTCAAGCATCCAACGATGGCAAGCGTCAATCCGACCCGGCCGAGATATGCTGCATGTTCCCAATAATTAGGAACAGGCCCCCGGTAGTTCATCTGATTCCCGAAGGGAAACGGCGAAATAAATGAAAGAAGGTCGCGAAACGTGAGCGCTCCGTACGACGTCCAGCGGTAAGGGAGTGCATACGTCCGTATGGTCTCCCGAAAAAACTGCTGCTCAGGAATAAGCTGGAGACCTGCCAGTCCCAATCCCAGGAGTCCCGCTATGGCTACCGGGAGTAACGGTCTAAAACTTTTCACAATAAAGCAATAGAACAATACAACAATGATCACTGCCTCTACGGTAAAAAATGCCATCGTCTGGTAGCCCGCATACAGCTGGAAAGCAAAAAGGATGGAGGCAAGTGCAATTCCGCGCGCGGGGAGGTGCGCGTTTTCGGGCATCGTCACGCGAAGGAACGTGCCAGCGGGTCCTGTCAGGAGCTTTCCCCCAGGAACACCCACAAGGGGACCCCTTCCCGGGGGTCCCCCTGCTCCTGCCACCCGCAGGGGGCCGACGCTTGACGGAGACGCAGAAACACGCGCACCTACCGCGTGATGTAATCGATAAAACCCCCACACGACCCACGGCATCCAGCTTGCAGCTGCGATGATATCGACGTGTCCCGCCCATATCCTGGCAACGAAAAATCCCGACAACCCGAACACAACTCCCCCCACCCAGGAAGCGACATCAATGCTTCCATTTTCTTGATCATTCTTTTGATGTGTGTTTTGTTTGGTCATCGGGATTTGGGATTTGAGATTTGAAATAAAGAGGTACATCCCCGTCATCGCAATCAGAAGATGCAGCGCGATGTGCCAGCTGTAGGCGATATTCAGAGGCAGCAGGAGAAAAAGCCAGGTTCCGGGATACCAGATAGTGACGGCCGGATTTGCGATAAACGGCGTGCCGCTGAAATTGTACGGGTTCCACCATGGGACTATCCCCTGACGGAAAAAATGAAGGAAAAATTCGCGGTAATAATAGTACTGGTGCGTGATGTCATCGCCGAAAATAATCCGGTGGGGACCCGGAAAAAGCGCCCCGCCGAAAAGGAATACCAGAAGCAGTGCATAACTCCCGGCAATCACCGCGGTTTTTTTCATATCCTTTTGGCAACCAGCACGAGACTTGCTCCGGCCGGATACGGGATGGTAAAGATACCGATGCGCTCAAGGGAAAGAAGCAGATTGAGAAGCCAGTTTACGACCGCCGGCGGCTTCTCTACATAGTCGGCAATCATCCGTTCCGGGAGTGTCTCCGTTACGCAGCGCCGCTTGTAAAGAAAAAACGGCAGGGTCAGCGCATTCCAATACCGGCAGAAAAGGACGGAAAATCCGGCCCGCCTGACCAGAGACGCAAGCTCCCGGGCTTCATACCGGCGCTTGTGTCCGGAATATGCATCAATAGGGCTCCAGAACCGTTTTCCGGCCGGAACGGTCAGAAAAAGATACCCGCCGCGGCTGATGAGTGACCGGCAGCGCTGCAGGAACAGGAGGTCGTTCTCCTGATGCTCCAGGACATCAAAACTGCCGACCGCCTGAAACTGCCGGTCTGTCCGGAAGGTGTAGAGGGATGACCGGATAAGCGGCGCCTTCGTTTTTTTCCGCGCCAAGGACAGCGCTTTTGCATTGACATCAAGACCGACCGCGCTAAACCCCATCCGTTCCAGAAGCTCGAGGACGAGTCCGGTTCCGCAGCCGACCTCAAGAAATGTAGTCTCCGGAGCCCCCGGAAGAAACGCGCCGATCACGTTCCGGAGAAGCGCCCGGCGCCCCGAAAACCAAAAATGGGCTTTTTCCGCCTTCTCAATATAGTCGTGGTACACTGCCGGATAGGTTTTTGACATCAGCGTGATTTTTGGGCGACGACCACCATGTTGTCCCGCATGGGAAGATAGAGAGGCAGCCACCCCAGACCTACTTTCTCTACAAGCCGGAAAAACCGCCGCGCCAGAGCGCTCCCGCCGGTCGACCGGGCGAGGTGCAGCACATACCGGAGGCTCAGCCACTTCCCGATCATGAACCACTCGACCGGCTCAAGGCCGGACTGCACCATAAGATCGGTAAAGTTTTTCCTGGTAAAGAAAAACAGGTGCTGGGGCGGTATATAAAACGTCCAGCGCCTGCGGAGGGTGCGTGCGGCCATGCTTTCGGTATTGCCGGTGGCCATCACCAAAATGCCGTCATCTTTAAGAAGAGTCATAAGTTTGGCAAGATCCCGCGCAGGATCGCCAAGATGTTCCACCACATCAAAAAGTGTAATGATATCAAATGATTTAGGCTTATACTGCACGCTCTGGATGGTGCCGCGGATAATCCTGCCGTCGGTGTCCCGCCTGCCTTCGGTGACCGCGTATACCGACGGATCAAAGCCGTACGCATCGTATCCCGCTTTGAGAGCAAGTTCCACCATAAATCCCATGGCACACCCGACATCCAGGAGTTTTCCGGTCTTTTTATATTTCTGGATATGCATGAGGAATTTTCGCATATTGCGTACGATATGCCATTTATCGCTGTGATAACTGGCATATGCCGCATACTTGGGATCCCCGGTATAGTAGCCTTTGATGTAAAATTTCCTGATAAAACTCTCATACTCTTCCCGCAGGTCCGTCGCTTTGAGCCCGCAGGCAGGACACAGAAAGATCTGGTACCCGTTCTTGAATAAGAACGGCTTCATCCGGCCATGGCAGAGGTAGCATTTCATAGTTCTCTATCGTAATCGAGATCAGCCCGGAGTACAAGAATGAAGTTCTTGACAATTGGCTATAATTGGCTATAATTGGCTATAGTTATGATGACCAAATTTGACACAAGACTTACTCTGCTGTCGCAAGAAGTGTATGCACGCATTCTCCCTGCTATCGCGGCCATTGACGAACGCAAGGGTCAATGGACCGCGGGAGTCAACCTGCACCCTCAAACACTCGGAAATTTGAAACGATCCGTGCTTATCACGTCAACCGGGGCTTCCACCCGTATCGAAGGCGCGCGGCTTTCCGATGGAGATATCGAAAAACTGATGCGGGGGATTGCAATTCAGACCTTCCATGATCGCGATGTTGCCGAAGTCAAAGGATATTATGAGCTTCTCGGGAATGTTTTTGACAGTTGGAAAACCATTCATCTGTCCGAAGGGGTTATCAAATCATTCCATAAACAGCTTTTGCAATACGTTAAAAAAGATGAGACACACCGGGGAGAATATAAACAGAAGGAAAACAAGGTCATGATGGTAAACGCTTCCGGACAATCGGTCGGGGTACTTTTCAATACGACACCCGCCTATCTCACTCCCGCGGCAATGCACGACCTCATCGCATGGACCGCCGATGCGATGAAGCAAAAAACATATCATCCCCTCCTTATCATCGGGTCATGTATTGTCGAATTCCTTGCAATCCATCCCTTTGAGGACGGTAATGGGAGGCTGTCGCGGATTCTGACGAATCTGCTCCTTTTACACGCCGGATATGCCTACATTCCGTACGTTTCGCATGAAAAACTGATTGAGGATAACAAACCGGAATACTACATGGCTCTTCGAAAAAGCCAGAATACCTTCGGATCGGGACAGGAACATCTTGAGCCATGGTTCACGTTTTTTCTCTCGGTGATGACAGCGCAGTCGAATCTTGCCGTCTCTCTACTGAGGGGAGAACAAATCGAGACACTTCTGTCAAAACAACAACAGGTTATCTGGCAGTATATGCAGGAACATCATGAAGTAAGAACGGGGGTAATAATCAAAGATACCGGTATCCCCCGGGCAACGGTCAAACAGGCACTTGTCAAGTTGCAACATCTTGGACGTATCGCCATGCTTGGACGTGGCCGCGGCGCCAGATGGGAGAAAAAAATACCTCGTCACTTCAAGGCATAAACCAACCCACAGTATCCCTGCGACATGGGATTCCGAGACACGGAAGGGTACGCTGACCGGTGAGCAGGTTAATGCTGCAGACCCGTCCGAGGCACCGGATTGTACACAGCCGATTTCATGCTCTATTCCGCCTGATAAATCCTGACCGAGGGATTTTCGTAGATCTGTTTGAGGAACGGATAGTGTACGGAAAGATCCGGTACCCCTACCGGCCCGCCGAAGAGGACGCCGGGACTCGCATCGTCCTCCTCCTCCGGACCGTAATATATATAATGGAGATTATTGGCCTTGAGCCACGCCTCCCCTTCTCCCGCATTCAAAGAAAGACTGAAAAATCGTTTCACCTCTTCCTTCTTTTCTTCGAGATGCACGGTGTTGTCGTGCCCGATATAAACGGTATTGCCGCTCACGACCGGGATGTAGTTGCCCGCAGTAAATTCAGACAAGATGACATCGGTCCGCGCCGTATGGTCCTGTAAAAATTTCATCGGGGAAAGAAAATCCTTGAGGGGATACATGACATATGCCCCGACCTGGACAAGCGGATAGGCTCCGCGCATCTTGTGATCGATGAAATCCCGCTGCCAGAGCCAGGAGGAATACATGATGGCTAAGTTAAGCAATACAAGCAACACGGGCAAGACCAGCAAGACACGTGAGATGGGATACATAGCGCGTTGCAGGGAGCCCACAAAATTTTGTCCAGCTTCACTCAGGCCTGCGGAATCTAACTTTGAAGCTGGATCTACATTTTTGCGGGCGACCGGAGCAACGCGACACAGATAATAAAACAAATACGTTGTTAATATTGCCAGCGGCACGTGCGGAATCATTTCCGAAAATCTGAGAGGGCTTTGCGCAGGGACGAAGTGAAAAATGACGAGAAGTCCCAGCCATGCGATAACCCAGGCTGTGGCAGCAAGCATGGTTTTGCTTTTCTCGACGAAACACACGAACAGCCCTAACAACCCCAACGGCAGCACCGGACCCATGGCTTTGATGTACTCGAAGTAATCAAACGGCAGCGGACGGATGACGTCTACCTCTACCAGCCGCTTCCATGGATACATGCGGGTCATAAGCTGGAGATACAAAAGGGCGCCGACCGATAAGACGCCGAAGACCAGGACCGGTAGTTTGTACCGCATGGCCCAACTCATCCATAGATTGTTCTTCGGACGGTCCCAAACGAAGCGTATGAGGAGAAGGACGGCAAGGGCCGCATAGACAAATACCAGTCCCGGAGGGAAAATAACGCCGAGGAGAAGCCCGAGAAAGCCTAGAAATATCCAATTCCCCGGTTTTGCCAGCACTGCATCGCTGGAAAAGGCAAGAATGATCGCAAGGAGAAGCCCCTGTCCCGCCAGAAGGTGCGGGATAAAGGTAATCCGCTGCAGGCTGTCCATGACGGACCACCACGCCATGTACCCGCCGAACCGCGGTACGCCATTGACCCACACGAGTGTCGGCCATGTACTTGCCGTTACAGCAAATACAAAAGCAAGTAGCGGCCAGATAGCGTCTTTACCGTCAGTTTTTTCTTCTGTTTCAGAAAATGCCCGTCGTGCAAACTCCGCGATCAGGAAAAGGAGTGTCACTCCGAGCACAATCCGGGCTACTTGATAGATATCACCCGAGCGTTCCCACGGTACCCTGTCCCACCTGCCGAGCCACCCCAAAAAAAGATAAAATTCCTGGATGAACGATCCCTTGTGCGGCTCCGACGTGTACTTCTCAACTACCGTCACCCGTCCCTCTATCCCCTCCCGGATGCGGGAAAGATAAAAATTATAATCCGTCGGGAAATTATGGACGAGTTCAAAGGAGCGGCCTTCGGGAATGTTGTCCCGGTTCGCAAGCTCATAGACCGTTGGTGTGAGCGAAAAAGCAACAAAAAGAAAAATGAATACCGGAAATAATTTCGGCAATACCCGCATAGTGGCATTATAAAACAATCGCTCCTTCTTGTGACCGGGAAAGACAGGTCGTGGATATGGTACGCTAAACATAAACGGTATGAAACGGAACGCAGATCTCATGGTATTTACCGTGCTTGTTCTCACCTCGTTTACCGCGGTGTTCCTCCCGTTTCATACGGCTCTCCGTCATACGCCGGCGGGCGCAACATACAGTTTCGCCGGCGGATATCTACCGGATTATTTCCAGTACCTCGGTTGGATCAAAGACGGGCTTATGGGACACTTCTTCCTGTCCTCCCGGTATACGGATACCGTCTCGCCTGCGGTTTTCATGCAGCCCCTCTTCTCATTGACCGGACTGACCGGCAGGCTGATTGGCGTCACCTCGGCGCCGCTTCTCTATCTCTATCTCCGGCTTTTTTCACTCGCGGTTTTTCTTTCCTCCGTTCTCCTCCTGATCAGAAAAACATTCCGGCGTGTCTCACACCGGATTATGGCACTGGTATGCTTTGCGGCGGCAACAGCGGTCTGGCACTTCGGACCGCGCGGCATATCGGATCCTATCCCATGGGTCAGTTCATTTTCCGTCATCGGGAAAATAGACCTGCCCCCGCACCACCTCCTGGCGCTTGCCCTCATGACGCCTGCGGTGCTTATTGCCTCCGGCAACTCACCGACACGCCGGCGGACCGGCATCCTCATCTTCTGTACGATACTCTGCGGCATGCTGAACCCGACGGCTCTTATGATGCTCCTCGCAATATACGCGGTATTGGGCGTTGCCGGTCTGCGTCCCGGCGCCCCCGCATCAGGACGGAAGTGGCTGTGGCTTTTGCCCGTTTTTCTCACGGGGGCAGGCGTACTCCTCTATGACTACCTCGTCTTCCGCACCGTTCCGCCCTGGTCGGTGATGTATGAACGGATGAAAGCCTTTAACCCTCCGGTCGGTATTGCGGACTACATTGCGGCTCTCGGACCGGCGCTTCTTTTGGGTGCAATCGGAGCCGTCTCCCTCCGGGGTAAAAACGCCATACACACGGCTCTCGTCTCCTGGGCATTTCTTCCCCTTGCCCTTTTCCCCGTCCGGGGACTCATCGGCATAAACGAAAGCAGGCTCTTTCAGTCATATCAGTATATTCCCCTGGCAGTACTTGCCACCTCGGGTATCCTGACTCTTTCCTCCCTCTTCAAACGCTTCATTGCGGCAAGGCTTACGGAAGCGTGCATCATCGGTTTCCTTGTCGTCTATGCTGCCGTGCCGTTTATTTCCTCCGTTCCGTCACTCTCGGCTGTACCTGACCCTTCCTGGTTTCCCTACTATATCCCCTCCTCTCTTGCGGCGGCATTCCGGTACCTCGATACCCATACGCCCGCCGGATCCGTCGTCCTTGCCGGGGAATATGTCAGCGCCATGATTCCGGCATACAGCCATAACCGTACGCTTATCGCGCGGGATGACATCTCGGAAGATTACTATACCCGGCGCGACCTCGTATTTGCCTTTCTGAACGGACAGATGAATACGTCCGAAGCGGAAGCTTTTCTGAACGGCTATCACGTCTCCTATGTGCTGTACGGCATTGATGCGCCGCCGCCGCCGCCGCATACGGCAGAGCCGTATCTCCATCCCGTTTTTGAAGCCGGGGGTATCAGTCTCATGCAGGTAAAACGCTAAGCTCCGCCCTCAGTATGAGGTGCGGTACAGGGCATACTGGCCGCTACGGTATGCCACCGTTCCGTATGGCGCCGTGGTCGTTCCTGCCGTAAGGATATATCCGGGATGGTACTTCAAAACCACACTCCTTGCCTCAGCGGAAGTCATATCGCGGTAAAATGCCGTAAGGTCAGCCTGTTTTTCCGGGCTGTACTCTGTCATGACCGCGTGTCCGGCGATCACGCGGTCGCCGGTCAGCGCGGGGATCATCGTCCCTATCCAGTACGGAGCCATGACCAGCGACCGGGGCGCCGCATGGGTTCTGAGATAGGTAAACACCTTGATCAGCGTATCCGGAACGTACACCTGGGGGTTTTCAGAATTTTCCAGTATATATCCGTATTCCTGGCGGATACTCGCCCATAATCCGAGGGCGCTGTAGAGTAGGATAAGCGCGATACAGCCGTACAAAATAATATTCCCGGAACAGGATATTTTTTTGCCCAAAAATGCAGCAACCTGCCAGACGCCGGCAACAGCTCCGACACCGATCGGGATAAACTGATAGCCGTCGAGGTACCGGGAGTTCGTCAGCGGAAGAAACGGCGCAAGAACGAAAAGAAGCAGCCAACCGGAGGCAACCCAGGCGATGAGGAGTCTGCCGGGACGTGACTTCCCAAGAAACGGCAGCCCCGCCAGGAAGAGCAAAAACAGCGGACCAAGCGCTTCAAGATACGAAAGCGCGGAAATCGCGTAGTGCGTCGTTTCCCAGAGGTTATAACTGTTCCACGGAAACACTCCCCCTTCGATCATCCGGTGATACCACGCGATAAGAACCGCCGGCGACAGGGCAAACATTCCGAGCGGGATCAGCGCTCGCCGGGATGACGTACGGGTCAGATATTCCAACCCCAGCCAAAGGACGACGGTTGCCGCAAACGTCACGATCGTCACCGGACTTATGAAACTCATGAGTATGACGGCAACGGCCGGAAGAAATAAATGTAGTCTGTTCTTCCTGACACCGCTTTGTCCGGTCAGAAATACGAACGCCGCAAGCATGGCGGTTTTTGACCAGAGGTGATGCGGGATATAACTCATCCGGAACACCGGATCAAGCGCGGTCCAGGCATGGACCAGCGGGGCGACCGCAGGCGCGCCGTTTACCCACCCCCACCAGGAGGTTCCAAACACCGCAAACACAACACCCGTCACTCTCTTCACGGCTGAGCCGCGATAAAGGCGTGCCGCAAGAAGAATAATAAGAAGGTAAAGGCCCATGGCCCCTCCGACCCTCGCGAGCGTGTATACCTGAGGTATTCCTATTCCGCTCCACCGGGCAATGTGTCCCAAAAAAAGAAAGAACGGGTTGACGAATTGTGCGGGATATACCTCCGGGGTAAGCCAGCTGGTTGCCTTCCACATCCCCTCCCACCCCTGCCGCATAAGCTGAAGATACCAGTAGTAATCTTCTATATAATTATGTGCAAAGGAATAATACGTTCCGGAAGGGGTTTTCAGCCAATACAGTATCGTCTGCGAGAGGGACAGCAGAACGGCTGCAGTACCGGTTGCCGTCAGGATAACTAACTCTTTTCCCGATAGTTTCATAGACATTGCGAAGTAACGAAGTAACGCATCACTTCTTCAATCTTCCCCTCTCCCTCTCTTCCTCTCTTCCTCTCCCCACCCCTCTCTTCCTCCCTATGCTACCATAGGAGGCATGAAGCGGCACCTAACGTTTCTTCGGGTAACTCTTATTCCCACAATTATTATCGTTCTCCTCGTCCGTCTCTATCTCGGCCTGAGCCGCTATTTTGACGCGGATGAATTCGCCCATCTCCACTGGACCTGGCTTCTGACGCACGGGTTTATCCCCTACCGGGATTTTTTTCTCTACCATATTCCGGTTTTTCAGGCATTTCTTTCACCTTTATTCCGTCTGCCGGACGGACCGCTGCCGCTTTATGCCGCGCGGATGTTCGTATGGGTAATATTCCTTGTCACAACAGGCATCGTGTACATGCTGGGCAAAAAGATGACGGACCGGCGGTCCGCACGCATTGCCGCACTTCTGTTTGTTGTATTTCCCCTAACGCTCGATAAAACCATCGAGGTACGTCCGGACATGCTTATGACCCTTCTCTTCCTTGTGTCGCTTCTTCTCCTTCTCCCTGACCGGGTCAAACCGCACCGGCTGTTTTGGTCAGGGTTCTTCCTCGGCGCGTCGCTTATGATATTTCCGAAAATGGTATTTGCCGTTCCCGCATGGCTGTTTTTGACCTGGCGCGGACACATCCGCCGGGGAACGTATTCCGCTGCCGGACTGTCGGTTGCGCTGGGCACGGGATTCCTGATCCCGCTGACCCTGACGTTTCTCTGGCTGATCTCGATGGGCGTGTTTCCTTTGGCTGTCGAAGCGGTCACGGTCTGGTCCGTCATCGTCAATGCCGGAAAACTTCCGTTTTCCCTTTGGCTTGCGCTTTCGCCGTATCCCTCTCTTTATATCGACCGCGGCGGCCTGAGCCTCCCCTGGCTGTTCGGAACCGCCGTCTGGGTCCTCGCATCGGCCGGCCTGGTACAAACCGCATTGAAAAACAGGACGCTCGCCGGCTTTCTCCTGCTTTATACCGGCGGAGCGGTCGTCTTCCTCTATCTTTTTCCCGCTCCCTATGTCCAGTATTTTATCCCGCTTTCCGTTTTTGCATGCATCCTTGCCGGACACGCGCTGACAGCGCTTGCACGACGGCTTTCCGTCCTCACGCATGCCGGGCGGGTGGAAAATGCGGTGTATCTTCTGATAGCTGCCCTTGCGCTCGTATCGTTTCTCCGCCAGACTTCAGTCCGTATCGGAAGCGCTGCGGACAACCGGGAACAGCTCGGCGTCATCCGGGACATCCTGAGGATTTCCAAACCAACGGACACGGTCTATGACATGGTCGGATCCTATGTCTTCCGCCCCGACGGCTACTACATCTGCTGCCACCCGTATCAGGAGTTTGCGGACCAGCTCCCGATAAAACTGCCGACCCTTCGGGGGTCTCTCATAGCCCACAATACCCGCTATGTCATCATGGACCGGACCGGCCAGGTGTTCTGGAAGCCGAAACCGGAAGACCTCGAATTTCTGACTGCAACCTATCTCCCGTCCGCATATCCAAAAATTTACATCAAAAGATAACGCTGCCCACCCCTCACTAGAAGTTATCTCAAATCTCGAAAAGATATTGTTCGAACGCATGTGAGAACTTCTCGCTACGCTCGAAGAATAGGTTTGGAGATGGCTTCTAGCTCTGTTGACAGTATTTCTCAAACTTGTTAGGGTTGGACTATGGAAAACGAACCCCTCCTTCCCCCCATTCCCAGAAAAGAAGTAAAAACCGTGATTATCGTTACTGTCGTGGCATCCGCTGTCCTTATGGCGTCTGCTGTCCTCGCCTACCGCTCCGCAGCTTCCGTACCCGGGCAGACGGTCCTGCCGGCAGGAGATACCTACCTTGGTCCTTCCGGTACGCCGGGCCCGTCTCCCGCGCCGGATTCTCCGTATATCCCGGTCGCCGCGGATGCGACCTGGAAGGAGTTTAAGGGGAAAATTTTCCCCTACCGCTTCCGGTACCCTGCAACACTCAACCTCGGCGTCTTCCCGAATGACCCGTTTGACAGCGTGACGATCTTCTGGGGAAACACCAACCCGGAGGCAAACCTCATTCTCCGGGTAGAAAACCTCACTCATTCCCAACATACCGCGCAGTATGTGAAGGGAGACAAAATGGCATATATAGAATCCTGGTGGAAACAGTATACGTATAAGGGGGTTTCTACGGTCACAAAATTCACGAACAGCCAGGGGCTCACCGGGTATCGGGCGGTATATCTCGGCAGCGACGGGGAGCCGGTACCGGACAATGTGTTTTTTGAAGTGCCGGGCAGGCCGGAGCTCCTGATCTGGATGTCCACACGGCTCCTCTCCCCGGATATATTTAACAGGATTATCGACACGGTGAGCTGGACATAAATACTTCCATGAAACGAGCGTGGACCGTCTTCGGATCCGTAGTCTTTCTTGCCGTACTTCTGCGCCTCATCCTCCTGCCCAACCCCGGGTTTGAAGCGGACATCTCATTCTGGAAATCCTGGGGGCTTGCGGTCTATGATCACGGCCTCCTCTGGACCATGCACCATACCAATGACAATTACCCGGCCCCCTTTGCCTACCTTCTCGGGTTCCTCGTCTGGATCTACGGCCGGTTCGCCGACCCGCATACTTTCGCCGGGTTCTGGAACGACCGGAACCTCCTGTTCCTGACCATCAGTAAACTCCCTGCTGTTTTTGCCGACTTCGGCATTGCCGGCATCATCGTCTGGATCGGTAAACATGCGAAACGGTTTGGCTTCCCGGTATTGCCGGCCGGCTTCTATTTCCTCTTAGCAGCTTTTTCTGTATTAAATCCCGTCTCTCTTATCGACGGCGCGTGGTGGGGGCAAATCGATAGTCTCGGCGTTTTTGTCTTTCTTCTTGCCGTTATCGCCGCGCTCAGGCATAAACCCATGCTTGCCGGCGTCCTCTACATGACCTCCATGATGACCAAGCTCCAGAATATGATCTACGGGCCGGTATTTTTTCTCTTCCTCTGGGAATACCTCGGCTATACCGGCCTGGTCCGGGGCGTCATCGGGTCAGCGCTCGCGTTTTTCGGCCTCAACATCGAGTTTTTCCTGAACCGCGATATGGGAACCGTCGTCGGCTCGCTCACCAACAACTTCGACTACTTTCCGCTCCTTTCGCTCAACGCCTTCAATCTCTGGTGGATCGTTGCCGGCGCCCGCGGTATGCAAATCTCCGATAAGATTCTGGCCATCGGCATGATAAATGCCAAAACGGTCGGTCTTATTCTGTTCTCGGGATTCTATCTCTTCGCCGTACTCCGGCAGCTCGTCAACCGACACGGGGCAGACACCATTCGGTATTTTATAGAAAGTCTCATCATTGTCAACGCCGCTTTTTTTCTCTTCCAAACGGAATCTCATGACCGGTACGCCTTTCCCCTGACCGTGTTTCTTCTTCTGTGGGGGCTCTTTCTTATACCTAAAGTATCTACGGTTCCAAACGGAATTGTTAAAAACACTGCATGCAAACTATTCCTCATACTCTACGGCATTTTTTCGCTTATATATTTTTATAACCTCCATACGGCCCTGGTATTTAACTATCCGGGTAACGGGCTCCCGATACTCAAACATCTGACACAGCCATTTCTGACGATACCGTCCTCACTGTTCCTGATTTCGCTATTTGGAATTTTTGTATTCGTTATGATAAAAAAAACAAGTAAGATAAGCATAATATTACCCGTTTCTTTTATCGTCCTGGCGATCCTTTACAAAAACGTCCCGCTTCTGGCACGAACGCCGGTCTCTCTCACCCAACTTACCCCGGTCGCTCACCGCGAGGACTACGGAACGCTTGAACAAAACATGCCGGTCGGCGCATTTGCAGGGTTTCCGAAGTGGGGGTTTTTGTCCGATCAATACGCATTTTACCGATATGGCTTCGGCACGCATGCCAACAGCTTCATAAACTTCGATCTTAACGGCAACTTCCGGCGCCTGACGACCGATTTCGGCATCGATACGGAAGCCGGGAGTCAGGGGCTTGCGGTCTTTGAGATTTACGGCGACGGCAGAAAACTTTTCTCCTCAGGAAAAATGGGGCGCTATGACCTCCCCGGCCACGCAAGTATCGATATCAAAGGCGTCAAAACGCTTGGCCTTGTAACGGTTGCCGCAGGAAACGGCATCACGGACGACCATACGGATTGGCTGAACCCCATCGTGTATCCAAAATAACATTTTTTACCTATGAACTATACCAGATTATCATTCGAGAAACTCATAGGAATATTGATGTTGGCCGCCGCGATCGCCTTCAATATATGGCTCTACCGGCTGGAACCGACTGCCGGGGTAGACCCCAACGACAACGCCTTCCAGTACGCCTTAGTCGACCGGGAAAATACGATATGGACATATGCAGATACTCACTGTCCTCATAACTTGTCTCTTGTCTCCTGTCACCTGTCGCTTCTTGCAGACCATTGGGTCCCGAACTGGGCTGAAGGGTACAACCTCCCCTACTACTACTCCCATATCCCGCAAATCGTCATTGTCGGAACATACAGAACACTTTCGATCATTCCATCGTTCACCGCACACGTTTCTCTTTTCCGATATTATCATCTCGTCATCTACCTCCTCCTTTGCCTCTTCCCGCTTTCTGTTTTTGTGGCTCTTCGTGTCATTGGCACGTCGTTTCTGACCGCAGGAATCGGAGCACTCTTTGCGACCCAACTCTCAACTGATGGTCTCTATGGACTCGACCCTTCTTCATTCCTCTGGCGCGGCTACGGCCTGTCAAGCCAGTTGTTTGCCATGATCTTTCTGCCCCAGGCAATTGCGTATAGCTGGAAGTACTTTACAACAAATCACACATCTCAAACGTCAATGAACAATCAGGCACGAACGTTCGGTATTGGGAGGTTAAGATCTTGGATTTCTGACGGCTTCTGGCCGGCAGTTTTCTACCTCTTTGCGACCACTGCCGGACATCTTGGCATCGGCATTATGGCGTTCATGAGTCTCATCCCCCTTACATTCGCCGGACCGCTCAGGGTTTGGCTTACAACGCGCGGAAAAGGATCGGAGAACGACAGAACGCTACTCGTGCAGGTGCGCGACAATATTTTTAAACTCGTTCTTCTCTCTTCCGTCACCCTCTTTTTTCTTTCTTACTGGATTATTCCCATACTTCTCACCGACAATTACCACAACATTTCCTTCTGGGATCCGGTATGGAAGTTTAACTCATACGGTGCAAAGGAAACGATGATCCGCCTCCTCAACGGCGACCTCTTCGACTTCGGGAGGTTCCCGACGATGACGCTTCTGACGTTTGTAGGATTTTTCGCCGCGCTAAGGATCAGCAAAAAAACTGAAGAAAATTCCACACGTAAAGCCGACACTAACAATATAACAATACAACAATACAACAATCCGTATTTTCCCTTCGCTCTCTTATTTATCTTCTGGCTCCTCCTCTATTTTGGGAGAACGACGTGGGGCTCTGCCATAAACCTTATTCCCGGCATGAAGGACTTCCACCTGTCACGGTTTATCGTCGGCCTCCAGCTGGCAGGCCTGTTCCTTGCGCCGGTGGGGTTAACGTTTCTGACAGCGAAGGTCACGGCAACAATAAAGCAATATAGCAATATAGCAATTCCCAAACAACTGTTGTATTGTTGTATTGTTGTATTGTTGACAGGAATATCGGTTCTCCTCGTTTACCCTCAAACGATCAATTATAACGATCTTAATAACACGCTCATCCTCCGTGCCAATGCCAACTTCGACCGGCAAAATCCCGACGTCCAAACGCTCTTTAGCGTATTACGGTCACTTCCTCCTGGCCGCGTCTACTCCGGCCGGGGCGGCTGGTGGGGCAAGGAGCTCAAGATCGCCGAGACGCCCTACTATATGCAGCTTTCCACCTACGGCATCCCGACCGTCCTGTGGCTGCCGGAGACCTGGTCCCCGAACTCCGACACGGAGCAGTACTTCCGCGAAGACCATGCAGAAGACTACGACCTCTATAATATCAATGCCGTCGTCGCTCCCCCTTCGCAATCTCCGCAGCCGTTCTGGAAACTCTATAAAAAAACTCCTGCCTGGAACCTTTTCACCGTACAGACGGACGGCTACATCACATCGGGAGTCCTTCCCGCGGTCGTCTCGGTCGGCAAACGGTCGTACGTCAACGTCGTCCGGCTCTGGATCCAATCCGATCTTCATAAAAAGGGGCTGTATCCCGAGATCACCTTTGCTGCCGATTATCCCAAACAGACCGGGCTTCCAAATTTCCGCATGACGGACGAAGCGGACTACCGCGTCCCGGACGGCAGCGTACACAGCCTCTTTCAGGAACCGCCGGTTTATCTGCCCCCGGGCGGCAGCGGTCTCTCCTCACTCGACACCCCGGTGATCAGGCCGGAGATACTCAGCCAGTCCGATGACACGGATATGGTTTTTCACGCCTCCGTACGCGTCCCCCGGGGATGCCGGGAATGCCTGGTCATCCTCAAACAGAGCAGTCATCCTGACTGGGTGGCAACCGTCGACGGAAAAACGGTACCGGCCTTCACCGTCTTCCCCTTTTATGTTGCCGTATCGCTTGCGGCGCCCGGTATACATACGGTCACTTTTGCTTACCAACCCTCCCGGCTTAAAGTATTACTCCTGAGTCTGGAACTTGTAGTATGCGTGATTATGGGAGGATATGGCATCAATTCAGGCATTGACAAGCTTCGAAAAACCCGTCATGCTGGATAAGCTATGAAACAAAAAACTGTCCGGCGGGTCCATCACCGCCATACCGCGGTACGCACGCGAAGAACGCAGACGGACGGGACCTATCTCGTCATGGTGCGGGGCTGGATGTTCATTGTCATGTTTGCGATCATGCTCGGCGTCGGGGCGATTGTCGGCAATTTCGTGAACCAACAGCTCAATGCCGCCCCCCAGGTGGCCGGCGTCCAGACACAGCGGTAACGTCAGTGTCTACGGCCCTTCGCTCCCTGCCTGCTTTGCCTCGCCCATCCGGTAGAGATCCCGTTTCAGGAGAATATCCTTCATTCACGGCAACGAGAAGAGGATCAAGTTCCGGCCAGATATCATGCGGGATCCGATAATCTGCAAAAAGCACTAGTATATCTAAATCCGACGTCTCATCAACGCCGCCCCGCCGGTTTTCTCCCGTTCTGTTACTTCCGACGATATAAAAACCTTCAATGTGATCTTGAAAATGAGAAGCCGCATGAAGGAGTCGGGTCCGGACCTTGAGAAGTTGATCCGTTGGTGTACCATCTGCGTTGAAATACCGGGAATCCCGGCCGGGATTTTCCGGCTCGCCGGAACCCTCCGGTTCCCGATAAAACGCCTTACGGATAGTTTCCGGGAAGCTCATGATAAAAGAGAAAGTCCCAACGGCCCAATTATACTCCCCCGAAGGCGTATCGTTTAAACAAGGTTGTATGCCTGAATTTTATACATATAGTTCACTTTTTCTCGTACTAAAATATAACTTGACATTTATAATTCTCGGGATATAATACGCCTATATGATACGCAGGCTTTTGTTAAAACAATTGCAAACCCATCTCCCGAACCCGGAGATTACACTTATCGTCGGTCCCCGTCAGGCCGGTAAAACGACGCTCATGGAAATCATGAGGGACGATCTGAAAAAGAGCGGCGCTAAAACCATCTTTTTAAATCTTGACTTCACTACGGATCT
Source organism: Patescibacteria group bacterium (assembly GCA_023379025.1). Taxonomy (GTDB): domain Bacteria; phylum Patescibacteriota; class Microgenomatia; order UBA10105; family UBA927; genus JAMCTH01. Next base: position 19,350 of record JAMCTH010000007.1, on the reverse strand, counting down.
TCCGTTTTTTGAATCTCAAGAGAAACTGTTGCAGCGGATTTCTTATGAACTGGGGCATGAAAAAGGATATGTTTTCATTGACGAAATACAAAGAAAAGAGAATGCCGGATTATTTTTGAAGGGGCTGTATGATAAAAAGCTGCCCTATAAGTTCATTGTTTCAGGTTCAGGAAGCCTTGAATTAAGAGAAAAAATCCATGAGTCATTACCGGGCAGAAAAAGACTTTTTGAACTCTCAACGATAAGCTTTGAAGAGTTTGTAAATTATAAACATGACACTTCAACCGAATCTCGGTTTTATCCTGATTTTACTGATCTGACGGCATCGGCACGTACAGGGTTTGAATTTCATAGAGAAATGTTGTCCTCCCTGCTGGATGAGTATTTGACGTTCGGAGGATATCCAAAAGTAGTGCTCGCCCCCGCGGTTGAAGAAAAAAGAGCGATAATTGCTGATATTTATCAAAGTTTCTTAGAGAAAGATATGTCCATTCTATTAAGGCTGAAAAAAACGGAGAGTCTCACCGCTTTACTCAGAATTCTTGCTTCTCAAATCGGAAATATCGTTCATTTGACGGAGCTTTCCAATACGCTCGGAATTTCGGTTCAGACCGTGAAACAGTACTTGTGGTATCTGGAAAAAACATACATGATCAGCAAAGTTACGCCGTATTTCAAAAATACCAGAAAAGAGATAACCAAAAGTCCGGTCTACTATTTTGTTGATGCGGGGCTTCGCAACTTCGCAGTCAATCAATTCGGCACTATCGCTCATGAGTCCGCCGGATTTTTGTTTCAAAATTTCGTTTTCAATACTTTAAAAGAAGACCTCAAGCTCACGCCTGCCGGTATTCATTTTTGGAGAACCAAGGACAGGGCGGAAGTTGATTTTGTTTTACATACAGCCGGAGAAGTTATACCTATAGAGGTTAAATATGCAACATTAAAGAAGCCCGAACTAAGCCGCTCTTTTAGATCCTTTTTAACCAAGTATAAAGTTTTAAAAGCATATATTGTCAATCTTAGTTTGACGCAGGAGATAGCGTTTGAAGGTACTACCATTTATTTCGTACCATTTTTCAATATTCAGGTTCTGCATTTTCTCAAACAATCATAAAGAATATTGGGTGGACCCGAGGGGAATCGAACCCCTTTCTACTCCATGCCATGGAGTCGTTCTACCGGTATACTACGGGCCCGGAACAAATGTTATCTTCAATATTGGCCTGTGGACCTGACCGGAGTCGAACCGGTGATCTCCGCAATGCGAATGCGGCGCTCTACCAACTAAGCTACAGGCCCCTCGTCACGCCAAAGGACAAAAAACACATGATTACGCTCATTTCTATATACGTATTTCTGTTTGGAACAATCCATATTATACAGGATTCGGACGATCCATTCACGGTGAAAACAGCACTACGGAGCCGATTAGCCCCTAAATGATAAGACTAGATCAGGGAAATGCCTGGATGTATCCAGTCGAAGCGAATGTTCCACAGTGAAAGGGTTTTGGTGATCCTCATTTAAGGTACGGCAGGGGGTTGACCTGGACGCCGTTCCTGTGGACTTCAAAGTGGAGGTGCGTGCCGGTGGAGCGTCCGGTTGAACCCATTTTCCCGATCACCTGGCCGCGGGCGACCCGATCACCGACTTTGACATAAATGTCCGTCATATGCGCGTAGAGTGTTGATAACCCGTTGCCGTTATCGATAATCACGTGATGCCCGTAGTCATAGCGCCAGTACTGCACAAGCGTCACCACGCCGTCTGCCGCGGCCATAACGCCCGGGGCGGACGGGTTTGCGATGTCAAGTGCCATATGGTACCAGACGGGATACTGCGTAATGACGCCGACGGTCGGCCACATCAGCTGCCCTGTCCCGCCGGCAACAACCGGAGGGGCGCTCGGGGCATAAATCGGCTGTGCCTGCGGCTGTACGCCGTCCGGCACGATCAGCGTCTGGCCGACGGTAAGCGCAAAGGTATCCGGATCGGCAAAATCGTTAAACGGAAAGTTGACGATCTTTTGCGCGTCGGTTTTATATTTTTTTGCGATCGTATACACGGTCTCCCCCGCCTCAACCTTATGGACAATGCCGGTCACCGGCGGGATGGCAAGGTGGTCTCCTATTGCCAGATTGTCATCGGAGAGGTCATTGGCCCACCGGATGGTATCGACTGACACGCCGAACTTTTTGGAAAGACTTTCAAGGGTGTCGCCGGAAACGACGGTGTAGGTAATCACCTGATCGCGCGGCTTATCCGACACGGTGGTCTGTACTCCGTAATCAGTAAGATCGAGCGAACTCAGGACCGCGGAAGGGGGCGTATAATCGGCAAGCGTTGAAGGGATGGATCCGGGATAGGAATCGGCAAGAATCGGGGCGGCAACAACCCCGGTCATAAAGAGGACCCCCAGGGAAAAATGCAGAAACGGCCGCTGGTAGGTGCCGCGCCGCGCCATGAGGATATCGACGATCGCCGCTTTTTTTGCCTCAAAGCCTCCCCCGAACCGATAGAGCTTCTTGTCGAGGTATACATACCATCCCCATGCCCAATCATGGAGGTCACCCGTAAAATTTGACCAATGCCGGCGCATGTGTGCAACAGCGTATCAGATGCGGACAGGAGATGCAAATACTTCCCCTCCGGGTCCGTTTAGCCTTTATTGAGGCTGTCGAGGAATTCGTCGTTTGTTTTGGTCCGGGTCAGCCGGTCGATAAGCATCAGGGTGCGTTCCTCATCTCCGAGAAGCGAGAGCATATGCCGGAGGGTCCCGACTTTTTTCATTTTTTCCTCACCGAGCAGGAGTTCGTCATGCCGCGTACCGGAACGGCCGATGTCGATGGCCGGGAAAATCCTTCGTTCCTGAAGGGCGCGCGACAGATGGAGCTCCATGTTGCCCGTTCCCTTGAACTCTTCGTAGATAAGGTCGTCCATCCGGCTTCCGGTGTCGATGAGCGCCGTCCCGATCACGGTCAGGGATCCGCCCTCCGTTACCCGGTTCCGCGGCTTGGCTTTTTCCGGGGCAGCCGGTTTCTTCCGTTCATCCTTTGTTTCGCCTTGGGCTGCTTCCGCCTGCTTCGCGGTTGCTTCCACGCACCGTGCGGCACCCAAAAACCGTTTGGCCGGGTAAAGCGCCGCCGGATCAAACCCTCCCGAAAGCGTCCGTCCCGACGGGTTGACCACCAGATTATAGGCACGGGCAAGCCGTGTGATGGAGTCAAGAAGGATGACGACATCCTTTCCCGTCTCGACCAGTCTCTTCGCGCGGTCAAGAGCAACTTCCGCGATTCTCGTCTGCTCGGACGGCGATTCATCGAAGTTGCTGGCCAGTACTTCACCCTGGACGCTTCTGGAAATATCCGTCACTTCCTCCGGGCGCTCGCCGATAAGCGCTGCCATGAGGTGCACATCCGGATAATTTGCGGAAATTCCTGCCGCGAGTTCTTTGAGGATCGTCGTTTTGCCGGCTTTCGGCGGAGACACGATAAGCCCGCGCTGGCCGAATCCGATCGGGGCCACGAGATCAATGATCCGTGTAGAAATCGGAAGCTGCCCGGTCTCAAGGGACAGGAGTTTATTGGGATAAATCGGCACGAGGTCTTCGAACTTCGGCCGTTCACCCATTTCCTCAGCGGATTGCTCATTGACCTTTTCTACCTTGAGGAGCCCCCAGTACCGTTCGTTATCTTTCGGAGGACGCGCCTGCCCCTCTACCATATCGCCGTTTCGGAGAAGAAACCGCCGGATTTGGGATTGGGAAATATAGACGTCGCGGTCGCTCGGGGTAAATTTCGGCCGGAGGAACCCGTGTCCTTCCGGCATGCAGTCAAGGATGCCCTTCACCGTTTCCGTCGGCAGATTCAGGTCCTGTCCGTAGACCGTCTCTAGGCTATAGCGTGAGGGGGCACCGTCCCCGTTGGTATGACCGTTGTGGTACCCTCCGGGCGGACCGGAACGGAACGGCCGCCTGAACCCGCTGTGAAACGGACGGCCGCCGGTGTAGCCTCCCGCGTGGCTTCCGAACCCGCCGCGCATATCTCTTTGCTCGGAAGACGGACGGACGGCATAGGAAACCGGCTCAGGTGCCTTCCGGTCGCGCACCGGTTCCGTGCTTCGCGTTCCCGAACCGGAAGAAGCCGGTTTAGCGCTGTCCGCCACCGCCCCCACCACATCCTCTACGGACAGGGGTGAGGAGACCGGTGCGGCGCCCTCTTCTTCCGCAACAGGAACGGGCTCAGGTTTTTTTGGCGGTGAACGTTTCGAAGCTTTAAAAGCCATATGCTACGGATATAGAGTCGGTCAAGGAGGGTCTGACGCCGGACGTGCCGGTGCCGTCTGTACCATGCTTACCCCTTTACCGGATACCATGAAGGATGCAAATCGTCATGATGCTGATAGGTTTTTCGTCGGTTTGGAAAAATCGTTCGACACTTCCAAGAGGTACGTCAATTGTTCTCGTGTATTTAACCATGTTTTCTTTGCCTTGTCAATACTCGCCAGAATAGGCCAAACACTAGTATTCTCCCGAAATGCGGTACACATCCGTCAAACCGGCATGAAACACCGGGGTTCCGAGTGCCGCAAATTTCCACTCTTCAAGCGGCAGATATTTCCGGCGTTCCAGCGTTCCGACAATGACATAGGTCACGCGGTATTTTGCAAGAAGCGTACGCGTTACGGCAAGGTTCGGACTTTGATATATTGTCGTCACATCCTGCCGGCGCGGAGCAACCGCGTCATAACTGCCGCGCCATAACCATTCATGTACCGGCCATCCGATAACGGCGGGAATTCCGGTAAACGCGGAAAACCGGGCAAAATCCGTGTAACTGTCCCCGTCTGCTTCCACGAGTACCGGCGGGTGGGCGCAGGCAGAACGGGCGGCATCGCAGGTTGCATGGGTATTGAGCCAGGTGACCGCGGCATAATCATCGGGATATTCTTCCCGCATCCACCCCATCCCCTCAATCCCCCGATAGGTTCTGAGACTGTCAAAATAGCTCCGGACGCTGAACATGGGATAGAGAGACACAAGAAAAAGCTGCGGGATCAGGAAGACGGTAAAGACCGTTTTCCCTGCCCTGCCCAATCCGGCCTGCCGCGGGCTATTGCGTCTGCCTCCGGTCATGATGGTCACGATCGCGTACCCGCTGACGATCGAAAACAGGATAAACGCCTGATATCCGAGCTTAAACATCGTATTACTGCGGAAATGCATGGGATAGATGTCCTTAAAGTAAAAAAACTCCGGAAACAGGATGAGAAGAAGCGCAAAAAAGAAAAATACGATCAATACCCGCTCGACCGGAGGTATTTCGCGAAACCATACGGGAATGCGTTCCCAGACGGATCCGTGCCTCGGGCGGTCCGATGACCGCGGTGCCGCGGCAATCATGAGGCTCACCCCGCAAAACACAAAAAACCCCCATAACAGCATGAGCATCCAGAGCGGTGAATGCTGGCATTTCTCAACTCCTTCAAACAGCAGGGGCCCGATATGCGTATTGGCGAGCGCTGCCGGAGGACAATTGACGGCCAGACCGTGTACGAAGGAGGAAAAATGAAAAAGGAACGGCATGCTGGATGCCGCGGCGGCACCACCCATGAGGAGAAACGCGCCGAGAAGTGACGCCGGTGATTGGCGCTTACTTCGGTACACCACGATATATTCGGCCAACATCACGATACACAGCAGCCCGACATAGATGGGCCCGTCCAGGGCATTGGTCATCAGAAGTACAGCAGCCAAGAACCCGTAGAAGATAAACCGCATACGGGAAGACACAAAGGCAGGAAGGTGGTTGGCGATGTCCCGGAAGGAACGATACCGCGCGCGCTGTTTTTCCTCTTCCCGACTCCCCCGGCCAAGCGTCATGGTCAGGATGAGCGCAATTGCCAGAAGAACGAACGGGAGCGACAGAACGTGCCCGTGGACATCGGAGACAACGAACGAGTAGCTCGGAAACTCATGGATTGTATAGGGGATAAACCGCGTGGCATCGGCATACCAATACCGGCTGAGCCCTTCGGGAAGCTTTTGGAAGAACTGACCAAGCGGCCACAGGAGCTGCCAAAAGGGCTTCACCTGATCGCCGCTGTAGCCGCGGGTAAATGCGTATATCGTCTGCATATTCCCGGCAAGCGTTACGAGAAACCCCGTCAGCACACCCCCGATAAACGTCAGAATGCCGCGGCGGGGGGCTGCATCCTGCCGGGACCGGAGGCGCTGGAGCATGCTCCCTATCGCAAAACTCATGGTCATCGTCAGGGCAAAGAGGGACGCGAGCATGAGATTAAACGTAACCGTCAGGGGAAGTCCTGACAGCCGCGTCAGGGTCGCCATACCCATGTGGCCGAAGTAATAGTAATTCATGGGAAATCCCGCGTACCACATATCACGCGGGGGGAAGTATCTGCTATCAAGAATGGATTTCGTAAATCCGAAATCCATGAATTTTTCCAAACCATGGATACTGGGTTCGTGCGCCTTGATCCAGGTCCAGAAAAGAAGGGCCGAGAGAAAAAACACTTCTTCACCGAAAATTCTGCCGGCCGCCCGGAATAACTCATGGGACTCCCGTTTACCCGACCTGGTGCCCAGCGATAGCAGATTCCCGAAAAGAAATACCGAAGCAACCGCAAAAAGGACCGTCATGAGGGTAAACGGGAAAAGATGGAGCGTACCGAATACGTAAACCAGGAAGGTCACGGCTGCCATGCCGGCGGCTTTCGAAAAAAAATATCCGCCGTCAGGCCAGACCTCCCTGTCCGAAAAAAGCCGCCTGGTCAGAGGATATGCCGCAGCGCCGATCAAAAAGAGCGCGCCCCACCATCGGATCACTGAAACCACGTCGGAACCCATATGTTCTCCAGTATACTCCGGCACAAGCGGATATGCGGATAGAAAAGCGGCGGGTAATGGTACAATCGTGTCATGCGCATCGCGATCATCGGCGGCGGCATGACCGGCCTGAGTGCCGCATATGAGCTCACCGGAAAGGGCCACTCCGTCATGCTTTTTGAAAAAAATGCAGTGCTCGGGGGCCTTGCGGCAGGGTTTAAGGAAGCCAATTGGAGTTGGCCGCTCGAACAGTCCTATCATCATTGGTTTACCAACGATCGTGCGATGCTCACGCTCCTTCGGGATATTGGTCTCTCCGAAAAAATTATCCTGAAACGGCCGGTCACTGCTACCCTCTGGCATGACCTGCCGTACCAGCTCGACTCCGGACGTCACCTCCTTCTGTTTCCCGCGCTCTCCCCGGTCGATAAAGTCCGCACCGCCCTCCTTCTTGGGTTGCTGAAACTGAACCCGTTCTGGCAGCCGCTTGAGTCACTGAGCGCCCAGTCGCTCATCAGGATTGTCGGAGGCAACGAAGCCTGGCGGGTCATCTGGGAACCGCTTCTGCAGGGAAAATTCGGCGGATACAGCAATCTGGTCGCCGCCTCATGGTTCTGGGCACGGATCCATAAACGCACATCACGGCTTATGTACCTCTCGGGAGGATTTCAAACGCTCATCAATACGCTTGAACGCAGGATCCAATCTTCAGGAGGAGTCATCTCGGCCAATTGTGTCGTTACGAAGGTTTTCCCGGAGAAACGGTCCGGATCATTTATCCTCACGACCAACCGTAACGGACGACATACGGCTGACCGTATCCTCCTTACGGTTCCGACTGCAATTGCAGCTCGCCTTCTGCCACTCTCATACCCAACTCCCATACCGCATCTTCATGCGGTCACGCTCGTACTTGAGACCAAACAGCCCATCATGAGACGCACCTATTGGCTCAACATCACGGACCGTTCCTATCCGTTCCTTGCGGTCGTCGCGCACACGAACTTCATCGATAAACGTCACTACGGCAATCACCACATAACCTACGTCGGCAATTACCTCCCGCAGGACCACCCGCTCCTCTCCGTAAGCGCACAACAGCTGTTTCGGGCATATGTCCCGTCCCTCAAGCGGCTTACTCCCCGGTTTTCCGAAACGAGCGTCGTATCCATGCATCGGTTTATCGGCTATGCCGCCCAGCCGGTGCACGAACTGCACTATTCCCGTAGGGCGCCGACCCTGGCTACCCCGATTCCGGGGATTTTCCTCGCCAATCTTGACAGTATCTACCCCTGGGACCGCGGAACGAACTATGCGGTAGAATTAGGAAAGAATGCAGCACGTGCAATTGACGCAGCACGCTAATGGTATGGTTCACGGGAAAAAGAAACTACTAAGCTCCGCTCTCCGGCGGATCGTCCGGAACTCTGTTCAAACCGACCTCTGCCGGGCTTTTCAAAAAACGTGGCCGCTTCTTGCCGGTATTGTTTTCGTCGGCACAATGCTTCGCTTCACCAATAGCAACTGGGATCAGTTTCATGCGTTCCATCCTGATGAGCGCAACATTTCCTGGGCTGTTACCCGGATTCGATTTTGGGATCATATGAATCCGGAATTTTTTGCCTACGGGGGATTTCCGATCTACCTCTACCGCATCATAGCCGATGCCGTCTCCGCCCTTACGCATAACCCGTCATGGACGACCGACTGGGGGCATATCGCGGTCCTCGGCCGCACCGTTTCTGCAGTCATGTCCTCAGTCAGTATCCTCCTTATCGCGTTTGTCGGCGCCGCGTACTTTTCTCCCGCCGTCGGCCTGGTTGCGGCGGCTATCATTGCCGTCTCACCGTGGGCAGTCCAGCAGGCACATTTTTCCACGACGGAAACCATGCTTGTCTTTTTTCTCCTCCTCCTTCTTTCGGCCATGAGGCCCGTGCGGCTTCTCCGGGATAAACGGCTCATCCGGACTGCCCTGGTTGCCGGAGGCATCATCGGTATTGCTGCCGGCTCCAAAACGATCGCCGTCTCCTATCTTGCGATACCCTTCGTTGCGTACCTCCTGACGGCAATCCGCGGTAAAAACGTCCGGTTACTGCTGTTTCCGATGCTCGTGACCCTTCTGACGGGAATCATGGTGTTCACCGTCGTGTCGCCCTACACGTTTTTGGACTGGAACGGATTTACCCGGTCCATGCGCTATGAAAGCGGCGTTGCGCTCGGGACGGCGTCTGTCCCGTATACGCTCCAGTTTACGGGGACACTCCCGTATCTCTACCAGTTCAGAACCATGCTTTGGCAGGCGGATATCATTCCGGTCCTGGGCCTTATCGGGCTTGCGGCGCTCATCCTCCGGTTTCTTTGTAAAAAAAATCCGTGGCTCGGAATATTTCTGGCCTTTCCCCTTCTCTACGGCACATACGTCGGCTCGTGGTTTACGAAATTTGACCGGTATACCGTACCGTTTTTACCCTTCGTGACGATTGCTGCCGCGTGGCTTCTTGTGGAAATATACGCTAAGCTCTCCAAAAAACGTCCGTATTTACCTGTTGGATTATTTGTTTATTTGCTTATCGGCTTATTTCACACTTGGTGGGGACTGGCCAACTGGACCATCTATATCCGCCCGCAAACCCGTATCGAAGCAAGCCGATGGATTTATACGCATATCCGGCCCAACGCGACAATCTATACTGAACACTGGAACGACGGATTGCCGGTTACGATTCAGGACATGGCGCCGGTCCCCTATAATCGGGACCTTTTGACGGTTTATGATCCGGACACGCCGCAGAAGCTCGCGTACTACGCTGACCGGTTCGCAAACGGCGATGTTATTATCCTCTCCACCCGGCGTATCTGGGCCGTCATGCCGCGGCTTACGGAAAAATATCCGCTGACGAGTACCATGTATCGGCTCCTCCTGGCGGGCTCCCTGGGCTACCGTGACGTTGCCGATTTCACTTCATACCCCAGTTTCCTCGGATTGACGGTCAACGATGACACAGCGGAGGAAAGCATCCAGGTCTTCGACCATCCGACCGTCCGGATTTTCGAAAACGTACAACGGTATTCCGCCCGGGAGATTGGAGAAATCCTGAACGGGAAGCTCCTGCGCTCAAAAACTTTTAATAGTCCTGTATGGGGAATTGATCGGAACGTAAAAATCGAGCCGCTTGTCCACTTAGTGGGAAGTTGATCGCCTGCCCAACAATCAACCCCCCATCAAATAAACAAGCCTGCTCGATTCTACGTTCTAAACCTGCCCTTTATTCAGAAAGTCGCAATGCGACTATTCTGAAAACAATCAATCCCTTTACGCTGAAAATTGTCATCAATTGTTCAGCGGCGCACCAGCCTGTCCCCCTCTTTTCTTTGTAGCGGGATTGTACCGTGGGGTTTGGCGTTTGTCAAATACTGTCAGGCAAAAACCGTACGACACCTTACCGCATAATCCGGCCGGCTGCAGGAAAAAAGGGGGAAGATTTTTGGGGGATAATATTAAGCCGTTCTGACAATCCGTAGAACAAAACACAGCTTCACAAAATCATTTGACAACACAAAAATCCCTTGTTAGTGTAGTGAGATAGGTATCTATCTTCTCTGCTCAAAAGAAGTGATACCAACACAAAAGGCATTACTACTCGTAGCCCTTTATTCCGTCGAAAGGCGGAAAACCCATAGCTAGCGGTAGTGATGCTTTTTTTTGGCTTACAGCGTAAAGACGCTGATCCCAAGCCCTTTTTCCTTGAGCTTCACAAACTGTGCCTTGACCTCCCGCTCAAAACTTTCCCGTTCGCGGGCAAGCGGCGATACCCGTTTCCGCTCCCGGCCCAGCAGGCGGGACACATAGCCCTTGATCCCGGACACTACCGTTCCGGAACCACCCATTGGTGCTAGCGACAGTGTTTCCATGTAAATCCATTCAAACACCTTCCTGCCCTCTCTGTCAAGTCCCATAGGATTATTACAGAAAAAAACAGTGAGACTTATAGTTTTATTCTCTTACAATAGCCTGTACGGACAATCCAAATAAAATCAGCACCGTTTATGTGGATAACTTGTGAATAGCAACAAACTCCTGTATACTTCCCTTTTATGACACATCCGGAATTTCGATCACTTCATCTCGATTCTGAAATGGACGCTCTTTCAGATATGGGGGAATATCCGGGGATCTACTATACCTTTACCCATAAGGGAGAGCAGGTATCAATGCTGTTTTATAGAGATCCCGATAAGCAGGAGTATGTACTTCGCTCCCTTCGACATGAGGGGACAGGAATTCCTCCTCTACGGGAATATACACACTATGACCTGGCTCGATTTGTATGGGTGGTACGGGGCGCGGCAGAACGCGAAGATTACTTTGTGGAATATGCCGATACGCTACAAGAATGGCTTTTTTCTAACTTAGAGACGATCCTACTTGATCATCAATAAACCAATACGAAGCCTATTTCAGCCGGGCAAAGAAAAGCTGTCCCGCTGCCGTCTGGTGGACTTTTGTGATAACGACGGCTATCTCCTGACCCAGGTGTATCTTGGCACCGTCAACTACGACCATGGTGCCGTCCGGGAGATATCCGACGCCCTGCTCGCGCTCTTTCCCTTCGTGGGTAATTTTTAGCATCAGTTCTTCCCCTGCCATGAGGGCGACTTTCAGAGCCTGGGCTATGTCGTTGACGTTCATGACTTTTACCCCCTGGGCCCGGGCATATTGCCCCAGGTTGAAATCAACGGTCAGTAGCCGGGCAATTCCCCGCACATCTGCCCGCCGGAGCAGCCGCCGTGACGTGTTGTTTGCCGCTTTTACCAGTTCCACGAGCTTGTGATCTACTTCGGGCACAGCGGGCACGTCATCGGTAATAATTTTTGTCTTGACCAGGCTGTTCCCCTTCTGATCCTTCAGTTTTTCAACGACTTCAAGGCCCCGCCTCCCTTTTGCCCGCCGGAGGCTGTCGGCCGAATCGGCGATGTGCTGGACTTCGTCCAGGACAAACCGCGGGATGAGGAGCGTCCCCACGAGAAAGCCGCTGTTGACGATCGGCAGGATCCTGCCGTCGATGAGGACGCTGGTATCCACATAGATCGGATAGTCGCCAAGAGGCGCTGGAGCTGCCGGCTTTTTTACCGCGGGCGGCGCGCGGTGAAACGGCCGGGCCGTCATCTGGCCGATATTGGCGAGATTTTTGACGATTTCCCGGGCAAGCGCCTGGGTAAACTGCGACGTCGGCTTGGTAAAAGCTTCCAGGGGCTGTTTTTTCTCCCCGGCGGAACCCGGAGCACTCACGCGCTCTTTTACGACCGGTACGTTTTCGGAATGCTTTCCCTTGCCGACCGCCTCTTTTCCTTTCTGTTTCATAAGTTCGTCCTGCGGGACAGGAAGGTTCCCTGCCCGCCCTTATGGGAATTGTAGCACACGTACCTCTTGGGAAAAGACTGGCAATTCTTCATGATACGATGAAAGAGGCTCTGACTTGGTCCAACCTTGTCTTCTCTTCATTAACTCAAAATCTCTATGGCCTGTGTGAGATTCCGTGTGGTTTGAGGACTTACGATTGTCGTGAACCCAAGACGTTTGCCTTCTTTGATTTTCCTATCCTCTTCTTCAACCCGACGGATTTCTCCGAGAAGCCCGACTTCGCCAAAAACAGCGAGATTCGGATCGATTGGTCTATTTTTGAAAGAAGAAACGATGGCAAGCATTACCGCGAGATCCGCTGATGGTTCAGATATTCTGAGTCCGCCACTGACATTGACAAAGACATCAAACGTTCCAAGCGCGATATTCATTCGTTTCTGGAGAATCGCGACAAGGAGTTGTAATCGGTTGTAATCAAAACCGTTGGCAACTCTACGCGGTACTGCGAGTTGACTTGGGACTACTAACGCCTGGATTTCGACCAGAAGCGGCCTGGTCCCTTCCATAATGATGGTCACGACCGACCCGGAAACATTTTTTACCCGGTCTTCAAGAAATATCTTAGAAGGATTATCTATCTCTATTAGTCCTTTTTCCGCCATCTCGAAGATGCCGACTTCCTCAATCGGTCCGAACCGGTTTTTAAGCGTCCGGAGGATTCGTGCGTTGGCAAACCGTTCACCTTCAAGATACAAAACGGTATCTACCATGTGTTCAAGCACTTTCGGTCCCGCGATCTCCCCTTCTTTCGTCACGTGGCCGATGATGACGACCGGTATGCCCCGGCCTTTGGCCTGGGCAATGATGAGTTCCGCCGAATGGCGGATCTGCCCGACCGTACCGGCCATGCCGCTTAATTCCTCGGTGGAAAGCGTCTGGATGGAATCAACGATCACCAATGGGAACGTGCGGGGTGACGACGCCATGGTGTCGGCTATCGCGCCGGCGTCGGTTTCCGTCATGATCGTAATGTTGTCCCCGGCAATCCCCAGGCGTTTTGCCCGGAGCTTAACCTGTTCTGCCGATTCTTCGCCCGACACGTAGAGGCCGCCGATTTTCCCGAGAACGTGAAGAAGGAGGGTCGATTTGCCGATCCCCGGATCCCCGGCCAGGAGCGTCACCGAGCCGGGCACGATACCCCCTCCCATGACCCGGTCAAACTCTCCATATCCACTCTTTAACCGGTTTTTCTCGATATGCCGGACATCAGAAAGTTTCTGCGGTTTGACTTGCTCTCTTACTCTTCCTATCTTCCCATCTCCCCCTCTCCCCGTCTCTTTCACCGTCTCAACCATCGTATTCCACTCTCCGCACTGCGGGCACCTCCCGTACCACTGGGGGCTCTCATACCCGCACTGCTGACACACAAAACTGGACCGAGGTTTCATTGAGGCTATTCTACACTATACGCGCGCGCTCCGTTACCGGTATCCGATCGGTTTTTCCGTTAAGGCCATGCTGAGGCTTATCTTCCGCTTGTCCGGCTGCACGTCCTCGACGAGACAGGTGATTTCGTCTCCTTCTTTCGGTTCTTCTCCCGGAGAAATTTTGCTGATATGGATGAGTCCTTCAACACCCGGCAGAAGCGTCACGAATATGCCGATCGGCGATACCCGCGATACCGTTCCCTTAACCATGCTTTCCTTGGGAAACTGGTCGAGGACGTGCTCCCATGGGTCCGGCAGCAGTTGCTTGAGGGAAAGCGTGATCTTTCCGGTTTGCGTATCAAGTCCGATGATCTTTACCTTGATGCTGTCCCCCGTCTTCAGATACTGGCCGGGGTCACCTACTTTTTCCCAGGCAATTTCCGATATGTGGATAAGGCCTTCCACTTCCTCCGTCGTCCCGTCTTTCCTGATGACGTGTATCCTGGCAAAGACCCCGAACGGTACGATACCCGTCACCGCCGCCTGAACGGTATCGTCTACCTTCAGAAGCGCCAGAAGCTCTTTTTGTTTGGCAAGGGTCTCCCCTTCTGCAACTGCACGCTGGGAAAAGACGAGCCGGTTGGTTTCCCGGTCTACTTCAAGCACTTTGACGTCCGCCTTCCTCCCCGACAGTTTGTCCGCCTGCTTGAGGGTGGCGGCGTCAAGCTGTGACTGGGGTATGTATCCGCGCAGCCCCCCGTATTCCGCAAGTATTCCTCCGCGAACCGGTTCCTTAAACAATACTTCAATAGGAGTCCCGTTTTTCTGTGCAGCAGCCAGATCGTTCCAGCGTTTTTCAAAAATACTCTTCCGGAGAGACAGGACGGGCTGGCCCCGGTCATTTTCCTCAACAATCACCTGCGCCGACACCTTCTCGCCGACATTGAGATGCATCAGGATGTCCTTGTAGTTCTCAAGTTCGCGGTCGATAACCACGGCATCCGTCTTCCTGCCGATGTCTATCGTCATTTCTTTGGGAGAAATACGGGCTATAGTCCCTTCCACGACGTCACCTTTTTTGAGGCCGGTCAGCCTGTACCCGGTCGCTGCGAGAAGCTCCTCCATGGTCTGCGGGGATTTCTTGAGAGAAGGTAATTGGGAGATGGGATGAGCGGAAGATGCGTCTTTGCTCTTTCCTTCTTTATTTTTGATTTTTGCTTTTTGATTTTTGATTGTGGTTTTTGCCATCCATGAATACCGCCTTTCGATTAGGATACCGTAGTATACCCTTTTTTACTTTGAGTCTCAAGGGGGAGCGCTCAATACCTCCTTATCCGCCCGCCGCAAAAACGAACGTGTATCAACGATAACATCCACGTTTTCCATGATCGAATTGTACACAAATGAGCACCTCTGCACGTAAACATTTGACACTACGTACATTTTTCTGTACACTTATTACGTATGACATATATTCTTCCGGTCACTGCGGCGCGAAAAATTTTTTTATCCCTTGTTGATAAAGTAGATGAGGAATATTTGCGTATCGACCTCACAAAACAAGGAAAAGTAAAAGCCACGCTCATCTCACCCGACTATCTGGATGAGCTTGAAGAAACCATCTATACCCTCCAACACACTATGCCAGCTATTCGTAAAGCTCAAAAACAAATCCGTGAAGGCAAATATGTTACACTGGAAACATTTCTGAAAGGATATCATGCCCGCAAACGTAGTCATACTCCCCGAGGACATACAAAAAAGAGCGCAAAAATTGCCTAAACATATTCGGAAGCGGATTCACCACTCGCTTCTTGTTTTACAGCAAAATCCTCTGGCAGGAATGAAATTACGCGGAGATCTCAAGGATTTTTTTAAGTATCGCCTTGGCGATTACCGGATTATTTACACGTTCAATGCCAAAAAAAGCACTGTTGAGATCGTCGCTATTGAGCACCGGCAAGGAGTATATAAATAACCACAATAACACTACATGTGCCGCCCGGAGGCAGGCGGATTCTGTTTTTTACCGGTACATATCGGCAAATGCCTTGTCTGTGATCTCAACGCCGCCGTGCCTGCAAGAAGGACAGATGGTAAACCGACGAATAAAACAGGCGGAGGTATTGTTGGCGCTGACGCGTTTCGCTGCCGAGTCCGGAATGCCTGACCCGTAAGATTCTGCGTTAAGATCCCCGGCCTCGACCTATCTTCATGCCGCCTTGCGGCGGTACTATTGTTGGCGCTGAGATGTTTGACTTCCGAGTTCGGAAAGGGATCGGGTCGTTCCATCTCGCTCAAGAGACCGAAGGTCTTACCGCAAAATCTTTACGGGCGGATCGGGTGGGAGCGGTGTATTTCAAGTAGTTGTCTCATAAGGAGTAACCTTTGCCCGCGCGCAGGACGATGTGATAGTTAGTTCGTAACACACGTTCTTCGTTAGTTCGAATTTTGTATTTACGAAGTAACGAATGAACGAATCACGAAGTACCTCCCATGGTCCCACGCACAAGCCAGTATCCTTCATTTGCATCATTTCGTGGAATTGGAACAGGGATCCGCCGTCCGGCGGAATCCTTAGTTCTCCACAACTTCGACCGATTAGTACGGGTTAGCTAAATATCTTGCGATACGTACACTTCCCGCCTATCAACGTTGTATTCTGCAACGGGTCTAAATAACGATTCCTCATCTTGGGGTGGGCTTGGCGCTTGAGATGCTTTCAGCACTTATCCCGTCCAGATCTAGCTACCCTGCGTTGCCGGTTTGCCGACAACAGGCACACCAGGGATCTGTCCCTCCGGGTCCTCTCGTACTACGGAGAGCTCCCCTCAAGAATCGAGCGCTTGCACTGGATAGAGACCGAACTGTCTCACGCATAAATTATCAACTATTACTAGTTGTATGGACTATATCTTCACCCCGCCAAACCTTCATTTCTATATTGAAGGCGGGGGTCGACGTATTATCCGCCTACCGGCGGATCTGCTTCTCGAGAAGCAAGTCTCTACAGGATCAAGTAAATTGATGCTAGACATTAGAAACTAGAAGTTAGACTTTAATGATAGAAACTTGACGTTAGAAAGTTTTCCAATTCCGTTGGAGGTTGGTTAATTTTCCTCCTAATTGTTGATACCGAAGCATTGTTTTCTCACAAAAATCTCGCTGGAGATAATCCAAATCCTTTGCCGCTTCTATATGAACTTCCATTTCGTTTGCTGAACCAATTGCAACATCTAAATGATGCTTGAATTCTTTTTCGAAACGTCGTTTTGCCCATCCTTCCGCTATATTTGATGGACAGGATTTTGATGCTCTGCGCATTTGGGATGCTAAATCGTTTCGTTCGAAAACAGGAAGTTTCTTTACAGCTTGATGGATTGCCAACATGAGTTGGTATGATTCTTGATACACTTCAAGATCGCGAAACGTTCGGATCATGATTTAATGGTATCAATCAATCTTCGATCTTTCAAACTTCAAATTCTATCTTCTAGACTCTAGTATCTAGCCTCAATAACTTGTCTTACCCTCGGTATTGTCCAATAACACATTCGGTCTATTATTGGATTTCACCGATTTTAGTCGATTCTTTCTGTACTTTTCCTCATGGGTGACAGAAAGCAGAAGTGCTCTGACTTCACTTTTATTTTACGCCATTACTAGCGTAGAACGCAATGAGATTTACGTTCTGAACCCAGCTCGCGTACCCTTTTAACCGGCGAACAGCCGGACCCTTGGGACCTTCTCCAGCCCCAGGATAGGATGAGCCGACATCGAGGTGCCAAACCGCCTCGTCGATATGGACTCTCGGAAGCGATCAGCCTGTTATCCCCGGGGTAGCTTTTATCCGTTAAGCCCGGTCCCTCCCATGAGGGATCCGAGGATCACTAACACCTGCTTTCGCATCTGCTCGACCTGTACGTCTCGCAGTCAAGCCGGCTTGCCGCGTTTGCACGACGGGTCCTGGTTTCCATTCAGGATTAGCCGACCTTTGTACGCCTCCGTTACATTTTTGGAGGCAACCTCCCCAGTTAAACTGCCCGTCAGACAGTGTCCTCTCCCGAGATTTTTATGTCGGGATAAGTCAGATTTCCTCATTTCGAAGAGTGGTATTCCATTGACGGCGTGCTCCGCACGCAGTTAGTTAGCAACGCACGTTACTTCGTTACTTCGTTTTTGTTTTCCGAAGTAACTAATTAACGCACTAACTAATTAACTATGTGCGAAGCACATCCTCCCACCTATGCTCGACAGTCAAAACGAAGTCCTCAGTGCCAAACTACAGTAAAGCTCCACGGGGTCTTTTTGTCCAAGTGCAAGTAGGCCGCATCTTCACAGCCATTTCAATTTCGCCGGGTAATAGTTCAAGACAGTCATTAAGTCGTTCTACCTTTCGTGCGGGTCGGAACTTGCCCGACACAATGTGTTATCCGCCAACTGGCGGAGCCTTTCTAGTTCCAGTCAAGGCTCTTAGTATCGCTACTAAGTTCAGACTATATCTTATTCTTCTAATGTTACTTAAAAGATCTTGGCGTATAGTCGTTGAGGATCCGTTGTAATTTTTCCAGACGTACTCTATTTTTCGAGAGTCGTATTGGACATTTTTTTAGAAAAAACTCGCTAAGTTTCAATACATTTCCCTTTTTCCCGGTCTCAAAATGCCAGAGTTTTTCAGCCGGACGCCAATATTTTTGGCCAAAACCGAAATATTTTTGAAATACATCGATTATGGCTTCTTCACGCATAAGGACACAAAAATATGGTTGCGACCGGTTACCAGACTTCCGCAGTCCCATTGATCCTTCTGCGTCAACAATTCCAGCCAAAAAAAATCCAATTCTTTTTCGGTTCATCCGAAAATTAGAAAAATGTTTATTCGCTTTTGCAGTCTTTTTTATTTCCTTAAGTCTCTCGCGCAATAGCTCGATGGATTTCTCTTCATTTTTTAAACGCTTATTTTTCTTCCCTTTTCTAGAAAGAATCAATATCGCTTTTTTGAGAAGAGATATTTTTTCCTTAATCAAATCACCACGTATGGGTGGGTATTTATCAAGAAAAGTAAGAACAGTTCTTACTTTATCTTTGCCCCGCATTGAAAGGTTATAACCACCTTTAATCCGAGTTATTACTCCTCTACCACCAGCAATTATTCTATTTATCTCTTTTAATATCGGTAAATCAGCATTGCTGATAGTTAAATCCGGAGTATAGTAAAAACCTGTCCCTCCATTTTTATTAGTTGCTTTGATAAGACTTATGGATCCCTCTCCGGTCAAAAAACCGGAGAAGTAATACAATGTTTCCTGCTGATTGCCTGCACTTGACATATTTTCACCCGACATAAACCCATGTTAAAAGATTTAATCTGGTAATGCAAGATACTCAGGTATTTCAGCATACAGCCAAGTTCGCCTTATGACTTTAGATAGTCATAACGCCCCCTGTCGAGAGGAACTTCGCTACCATAGAACAGTTATAGTTACTGCTGCCGTTCACCGGAGCTTGCATAGCTAGCTCTCCCGATTGCTCAGGGTGACCAACCATGCTTAACTTACCGGCACTGGGCAGGTGTCAGCCCCTATACGTTGCCTTTCGGCTTCGCAGAGACCTGTGTTTTAGTTAAACAGTCGCTTAATGTCATTCACTGTGTCCCATCCTTCGGACAAGCAAATCCCAATTCACAAATCACAATGTCCAACGAGGTATGA
>JAMCTH010000006.1 GCA_023379025.1 Patescibacteria group bacterium | reverse complement strand
TTCAGGGACGGCTGAAGCCGCGACCTTTGTTGCCGAAGCAGACCGGTACAACATAGACTGGCGTCTTGTTGCCGCGATCTCCGGTGTCGAGTCGACGTTTGGCAGGCATATCCCAGAGGGCTCCTACAACGGCTGGGGGTGGGGAATACCCACCGGTGCGTCCTCGGGCATAGCCTTTTCCTCGTGGGAAAACGGCATCCACACCGTGTCCCAGGGCCTTGCGGAGAACTACTTCGGCCGCGGCGCCCGGACGCTTGATGATGTGGGGCGCATCTATGCGGCTTCACCTGCCTGGGCCTGGAAAGTGCGCTTTTTCATCGAAAAGATCACGGATTTCTCCGTGACGGACCCGGAGGCCATACCGCTTTCCCTCTAGGCCGGGTATAATACGGTCGCATACGCATTAAGAGGCGACCTCACTTTTTACCCTTGCCGCAGTGGTGAAATTGGCAGACACGCAGGATTTAGGATCCTGTGCCCGTAAGGGCTTAGAGGTTCAAATCCTCTCTGCGGCACTTTCGTCTATACCCCCGGATCCATTCATGCTAGTATGGATGTATGAGGGTACGTCCGGCACGATTAGGTCTTATCCTGATACTCTTTCCGCTGACGGTTCTCGCTGCCGCGGTTTTTCTGACAAAAATACGCGCCTCTTCCCAGCAGGCGTACCAGGATTACCTCTACCAGTTCGACGTGTACCGCCAGAAAGACTCGGAATTCCAGGTAGCCAGGAACGAATACCTCAAGTTTCAGACCCTGACGAGCCAGAATACCGCAATTACGAAAACGACGGCCATGCTTTCCCAGCGGGACCTGCTCCTGCGCTCCTACCTCCTGCTTCTGAAAGAGAAAGTCAACGAAGTGCCGGAGATGTCAGGGGCCGATCAAAATCTATACCTTACCCTTATAAATAATGAGGTCTCATTTCTCGAATCCCACAGTCAGCTCGTCACTTCCATAGGCTCGCTGGACGATGCCGTCAACGTCGAAGGGCAACTGACCGGCCATTACGGCATCCTCGAAGCCTCCATGCGCCAAACCCTGGTCGGGATCGCGACGGGGACGCTTGCCAATCTTGCCAAGCGCTATGACATCGCCCTGGCCGACGCAAGCGCCGTCGTCAACAGTAACCGCGGCGTCTTTACGCCGGAAAAGCAGGCCATGATCGACAGGTGGATCCTCCAGATCACCAACACGAGGAGCCTGTATCAGCAGAAGATGGACGCCATTGCAGCCGATACCAACAAAATGTCCCACACGGATGTCCTGATCGAACAGGACAGCCAGTTTTCGCAAATCCAGCAGGAAATCTCCGAAGCGCGGCAATATCTCGTCGAAGGGACATCATACCTGAGCGAACTTACCAAAGCGCTCAGGTACCAAAACTAACCTATGGATACCGATGCACAGGAACCGCCGGTCGCACCCCGGGAAACGCCGAGTATGCCGGAAGCTCCGGTTTCCGCGCCGCCGGTCCAACCGGCTGCTGCTGCTGCACCCGCCGTGGCACACGAAGACCGGAAACGGTCAAGAGTCCTTCCCATACTGCTCGTAGTCCTTATCCTGTTCATAACCGGCAGTATCGCTGCGCTTGCGGTAGTCAACAAGCCCCGGCCGGTAGCGGTCAGGCCTACGCCGACGCCGACGCCGTATCCGACGCCGACGCCGACGCGCGAGCCGTCGCTTATTGCGACCCAGAGCGCATTTATAAACCTCGATGCCGAAGTTGCATCGCTCTCCGCGACTCTCGGCACGACGGTCATTCAGGATCCGAGCCTTAACCCGCCGGTCCTTGATCTCTCGCTCGGCTTCTCAAACCAGTAAATCTATGGTACACTCGCTCCTATGACGGTAGCCACTGCACGCCAATCCGACGGCACGATAGAACTCACGATCACCATTCCCTGGGCCAATATCGAAAAGACATACGAGGAAGTCGTAAACCGCGCGGTAGAGAACGCGGAAGTCACCGGATTCCGCAAAGGCAAAGCGCCGCGCAATCTCGTCGAGCCTAAGCTCGATAAAACCAAACTCTACGAAGAGGCGCTGCAGAACATCATCCCGGACGTCTACAATCAGGCCGTCACGGACGCCAAAATCAAGCCGATCATCAACCCGAAAATCGAGCTCAAGGAAGCAACGGAGAAAAAAGACTGGATCCTCCGCATCCTCACGTGCGAGCGTCCGGCGCTCTCGATGGGCGATTACAAAAAAGCCGTCAGTGATCTTAAGTCGGGCAACGCCAAAAAGCTCTGGGTTCCGGGGAAAGACGAAAAGCCGGAGGAAAAAAACAAACCGGCAAAACCATCGCTCGACGAGGTCCTTACTGCCATCCTGTCCGTCGTGACCGTCACTATCCCGTCTCTCCTTCTCGACCATGAAGTCAACCGGCTTCTCTCGGACCTTATCGACCAGACCAAAAAGCTGGGGCTTACGGTCGACCAGTATCTGTCCTCAACGGGCCGGACGGCCGATACGGTACGGAAGGAGTACGGAGAGCAGGCGCGCCGCACCCTGACGGTCGAGTTCGCGCTCGAGGACATTGCGGACAAAGAGGGTATTCTCGTGTCGGACGACGATATCGATACGGTCATTAAATCCGCCAAAACCGATGCCGAACGCGACGCCCTTAAAAAACAGCGCTATTATATAGCCTCGGTCCTCCGCCGGCAAAAGACCCTTGACTTCCTCTCGGCGTTGTAGTACGGTTTTTGGTAAATCTTGCCCACAAGAGTATAATAGAGGACATGGATACCTCGCAGTGGCAGCAAAATCAGGCAAAAAAGACTCCTCCTGCGCGCCCCAATGACAGCATCCTCGAGGCTCTGCGTTCCGTGGGCGGCGGGGTAGGGAAGACCATGACCAAAGACGTCGCGGGCCGCGTCGCGAGCGACTCGTTCAAATCGCTCTTCGGAGCATTTCCGCGGCAGGGGGATCTTCAGCCCGGCCAGGAGCTTCCGCTCCGGCGCGAACGCCAACCCTTCCCCATGATGCGCCGTCCGGAGGCCAAGGAACGCCCGCCGGTGATGCACATGGAAGAACTCGGGCTCAAAAAGAAAATCGAGTCGGTCCAGGCCGAGCTTAAAGCGCTCTCCGAAGCCATCAAAAACTACGACACCGAGGTAAAAAAGGCCATTGACACAATTCCGTCGGATCCCGGCGTCTACCACCTCAACTTTCTCGACCGGCTCCGGTCGGTCCTCAGGATTCTCCGGGAAAACATCCAGGACAGCCGGTCATGGCTCTCGCTCCAGACCACGCGGAAGAAAAAGATGGGCTACTGGGGGCGCTTCAAAAAACACGGCACGAAATTCGGGCTCTCCTCCGAGCGCACGATGGCGACTCAGGCCGGATAACCTACATCGTTTTTCCGCCGGTTAAGACTTCTTCCTGCCAGGTAATCGTTTGTTTTATATCGGTAACCTCTTCTCCGACACCCTCCGCAAGCAGAAAATAGAGTGTTTCTGCAGAACATGCGTGGTGTATCATATAGGCAGTACAGTCAGCAGTAAGCGCAAAAAGCTCCTTGGCGGGATGCCCCAGCGGCAGCTGTTCAAATTGAGACACGTGAATCGCCCTTTCATAACGATCTGACACCGGAAAGGCGGCAGAGTTGGCAGCAATAACCGGTCTATTGTGTTGGTCCAGTACGATTCTCCCATCCGATTCATGCGCAAGCAGTATTGCCTGCGTAAGAAAAGGAACAGACACGCCGTGTACCATAAACAGGGCATCTACGAGGGGAACAGGTGCGGCATATACCAAATACGGTGGTACGGGACGTAACATCTCTACCAGCCCCTTCATCTGAGTCAGTTCCGGGAGTAGCTCGCGTCTCATCTCTAGAAAATGCTGAAGCATCCCGGCAGTAAATACCTGATCACCCCCAAATTGACCAAAAAGGGACTCGTAGTATAGCAACCGTTCAACTTCAGTTTGAAGCATATATCGGCGCTAGTATAGCAGATAAAGTATGCGACGGCACTCTAACGGTATATAATAGGGAAGGCTTTCAGATCTCGATCGGCCGGTTAGCTCAGTTGGTTAGAGCGCTGCATTCACACCCGCCTGCCAAAGCGCGCATGTAGCTCAGTGGTAGAGCGCTTCGTTCACATCGAAGAGGCCCATGGTTCAAATCCATGCATGCGCACAAGAGATTGTTGCGGGCAGGTTCTAGAAGTCGGGGGTTCGAATCCCTCACCGGCCACACGTTTCGGCGGGAAGGCGAGAAGAGGGCGGAATTCGAGCCCGTGGTCTTCCGGCTCCATGCTCATCCCCAAACCGATATTTTTCCTCCTTAGGATACGATGTTCATATTTGTGAGCTATCGTACTGAAATTTTTTTTCCGGCGCGGTATAACGAAAAAGATTCCGAACAAACGGCAGAGGTGCGTTCGCGAGAATCACAATCATTACCTAAGCCGATAAGTAATGCTATTGTATGATACGGCAAAACCAATCATCCCGTCCTCTGCCATTTCTCCAAACCCGCGTCCGTTGCTTTTGTCTTTCCGTCCGAGGAGGTGAACGATGCAGCGTTTTTTCATAAGCCTATTCATTGCCGTCGTCGTTCTGACCGCCGCCTCCGGAGCAACCCTCGCGTATCTGTCCGACGGGCAGACGAGCGATACCAATGCGTTCGATGCCGGGACATTCGACCTGACCCTTGACGGAGGGAATACGAACGTC
Organism: Patescibacteria group bacterium; assembly: GCA_023379025.1. Lineage (GTDB taxonomy): Bacteria > Patescibacteriota > Microgenomatia > UBA10105 > UBA927 > JAMCTH01. The sequence goes on along the minus strand of JAMCTH010000006.1, from coordinate 16,492 downwards.
ACCAAATTCACTGTAGCCAACATTAAACCGGGCTATCAGAAATTCGTCAAATGGACCGCCAAAAATACCGGCACGGTCGACGGGTACCTGGACCTTCATGGCATCGCGATTACAAGCGATGAAAACGGGTGCCTCGATCCGGAAACTGAGGCAGGCGACGTAACGTGTACGGATCCGGGGGCGGGGGAGCTTGCCAATGCCCTGGGACTCGACCTGTTTGTCGATTATGACTGCGACACCTATTACGATGCCGGAGACCGTAAATTTTACGGCACGGGTGCGGCAAGCGGCATAGTGTCCGATTATGATCTGAATGAACCGCTTGCGGCAGGGGCGACCAAATGCATTACCGCACAGTTTAACTGGTGGAACAACAGGTATATTCCGGACAACCGCGCCCAGGGAGACGACCTGACCATGGATATGACGTTTGAACTGGGACAAACGACTGCCCAGTAGCATTTCCCTTGTTTATAAACCGGAAGGAAGGAGGTGACCTGTATATGACGAAAATTCTTATGAGTCTTATGACGATTGCTCTCGTAAGCCTCGTGTCGGTCGGAGCGACGAGAGCCGCGTACTCGGACACGGAAACCTCAAACGGCAACACGTTTGCAGCCGGTACGCTTGACTTGAATCTCAATGGCGGAAATACCGATGTTGCGCTTTTCAGCGTGTCCAATGCAGCGCCCGGCGATACGGGCGGAGCTACGTGGATTGTGCATAATGTCGGGTCTATCCCGGGATATCTTGATCTGCATACGATCGCGGTAACCGATGACGACAACGGCTGTACGGAACCGGAGGGGCTTGAGGATGCTACCTGCGGCGCAGGAGAAGGAGAGTTGAGCGCCAACACCGTGGTCGATGTGTTTGCCGATACCAATAACAACGGCGTACATGATGCGGGAGAAACCACGATCTACAGCGGTGCGCTGGGCGGCATAGCCGCTAACTACCCTGATTTGGACCTGGCACTTGCTGCCGACGGTACGCATTACATCCGGATGAATTGGGAAATCCCCGCTGCCACGGGAAACATCATCCAAAGCGACAGCAGTACGCTTGCCATGACCTTTGAACTCGGACAAACCACGGCCCAATAAACCGTGCGCGTGGTTACCAGCGAGTGGTTAGGGAGGAGAAATTGGCTGTTCCGTTTTCTCCTCCCTGCCACAAGGGAGAGGTATGGCGGGAAAAATTATTTATTGGACGATCATCATCGGTGTAGTGCTCATTGCCGGGCTTGCTGCTTCATCCGCATTCCGGATACCGGGAAGCTTGAAGCTTTACGTGGTGTTAACCGGCTCCATGGAGCCGGCCATACAGACCGGAAGCCTGGTTGCCGTCCGGCCGGAAAAAACCTACCGTAAGGGCGACATCATCACATTCAAAAGTCAGAACCAGCCCACCCAGATGCTGTCCCACCGAATTTACGAGGTCAGGACAACGAGTCCGCCTACGTTTATTACCAAAGGAGACGCCAATAGCGCACCGGACCTGCCCCAGGTGCCTCAGTCGCAGGTTGCCGGAAAAGTGATACTGGCTTTGCCGTATGCGGGCTATCCGGTCCATTTTGCCAAAACGCGCGAGGGTCTCATCATTTTGATCATCATACCGGCGGTCATTATCGTCTACAACGAACTGCTCACGATCAGAAAAGAAGCCCTCCTGCTTATCGGCGAACGCCGGGAACAAACAGTTGCCACACGCGGGAAGCCGGGAGAATCCTCAGCCGGGAAGAAAACGACGGAAAATACGCCTGTCCGGCGTGCCGCGGGAAAGAAAGGGAAGCGTGCGTAACCTTTTCCGTTTCATAGTGCTCTGCGCAATTGCGTTGGGGGGGACGTATGCCAAACCGGTCTACGCAGGGCTTCTGAGCAGTCATTCGTCACCAAACGGGTTTGCTGCAGGAACCCTTGATATCGCGCTTACCGGTACGGCAGGGAGCGCATTGGGGACGCCGTTTTTCTCGGACGCCTCTATCACGCCGGGGTACAGCAGTACAAAAGAACTCAGTGTCGAAAATGAGGGGTCACTCGGGGTTGCCTTTGAGGCTTCGGCAGCGGTAACTTCGGGCGACAGCGCTCTCTGCGATGCTTTGGATGTTGAAGTCAAACACGGCGGATCAATCCTCTACACCGGCAGCCTTACCTCGCTTTCCGTTGCGCCCGGGGCACTCTCCGCAGGCACAGCGCATATCTGGACGGTTACACTGAGCCTCTCCGGTACGGGAGATAGCCTTAAAAATAAACCATGCGGATTTGACATCATATTCCGCGCCCGGCAAACGGGCAGTGACGGTACGTGGGGCTTAACCGATGAAGAAAAGGTAAGCGGCAGTATTTCTTCTGGGACCTGGGCCACGCCTGAGACGGTGACGGTCCGGCTGTTTCCGACCGCTGACACCTGGCTCAAACAGGCTAACCCGGCAGGCAATTACGGCACTGACAATCCTCTTGTCGTCAAAAGTCAGACGGATGCCAATGCCCATGCTTTGTGGCGATTCGATTTGACGTCCCTGCCGCCCGATGCCGCCATAAACTCCTGCAACCTCAATCTCTATCTTTCCGGCGCGCCGCCTGACTCGCGCACCCACGGCGTCCATCTGCTGACAGACTATACCGCCGGCTGGGGGGAAGGCGTCAAAAGCGCCGGCGGTCTGGCTGCCGCAGGTGAGTCCAGCTGGTCATGGTATGGCGAGCCAGGCCTCTGGAACACGCCCGGTGGAGACTATGCCGGCGTACCGACCGCCACGGTGGCCACCGGTACGGTCAAAACCTGGCGCGCGTGGAACGTTTCCTCCGACTGCACGGCCCGAACTGTCTACACCTGGCTTCTCAAAGACGAGAACGAAAACAGTCCTAAAGCGGAAACCGCCAACTACAAAAGCCGGGAAGCAGCGGGGACGGGCGCCGACCCGTTCCTTGAGGTCAACTTTACCGGCAGCCCCGCAGCTACCGGTCATCTGGTCATCAATGAAGTGTATTACGACGTAGCCGCCGACAAAGGGGCGGATCACGGCAACGAGTGGGTGGAACTCTATAACCCGACCGCATCAGCCGTTGACATCTCCGCATACAAAATTAAAGATGCCACATTAACGGAACGGACGCTCTGCGCGGCGCCGGCCGCCTGTTCAGCAACATCGATCCCCCCGTACGGGTTTGCCGTGATCTCACCCGCTGCGACAACCTGGACGACCTACTGGCCGGAGATTCTCGCACGCGGTGCCGTAACGATAGCACTTGGGGCCAATATCGGAAGCGGGCTCAATGACGGCGGCGACCGCGTCATCCTCAAAGACCCGTCTGGAACGGAAGTTGATGCGGTCAGCTGGGGCAGTGATACGTCTGCCTTTGTCTCCAAACTGGTCGACCCGGACCGCGGCTGGTCGCTCGCCCGACTCATCAAAGGCTTTGACACGGACAGCGCCACGGATTTCTGGGCAAACCCGTCGCCCAACCCGGGAACCAATCCCGAGGCCGATGCTGTTTTTGCAGCCGGCTCTCGCGTGGAGGACATACCGGAGCCGGTTGAGCCCGAATCAGATGCCGCCGCCGAGGCAACACCGACCGCAACTATGGGCAATGACGATCCGGTACAGGCAACGACGTCCGGAGCGGCCGGTCCCGATATGCCCATACAGAGCAGTGAAGCATCCCCGTCTGCCGATCCCTCCGCGGTACCCTCCGGGCAGGCACTCCCGTCAACGCCGTCCGGAAATCTGCGGCAGCTGTCTCATGCTCCTCCCGCATCAGCTGACGCGGAACCAAAACCGGATGCGGGCAATGCATCACCCGAAGCAGCCCCGACGCCGCCGGAGGCGTCTACGGCTCCCGAGCAACCGACCGCCTCACCCGAATCACCGGGCACTGAAACAGCCACAACGGAACCTCTGCCGACACCATCACCATGAGAATAAAAGCAATCGTCGTTGCCGGTCTGTTTTTTTTGCTTTCCATGTTCGTCCGGCCCGTTTTCGCACTGACCAAATCATCGGGTGATCTGGAAGTAACGGTGGACGAGCCGCTTTTTCCGCCATCGGTCGTCTGGTATCCCGGGCTTTCCGTCACCAAATCTTTCAGCGCTAAAAACCGCGGTACTTCGCCACATACCCTGGCGGTAAGCGCGGTCCATACCACGGATGAGAACAGTCTCGCACGTTTCTTTTTCTGGAACATCGCGGAGGCCGGCACGGTTCTCTATGGCGGCGGAGAGACGACGATGGCTGACTTCTGGAACGCCGGAGCGGTAACGCTTGCGTCTCTCCCGCCGGGTGCGGCGAAAACCATTGACCTGACGGCCGGCATGGATCCGGCTGCAGGAAACGGGACACAGGGGAGCGCCGCGGCATTTGATCTGGTCATCGGATTTACCGGAACCGGGGAATCCGTCACGGTATCGGGTACCGGCGGAGGAGGCGGAGGCGGGACTGCACCGGTATGTAACGATGCCAAACCCGGGTCGGCACCGACTTTAACAAGCGCGACAGGAGGCACCAACAGCGTTGGTTTAACCTGGACAGAAAGCAGCGGTCCAATCAGTTATTATCTCATCACCTACGGTACTTCTCCGGGCGCGCAGATATGGGGAAACACCGATATCGGCGGAAAAGGGACGACCCAATATACAATACAAGGCTTATCCGGCGGCACCACCTATTATTTTAAGCTCAGAGCGGGCAATGGCTGTATGCCCGGCGACTATTCCAATGAAGTATCGGCGACTCCGGGCGGCGGCTTCATCGCAGGTCCGGCAACCGGCTTTGCTGCGGGTGTTCTGGGCGCGCAGACGGAAACGGCAACTCCGGGCGGGGAACTTCGTCCGACCCCGACGCTGGGGGGTCAGATCCTAGGCGGTCAAAGCGCACCGGGAAACCCAAACAGCTGGCAATGGCTTCTCCATTTTGCCGGCGCCCTTGCCGGGTTCGGCGCGCTTTCCCTTGCGGGGTTCTTGCTCTTACTCGGCCTTCTGTAAAAGTACCCAGAGGTGGCATCCGCGAGCGCTCCATCTGAATTGCATCGGGAATATCCCCTGGATTGCCCCCGGGTTGGACGGCTATACTAAGGGAAACGTATGTTCGGCATCATCACCGCGGTATTTCTAGCCGTAGAAATCGGGTTTGCGCTGTTTATCTTCTTTCTGTCCCTGGCATTTGTCACGGGCGCGCCGTTTGTGCCCTCGACGGACGAAACTGCCGATGCCATGATACGCCTTGCCGCAATCCGCCGGGGGACGAAAATCTATGATCTGGGGTCCGGGGACGGCAAACTGCTTTTCCGTGCGGCACGGGCCGGAGGGACGGCGGTCGGGTATGAAATCAATCCGCTTCTCGTCTTCTGGACATGGATTCGCATTCTTGTCTCACCCGACCGCTCCCGTACCCGAGTCCGGTGGAAAAATTTCTGGCATGCAGGGCTTCCCGGCGCGGACATCGTCTTCGTGTACCTTCTGCCGTGGCGGATGGAAAAGCTCGAAGGCTATCTCAGAAAAACACTGAAGCCCGGTACGCGGATCGTTTCCAACAGTTTCATCTTCCCGAACCTCAATAAAATCACGGAAGACCAGAAGAATCACGTGTATGTATTCCGCGTCTAGAACGCCGGACACAACCGGGAGAGTACGGTACATCAAGCGATTGAGCGACCGGATGGCGCGGGCCCGTTGCTCTTTCGGATAAAGTTTTCTACAATGGAAAAGTGACGATATGACCGAAGGATCCACAATACAGTTCGAAGGACAGCAGGAAGGGGAGCGCGTCCTTTATGTCATCCGCCCGCACGCCTTTGCCAAACGGCTCGCCGTCGGAAAGCTCATACTCCTTACCGTTTTTTTCTTTATCATCCTCTGGCTTATCTCCGACGTCTTCACCGGATTTGCCGGCGTCGTGAGGACCGTTGATGTTGTCCTGTCGCTTATACTCCTCGCCGTCGGATTCTGGTGGAACACGACGGTCTACGGCACATCAAAAACATTCATCACCGACCGGAGAATCATCCGCTTTGAGGTTATGACGCCCTTCGTCACGACCAAACGCGCGCTTTTCTGGAACGAAGCGCTCAAGGCCAAGGGGTACGCCTCCGGCCTTCTTTACCGCATGATGAAGATAGGAACGCTTGAAGTGGAGCCGCACCTGTCTGACCACGAAAATGTGCTCGTTCACGACGTCTACTATTACGAGGATCTGGCCAATTACATCGACAAAATCCTCTACATCTTCAAAAACCAGCCGGCGGAGACTGCCGCGATCAGGCCGTTCGTCCCCAAACCACGGGGACAACGTGACAGCGTGCAGCCGGACAGAACCGGCATTTCCCAATAAACCGTGCTCGCAATTCCCGGGTCAGGTCCATTGAGTGCTTAACCCCTGAATACTCTCTCTTCATCATTCGTAACAGCACGATTTTCGCGCGCATTCAGCGTGGAGAAGAGATACGACAGAACCGCGTCATAATCTCACTAGACCGCAAATACCGTGGGATTCTCTCATTGGTGATTCATCCGTGCCCTCATGTAGGAAAAGGGACCCGCATTGAGTCACACGTATCAGCATACCTGAAGTTTCCTTTACCACACGGTACCACCTTGCTATCATGTTCCGTTACATGATATCATATCCGTATGACACAAATATCCAGGAAGCCGCTCCACGCGGCAACACAAAAAAGGATTTATGAAATCTTTGTGGATGTCGTGCGTGATGTCCGTACGGCGAGTGAGGTCAGCTCGCTTCTCGAAGATTTCTTTACTCCAACAGAACGCGTTATGCTCCCCAAACGGCTCTGTATAGCGTTTCTTCTTCTCAAGGGCTATGACCACCGCACCATTGCGGCGTATCTTAATGTAAGCTTTACGACGATTAACCGGGTCAGTACATCCCTCAAACTCGGAGGAAAAGGCTATACCCTTGTGATCACACGGCTACAGAAACAGGAACAGGTGGCTGCGCTTTTTGCGAAGGTCGAAGAAGGCATCATCTCTATGCTTGCAGCAATAAACGGCCCGTCACGCATGTGGAAAAATATTAAATACGAAACCCGCCGAAACGAACAAGAGAACAGAAAACCATTCTGACTCTGCTATCATGTAACGGAACATGATAGCAAATATTGACAAGAAGAGAAGATGTAGGTATAGTGAGGGTACTTCTCGATTGCATGAGACTTCACCAACCTCAAAGAGAAGCGCTGTATCCGCGTAAAGATACGAAGTGAGTCACCGAAGTTGGATGGAACCGTCCTGAAGCGAAAGCGAAGGGCTCCAACGAGCGGTGATTTTTTGGTTTATGAAGCTATTTATCGATCGATTCGGTACGACCACCACTACCACCACCCAGCTGGGCTGGGAGATGTGGGCGTGGTAATGTTCGCACAGAAATACAGATCACCTCCACACCTCCCAACGAGCGGGAGGTTTTTTAGTTGATACGATAGGAGGTGAAACACTATGGATTATGAGTATGAATCAGCCATTGCCGGTGCTATGGAAGATATCGAACGTGAGTTAACACATCCTGTCTCTATAGATTTAGTCGCGTTTTGCCTACATCTGGCATCAGCAGGAGATCGAAATCCAGATGATATAGAAAAAATCGGCCATGCTATGGGAAACGTTGCACAAAGGTTTGATATCCCGATAGGTCAAATACGACGATATCTCGAAGTTGCCCGCGATGGAGATGAGTGGAGCGCTGAAAAAGTACAAATGCTATTGGATCAATACCCAGTCGATTCCCGGGAAGTAGACTTGGGAGTTGCTTGAAATTGGCGAGCCGGTATATAAAAATCTGTTCTCGTTGGCCGGGGCTCGTTCCCGGCTTCCTAGACAATCAAATATTTAGTACTATTAAGAAAGGAGAATATATGTCACAAATTCTTGAGGAAAAATTAGGTAGACTATCGAAAGAAGATCAGAACCTATGGGCACTGCGCCATACTGCTGAGCATGTGCTTCATACAGCCATGCAAAATCTTTATCCGAAATTGAAAAAAGCCATGGGCCCTGCTACACCGGAGGGTTTCTACTTTGACTTTGACCTCACTTCCCTAGATACAGAGCAAGGAAAGAAGGTGAGTGAGGCAGATTTTCCAAAGATTGAAGCTGAAATGAAGCGGATTATCGACCTTAATCTCCCTATGACACAGAAATACGTGAGCGCTGGGGAGGCTCGAAAAATTTTTGAAGGCAATCCATATAAACTCGAATGGATCGATGACATTGAAAAACGTGGAGAAAAAATATCCCTGTATTCTATGGGTGACATTGACCAAGATCTCTGTAGCGGACCGCATGTTGCACGAACGGGAGAAATCAAAGCATATAAACTTCTCTCCGTTGCCGGTGCGTACTGGCATGGAGGGAGAGAAGTTTATATGCTTACGAGAATCTACGGCGCGGCATTCGGATCCGGGGAGGAACTTGCCGGGTTTCTGAACCGTCAGGAAGAAGCAAAAAAACGCGATCACAGAAAGCTCGGCCGGGAGCTCGGCCTTTTCGTTTTTTCCGACCTCATCGGCAAAGGACTGCCGCTTCTGACACCCAAGGGCGCGACCATCCGCCGTATTCTCGAGCGCTTTATCGTCGACGAAGAGATCCGTCGCGGCTACCAGCATGTGGTTACGCCGCCGCTGGCCAAAACGGATCTGTACCGGACGTCCGGCCATTATCCCTATTACAAAGACACGATGTACCCTCCGATGAAGGTGGACGAAGAGGAGCTGATCCTCCGGCCTATGACTTGCCCCCATCATTTCATGCTCTACAAATCAAGCCCCAGAAGTTACCGGGATCTCCCGGTCCGATACGCCGAAATCTCCCCGCAGTTCCGGTACGAAAAAAGCGGGGAACTGACGGGACTCATGCGGGTCCGGATGTTTACGCTTGCCGATGCCCACATCATGACCCCGAAAGAAGGCGCACGGGCCGAAATCATCGGCGTCCTCGACCTTATCGATTTCGTGAACAAAAAACTGGGCATGCAGCTTGGACGCGATTACCGCTACCGGCTTTCCCTCGGCGACAGGAAGGATACGAAAAAGTATTACAAAGACGATGGCCTCTGGGATGAAGCAGAGGGTGTCCTCCGGTCTGTCCTGACCGAACGGAACTCCCCGTTTTTTGAAGCTCCCGACGAAGCGGCGTTTTACGGCCCGAAAATCGATGTCCAGGTCCGGAACGTTGCCGGTCACGAAGAAACGGCATTTACCGTTCAGTACGATTTTGTCATGCCGAAGCGCTTCGAAATGACGTTCACCAACAGCCATGGGCAGGAGGAACAGCCGGTCGTCATCCACCGCTCGTCGCTTGGCGCATTTGAGCGGACCATGGCGTTTCTCATTGAATTTTACGGCGGCGCCTTTCCGCTTTGGCTTGCTCCGGTTCAGGTTGCGCTCATCCCGATCGCTGAACGCCACGCGAGAGCCGCCGATGCCGTAGCCCGCGAGCTCAAACGCCACGGCGTGAGGACCGAAGTGGACCTACGGAGCGAACCCATGCAGGGCAAGGTGCGCGACCATACTTTACAGAAAGTACCGTATCTGGGTATAATAGGGGACAAAGAGGTTGCGTCCGGGACAGTCTCGGTGCGCACTCGGGACGGAAAAGATCTCAAGGGCATGTCCGTTGAGGGCTTTCTCCGGAAACTCAATAACGAGCTTGAACTGGAAACCGCGTAAATTTTACCGCCTCAATTACCAGATCATGAGCCCACAGGTACGGCTCCTGGATGAAGAGGGAAAACAGATAGGAGTCGTTTCGAAAATTGAGGCGCTCCAGAAAGCAAAAGAGCTGGGTATTGACGTGGTGGAGATAGCACCGAAAGCTACCCCGCCGGTTGCCAAGCTAATTGACTTTAAAAAATTCAAATACCAGGAGGCACGGAAAGAACGGGAAAACCGGAAAAGCCAGAAAAACGTCGGGGTCAAGGAAATCAGGCTGAGACCTTTCATCGGGCAGCATGACTTTGACACCCGTCTTGAGCAAGCCCGTGAATTTCTGGGCGAAGGAAACCAGATCAAAGTAAGCCTTCTGTTCCGGGGCCGGGAAATTACGCGCAAGGAATTCGGATTTGACGCGATGCGCAAATTCATCGCAGGACTCGAGGCGATAAAGGTAGTCCGCGAACCCCATATGGAGGGCCGGAACCTGGTAGCGATGATCGTCAGCGACAAAAAGGCCGGGAAAGACAAGGAGTGATGCTATGCCGAAGATGAAAACCAAAAAAATCGTCACCAAGCGGTTCAAAGTCACGAAACGTGGCAAGCTCCTCCATAGGACACAGGGGATGCGCCACATCCGGAGAAATAAATCCAAATCCCGCCAGCGCAGGCAGGACAGAGGCAAACAGGTGACGACGAGAAAGTACCAGCGCATTATCAAACAATTTCTTGCTATCTAACCTATGAGAGTCAAACGCGGCGTGACCGCACACGCAAAACACAAAAAAATCTTCCGGGCCAACAAGGGCTACCGGATGACCAAACGGCGCCTTATCCGCGTCGCGACCCAGGCATACCTTCATGCGGGTGAGTATGCGTACGCCGGCAGGAAACTCAAAAAGCGTGATTTCCGCCGTCTCTGGATCACCAGAATTTCCGAAGCCGTCAAACAGAACGGGCTTTCCTACAGCATGTTCATGCACCGCCTCAAAGAAGCCAATATTGCGGTCGACCGCAAAATCCTTGCCAACCTTATCCTGGAAAATCCCGAAGCATTTGCACAAATCGTTGACAAAGCCAAAAGCGTAAACTAGAAATTATCTCAAGTCTCGAAAAGATATTGTTCGAACGCACGTGAGAACTTTTCGCGAAGTTTACCTCGAGACTTCTCGCCGAGAGGCTCGAAGAATAGGTTTGGAGACGGCTTCTAACATGTCCCGTGTGAGCAGGATATCAGCATATTTCTTTTTCTTTTTTACCTCGCAGCGCGGGGGTGTTTGAGTGCGTAAAAAAAAGGCATTCAACCACACGGAACCCCGCACAAGCGGGGTTTTTTTATGTCAACTAACGAGCAAATTCTTATTGATATATATACTGATACGTCACCGTGAGAAACGATGGCTACAAAACAATGTATGAGAAACGGGGGTGATTTATATGAATGAACAGGAAGATGCAATTGGCAAACAGATAGCAAAACTTTCCGAATGGTGGAATACCGGATCAGAGGTAGGAAACGTGACCGGACTGCCAGCCGGAGTCGTGCCGATCGAAGAGCTTGTACCGCTTGAACCTTGTGATGAGTCAAAGCCAACGATAAAATAGAAGAAGATTATGACAGAACTTCTTTTCCTTACGGATAGCTATAAAAAGGAAATAAGCACCCGGGTGACGAACGCGGAGCAGAAAGGGTCTGCCTGGGAACTGACGCTTGCCGAGACGGTGTTTTATCCTCAGGGCGGGGGACAGCCGTCAGATCGAGGGACGATCAAAGGCGCCAAGGGCACGGCGAGCGTCAAGCACGTCCGCATGGACGGGGCAGAGGTTGTCCACGAATGCACTGTGGAGGGGACCCTTGTGCCGGGGGACCGGGTGACATGTTCGCTCGACTGGCCGCTCCGTTACCGGCACATGCGCCTTCATAGTGCAGGACACGTACTTCATGAGGCGGTCATCTCGCTGTATCCTGATCTTGTTCCGCTAAAAGGCGAACACGGAGACAAACCTGCCATAACGTACCGCGGCAGCATACCGATCGGAAGTATCCATGACATTATGATGAAAGCCAACGCACTCGTTGCCGCGGACCTGCCTATTACCAGCGAACTCGTAAGTCTCGATGAGCTCCAAAAGCGGGTCGCGGTACTTCCGCCGCGCCTGCCGAAAAACAAGCCGCTTCGGATCATCACGATCGGGGACCGGCCGCCGACACCGGACGGCGGGACGCAGGTCGCCAAAACCGGTGAGGTCGGAGAGATTACCGTGTCGGGCATTACCAACACTGGAGACACGGTGACCGTCGCGTACACCATCAATACCAGAGAAGAAACGGAGGCGGCGGAGGAATTCATCCCGGTCTCGCAATACATCGGCATGCTGCTCGAGGCCCAGGCCAACGCCAAACGCGTGATCGAAGAATCAACGGATCCCCGTGAGATTCTGCGGATAGCGGTGCTTGGCCCCAAAAGTGAACTCGGGAAACTCACCAAACGTATCCGCAGCATCAAGCCGGCAGACCGGCAGCAGGCGGGAACCGTGGTCAACGACGTAAAGGCTTCCGTCGAACGGGCTATCGAGGAGCGCTCGCTCTCCGTGGCAAGCCGGCCGGAGCATCCGGAGGCGTTCGATCCCACGGTACCGGGGCTACGTCCGCCGGAGGGACACCTTCATATCGTCACGCAGGCGATAGCGGAAATCACGGAGATTTTTGCCCGCATAGGATTTACGCGCGTCCGCCACCCCGAGGTGGACTGGGACTGGTATGCATTTGAGTCGCTCAACATGCCCAAAAACCATCCCGCACGCGATGAATGGGAAACGTTTTTTGTTGAGCATCAAAAATCAAAAAGCAAAAACCAAAAATTCGGACAGATCGTGCTGACACCACATACCAGTAACGGCCAGGTCCGCGAAATGGAAAAGGGGAAGCTCCCCATCCGCATGATAAATATTGCCACCTGCTACCGCCGGCAGTCGGATATTTCCCACACCCCCATGTTCCATCAGTTTGAAGGCATGTACATAGACACAAACGTCTCGATCGGGCACCTCAAAGGCGTTTTCGACTATTTCGTCAAACAGTTTTTCGGCCCGGACCGTACGATACGGCTTCGCCCCTTTCACTTTCAGTTCACCGAGCCGTCATTTGAAGTGGACATCAACTGCGGCATCTGCCTTGGGTCCGGGAAACTTGCCGACGGGGCACCCTGTCGGCTCTGCAAATCCGGTTGGCTTGAAATGGCCGGCGGCGGTATGATCCATCCGACCGTCCTTAAAAACGGCGGCATTGACCCGTCGCGTTACTCAGGATTTGCATTCGGCTGGGGTGTCGAGCGGGCCTATATGATGAAAGGCGGCACGAAACTTGATGATATACGCTTAATCTACAGTAATGACATAAGATTTTTGGAGCAGTTCTAATATTCTCTATGAATATCCTTATACCAGACACTTGGCTTCGGGAATTTCTTATTACAAAAGCCCGGCCGGAGGAAATACAAAAGTATCTCTCGCTTTGTGGTCCTTCGGTCGAAAGATTAACGAATGTCGACGATGAAATCGTCTATGATATCGAGGTGACGACAAACCGGCCGGACGCCATGTCTGTCGTCGGTATTGCACGCGAAGCCGCGGCAATACTCCCCAGGTTTGGCATCAAAGCGGTGCTGAAAAACGATCCCTACCGGGAACCGTCCGCCACGCTCAAAACCCCCAAAGCAGCTGCCAAACCGCTCCATATAACCACGGACGGGCATCTCAATCCGCGGTGGACCACCATTGTTCTCGACCACGTCCGTGTCGGAGCCTCACCGGACTGGCTCCGGAAGCGACTCGAAGCGACGGGCATACGGTCTCTTAATACCGTCATCGATATCACCAACTACCTCATGCGCGCATACGGCCAGCCCGCGCATGCGTTTGATTACGACCAGATCCTTCCCAAAAAAGGCGTTCCGACCATGGTGCTTCGCGCTTCACGACGGGGCGAAGTCCTCACAACGCTCGACGGCAAAACGCATACGCTTCCGGGCGACGACATCGTCATAGAAGACGGCTCCGGCAGGCTTATTGATCTCTGCGGTATCATGGGCGCCGAAAACTCCAGCATCAGGGCAACGACCAGGACCGTCGTACTGTTTCTTCAGACGTACGACCCGGTCCATATCAGGCGCACCATGATGGCCCTCTCCCACCGCACGGAAGCGGGCAGTCTTTTCGAAAAAGGCACCGATCCGGAGCTTGTCCTCCCGGCAATCCATAAAGGTATTGCACTTATGGAAGACCTGACCGGTGCGTCTCCGGCAGGCCCGGTTCATGACCTCTATCCCGCGCCGTACCATCCCGCGCGCGTTACGGTCACGAAAGAAAAAACCTGGAACTATATCGGTACCGAACTTGCCGACCGGGAAACCCTGGGGATTCTTTCTTCGCTCGGCCTGTCGCCCGCAGTAACGGAAAAAGCCATAGCCGTTTCGGTGCCGAGCTTCCGCCGGGATATCATGATTGACGTTGATATCATCGAGGAGATAGCACGGCTCTACGGGTACCAGAACATCAAAAACCGCCTTCCGGACAGTGAGCCGCCCGTCGTCTACCCCGATCCGACGCTCAGCTGGGAACAGGAGCTCAAAATCCGGCTCCGGGACTGGGGATATACGGAACTTGTGACGTATTCCCTGATATCGGAAAAGCTCATGGATATCTTTCATCTCGATAAAAAAAACGCATACAAGCTGGCAAACCCGCTTTCGGAAGAGTGGGTATATCTCCGGCCGCATCTGACGCCAAGTGTACTTCTCGCGCTTCGTCAAAACCTGAATTTCAGGAGTCAGCTTACCGTCTTTGAACTCGGAATGGGGTATGAATACCGGCCCGGAGACCTCCCGGTAGAAAAACCCACCCTTGTTGTCGCCTGGACCGGAAAACAATTCCGCCGGGCAAAAGGGTTGGCCGATGCCATATTTCGGCTCTTCGGTATTCCGTTTCCCGAACCGCTCGAAATGCCTGCCGTATCGCGTGCGATGTATAGCCCGGTCTATCTCAATCTCGGGAAGTTCGGATCCGTCGGGGAAATCAACGGGCAAATCCTCGCGGATATGGGCATCCATACGCCGGTTACCCGTCTGTATCTTGATATTTCCGAACTGGTACACCGGGCAAACCCCGCCAAAAAATACCTTCCGATCCCCAAATACCCGCCAAGTTTTGAGGACATTGCACTGGTCGTACCGCCGGATATCCGTATCGGCCCCTTAATCAGCGCACTCAAAGGGGTTCACCCGCTTGTTGCCGACGTTACGCTTCTTGATTCCTATAACGATATCAGGACGCTTCACATCACCTACCAGGCCACAGACCGAAGCCTTACGTCAGAGGAAATCCAACCGATACGGAAACACCTCCTTGAGGTTGCCAAAACGAGCTTTCACGCAGTACTCAAACAGGTATAACTTCTACGGGCCTGCCGGCGTTGGCGTGGCGGTCGGCTGCGGCGTGGGAGTCGGCGTGGCATACGGCTCATTGACCCCGATATGGACATCTGCCTGGGAAGTATTCCCCTTATTGTCCGAGGCCCGCACGCTTATGGTATGCTGGCCGTTCGGGACGGTAATCGTATCGTCAAATGAGGACGAGTTTGGTTCCGTTTTGACGGCCGTTCCGTCTACCTGAATCTCCACATGCGTTATGTCGTTGGTCGTCCCGATATCCGCCCGTACCTCGACATCGTTCGAGTTTACCTGGTCGTGATCTCCCGGTTTTCTGATCGATACGCCGATCTGGTCGGATCCCTGATAGGTATCCGTCGGCGGGTGGAACTTGGGATCGGACTGCGTTGCTATCCAGGCATCGATACCCTCCTGCCAGCGGTTTTTCCCGTCCGTTGACACCGGATCCTGCTCCTTGAAGATGATGTAGGGTTTCGTATCGTATTCTCCGCGCGCCACTTCAACGGCATTGGCAAGCTTGTTGTTGTCGCGTTTGGAAACCTTGACGTTCTGATAGATAGGGGAGGGAGCGGTCGGCTCAGTCCCTTTAATGAACACTTCCTTCCTGGTCGGTTCGCCGGGCACCGGGAGCCCGCCCCCGTAGGCATCGATATCCATTTCGGTGATGTCGCCGGGCCTCACGAACGGCTCATCCTTTTTGCCGGCAAGGGCCGCCCGCATGATGCGGTTCCATATCGGGGCCGCTCCGGTGATACCGGAGGCGAGCGACTGGTTCATGGGGGTATTATCGTTATTGCCGACCCAGGTACCGACGACCACGGAAGGCGTATAGCCGAGCGTCCAGTTGTCCCGTTTGTCATCGGTCGTGCCGGTCTTGGCTGCAACCGTCCAGCCGGGGATATGGAGGTAGGAGTTGGGACCGAACTCTTCGACACGGGCACTGTTGTCGGATAGAATGCTCGAAACGAGATAGGCAACATCAGCGTCGAGGACCCTCCTGCCGCTGACCTCCTGATGCTCATAGATGACCTTTCCGTTTGCATCCTGCACTTTCAGGATGGCAACCGGATCCTGCCGGAGTCCTTCGGTCGCGAACACCCCGTACGCGCTTGCCAGATCGATCAGCTTCACTTCGCCGCCGCCGAGAGTCAGTGACAGTCCGACGCGGCTCATGGTCGCGGCATCCGGAGCAAGGGTTGTGATCCCCATGTCATTTGCGGTTTTGAGGATATCCTTAATGCCAACGAGTGCGCTCACTTTGACGGCGATTGTATTGATGGAATTGCCGAGCGCAAACCGCAGCTGCATTGGGCCGCGGAATTTTCCGTCATAGTTGACCGGCTCATACTCAGGCTTGGCCGGATCGCCTGAGGGAAATTTGGTATC